>NZ_JASNVZ010000005.1:0-228976 GCF_049311085.1 Sphingomonas sp. 3-13AW | reverse complement strand
CGCTGACCGACTCGATCGGTGTCCGGCTCGATGCACTCAGCCAGCAGTTGGGCGCGCTCGACGAGCGCGAGCCTGCCGCTGCCGAGGTGCGCAAGCTGGTGGGCGAGCAGCTCCCCGAGCTGGTGCGCGGTTATCAGCGCGTGCCCGAGACGCTGCGACGGGTGGAGCGCAACGGCCGCACCCCGGACGACCAGCTGATCGAGGGGCTGAAGGTGATCGACGAGGAGATCGCCGACATGAGCCGTCAACTGGCTCAGGGCGATCTCGACAGTCTGGCGACGCGCAACCGCTACCTCCAGATCAAGTATCGCGACGACGAGACGCTCGCCTAGCTTTAGTCCCGACTGCGAAGCGCGTAGGATCAGCGTCCCGGCCGGAGAGAATCCGCGCCGGGACGAGGAGACAGGCCATGACGGTTCGTCCTGCGATCATTCCCGTGCTGCGCTACGCTGATGCCCCCGGGGCCATCGAATTTCTGTGTTCCGCCTTCGGCTTCACCCGGCACGCGGTGTACAGCGACCCAAAGGACCCGACGCGCGTGGCCCACGCCGAGCTGGTGTGGAACGGCGAAATGATCATGCTGTCCTCGGTGATGGAGACACCGTTCGCGCGGGCGGCGGCGCTGCGAACGCCATATGATGCCGGTGGCATCACCCAGTCGCTCTACCTGGTGGTTGAGGATGTCGACGGCCATGCCGCGACCGCCGCCGCCGCCGGCGCCCAGATCTTCATGGCCCCGGAAGACCTGACCTATGGCGGACGCAGCTACAGCGCGCGCGATCCGGAGGCGAATGCCTGGACGTTCGGCAGCTACGATCCCAGGGCCGGCTGAGCGGCGGCGTCGGCTATGCCGCGAACATCGCCCGCAGATCCCGCTTCAGGATCTTGCCGTTCGCGTTTCGGGGCAGGGTCGACTCCACGAACCGAATCGCCACAGGCACCTTGAAGGCTGCGAGGCGGTGGCGAACCCAGGCTTGCAACTCGGCCTCGTCGGCGCGGGTGCCGGGGGCCAGGTGGACAACGGCAGCGGGCTCTTCCCCAAGTGCGCGGTGCGGGATCCCGATCAGCGCGCAATCGGTAACGGCGGGGTGCGCATAGAGCACGTCCTCTACCTCGACCGCGTAGATGTTCTCGCCGCCGCGGATCACCACGTCCTTCAGCCGGTCGACGATGTGGCAAAAGCCGTCTGCATCGATCCGGGCAAGGTCGCCGGTGCGAACCCAGCCGTCGACGAAGCTGGCAGCCGTCTCCTCCGGCCGGTTCCAGTAACCCTGCGCCACCATCGGCCCTCGCGCCCAGAGTTCGCCCACTTCTCCCTTGGGCAAGGGCTCGCCCGTGTCCGGTGAGAGAAGCTTGAGATCGGCCGTGGCGACGGGTGGCCCGCAGCTGGTGGGACGGGCGAGATACTCCTCGGCGGCGTTGCTCGCGACCGTCGCCATCGTCTCGGTCATGCCCCAGCCGTTGCTCGGCATGGCGCCGAACTCCGCGTGGATACGCCGGGCAAGCTCCGGGGCGGCCGGGGCGCCGCCATACGCGATGCGGACCAGCGAGGAGAGGTCGTGCGCATCGCGGTCCGGGTGCTCGAGTAGTTGCCACGCGATGGCGGGAACGCCTCCGATGGCCTCGATCCGCTCCCGCTCGATGAGAGACATGGCGGCGGCGGGGTTCCATTTCCGCATCAGCACGATCGCCCCTCCGGTCGCGATCGCGATCATCAGAAAGGCGCTGCAGGCGGTCACGTGGAAGAGCGGGATGGGCAGCAGCACCGTCTGCGGCGGCGACCGTTCGGGGAGCGCCACGCCCCGCCGCAGCAGCGTACGGGCGGAAACAAAAGCCGAGGAGAGGATGTTGCTCATCAGGTTGCGGTGGGTGCCGACCGCGCCCTTGGGACCACCGGTGGTGCCGCTGGTGTAGAAGATGGTGACGGGATCGTCCGGCAGGACGTCAACGTCCGGGAACGGCACCTCGGGGAGGTGTATCCATCGGTCGGGGCTCCCGATCAGCGCCTCCAGCGGCTCGGCATGGTGCGGCAGCGGATCGTGCCAGCCGGACACCAGGATAGTCTCCAGCGCGGGCAGCTCGGCATAGCGGGCGAGCAGGCGTTCGTGGCGGCGGGCATCCGCGATCAGCAGCCGGGCCTCGGTATCGGCGAGCGCGAACGCAAGCTCACCGCCGGTCCACCAGGCGTTGAGGGGTACCGCGATGGCGCCGAGGCTGGCGATCGCCATCAGGGCGATCGACCATTGCGGGCGGTTGCGCATCGCGATCGCGACCCGGTCCCCCTGGGTGATACCGCGCGCATTAAGCGCGGCGGCAAGCGTCGCGACCGCCCGATAGCTCGCCTCATAGGTGACGCGGTCTTCCCCGTGGATCAGGAACAGCCGGTCGCCATGCGCGCGGGATGCCTGGGCCAGCGCGGCCAGGCTGCGGGGTGCGTGCTTCCACGTCCGCGTGGGCACACCGCCGATCGCCACCGTCTCCATCTCGAACCGCGCACCGGGTGCGGTCAGCCGCGTCGTGGCCTCGGCCAGGGTACAGGCCGGCCAGCCGGCGCCCGGCTGCGGTTCGATCGGTTGCTCCTTGGACACAGCGCGGGTTCAAGCCGCCGCACGTCTCTCCGTCAAGGCAGCTGCATAAATGCTTGCCGAATACGTAAAGCACGTGCCTATTAAGGCGATCGGATTGAAGGAACGGCTATTTCCATGACGCACACCCCCGAACTGCTGGTCGAAACCCTGACCTCGCTGCTCGACCTGGAGGAACTCGACACCGACCTCTATCGCGGCGCTCGGCTGCCCGACGGTCGTGGGCGCGTGTTCGGCGGCCAGGTCATCGGCCAGGCGCTTCAGGCGGCACAGCGGTCGATCGAGGACAAGGTGGCGCATTCGCTGCATGCGTATTTCATGCGTGCGGGCGATGCCGAGCGTCCGATCATCTTCCGGGTGACGCGTGATTTCGACGGCCGCAGTTTTGCCACGCGCAGGGTCATGGCGCTGCAGGGTGGGCAGCCGATCCTGGTGCTCGCGGCCTCGTTCCAGCATCAGGAGGAAGGGCTGCACCATCAGGACGTGATGCCGGACGTGCCGCCGCCCGAGGCGCTGGGATCGGAGTCCGAGGTGCAAAAGGAGTTGGCGGACGCGCTACCCGACCCGGTCCGCCGCTTTCTTGCCCAGCCGCGACCCATCGAGATGCGTCCGGTGGCGCCGGGCGATTGGCTGCGATCCGAGCCGCGGCCGCCGGTGCAGAACAGCTGGTTCCGGACGGTGGCTCCCCTGCCCGACGACCCGGCACTTCACCGCGCCGTCCTCGCCTATGCCAGCGACATGCTGCTGCTTGGCACGTCGATGATGCCGCACTCCGTGCGGCTGGGCGATCCGCGGATGCAGACCGCAAGCCTCGACCACGCGTTGTGGCTGCACGAGCCGTTCCGCTTCGACGACTGGCTGCTCTACTCGACGGACAGCCCCTGGGCCGGCAACGGCCGCGGGTTCACGCGCGGCCGGATCTTTACCCGTGACGGCCGGCTCATCGCCAGCACCGCGCAGGAGGGGCTGATCCGAAAGCGAAGCTGAGCGGCCAGTGGCGGAACGGGTATGGGCCCTAGGCGCCCGCCCGTTCCGCAAACTGCCATGCGTTTTCGGCCAGAGCCGCCGAATGGGCCGGGTCCTCCGGATGGC
The DNA here is from genome assembly GCF_049311085.1 of Sphingomonas sp. 3-13AW. NCBI lineage: Bacteria > Pseudomonadati > Pseudomonadota > Alphaproteobacteria > Sphingomonadales > Sphingomonadaceae > Sphingomonas > Sphingomonas sp. 3-13AW. Next base: position 225,299 of record NZ_JASNVZ010000005.1, on the reverse strand, counting down.
TGACGACAGCCAGGCGGAACAGCGTATAGGCAAGGTGCCAGTCGAGCGCAGTGCCCGCCTCCCGACCGCTCGCCCGGCAATAGCGGTCAACCACTTCGTCCGAAGTCGGGATGCCGTTCTCGGCGTCGGCGATCTCGTCCAACGACGGATGCGCTTCCGTTCCGCTCACCCAGCGCGCGAGAACATAGGCGAGATCGATGCGGGGATCTCCCAACCCCGCCTTGTCCCAGTCGAGCACCACTTCCACCGCGGCGCCTTCCCGCGCGAACATCAGGTTCTGGAGGCGGAAGTCGCCGTGGACGATTGCGGCCGGGGTGGGCTCAGGCAGCGCCTGCGGCAGCCAGGCCGCGAGCCGCGCAAGCGTCGGGGTTACGGTCGCGGCGTGCCTGCCGATCCAGTCTGCGACCTTCCAGTCGAGATCGCACTCGGTGTATCCGGCGGCGTCCAGCGCCAAGGGTGCAGGGTCGATCGCATGAAGCGCCGCAAGGGCATCGATCCAGGCATTGAAGTGCTCGCGCCGATGCGCCGCCGTCATGCCCGGGATCGTCTCGTCCCAGAGCGTGCGGCCTTCCGCCAGTTCCATCACGTAAAAGGGGCTGCCGATCACCTCAGGGTCGCTGCAGAGCGCCAGCGTTCGGGGAACGGGGTAGCCGGTCGGTCGCAGTGCCTGGAGCAGGCGGTACTCGCGGTCCAGCGGATGGCGCTCCTCGCCGCCGGGATGTGCCGGCCGGCGGCGAAGCACATAGCCGCGTTCGGGGGTGTCGAGGCGGTAGGTCGGGTTGCGTCGCCCCCCGGCGAACCGAACATAGGCGAGCGGTCCTTCAAAACCCTCGACCGTGTCCCGCAACCAGCGTTCCAGCGCCACGCCGTCAAGATCGTCGGCCGGGCGCGTCCCCAGCAACTGGGACGTGTCCTGGTTGCTCATGCCGAGCGCCCGTCAACGTCGCCGCAGCCCGGACGAATTCCGGGCGCGGGTGGCGTACCATAGGCCATTGCACTCTCCCCAATCATGGACGCAGTCGTTCTGCCGCGCCCACCGAGATTCATACGCACGCAGAGACAGGTCGTTCCGCCTGAGCAACGTCCGGGTTGTACCGCGTCCTAGCCCTGCCCATTTCCGACAACGACACCAAGGAGCCCCTGCCGATGATTCATCTCCACTATTGGCCTACCCCGAACGGTCACAAGGTCACGCTGTTCCTGGAGGAAGCGGAAGTGCCCTACACCATTCATCCGGTGAACATCGGCAAGGGAGAGCAGTTCGACCCGGACTTCCTGAAGATCGCGCCCAACAATCGTATGCCCGCGATCATCGATGACGAGCCGGCCGGCGGCGGCGAGTCGATCAGCGTCTTCGAATCCGGCGCGATCCTGCTGTACCTGGCGGAGAAGACCGGCCGCTTCCTCGGGCCGGACGTGCGTACGCGGGTCGAGCAGACGCAGTGGCTGATGTGGCAGATGGGCGGGCTTGGGCCGATGCTGGGCCAGAACCACCATTTCAACCGCTACGCACCCGAGAAAATCCCCTACGCGATCGACCGCTATGTCAAGGAAACCAGCCGCTTGTACGGCGTCCTTGATCGACGGCTGGACGGCCGCGAGTTCATCGCCGGCGACTATTCGATCGCCGACATGGCCGCCTATCCGTGGATCGTGCCGCATGAGGCGCAGGGCCAGAACCTGGCCGATTTCCCAAACGTCGAGCGCTGGTTCGAGGCGATCCGCAATCGTCCGGCGACCCAGCGCGCCTATGCGCTGGCGGAAACGGTGAACCCGGCCGCCGGCGAGATGAGTGAGGAGGCGCGTCGCCACCTGTTCGGCCAGTCCCCCGCACGCCCCTGATCAGGAGCAGCGCCGCCGAGACAATTTGCGACACTTTTTCGGTCGTTCGACACACCGATGCGACAGGGCGGAGCCATAAGGGCAACAGTCGCCGAGGCATGATGCCCCGGCAGGAAAAACAGAGGCTTTCGCATGAAGAAGTTTGTAATTGCGGCGGCGCTCGGCGCCTCCATGTTGGCCGGGGCTGCGTACGCTGCACCCCAGGATTCCGCAGCGCCCCGCCGCGCCAATCCGATGGCGATGATGGACGCCGACAAGGACGGCGTGATCACCCGCGCCGAAGCGCTTGCCGCGGCCGACCGCCAGTTCAACCGCATGGACCAGAACAAGGACGGCAAGCTCGAGGCGAGCGAGATGCGCCGTCCGCATCATCGCGGCCGCGGCGGCGCCGAGCGCGCAGCACCAACGGCGCCCACCGCGACGGATGGAAGGGCGACTGCCGGCAAGCGCATGCACCACCGCGGTGGTAAGGGTGGCCGAATGCTTGAGCGCGTCGACACCAACAAGGATGGTGTGATCAGCCGCGAGGAGTTCCGCGCAGCCGCGGCGGCGCGCTTTGAGCGGATGGACGCCAACCGCGACGGTCGCATCGACGCTGCCGAGCAGAGCGCCATGCGCGAGCGGATGAAGGCACGCGGCGCGCGCCACGCCCAGTCGGCAGCCCCGACGGGCACCAGCGCCAAATAACTCTCCCTGCCGGGCGGGCGTCCCCCCGCCCGGCATTCTCCCGCAGTTGTCGTCATGACGCGGGAGTGTGATAGGTCCCCGCCATGGCCGACATTCCCCATCTGCTGCTGGTCGACGACGAACGGTCGATCCGCGAGCCGCTCTCCCAGTATCTCACCAAACAGGGCTTCCGCGTGACCCAGGCGGGCGACGCCGAGGGCGCTCGCGCGCGCCTGGCCGCCTATGCGATCGACCTGGTCGTGCTCGACATCATGATGCCGGGCGAGGACGGCCTGTCGCTGTGCCGGCACATCCGCGAGACCAGCGAGACCCCCGTCATTCTCCTGACCGCCCGCGCCGAAGAGACCGACCGCATCGTCGGGCTTGAGATGGGCGCCGACGACTATGTCGTGAAGCCGTTTTCCCCGCGGGAACTCGCCGCACGGATCAAGGTCGTGCTGCGGCGGATGGCATCGGGCGGCGTGCGCCAGCATGCCCCGGAAAGCGGTTCGTTCGCCTTTGCCGGCTGGGTGCTCAAGAGCGGCGAACGCAGCCTCGTCGATCGCGAAGGCGTTTCCGTGCCCTTGTCGACGGGCGAGTACAATCTGCTCCACGCCCTGGTGACGCGGCCGCGCCAGGTGCTCACCCGCGACCAGTTGCTGGACCTGACCCAGGGACGCGAAGCGGCAGCGTTCGACCGCGCCATCGACAATCAGATCAGCCGCCTGCGCAAGAAGATCGAGACCGACGCCAAGAATCCCGAGATCATCAAGACCGTGTGGGGCGGCGGCTACACGCTGGCCAGCGAGGTAACGCGGCTTTGAGTAGGCTGTGGCCGCGCAGCCTGTCGGGGCAGATCGCACTGCTGGTCGCGATCGCGCTGTTCGTGGCGCAGGCGATCAACTTCGGCCTGCTGCTGCGGGAGCGGCGCGCCGTCCGCTTTGCGCAGGTGACGGTTCCCGCGGTTACCCGCATGGTGGACGCCGCCGAACGGCTGCGCAGCGGGCGACCGGCAACAGCGCACCAGCGCGCACGCGAGCGTCTTCGCTCGGTGCGACTGATGCCGTACGCCCCTCCGGCCCTCTCGACGATCGGCGACGACGAGTTCGAGAACGCCGTCCGCGCCGCTTTTGCCGATGCCGGCTTGCAGGTCGGGCAGATACAGACTGCGATCCGGCCGATCGACCCCGACAATCCCGCCCTCGCCCGGATGGACAGAGTCCATGCCGAGCGTTTGCGTCGGTTCGGGGCGATCCTGACGGTGGCCGCGGAGATCCCGGCCCAGGGGTGGCTGGTGCTGGAGACGCCGTGGCCCAACACCAACCAGCCACTCATCTGGCAACTGATTGCGCAGACGTTGATCCTTTACGGCTTCGTGCTGCTGCCGGTGCTGTGGATCGGGCGTCGCATTTCCAAGCCGCTGCGCGCGCTGGCGCAAGCCGCGCACGACTATCGCCCAGGATCGGCGGCCAATACCGTCGAGGAATCCGGGCCCGGCGACGTGCAGGCGGTGATCGCGGCGTTCAACGGGATGAGCATCCGCGTCAGCGGCATGCTCGAGGAAAAGGACCGGATGCTGGGCGCCATCGGCCATGACCTGCGCACGCCACTCGCAGCGCTGCGGGTCCGGATCGAGTCGGTCGAGGACGATTCCGATCGGGCGAAGATGGCCGAGACCATCGACGAGATGAACCGCACGCTGGAGGACATCCTGTCCCTCGCGCGTCTGGGACGTCCCAGCGAGGCGGAGACACAGGTCGATCTTGCGGCCCTGGTCGACGCGGTGGTCGAGGACTTCCGCGACCTGGGCGCAGACGTCACCTTCGAGGAATCGGAACGCCAGCGCATCCGCATCCGCCCGACGCTGATGCGGCGCGCGATCCGTAACCTGATCGAGAACGCGATCAAATATGCCGGGGGGGCGGAGGTACGGCTGGTTGCGGATGCGGCGCATATCCGCATCGAAGTCGCCGATCGCGGCCCCGGTATCCCGCACGAGCAGATCGCATTGGTGTTCCAGCCCTTCACCCGCCTTGAGACCTCCCGCAATCGGGAGACGGGCGGCATCGGACTGGGGCTGGCGCTCGCACAGGCAATCGTGCGGGACGCGGGCGGTGAGATCGCGCTCGCCAATCGCCAAGACGGCGGGCTGCTCGCGACCATCACCCTGCCGCGGGGGTGAGGCACGCCGCGGTGGCTATCCTTTCGCTTGCGGAACCAGCGCCGCTGCTGCGTACTTCTTCGCACATCCTTTCCGTGACAGGCGCCGCTGGATGATCAAGGTCGCAAGCTACAACATGCGAAAAGCCATCGGCACCGACCGCCGCCGGCGGCCGGAGCGCACGCTGGAAGTGCTGAACGAGATCGACGCCGATGTGATCGCGCTACAAGAGTGCGACCGCCGACTTGGCCAGCGCATGGGCGTCATTCCCGAGCACATGCTGGAAGAGCATACCGACTGGCGGGCAGTGCCGGTCGCGGCCCGTGCGCGGAGCATGGGCTGGCACGGCAACGCCCTGCTGGTGCGGAAGTCCGCGCAGGTGATCGACTGCGAGCGTGTGGAACTGCCCGCATTGGAACCGCGCGGCGCAGTATCCGCCGACGTCCGGACTGGCGGACTGCTGTTGCGCGTGGTCGGCATGCATCTGGACCTTTCCGGCCTTTGGCGACGCAAGCAGGCGGCCGCGGTCCTGAGCCATTGCGAGAGCGCCGCCCACCGGATGCCGACGGTGCTGATGGGCGACCTCAACGAATGGAGCGCCGCCTCTGGCTGTCTTCGCGACTTCGCAAGACACCATAGTTTCGCCGCTACCGGCCCCAGTTTCCACGCGCGCCGGCCGGTGGGGCGGCTGGACCGGATCATGGTCTCGCCCGAGCTCAAGATCGTGGATGCCGGCGTTCACGCGAGCGCGGCCGCGCGCACCGCATCCGATCACCTGCCGATCTGGGCGATCCTCGACCGAGCCTGAACTTTGCCTCTCCCTTGCCCGCGCGGCCCACCCCGCCTAAGCAAGCGGCGACCGCAAACCATAGGGGCTTGGCCATGCAATTCCTGAAAACCCTGTTCTGGGCGCTGCTCGTCGGGGTCGTGGTGGCCTTCAGCCTCAACAACATGACGATGGTGCCAGTACGGCTGTGGGGCAGCGTGGTGGCGGACGTGAACCTGCCGCTGCTGCTCGTCATCACCTTCCTGGCCGGCTTCCTGCCGGCTTATCTCTCGCTCGTCACCGTGCGCTGGCGGATGCGCCAGCGGATCGCCGCGACCGAGCGTGCGCTCGCCGATCTGCGTGCGGCGCAGGCGGCAGCCCCTGCCAAGCTCGCACCCGGCGATCTGCCGCTAGCGCCCGCAGCGCCGGTGGCCCCGGCACCGGCCGCGCCGGTGCCGGTTGAGACGCCCATCCAGACCGGGGGCACTTCCCCGACCGACAATGCGCTGGGCGAGCACCCCGTCCTGCCGACCTCGCTCTCCCAGGACCGTGCATGACTTCTCCGATCTACGTCGCGCTTGATACCCCGGAACTGGAACGCGCCAAGGCGCTGGCAAAGCGCGTGCATCGCCACGTCGGCGGCATCAAGCTGGGCCTGGAATTCTTCATGGCCAACGGCCGGCACGGCGTCCGCGAGATGGCGGAGATCGGCCTGCCGATCTTCCTGGACCTGAAGTTCCACGACATTCCCAACACGGTCGCCAAGGCGATCCAGGCGCTGGGCCCGCTCAATCCGGCGATCCTGACGGTGCACGCGGCCGGCGGGCGAGCGATGCTGGAAGACGCCAAGGCCGCCGCACCATCCGGCACCAAGGTGGTGGCGGTGACGATGCTGACCAGCCTGGACAGCGACGACCTGCGCTCGATCGGGCTGTCACCCGACCCCCATGAGCAGGTCGTGCGGCTGACCGAGCTCGCCAAGTCAGCGGGGGTCGACGGAATCGTCTGTTCGGGCGAGGAAGTTCGCGCTGCCCGCGCAGCCTGGCGCGACGGCTTCTTCGTCGTCCCGGGCGTGCGGCCTGCGCAGGGCAAGGTCGGCGACCAGAAGCGGGTCGTCACCCCGCGTGCGGCGCTCGATGGCGGCGCCTCGATCCTGGTGATCGGGCGTCCGATCACCCAGGCCGAGGACCCCGACGAGGCGGCACGCGCGATCGGCGGGACGCTCTAGGCGCTGCCCACGCACGATTGACTCTGCATGGGGGCGGCGCGCACACTGCCCCCATGTTGCTCGTCGTCCTGGCGCTTCTCGGGAGCCCGCAGAACTGCACGGAGGTGCAGCAGCAATGCCGTGCCTGCACCGTCGTTGCCGGGCGGCAGCAATGTTCCAACATCGGCATCGCGTGCCAGCCGGTGAAGCGGATCTGCCGCCCGGCCGACAAGACGGCCAAGCAAGAACCGGCGAAGGCGCGCCGGGAGCGTCCGGGGCAGCGCTGATCCGCTATTCGTGACGCAGGGCGTCGATCGGGTTGAGCGCAGCCGCCCGGCGTGCGGGGAAATAGCCGAATATGACGCCGATCGCGGCCGAAACGGCAAAGGCGGTCAGGTTGATCATGGGCTCGAAGGTCCATCCAAGCGTCATGAACGGCGCGATTACCGCCACCGCGATCTGAGCCAGGACCAGGCCGACCAGGCCACCGACGCAGGAAAGCACGACGGCCTCCACCAGGAACTGCATCTGCACCTCCTCCGCCAGGGCCCCGATGGCGAGCCGGATGCCGATTTCGCGCGTCCGCTCCGCCACCGACACCAGCATGATGTTCATGATGCCGATGCCGCCCACTCCCAGGCTGATGGCCGCCACCGCCGTCACGATGGCGGTCAGGAGCGTGGTCGTGCCCGCCAGCGCGTCCGATATCTGCTTGGGATCGAGGATGTTGAAGTTGTCGTCCTGACCCGGCACCAGGTTCCGCCGCTCGCGCAGAAGGCCGCTAAGTGATGCGGAGACGCGGTCCCTATCGAAGGCGGGATCGACCCCGACCAGCATGGCCTGGAAATTCGCGTCGCCGCGGAACCGCCGGCCGACCGTCTTGGGCGGCATGATGACGAAATCATCCTGATCACCGCCTCCAAAACCCGCCTGGCCCTTGCTGATGAGCAGGCCGACGACCTCGCAGGAAAAGCTGCCGGTGCGGAAGCGCTGTCCCACCGGGCTTTCGTCCCCGAACAGCTTGGTCCGCACGGTGTTGCCGATGATGCACACCGCTTTCCCGCCCTCTTCCTCGGCAGGGGTGAACATGCGGCCGTCCTCGAACGGCCAGGGCTGCACCGCGAAATAGGCGTGGTTCATGCCGAAGATGCTGGTCGACCAGTTGTTGCCACCACGAATGACGGTGGCTCTCGCCTGCGCCTGTCCGGCGACCGCCGTGACGCCCGCGACCTGGCGTTCGATGGCAAGGATATCCTGAGGGCGGAAGTCGGGAGGTCGTTGTCCGCCGCCGCCGCGGCCGAAGCCGGCACCCGGATGGACATGCAGCACGTTGGTGCCGAGGTTGGATATCTGCAGCTGCACCGCCGCAGATCCCGACTTGCCAAGCGTCACCATCGTCACGACCGCAGCAACGCCAATCACGATACCGATCGTGGTCAGGAAGGATCGCAATTTATGGCGGCGAAGGGAGCGAAACGCGAGGACGAGAGACGTCCCCGTCATCAACGGGTGCTGGTGAAAATGGCGGCTTGCGAGTCGAGCAGAACCATCGCGAGAGAATGCCCGCGATCGATCTCGCCGCCAAGATGGGGACCCGGCACTGCCTTTTCCCTCGCGCCGTCTAGCGTGCCAGTCTATCGCGCGGCCATGTCTCCTAGCGCCAAGATCTGCGGCCTCTCCACCCCTGCCACGCTGGACGCCGCCGTCGCGAGCGGGGCGAGCCATGTCGGCTTCGTCTTCTTCGCCCCCTCGCCCCGGAACGTCGGGTTGGAACTAGCGGCCGGGCTGGCAGCACGGGTGCCCGGACATGTACAGCGCGTCGGCGTGTTCGTGGATCCCGACGACGCGCTGCTCGACGCCGCTATATCGGCCGGGCGACTCGACTCGATCCAGCTTCACAAGACAGCGCCCGAGCGGGTGGCAGCAATCCGCAGCCGGCACCGTCGAGAAACCTGGGCCGCCGTGGCGGTGAAGACGCGCACGGACCTCATGGCGGCAGGACAATATGCCGGTGCCGCAGACCAGATCCTCTATGATGCCAAGACGCCGGAGGGTGCGGCGCTGCCGGGCGGCATGGGGCTGCGGTTCGACTGGACGCTGCTGGAAGGCTTTGCCCACCCGCTTCCCTGGGCCCTGTCGGGCGGGCTGGACCCGGCGAATGTCAGCGAGGCGATCGCGCGGACGGGCGCGCGCCTGGTCGATGTTTCCTCGGGCGTCGAAAGCGAGCCGGGGGTGAAGGACAGGGACAAGATCGCCGCCTTCCTGTCGGCAGTGGCGCGCGGCTGACGCTGCGCAGATCACAAAGGGGTTGAGGGCATTCCTGCCCCTGCTAAAGCCTGCGCCATGAACGCGCCCAACACCTACCGCGCCCAACCCGACGAACGCGGCCATTTCGGCCAGTTCGGCGGGCGGTATGTCGCCGAAACGCTGATGCCGCTGATCCTGGATCTGGAGCGCGAATATCGCGCGGCCAAGGCGGATCCGGCATTCCAGGCCCAGTTCGACGACCTGCTCGAGCATTATGTCGGGCGGCCGAGCCCGCTCTACTATGCCGAACGGCTCACAGAGACGCTGCGGGAGAACGCGGAGCCCGGCATGGGCGCACAGGTCTGGTTCAAGCGCGACGAGCTCAACCACACGGGCGCGCACAAGATCAACAATTGCATCGGCCAGATCCTGCTAGCGATGCGGATGGGCAAGACCCGCATCATCGCGGAAACCGGCGCAGGCCAGCATGGCGTCGCGACCGCGACCGTGTGCGCGCGCTTCGGCCTGCCCTGCACCATCTTCATGGGCGCCAAGGACGCCGAACGGCAGCAGCCCAACGTGTTCCGCATGAAGCTGCTTGGCGCGGAAGTGCGTCCGGTCGCAAGCGGCGCGGCAACGCTGAAGGACGCGATGAACGAGGCGCTTCGCGACTGGGTCGCGAACGTCCACGACACCTTCTACATCATCGGCACCGCCGCCGGCCCCCACCCCTATCCGGAGCTCGTTCGCGACTTCCAGTCGGTGATCGGGCGCGAGGCGCGTGCGCAGATGCTGTCGCGCATCAACCGCCTGCCCGACCTGCTGGTGGCAGCGATCGGCGGCGGCTCCAACGCGATCGGGCTGTTCCACCCGTTTCTCGACGACGCCGAAGTCGCGATGCTGGGCATCGAGGCGGCGGGCCACGGCCTGAACAAACAGCATGCCGCCAGCCTTGCGGGCGGCGCGCCGGGCATCCTGCATGGCAACAAGACCTACCTGCTGCAGGACGAGGACGGCCAGATCGCCGAGGCACACTCGATTTCCGCCGGGCTCGACTATCCCGGCATCGGCCCGGAGCATAGCTGGCTGCACGAGATCGGGCGCGTGCAATATGAGGCGGTGACGGACGTGGAAGCGCTCGATGCCTTCCAGCTGCTGTGCCGGACGGAGGGCATCATCCCCGCGCTCGAACCTTCGCACGCAATCGCAGCGGTGTCGCGCAAGGCACGGGAAATGCGCGAAGACCAGATCATCCTCGCCAATCTGTGCGGACGCGGCGACAAGGACATCTTCACCGTCGCAGAGGCGCTGGGAGTGGGGATTTGAGCCGGATCTCCGATACTTTCGCGCGGTGCCGCGACGAGGGTCGCGCTGCGCTGGTGACCTTCGTCACCGCCGGTGACCCGACCCCACAGGCGACGCCGGCGATCCTGGATGCGCTGGTCGCGGGTGGTGCCGACGTGATCGAGCTGGGCATGCCCTTCACCGATCCGATGGCGGACGGTCCGGCGATCCAGCTGGCGAATATCCGCAGCCTGGAAGCGGGTACGCGGACCGCCGACATCCTGACGATCGCGGGCGACTTCCGCGCGCGGCACCCGGGCGTGCCGCTGGTGCTGATGGGCTATGCCAACCCGATGGTCCGCCGCGGTGCCGAATGGTTTGCTGAAGCCGCAGCGGAAGCAGGGGTCGACGGGGTCATCTGCGTCGACATTCCGCCCGAGGAAGACGACAGCCTCGGCGTCGCCTTGCGCGCGCATGGGGTCGCCCCGATCCGTCTTGCGACGCCGACCACCGATGTGGCTCGCCTCCCCACGGTCCTGGATGGCGCGGATGGCTTCCTCTATTATGTCTCCGTTGCCGGCATCACCGGCAAGCAGCAGGCGGCCCAGACCTCGATCGAAGAGGCAGTGACGCGGCTGAAGCAATCGACCGAGCTGCCGATCGCGGTAGGCTTTGGTGTTCGTACGCCCGAACAGGCGGCCGCAATCGGCCGCGTTGCCGATGGCGTGGTGGTGGGATCGGCGATCGTCGAGATCGTCGGCGTTGGCGGCACGGATGCCGCCGAGCCTGTCCGCACCTATGTTCAGTCGCTCGCCGCCGCGCTGGCGAGCGCCCGGAAGGAACTTGCATGAGCTGGATTACCCGCGTTCGCAACGCGCTCCCCTTCGTCGCCCCGCGCCAGGTGCCCGATAATCTGTGGCACAAGTGCAAGGGTTGCGGTCAGATGGTCTTCACCAAGGAATTGGAGGAGAACCAGTATGTCTGCCCGATGTGCGACCATCACGAGCGCATCGGCCCGAAGGAGCGGTTCGCCTATCTGTTCGACGAGGACAGCTGCGAGGTGTTGCCGAGCCCGACTGTGCCCGAGGACCCGCTCAAGTTCCGCGATTCCAAGCGCTATGCCGACCGGCTGAAGGCCGCTCGCGCCAGCACCGGCGACAGTGATGCGTGGATCAACGCGCTCGGCACTATCGACGGTCACAAGGCCGTCGTGGGCGTGCAGAATTTCGGCTTCATGGGTGGCTCGATGGGCCAGGCCGTCGGCGAGGCGTTCATCGCCGGTGTCGAGAAGGCGATCGAGCAGAACTGCCCGTTCATCGTCTTCACCGCCTCCGGCGGCGCGCGCATGCAGGAGGGCATCCTGAGCCTGATGCAGATGCCGCGCACCACCGTGGCGATCGAGATGCTGCACGATGCGGGCCTGCCGTACATCGTCGTGCTGACCGACCCGACCTCGGGCGGCGTGATGGCAGCCTATGCGATGCTGGGCGACGTCCAGATCGCCGAGCCGCGCGCGACACTCGCCTTCACCGGCCGCCGCGTGATCGAGAGCACGATCCGCGAGAAGCTGCCGGACGATTTCCAGACGTCCGAATATTACCGCGACCACGGGCTTATCGACATGGTCACCCATCGCAAGGAACTGCGCAACACGCTGGCCGAGCTGATCGACTTCCTTTGCGCAGGCAACAAGCAGGCGGCGTGAGCTGCCCGGCACCGGCGCCTTCGCGGGGCCGGTGCCACTTCGCCCGCGACGGCACGGGCACACGGCGCTAAGGGCGCTGCCATGCCCGACCATGCCACCTCCGCCGACCCCGCCGTACAGCTGCAGCTCGACCGCCTGATGGCGCTCGGGCCCGGGGCCGATGTGCTGGGGCTCGACCGGATCACGCGGCTGCTGGCGCGGGTCGGAGACCCGCAGCTGCGGCTGCCGCCGGTGATCCATGTCGCGGGCACCAACGGCAAGGGTTCGACCTGTGCCTTCCTGCGCGCGGCGCTGGAGGCAGCGGGCAAGACCGCACATGTTTACACGAGCCCGCACCTGGTGCGCTTCAACGAGCGCATTCGCGTGGCGGGGCGCCTGATTAGCGACTCCGATTTGGCCGCCCTGCTCGCCGAAGTGCTGGACGCAGGTGCCGACATCGGCGCGAGCTTCTTTGAGGTGACCACCGCCGTCGCCTTCCTTGCCTTCGCCCGGACCCCTGCCGACGCGTGCATCATCGAGGTGGGCCTTGGCGGACGGCTCGACGCCACCAACGTCATCCCCGCTCCCGCCGCCACGGCCATCGCGCAGCTGGGCATCGATCACCAGGCGTTCCTTGGCGACACGGCGGAGGCGATTGCGCGGGAGAAGGCCGGTATCGCCAAGCCGGGCGTGCCGCTGGTGACCATGGCCTATTCCCCGACAGTCGCCGATGCCGTTTCCGCGGTAGCGGAGGCTGTAGGCGCGCCCTTGTTTCCGTGCGGGCACGATTGGTCTTTCACGGTCGAAGGCGGCCTGCTGCACTATTCCGATGCACGGGGCGGGATCTCCACGCCGCTCCCGGCGCTGGCCGGCCCGCACCAACCCACCAACCTGGCGCTCGCCATCGCGACGCTGCGTCACCAGGACGTGCTGCCTGTTCCGGATGCTGCCTATGCCGCAGCCGCACGCGATGCCCGCTGGCCGGCCCGGATGCAGCAGCTGGGCGACGGCCCCCTTCTGAGGCTGTTGCCGGCAGGCACCGAGCTCTGGCTGGACGGGGGCCATAATCCGGCCGCCGCCGATGCCATCGCCGACACTATCGAGCGGGCGGCGCTTGGCCGGCCCGTCCACCTGGTATTCGGCATGCTCGCCAACAAGGACGTCGTGGGGCTGCTGGCACCCTTTGCGCCCTTCACGGCCAGCCTGACCGCGGTACCCGTGCCGGGCCACGCCGATCACAGCCCGGCCGAACTGGCAGACGCGGCGAATCGCCTGGGCATCGCCGACACGGCGACAGCGCCCGAGGTGCCCACGGCGCTTCGAACGCTGGCCGCGCGCCTACAGAGCGGCGAGCCGGCAGTGGTGCTGGTGCTCGGCTCCCTCTATCTCGCCGGCACCGTTCTGGAGGGCAACGGCGAGCTGCCGGATTAGCGCGCCTTATTGAGATTGACTTGCATTAGTAGAGTTGCGACCCTGCTGCGACATTCCGCGGCAGGAGACTCGCATGACCACCGCCCAGCCTCGTCTGCTCTCGCTTTCCGAGATGCTGCCGCATGAACGGCCGCCTCAGCACCACCGCCTGTTGCTGCTGTACGGCATTCGCCGCACCGGCGCGCACGGGCTGAACGACGCAGCCACCGGTCATGCGTTCATGACGGCGTTCGGCAGCCACTTTCGGCGACCGCTGTTGCTGCTGCGTGCACTGATGGCGGAGCTGTCGAGCACCTCGGCCAACGCGATCCAGATCGCACCCTGCTGCTGCCCGCGCATGACTTCAGGAGAGGCGGCGCTGCTCGAGATCGTCTCATCGGTGGAGGACCAGCCGGAGCGCGCGACCTTGCTGCTCGCCGACCTGCTGGGAGTGCGGCATGCGGGCGGCCCGACTGCGACCGCCCACCTGCTCGCGCTGGCGTTTCGAGAGGGCGGGCAGCCGCTCGCCTAGGTAGCGGCCGGCTCCACGCCTTTTTCCGCGCCCGGCTGTCGGACCGTCTGGACCACGAAGCCCCGCTGCCACAGCAGCGCCAGCAAGAGCATGCCGGGGAGCGCGACGACCATGGTGAGCAGCCAGAAGCCGACCCAGCCGAGCGCGTCGGCGGCGATGCCGGCCGGAGCCGCCAGCCAAGTGCGACCCACTGCCGCAAACGACGACAGCAGCGCGAACTGGGTGGCGGTGTAGGCGAGGTTCGACAGGCCCGAGAGATACGTCACAAAGACGGTCAGGCCGATGCCGCTGGTCACCTGTTCGGTCGCAACCGCGATCGTCAGCCACGTCACGGAGTGGCCGTGCATCGCCAGAATCGCGAAGGTCAGGTTGCTGAGCATCATCAGGATGCCGGAGACGATCAGCGCGCGCCCCATGCCCAGCCACGCCATGAACGGGGCGGCGATAGCGGTGCCGACGATCAAGCCCCAGAAACCGACCACCTTGTTGATCGCGATGAACTCGGTGTCCGAAAAGCCGAGTTCCACGATCATCGGATTGAGCATTGCTTGTCCCATCGCGTCACCGAGCTTGTAGATCAGCACGAACAAGAGGATCAGCACGGCGCCGCGCCGCTGGAGGAACTCGCGGAAGGGGCCGATGACGGTGTCGCGAAGCCAATGCGCATGCCGTGCGGCGCGCGCCACGGTGGCGTCGTGACGACCGGGCCCGGCATAGAGCGCGCCGAGCATTGCCGGGACTACGCAGAAGGCGGTCAACCCGTACCCGAGTGCCCAGCCCAGCCCCCATCCCTCCGGCGAGGCGATGGCAATGGTCCCGACGCCGGCGATCAGGTTTCCGACGCGATAGCCGAACTGGTTGTTCGCGGTTCCGTAGGGCAGTTCCTCGTCCGACAGGATTTCGATGCGATAGGCATCGATGACGATATCCTGCGTAGCGGAGAGAAAGGCCGTGACGATCGCCCAGAAGGCGAAGATCCCCAGGTGCAGTTCCGGCTGGCTGGCGCCCAGCATCCACACGGACACGAACAGCAGCGCCTGGATGAAGAACAGCCAGGCGCGGCGCTGCCCGAACAGACCGGTCAGCACGGGCAGGCGCAGACGGTCGATGAGCGGCGCCCACAGGAACTTGAGCGTATAGGGTGTCGTCAGACCGATCGCGAAGCCGATGGTCTTCTTGTCGATGCCGACCTTGGCCAGCCAGAAACCCATGGTGCCGAGCAGCAGCGTCAGCGGAAAACCGCTCGCAATGCCCAGAAGGAACGCCACCAGCGGTTTGGGCCGAACATAGGGCGCCATCGCTGCCACACGGCGCCTGCCCCCCGTGCGCCCGCTCGCGACTTCACCCATTTCACATCCCTTGAAACGCCGCCCCGCAGCAAAGATCCGCACCCTAGCGTCGTCACCGCGGTTTTGAAGGGCACAGTTGCTTGGCTTAGGCTCGCTTGAGTTTGAGCGGGCGCAAAGTACGATTAGGCTCGTGTTCATCTGTGTTTCAGGATAGGCGGATATTCACGACGTCGCCCGAAAGGGCCTCGACCGTGACCCGTCGTCCCGCGTGTCTTACGGACAGCAAGCCAAGCACGCGGGACGTCGGGACTTCCCCTACAAGCTGATCTTTTCGCGAACGCATGCGATCGCCGCTGATGCCCCCGGTTCTTGCGAGAGCACGAAAGGGAGCGATCAGGCCGTCTTTGCAAACAGGCTGAGGCTTCCGGGCAGCTTGCGCGGGGTCTTTCCTCCGAGCATTGTTTCCAGCACCTCGATCGCGGCGAGCAGGTCCCGCTGCGGATAGGGTTTGGCAAGGCATCCTGCCGCGACTTCACGGGCGCCCTCCGGACAGGATCCGGTCACGAACAGCACCGGCACGCCGCGGCCATGGGCGGCGCGCGCCACGTCGATGCCACTGCCGTCGCTCAATGCCACGTCCACGAGGACGAGATCGACCGCGACGTCGCTGTTCACGACGGCGAGGCCTTCGCTCACCAGGTCGGTGGTGGCGACGATCTCATACCCGGAGTCTGCCAGCAGGTGTTCGGCATCGAACGCGACCAACGGCTCATCCTCGACCACGAGGATGCGCTGGATCCGCCTATTCTTCTTGCCAAACAACATCCGCCCCTCGCTTCCCTCGCCTCAGGCTCTGCCCTATAGCGTAGTAACACCCGAACCGATCGAACGATCACCGCCGTCGCAAGATTTCGTCGCGCAGGCGTAACAGGATAGCATTTTCCCATCGTGTCGACGTCCAAGACCAATGAACCGCAGCGAATCGCAAAGCTGCTTGCCCGCGCCGGCGTGGCCTCGCGCCGCGATGTCGAGCGGCTGATCGAAGCTGGCCGCGTGGCGCTGAACGGCGTGCCGCTGGATACCCCGGCCACGCTGCTCCACTCGCTGCACGGCATCACCGTCGACGGGGAGCCCGTGCAGGCGGCCGCCCCCACGCGGCTGTTCCGCTATCACAAGCCGCCGGGGGTGCTGACCGCGGCCCGCGATCCCATGGGCCGGCCCACGATCTACGACCGGATGCCGGCCGAGCTGCCACGGCTGATCCCGGTGGGGCGCCTCGACCTCAACACCGAAGGGCTGCTGCTGCTCACCACCGATGGTGAGCTCAAGCGCCAGCTGGAGCTTCCCGCAACCGGGGTCGAGCGGACCTATCGTGCGCGCGCCTATGGCGACGTCACCCAGGCGCAGCTCGAGGACCTGATGCTCGGCGTCGAGATCGAGGGCGTGCGCTACAGCCCGATCAACGCCAACATGGAACGGCGCACCGGCGCCAACATGTGGATCGAGATGACCCTGACCGAGGGCAAGAACCGCGAAGTGCGGCGCGTGCTCGAATATCTGGGCCTCCAGGTGTCGCGCCTGATCCGCACCCGCTACGGCCCGTTCCACCTGGAGGACTTGCCGATCGCGTCGGTGGACGAGATCCGCCAGCATGACCTGGTCGAATTCCGCAAGACGCTGGGCGGCCGACCGACCAGCCGCCCCGCGCCCGAGGGTGCGGACCCGGCTGCGCTGAAGGCTTGGCGCCGCGAGCCATCGCGCGACCGCACGGCACCGCGCCCGCGCCCGACTCCGGTCGGCTTCGAGGAGCGGCCACGCCGCGAGGTGCAGCCGCATCCGCAGGCGTTCCGCCGTACCCGTCCGGAAACCGACGAAGCAGCCGAGACGCCGCGTCGCAGCGGTTTTGGCAAGCGTCCGGATGCTGCCGGCCCGCGACGCCGGGACGGCGTGACGGGCCGCGCGGAAGGCCTCGGCCGCAAGGACGCCGCGCCGGGTCGCCGGGATGAGGCCGGCGCTGTTCGCAGCCCCCGCGGCCTGCGTGCCGCCGCCTTTGCCGAGCGCTCTGGCCGCAAGGCACCGCCGGAGCGCGGCGAGCGTCCCGCCGATGTCGGACGCGGCGACAAGCCGCGCCGGACGCTTTCCCCCACTGCCGGGGGCGATCGCCCTGTCCGCGACGACCGCCGCACCCCGCGTGGGGATCGGCCGGATCGTCCGCAGCGCAGCGAGGGCGCCCGCAAGGGATTTTCACGCGGGGACTCCGCCCCCTATGCACGCAGCGAGGGACCACGCGGTCCCCGCGCCGAAGGTGGACGCCCGCCTCGCGGCGACAGCGCCCGCCCTGCCCGGGCGGACGGGGCGCGCCCCGCGCGTGGCGATGGTCCGCGCAGCCCGCGCGTTGATGGGCCACGCGCGCCACGGGGCGACGCTCCCTGGGCTCCGCGCACCGATGCCGGTCGCGCGCCCCGTGCGGATGGCCCTCGCGGACCGCGCAACGACGGCCCGCGCGCGCCTCGACATGACGGTCCGCGCGCGCCGCGCAGCGATGGCCACCGGCCGCCGCGCGGCGACGGGCCCGCTCGTCCGCCCCGGGGTGGAAAACCGTCCGGACCGCCGAAGGGCCGCCGCTGATGCGCGTCATTGCGGGCCAGTGGCGCGGGCGTCCGCTCGCCGCGCCCAAGGGCGATGCGACCCGGCCCACGGCCGACCGCACGCGTGAGGCGCTGTTCTCGATGCTGCTGAGCCGCGTCGGCAGCTTCGAAGGGCTGGCCGTGGCCGATCTGTTCGCGGGGTCGGGTGCGCTGGGGCTGGAGGCGCTTTCGCGCGGCGCCGCGTCGTGCCTGTTCGTGGAGCAGGACCGTCACGCACTCGACTCGCTTCGCGCCAATGTCGAGAAGCTCGGCGCGCGCGGCGTGCAGGTGCGCGCACAGTCGGTGCTGGCGCTCGGACCCACGTCGACGCCGCTCGACCTGGTCATGATGGACCCGCCCTACGACAGCGGTGCCGGCTGGGTGGCGGCCGACAAGCTCGCCCGGCTTGGCTGGATCGGTCCTGCAACCTGGGTCAGCATCGAAACCGGTCGCGGCGAGACCGCCAATGCCGCCGGCTTTGTGATCGATGCGGAGCGGATCTACGGCAAGGCAAAGCTCACTTTGCTGCGGCGCGCGGAACCAGCCATAGACCCCCAAGACTGAACAGGCCAGCGACGGCGAGGTAGAGCCCCACCGGGGTGAGCCCGCCGTGCTGCGCCAGCGCCTCTGACGCGAGCGGGGTCACGGCACCGCCGATCACCCCGCCGACGTTGAACGCCATCGACGCCCCGGTGTAGCGGACGCGCGCCGGGAACAACGAAGGCAGCCACGCACCGAGCGGGCCATAGACGAAGCCCATCGCGAACAGCGCGATCGAAAGCCATCCGGTAATCGCGGGGATCGTGCCGCCACCCATCAGCGGCTGCATCAGCAGGCCGGCGGCGACGACGCCGGCGCAACCGAACACCAGCACGCGGCGGGTGCTGCTGCGGTCGGCCCACCACCCCGCAAGCGCGATGCCCGCGGCCATGAACAGGATCGCGAACAGCTGCATCGAGAGGAAGGTGTCGCGGGCGATGTTCAGCCGGGTGGTGCCGTGACCCAGCGCAAAGGCGGTGGCGACGTAATAGAGCGCGAAGCAGGCGACCGCACCGAAGGTACCGGCAAGCGTCGCGCGCAGGTGGTTGCGGAACAGCTCGGCGAGCGGGACGGACGCCGGTGCCTCATGCTCCAGCGCAGCGCGGAACTCGGGAGTCTCGGTGAGCTTCAGGCGAACCCAAAGGCCAAGGCCGACCAGCAGCGCGCTTGCGAGGAACGGCAGACGCCAGCCCCAGCTGCGGAACGCCGCCTCGTCGAGGCCAAGTCCCAGCAGCAGGAACAGGCCATTCGCGGCGAGGAAGCCGACCGGCGCACCGAGCTGCGGCACCGATCCAAAGCGGCCGGCCCATCCCTTTGGCGCATTCTCGACCGCCAGTAGCGCCGCCCCGCCCCATTCGCCGCCGAGGCCGAGGCCCTGGGCGAAGCGGAGAACGCACAGCAGCAGCGGTGCGAGGAGGCCGACCTGCGCATAGGTGGGCAGGAATGCAATCGCGAGCGTGGAACCGCCCATCAGCATCAACGAAGCCACCAGCGTCGACTTGCGTCCGAGCCGATCGCCGAAATGGCCGAATAACGCCGCGCCCAGCGGTCGCGCAAAGAAAGCGAGTCCGAGGCTGGCGTAGCTCAACATCAGCCGTGCCGACTCGGATTCGGCCGGGAAAAACAGGGTCGGGAACACCAGCGCCGCCGCGGTCGCGTAAATGTAGAAATCGTAGAATTCGACCGACGTACCGACCAGACTGGCGAGCAGGACGCGGCGGCTGGAGGGGCCGCCCTCTGCAGGAAGGACTGCGGCCGGGATTGGCACGGCGGCGGAAGAATGGGCGCTCATGGCGGCTGGTTGGCCGGGCCGTTGCGCTAGGTCAACGCCGGGCTGCATCTTTGCCGGGCTGCATCTTTATTCCGGAAGAAGCCTATTTGGCGCAGGATCGTGTCGGAGCCCGACTTGGTGGCTCACCCCGGCTGCGACCGCTGGCGGGGTGGTTCAAGCCTTGCCCCGGCGGGCTTCGTTCCCTAGCTGTTCGCGGATGAACGTGCCCCAGATGACCCCCTCGCCCCAGGATCCGCCGTACCTGCGGGGGCTGAATGAGCCGCAGCGCGATGCCGTGCTGACGACCGAGGGCCCGGTGCTGGTGCTGGCTGGCGCGGGCACGGGCAAGACGGCGGCACTGACCGCGCGGCTGGCGCACCTGCTCTATACGCGTAAGGCGTGGCCGTCCGAGATCCTGTCGGTAACCTTCACCAACAAGGCCGCGCGCGAGATGCGCGAACGCGTCGGCCGGCTGGTCGGCGACGCGGTGGAGGGGATGCCGTGGCTCGGCACCTTCCACGCGATCGGCGCCAAGATGCTGCGCCGCCATGCCGAGCTGGTCGGCTTGCAGTCCAACTTCACCATTCTGGACACCGACGACCAGTTGCGCCTGCTCAAGCAGCTGATCGTGGCGGCGAACATCGACGAGAAGCGGTTTCCCGCCCGGCAGTTGGCGGGCGTCATCGACAGCTGGAAGAACAAGGGGCTGACGCCCGCGGACGTCGACGCCGGCGAGAGCGAGCGCTTCGCGAACGGGCGCGGCGGCGAGCTGTACCAGCAGTATCAGGACCGACTGAAGGCAGTGAACGCCTGCGACTTCGGCGACCTGCTGCTTCATGTGCTGACGATCCTGCGCACCCACCGGGACGTGCTGGAGCAATATCAGCAGCGGTTCCGCTACATCATGGTGGACGAGTATCAGGACACCAACTCCGTCCAGTATCTGTGGCTGCGGCTGCTGGCGCAGGAGCGCAAGAACCTGTGCTGCGTGGGCGATGACGACCAGTCGATCTATTCCTGGCGCGGTGCGCAGGTGGAAAACATCCTGCGGTTCGAACGCGACTTCCCCGGCGCCAAGGTGATCCGGCTGGAGCAGAACTACCGGTCGACCCCGCACATCCTGGGTGCAGCCGGGGGCGTGATCGCCAACAACAGCGGCCGCCTGGGCAAGCAGCTGTGGACCGAGCTCGACGCGGGCGAGAAGGTGCGCGTCATCGGCGTCTGGGATGGCCCGGAGGAAGCCCGGCGGGTCGCGGACGAGATCGAGGGCTGCCGGCGCATCGGCAAGTCCTACAACGACGTCGCCATCCTGGTGCGCGCGCAGCACCAGACCCGCGAGTTCGAGGACCGGTTCATCGCGATCGGCCTCCCCTATCGCATTGTCGGCGGCCAGCGCTTCTACGAGCGGATGGAGATCCGCGACGCCATCGCCTATCTGCGCATCGTCAACCAACCGGCGGACGACCTGGCGTTCGAGCGGATCGTCAACGTCCCCAAGCGGGGGCTGGGCGACAAGGCGGTGGCGACCGTCCACCGCTATGCCCGCGCGACGGGCAGCCCGCTGATGACCGCAGCGGCTCGCATCCTCGATACCGATGAGTTGACCGGGGCCGCGCGCAAGTCGCTGGGCCGGCTGGTCGGCGACATCGCCCGTTGGCGCGACATGGCCCGCGACCTTCCCCATCCGGAGCTCGCCCGCCAGCTGCTGGACGAAAGCGGCTACACCGCGATGTGGCAGGCCGAGAAATCGGCCGAGGCTGCCGGCCGGCTGGAGAACCTCAACGAACTCGTCCGCGCCATGGAAGAATATGACAGCCTGGGCGCATTCCTGGAGCACGTCAGCCTGGTCATGGACAATGAGGCCGGCGCGCAGGAGCCGCAGGTCACCATCATGACGATCCACGCCGCCAAGGGCCTGGAATTCGACACCGTATTCCTCGCCGGCTGGGAGGAAGGATTGTTCCCGTCGCAGCGTTCGCTCGACGAGGGCGGGCTCGCGAGCCTGGAGGAGGAACGCCGCCTCGCCTATGTCGCGATCACGCGCGCGCGGCGGCTCGCGGTGATCCTGCATGCGGCCAACCGGCGCATCTATGGCCAGTGGACCTCCTCGCTGCCCAGCCGGTTCGTCGGCGAGCTGCCGCCCGAGCACATCGACCAGGAAACCACCATGGCCGGGGGCGAGAGCCTGTGGCGCGCCAACTGGTCGGAACGGGCCGATCCGTTTTCCGACGTCAGCCGAGGCACCGGCCGCGGCCCGGGATGGCAGCGTGCGGCAAGCAGCGGATCGAGCTTCACCCGGGACGCGCCGCGCGTGATCGAGAGCCGGGCGAGCGCGGTTAGTCTGGGCAACAAGGGCCGCAGCGACGTGAGCCTGGGCCTGCGCGTGTTCCACCAGAAGTTCGGCTATGGCACCATCGCCGCGATCGAGGGCAATAAGCTGGAGATCGATTTCGAGACTGCGGGTCGCAAACGGGTGCTCGACAGCTTCGTCACGATCGGCTGACGCGCAGGGCGACGCGAAAGACCCGTCTGCACGGCCGGTCGCGCGGGGAATGTGAACCAGCGCGGGTTCCTTGCGTTCAGGGGGCTGTTGCGATGCAACAAAACCGCCCGTTCATCGCCTGGAGCACGCATGCGACACCCGACCCGCCGTGAGATGATTGCCACCGCCGGCCTCGCCGCTCTTTTCGCCGGCCCGATGGCGGCAATGGCCCGCAAGGCGAAAGGACCGGGCGTGCCATTCTCCTGGGAAGCGTTGCAGGAGCGTGCCGCTGCGCTGGCGCGGCAGCCCTACAAGGCACCCGAGCGCGTGGCTGCGGCGGCAGCGATCGACTATGACGCGGTGGGATCGATCCGGTACCGGCCGGAAGAGACGCTTACCGGCGGCATCCGCCTGTTTCCGCTCGGCCGCTATGCACCGATGCCGGTCAAGATCAACATCGTCGAGAATGGCCAGGCCCATGCCGTCCCGTTCTCCCGTGACCTGTTCCAGGCGGTATCCGGCCATGCGCCGCCGCTTGGCATCGCCGGGTTCCGCGCGATGGTCCCGGGCAGGGAAAGCGACTGGATGGCATTCCAGGGCGCGTCCTATTTCCGCACGGCAGGGTCGCAGGACCAGTATGGCCTGTCCGCACGCGGCATCGCGATCAACACCGGCATCCCCGGTCGGGAGGAGTTTCCCGACTTCACCGAGTTCTGGATCGAGCGGACCGGCGCCGACGCCTATACCGTCTACGCGCTGCTGGACGGCCCCAGCGTCACCGGCGCCTATCGCATCGCCAGCCGCCACCAGAACGGCGTGCAGCAGGACGTGTCGGCGGTGCTTCACCTGCGCCGCGACGTCGAACGACTGGGCATCGCCCCGGCCACGAGCATGTTCTGGTACGGCGAAGGAAATCGCGGGGCCGCGGTCGACTGGCGCCCGGAAATCCATGACTCCGACGGGCTCGCTCTGCTGACCGGCAGCGGCGAGCGGATCTGGCGGCCGCTCGTCAACCCGCCGACGGAGACGCTCGACAGCTTTGCCGACAACAATCCACGCGGTTTCGGCCTTCTCCAGCGCGACCGCGACTTCGACCATTATCAGGACGACGGCGCCTTCTACGATCGACGGCCGAACCTGTGGGTAGAGCCCCGCGGGCAATGGGGCCGTGGCAGCGTGATGCTGTTCGCCTTCCCCACCGCCGCCGAGACGGTCGATAACATCGTTTCCTTCTGGGTGCCCGCAGAAGCGCCCAAGGCGGGCCAGAGGCTGCAGTTCGAATATGGCCTGCGCTGGGGGTCCGACGATCCGACGCTCGCCCAGCCCACCGCGCATGTGGTCGATAGCTGGACCGGGGTCGCCGGCCGGCCGGGCGACGCGCCGACCCCGGGCGCACGCAAGCTGGTCGTCGATTTCGAGGGCACGGCACTGGCGGGGCTCGATCGGTCGAGCGGCGTGTCCGCGGCGATCGACGTTACCCGTGGCAAGCTGATCGCCAGCGCCGCCTATCCGGTGGTCGGCCAGCGCAACCGCTGGCGCGTGACGGCGGATATCGCGCCGGAGGGTAAGGGCCCGGCCGACGTGCGGCTATTCCTGAAGCGCGGCAATCGCGCGCTGACCGAGACGCTGCTGTTCCCGGTGTTCCACGGGTGAAGCAGGCCGTACGCCTCCCGCATGAGGCCCCGATCGACATGCCGGTCCAGCGGTTCGATGGGCCGCCACCACCCCGCCGCGTCCCGGAACCCTGGTCGGGCCCCGACCAGGACCAGGGCGACGTCCTCGCGCGCCGGATCATCCTCGTCCTGCTGACGGCGATGCTGGCGACTGCCGCCTCGACGGCGCTCAAGGAGTCGCTCGTCGCCGACGGCTGGAGCATCACCGATGTGGTCCTGCTCGGCATCTTCTTCCCGCTGTTCGCACTCCTCTCGTTCGGCTTCATCAACGCCGCCGTCGGGTTTCTGCTGCTGATCACAGGCCTTCGTCCGGGTTTCATGCCGACCCCGCGCTGGGCCTCGCCGCTGAAGGGGCGAACCGCGATCCTGATGCCGGTCCACAACGAGGATGTGGACGCGGTCTATGGCCGCATCGCGCGCATGGCGGAGGGGATCGCCCAGGCCGGCATGGCGCCGGGCTTCGACTTCTTCATTCTGAGCGACTCCTCGCCCGAAGCCGAGGCGGAGGAGGTTGCCGCCTGGGAGAAGCTCGCGCGGCGGCTCGATTGCGCCGTCTATTACCGCCGCAGGGCCGAGAACATCGGCCGCAAGCCGGGCAACGTCGCAGAATGGATTCGGCGGTTCGGCGGTGCGTACGATTATATGCTGATGCTGGATGCAGACAGCCTGATGGGCGGCGACACCATCATCGGCATGGCCCAGGTGCTCGACCGGCGCCCGGCCGTGGCGCTGCTCCAGACGGTGCCGATGGTGATCGGCGCAAACACCCTGTTCCAGCGCTGGATGCAATTCGCCAGCCGGCTTTACGGCCCGATCTCCACCGCCGGCCTGGTGTGGTGGTCTGGCTCGGAGGCTACCTTCTGGGGTCATAACGCAATGATCCGGATCGAGGCATTTGCAGCCTGCTGCGGCCTCCCCGACTTGCCCGGCGGCCCCCCGTTCGGCGGCACGATCATGAGCCACGACATGGTCGAGGCCGCGTTGCTGCGGCGGCGGGGCTGGCGCGTGCACATGGTCCTGACGGACGAGACGTTCGAGGAATATCCCCCGACGCTGATCGACGCCGCCGTGCGCGACCGCCGTTGGGCGCAGGGCAACATCCAGCACCTGCGGCTGCTCGCGTCGTCGGGCTTCCACTGGATCAACCGGCTGCAGCTCCTGCTCGGCGCATCCGCCTATATCGCCTCGCCCCTGTGGCTGCTCCTCATCCTGACCTCCATCGTGCAGGCGTTGGTCGGCGAACCAAGCCTGCTCAACAGCGGCACTTCGGGCGCGGTGCTGGTGGTCACGTTGCTGCTGCTGTTCGGCCCCAAGCTGCTGAGCGTGATCTGGGCGGTGGCAGACCGGGAACGGCGGGTCGCGCTGGGCGGATGGCGCACGATCCTGCCCTCGGTGCTGCTCGACGTGCCGCTGTCGATGCTGGCGGCGCCTGCAATTGCACTCACCCAGACAATCGATCTCATCGGGATCGCGGCCGGCAAGCGTTCCGGCTGGGATCCGCAGAGCCGCGAGCGGGACGGCCTGCCGCTTCGGGAGATCCTGCCACGGTATCGCTGGCATCTGCTGCTGGGCGCCGTGCTGCTGCTGCTCTCGCCGCTGATGCCGGTCACGGCGCTGTGGCTGCTGCCAGTGACGGTCGGGCTACTGACGTCGCCGCTGCTGGTGCAGTGGACCGCGAGCGCACGGGCGGGCCGTTGGGCCGTGCGCCATGCGATCTTTGCCCCGCGCCGCCGTGAGCTAGGCACCGCGCCGCTTCCGGCCCAGCGAGCAGAGGCAGCGTAAGGCGGAACGCTGCACCATTCCGGCCGCTCGCGCGTTGCTGCAGGGATCACAGGGAGGCGGTTATGGAAATCACGACGTTGCCGAGTGGCCAGGTGCCGCCGACGGACAAGGACTGCATCAGCATCGTCGAGCGGGACGATGGCCTGTTCGAGCTTACCGGCGCGGCGCTGGTCGCGTGCCCCAACGGCGGCGAAGCGCAGTCGGTCGCCCTGATCGGACTGCCGCCTTTCAAGTCGCGCGAGGAAGCGGAAAACGTCGGGCTGGCCTGGGCGGCACAGCAGTGCGTCGACCACCTGTACGTGACCGACGTCGAGTATAGCATCGCCCGCT
Organism: Sphingomonas sp. 3-13AW; assembly: GCF_049311085.1. Lineage (NCBI taxonomy): Bacteria > Pseudomonadati > Pseudomonadota > Alphaproteobacteria > Sphingomonadales > Sphingomonadaceae > Sphingomonas > Sphingomonas sp. 3-13AW. The sequence goes on along the minus strand of NZ_JASNVZ010000005.1, from coordinate 199,507 downwards.
AAAGGCGGGCCGTCGTCTCGCGCAGCGCTCCACCAGGGGCGCCGCGCGAGCTTCCGATTAGCGGAAGAAGAGGAGATAGAGGATCAGCACTACCGGCAGCGGCACACCCAGCACCCACAGCAAACAACCGCGCTTCATCTGCGACATCCTATTTTGTTACGCGCAAACAACGTCCGGTATGCTGGATGGTTTCCGGACGTATCCGTAGACTTCTTGTCAGGACCATTACCAGTGAGGCCGAGGAAACATTCCAGCCAGAAGGAGTTATGACCCCGCCGCCAGCGTATCGGCGGCGATGAGGAGTATCTTTCATGCACAAGTTGCTCGCTGGCGCCATTGGCGCAGCTCTGGTGATGATCGCCCCGGCGGCCTCCGCACAGGCGCGGCACGATCCCGGCCCCCGTGCCAAGGCACAACAACAGCAGAGCCGCACCACCGTTCACCGGGTCACGCGGACCACCACCACGACCCGCGACAACCGCTACGGCAACTGGAACAACCGCTGGGGTGCTCGGCCGGGCCAGCCGGCAGCCGCATATCGCGGCCGACAGAATGACTGGTATCGCCACGCCCGCGCATGCCAGCAGCGCTACAGCAGCTACAACCCGCGCACCGACAGCTACACCGTCCGACGCGGCGTGACGCGCCGCTGCACGCTCTAGGCGACGACTGGAGCCGGGGCACAGGCTCCGGCTCCGCCCAATCGGAACCGCCCGGCCCGCCCGCCCGTTGGCGCCGCGAACATCAGGAGAGCCGCATGCCGACCCCGCAGGAGATCCAGACCCGCTTCTGGAAGGCACTCAAGTCCGACCGTACACTGATGCTGGGCATCGACGGGGTCGGCGACGGCCACGCACAGCCGATGACCGGCCAGACGGACGGCGATGTGGAGCACGGCCCGATCTGGTTCTTCACCACCAAGGACAACACGCTGGTGAAGGAAATGCGCGAGGGCACGCGCGCCACTGCGCACTTCGTTTCCAAGAACCATGAGGTCTTTGCCAGCATCCACGGCAACCTGGTCGTGGAAGAGAACCGGGCCATGATCGACCGCCTCTGGAACCGCTTTGCGGCAGCCTGGTACGAGGGTGGCAAGGATGACCCGAAGCTGGAGCTGATCCGATTGGATGCCGAGCATGCCAAGATCTGGCTGGATGAATCGAGCCTGTTCGCCGGCATCAAGATCCTGCTCGGCGTCGACCCCAAGGCGGACTACGCCGACAAGGTCGCCGACGTAACGCTCGGCTGAACCCGCACCCGGACCTGTCTCTCAACACCCCAGGAGTTGCCGATGCCGACCATCGAGACCCGTGACGGTACCAAGCTTTATGTGAAGGATTGGGGAAGCGGGCCCGCGGTCGTGCTGATCCACGGGTGGCCGCTGTCGTCGGACAGCTGGGACGCGCAGGCATTCGCACTCGCCAATGCCGGCTACCGTGTGATCGCCTATGATCGACGCGGCTTCGGCCGCTCCGAACAGCCATGGTCGGGGTATGACTATGACACGCTCTCGGACGATCTGGCGGACGTGATGGAGGCGTGCGGTGTCACCGCCGGTGCAACGCTGGTCGGCTTCTCGATGGGCGGCGGTGAGGTCGCACGGTACATGTCCCGGCACCGCGGCAAGGGCGTGGCCAAGGCGGCGCTCGTCGGATCGGTGGTGCCGTTCCTGCTCAAGACCGACGACAATCCGCACGGCGTTCCGCAGACGACGCTGGAAGACATGGCGACCCAGATGCAGGAGGACCGGCCGAAGTTCATGGCGAACTTCCTCGACCAGTTCTTTGGCGTGGGCTTCATCACCAGCCCCGTCAGCGAGGAGCGGCTGCACTGGGCCTGGAACCTGACCCAGCAAGCGGGGCTGAAGCCCACCCTCGCCTGCGCGGAGGCGTTCGCGTTTACCGATTTCCGCCCCGATCTGGCCGCGTTCACCGTGCCGACGCTAGTCATCCATGGCACGTCCGACGACACCGTTCCGATAGAGGCCACCGGCCGGGCCGCCGCCGCCGCAATCCCGGGCGCAAAGCTGATCGAGTATGACGGTGCGCCGCACGGCCTGTTCGCGACGGACCAGGACCGGCTGACCGAAGATCTGCTCGCGTTCCTGGGCACCCCTTCTATTGCGCCCGGCGGTACGACGACCCTTTGAACACTTGGCGCGGCGGCACCTTCCGCCGCGCCTCTTCCAGAACCGAGCGAAGCATGATTGCCGATGGCGCGACCCGCGCATAGAGCTCAGGCCATGGCTCCTGCCCCACACCCGTTCACAATCCACAACTTCCGCGCCTATTTCCTGGCCCGTCTTTCCACGACACTGGCGCAGATGGCGATGGTGATCGTAATCGGCTGGCAGGTCTATGACCTGGCCCGACGGACGATGGACGTAAAGGAATCGGCCTTCTACTTGGGGCTGATCGGCGTGGCGCAATTCCTGCCGCTGCTCGCCTTGTCGCTGGTGGCGGGCTGGGTCGCGGATCGGGTGGACCGGCGCTGGATCGCGCGCGGATCGGTCGCGATCGAGGCGGGCTGTGCCATCACGCTGGCGATCGCGAGCTATCACGACCACGTCACCCTGCCGATGCTGTTCTTCGTCGCGGCGCTGCTCGGCGTCGCGCGCGCATTCGCCGGCCCATCGCTTCAGGCGCTCGCACCCAATCTGGTGCCCAAGGCGGTGCTGCCGACCGCCATCGCCATGAGCGCGATCGCATGGCAGGCGGGCACGGTCCTGGGCCCGACGATGGGCGGCTATCTTTATGCCGCCAACCACTGGCTCCCCTACACAGTTTCCGCAGGCCTCCTCTGCTTCTCGTTCCTGATGCTGTCGCTGATCGGGCGCGTGCAGCACACCGCGGTCCGCAGTGTCGCCAACCCGTTCCGCCAGATGCTGGAGGGGCTGTCCTATGTCCGCCAGAACCGGCTGGTCCTGGGCGCGATTTCACTCGACCTGTTCGCGGTGCTGCTCGGCGGCGCGACCGCGATGCTGCCGGTCTATGCGCGCGACATCCTGCAGGTCGGCGCCGGCGGCCTGGGCCACCTGCGCGCGGCGCCGGCGCTTGGCGCGATCGCGGTTGCAATGTGGTTCTCGTGGCGACCGCTCACCACCAATGTCGGGGTCAAGATGCTGGTCGCGGTGGCGGTGTTCGGCCTCGCCACGGTAGCGTTCGGCCTCAGCGCCCCGATCATGCTTCCGATCTTCGGCGCGGCCGCCGTGGGCCATGACACCGCCCCGGCAGTGCTGCTGGCGCTGGCTGCGCTGTTCGTGCTGGGTGCCGCCGACATGGTGTCGGTCTATGTCCGCCAGTCGCTGATCCAGCTTTACACCCCCGACGACATGCGCGGCCGCGTGGGTGCGGTCTCCACGCTGTTCATTTCCGGGTCGAATGAGCTGGGGGAAGCGGAGTCTGGCTTCCTCGCTGCCGCCATCGGACCGATCGCGGCGGTTGTGGCCGGCGGCATCGGCGCCATATTGGTAACCGCATTGTGGGCGCGCATCTTTCCGGAACTTCGCAGGGCACGCACCTTCGATCCGCCGGAGACGCTCGAATTCACACCCGTCAAGGAGAAGGCAGTATGAAGGCCAACACGATCCTGGAGACGATCGGCAACACGCCGCACATCCGCGTCCAGCGGCTGTTCGGGGACGCCGAAGTGTGGATCAAGTCGGAGCGGTCGAACCCGGCCGGATCCATCAAGGATCGCATCGCGCTCGCGATGGTCGAAGCGGCCGAGGCATCGGGCGACCTCAAGCCCGGCGGCACGATCATCGAGCCGACCAGCGGCAACACCGGCGTCGGCCTGGCGATGGTCGCCGCGGTCAAGGGCTACAAGCTGGTCCTGGTCATGCCGGAAAGCATGTCGATCGAGCGCCGTCGCCTGATGCTCGCCTATGGCGCGACCTTCGACCTTACCCCGCGCGAAAAGGGCATGAAGGGCGCGATCGAGCGGGCGCATGAGCTCGCGGAGCAGACCCCGGGCGCCTGGATCCCGCAGCAGTTCGAGAATCCGGCGAACATCGACGTCCATGTCCGCACTACCGCACAGGAAATCCTGAGCGATTTTGCGGACACGCCGATCGACGTTCTGATTACCGGCGTCGGGACCGGCGGCCACATCACCGGCGTTGCCGAAACGCTCAAGAAGCAGTGGCCGCAGCTGAAGGTCTATGCGGTGGAGCCTGAGCTTTCGCCCGTGATTTCGGGTGGCCAGCCAGGCCCGCACCCCATCCAGGGCATCGGCGCGGGCTTCATCCCCGCCAACCTCCACACCCAGGCGATCGACGGCGTGATCAAGATCGACGCTGCCGTGGCCAAGGACATGGCGCGCCGTGCCGCCTCGGAAGAAGGCATGCTCGTCGGCATCTCGTCGGGCGCGACGCTCGCCGCGATCCTTCAGAAGCTGCCGGACCTGCCGAGCGGCGCGCGCGTGCTGGGATTCAACTACGACACCGGCGAGCGGTACCTGTCGGTGCCGGACTTCCTCCCGGAAAGCTGAGCCATCTCCACGCGTGTGTTCAGCGGCGCCGGTGCGCCTGATTCCTCAGGTGTGCGCGATGCGCCGCTGAGCACGGGGTCGCGTGTGCTCGACGGGATGCTGGGGATCGCGGCGCTTGCTGCGATCCTCGCCCCGGCATGGGTGGTGACCCACGCCCCGGCGATGCTCCCGCAGGAATCGCGGGCCGACTTGCAGCACGGCGCGAGGGCACGGGTACTGCCGCTGGCCGAACTGCCGACCGTCGAGCCGATCCGGTTTCAGGACATGACGCCCGATGAGGCGCGGGCGTTCAATGCCGGCATCCCGTTCGCCGGAGGGCCCAACCCCGCTTCCCGGGGGTTCCGCTTCGCAGGGTCGGAAGAAGATCGCGCCCGTGCGAGCGACTGCCTGGCGGCAGCCGTCCTCTATGAGGCGGGGGACGACCCGGAGGGGCAGCGCGCGGTGGCGCAGGTCGTGCTAAACCGCGTTCGCCATCCCGCATTTCCCAAGACCGTGTGCGGCGTCGTCTTCCAGGGATCGGAACGGAGCACCGGCTGCCAGTTCACCTTCACCTGTGACGGGGCGCTCAAGCGCTGGTACGCCGATCCCTATTGGGAGCGCGCCCGCAAGGTTGCGGACGCAGCACTGGCAGGGGCTGTCTACAAGCCGGTGGGGCACGCGACCCATTACCACACCGAATGGGTGGTGCCGTATTGGAGCTCCAGCCTCGACAAGATCACAGCGGTGCATACGCACCTGTTTTTCCGCTGGACGGGCTGGTGGGGGACGCCGCCGGCTTTCCGGTTCTCCGCCACGGGCACTGAGCCGCGGGTGACGCAGCTCGCCACGCATTTCGATGCGCACAAGCTGCCCGAGGCGCTCGCAGCCGAGGCGCAGGCGGTGGCGATGCAGAAGGCGATGGCGTTGCCGGAGTCGGCACTGCGCGCCTCTGTCGACGATCCCGACACCTTCCTGATCCATGTCGATCCCAAGGACGCCGCAACCTTCCCGTTGCTCGCCGAGCGGGCGTGCGGGGCGCGGCCCTATTGCAAGTTCATGGGCTGGACGGACGCGCGTGCCCTGCCCGCCAGTGCGCGAAACGCGCTGCCCCCGCAGCAACTCGCGTCGATGTCGTTCAGCTACCTGCGCGATCGCTCTCGCAACCTAGAGCGGGCACTGTGGAACTGCACGGAGTTCGAGCGGCCGAAGCCTCAGTGCATGCGCCGCACGCCGCAGCCGATCGCTGCTCCAACGCCCGTCGCGGTCGCGGAGGACGGGCCCGCTCCCCTTAGCGGTGTGCGGCGAAAGCCGGCCGCGAACCCGCCTGCTGCAGCGGCAGCGCCGATTGCCTCGACCGCGTCCTGAGCGGTTCTCGAGGCTCGCCTATCCGCCGCAGACGGCGCGACCGCGCGGATCGCGCAGGGCTGCGGTTTCGGAAACAACGTCGCTCATCCGTTCGACGCGCAGGCCGCTGAACGTGCCACGGGCGCTGCAGCGCTGGGCGCATTGCGGCGGCAGCTTGGCGGGGAAGATGATCCGCTCGCCCTCGATCCGCACTTCGACCTCGCACGCGTTGCCGAAGTTGACCTTGAGGCGATCGCCTGTGCGCTTCGCAGTTCCGCTCGCGCTGCAACCGAGGCGGCCGCCGTTGAGGACAAAGGCGCCGATTCTGAGGTCCTCCCCTTGCGGGACGAGGCAGAGCCGGTCGCCGCCGCGCTGGTAGAGGCCGGTGATCGAATCATCCTTCGGATCCCGCACCAGGCCGCGTTCGATCGCGACGGTCTCCAGATCCGGCGCCACGGTGTTTTGCGGATCGCCCTCGCTCGAGCAGGCAGCGAGCGCCAGCGCGAGCACGGCAACCGCGGCCTTCATTCGACGGCGACCAGGTGACCGTCCTCGATCCGGCGGAAGAAGCAGCTGCGCGCACCGGTGTGACACGCGGGGCCGGCAGGCTCGACGCGGAGCCAGAGTGCGTCCTGGTCGCAGTCGATGCGCACTTCCACCACCCGCATCACATGGCCGGAGGTTTCACCCTTTTTCCAAAGCCTGCCACGGCTCCGCGACCAGAAGGTCGCCTCTCCGCTCTCCAGCGTCGCCGCCAGCGCCTCTGCGTTCATGTGCGCGACCATCAGCGGTTCGCCGGTCCCGGCATCGGTGACGACCGCCGTGACGAGGCCCGCCGCATCATATTTGGGGTTCAGGGTGAGGCCGGTGTCGCGCGCGTCCATGGGGGTCGCTTACCGGCCGTCCGGAAGCCGGGCAATCGGCCTGGACGCACAATCTTCGTACAAAAGGGCGACAAGCGCGATTCCGATGCCTATATGGCGCTCGCATCTCAGCGAACCCCGTGGGGCCGATGTTTAGCACCAATCCATTCGACGATGACAAGCTGCGCGAAGAGTGCGGCATCTTTGGCGTTTCCGGCGCAGAGGGCGCGGCAGCACTGGTGGCCCTGGGCCTCCACGCGCTGCAGCACCGGGGGCAGGAAGCAGCCGGCATCTCCAGCTTCGACGGGGTGCAGTTCCACACGCACCGCGCAATGGGGCATGTCGCCGGCAACTTCGACCGGCCCGAGATCATCGAGGCGCTGCCCGGGCAAACCGCGGCCGGCCACGTCCGCTACTCCACTTCGGGCGAGACGGCGCTGCGCAACGTGCAGCCGCTCTATGCCGAGTTGGCGAGCGGTGGCTTCGCGATCGCGCATAACGGCAACATTTCCAACGCCCTGCGGCTCCGCAAGGACCTGGTGCGCAGCGGTTCGATCTTCCAGTCGACGTCCGATACCGAGGTGATCATCCACCTGGTCGCGACCTCGAACTACCGGACCCTGCTCGACCGCTTCATCGACGCGCTCAAGCAGGTCGAGGGCGCCTACTCCCTGATCTGCATGACGCCTGAAGGCATGATCGCCTGCCGCGACCCGCTGGGCATCCGCCCGCTGGTGATGGGCAATCTGGGCGACTCGGTGATCTTCGCTTCGGAAACGGTCGCACTGGACGTCGTCGGCGCGGAGTATGTCCGCGACGTCGAGCCGGGCGAGCTGGTGATCGTCAAGGGTACCGAGGTGCGCTCGATTCGCCCTTTCACCCCGAACGCGGCACGGCCCTGCATCTTCGAATATGTCTATTTCTCGCGGCCGGATTCCATCTCCGGTGGCAACTCCGTCTATTCGGTTCGCAAGGCAATCGGCGCGGAACTCGCGATCGAAAGCCCGGTCGATGCCGACCTGGTGATCCCGGTTCCGGATTCGGGCGTCCCCGCGGCGATCGGCTATGCGCAGCAGTCGGGCATTCCGTTCGAGCTGGGGATCATCCGCTCGCATTATGTCGGCCGCACCTTCATCCAGCCGGGGGACAAGGTCCGCCACCTCGGCGTGAAGCTGAAGCACAACGCGAACCGCAAGCTGATCGAAGGCAAGCGGATCGTGCTGATCGACGACTCGATCGTGCGCGGCACCACGTCGCTGAAGATCGTGCAGATGATGCGCGATGCCGGCGCTGCCGAAGTGCACATGCGCATCGCCAGCCCGCCGACGCGCCACAGCTGCTTCTATGGCGTCGACACGCCGGAACGGGCCAAGCTGCTGGCGGCAAAGCTCGATCTCGGCGGGATGACGGAATATATCCAGGCGGACAGCCTGGCGTTCGTGTCGATCGACGGCCTCTACAAGGCTCTGGGCGAAGCCGAGCGTGCGCCGGTACGGCCGAAATACTGCGACGCCTGCTTCACGGGCGACTATCCGACGCCGCTGACCGATCAGGACGAGACCCGCACGGTCGACCAGCTTGCGATGCTGGAGGAACGCGTCGGCTGATCGCCGACGCACCCTGCCCCTCCCCCGAACATTCTAGGACCTCCGATGACCGACAAGCCCCTTGCCGACCAGCTCGCGCTCGTGACGGGGGCGAGCCGGGGAATCGGGGCGGCGACGGCGCTGGCCCTCGCCGCAAAGGGCGCACATGTGGTGCTGGCCGCCCGCACGCCCGGCGGGCTCGAGGAGGTCGAGGAGGCCATCTACACGGCCGGCGGCAGTGCCACGATCGCACCGCTGGACCTTTCCGAACCGGACGGGGTTCCGCGACTGGCGGCGGCGATCGGCGAGCGCTGGAAGGCACTCGACATGCTGGTGCTGAACGCGGCGATGCTGGGATCCCTGGGGCCGGTGAATGCGATCGACTTCAAGGAAATGTCGAAGCTGTTCACGCTCAACGTGACGGCTCAGGCGGCGATGCTCGCAGGCTTCGGACCGATGCTGCGGCAGGCGAAAAACGCGCGCGTGGTGGGCCTCACCTCCAGCGTCGCACGCAAGCCGCGCGCCTATTGGGGGCTGTACGGGTCATCCAAGGCAGCGTTCGAGAACCTGCTCACCGCGTTTGGCGAAGAAGTCCGCCAGCTTACCGCCATCCGCACTGCGATCGTCGATCCGGGCGCCACCCGTACCAAGATGCGCGCGCGTGCCTATCCCGGGGAGGCGCCCGAGAGCGTCAAGCCGCCCGAGGTGGTTGCCGAGCGTATTGCGGCGCTGATGGTGTCGGGGTTCGAGACCGGGCACTTCGAACGCGTCGATTGAGCTTCGTGCTCCCGCTCTGCGCGGGAGTTCGGACCGCGATCTAGGCGTCCTTCACCAAGGTGACCTGGGCGACGTGGATGCCGCCACCGCGGAAGCCGCCCTCGCAGTACATTAGATAGTAGCGCCACAGGTTGGCGAACCCCGGCGGGAAGTTGCCCGGCAGGCTTCCCGCAGCCTGCGCCGCGTCGAAGGCAACGCGCCAGCGGCGCAGCGTCTCGGCATAATGCTGTCCAAAGCGGTGCTCGTCCTGCCAGCGTAAGCCCCGCGCCTCCGCCAGTGCGCGGAACCGCTCGGTCGACAGCAGCAGCCCGCCCGGGAAGATATACGCCTGGATGAAGTCGACGTTGCGGGCATAGGCGTCGAACATCGCGTCATCGATCGCGATATACTGGAGCGCGGCGCGGCCGCCGGGTTTCAGGCGCGCGGCGATCACGTCGAGATAGGCCGGCCAATATTCCTGGCCGACGGCTTCGACCATCTCGATACTGGCCACCGCGTCATAGCTGCCGGCCGCGTCGCGATAATCGGTGAGCGACACTTCGACGCCATCGAGCCCGGCTTGGGCGATCCGCTGCTCCACCAGCCGTTTCTGTTCCGACGACAGGGTGAGGCCGTGCACCCGGCGCCCGGCGCGGGCGGCGCGCTCTGCAAAGGAACCCCAGCCGCAGCCGATTTCGAGAATGTGGTCACCCGGCGCTGTGCCGGTCCGGTCGAGAATCGCCTGGAGCTTGCGGTCCTGTGCGACCTCCAGCGGCTCGCCTTCCTCGGCGAACAAGGCGCTCGAATAGGTCATGCTCGGGTCGAGCCAGGCACTGTAGAAGTCGTTGCCCAGATCATAGTGAAACTGGATGTTACGCCGGGCATTGGCGCGGTGATTGCGGCGGGACCAATGGACGAAGCGCCGGGCGGTCCCGGTAAGGCGCCCCGCCCGCCCGATGTTGCCGAGCGCGCGCCCGTTGCGCATGAACAGATCGAACAAGGGCACCGGGTCCGGGCTGGACCAGTCGCCGGCCACCCAGGCTTCGTACCAGCCGGCGGAACCGCCCGTCGCCAACCGCAGCATTGCGCGCCAGCGGTGGAGTCTCACAGCCGCGACCGGGCCGTCTCCGCGCCCGCCCAGCCGGACCGCGCTGCCATCCGGCAAGGTTGCCTCGATCGCCCCGTGCTCCAGCCCGTGGTCGATGCGGGAGAGCATGCGCCGGAACCCAGCCGCAAACCAGCTCAGCGGGTCCCAGCTCGGGACCGAAGCCGTCGGCAAAGAAGAGCGAGGCGCGTGCATGGAGCGATTACATGCATCTCCGTGCAGCGACCGCAAGTAGGGTGGTGACGTCAGATTCGTTCAGCGAAGACGCCGCCCAGCGTCAGGATGGAGGCGACGTGACGCTCCGACACCTCCATCGCGTCATCGCCATAGCCGCCACCCAGCGCACTCGCGAGCGGGATCCCGCGGTCGCGCGCCAGAGTCGCCATCCACCGGTCGCGCCGCACCAACCCCTGCCGGGTGAGCGCAAGCCGGCCGAGGCGGTCGCCGGAAAACGGGTCTACGCCCGCCTGATAGAGGATCAGGTCGGGCGCGAAGCTATTCACCAGCGGCACCAGCGTCTCCGCCAGCGTGGCGAGGTATTCTTCGTCCTCGACACCGTCGGGAAGGCCTATGTCGAGCGTCGAGCGCGCCTTTCGCACCGGGAAGTTCTTGTCGGCGTGGATCGAATAGGTGGCGAGCCCGGGGCGGCCGGCAAGGAGCGAGGCGGTGCCGTCGCCCTGATGAACGTCACAGTCGACGACGAGCACCCGGGCCGCCGCGCCCTCCTCCACAATCCGGTTGGCGGCGATGGCGAGGTCGTTGAAGATGCAGAAGCCCGCGCCGGTGTCGGCAAGCGCATGGTGACTGCCGCCCGCCGTATTCGCGGCAAATCCATGGGTGAGGGCCAGCCGCGCGGCAAGATAGGTGCCGCCCGGCACCGCCTGCGCACGCTGGGCCACCTCGGCAGTGACGGGGAAGCCGATCCTTCGCGTCTTCTCGGGCGGGACCGCCAGCTCGATGACCTCCCCGACATAGCCGTGCTCGTGGACGGCCTCGATCCAGTTCCGCGGCATCGGGTCCGGCTGGTGCCACTCGATGCCGGCGCCTTGCTGGCGCAGCAGATCCCGGACCAGACCGTTCTTGTTCCATTGATAGGTGCTGCGCGCCGGGGCGGGCGCGACATAGTCGGGATGGTGGACGACGCGGATCACGCTCCATAGGTAAGCGTCGCCCGCCTGGCCGCAACGCCGCGCATCCTGGGGAGATCACCGTGTCCCAAGTCTTTGTCCGACCCGACGTTCGCGCCTTCCTGGGCTATATCGAGAACATGCCGGGTCCGCGCATGTACGAGCTGACCCCGACAGCGGCCCGCGAGCAGTTCCACGCGATGAAGGATGTGGCGGACACGCCGGTGGGCGAAATCGCCGTGATGCGCGACCTGAGCATCCCGTCACCACAGGGCGAGCTGCGCGCGCGGCTGTACGATCCGCGACCCAGCCGTGAGCCGGGCCCAGTGGTCCTCTTCCTGCACGGCGGCGGCTTCGTCATCGGCAGCGTGGAGACCCATGCGAGCATTTGCGCCGAGATCGCGCGCATGCTCGACCTCCCGGTAGTGGCGCTCGAGTATCGGCTGGCACCGGAACATCCCTGGCCGGCAGCACCGGACGACGCCGAGGTGGCAGCGCGCTGGTTGGCCGATGGGCCCGCAGCCCTGGAGCGTGGCGTCACCAGCCTCGTTCTAGCCGGGGACAGCGCCGGTGGAGCGCTTACGATCGTCACCGCGATGGCATTGCGGGACCGCCCCGCGCGCGTCCCCGTCATTACCCAGTGGCCGATCTACCCGCTCACGGACACCACCCGGCCTTATCCGTCCTTCGCTGAGTTCGCCGATGGCTATCTGCTTACCCGCGAGTCGCTGGCCTGGTTCGGCGAGGCCTATCGCGCCGAGAACGCCAGCCTGCGCGCCTCGCCCCTGTTGGGCGAGATGACGGGCCTGCCGCCTGCGCTGGTGCTGACCGCGGGCCTCGATCCCCTGCGCGATCAGGGCCGCGCCTATGCCGCCGCCCTTGCCGGAGCCGGGGTCGCAGTGACGTATCGCGAGGCGCGCGGGAACATCCACGGCTTCCTCAACTTCCGCCGCGCGATCCCGTCGAGCCAGGGCGATCTTGCGAGCGCTCTGGTGGTGCTGCGCCAGATCATCGAGGAGGCCGAGGCCGAGCGCGTTCTGGCGCAGGCTGCCGGCTGAGCCCCTCGACTTGCTCCCCGCCGCACCGCTAGGAGACGGGCCATGAACGACAGCACCCTTCCCTATCGCCCCTGCGCCGGCGTCATGCTGATCAACCGCGACGGCCGCGTCTTCGTCGGCCAGCGGATCGACTCGACGCTGGAGGCCTGGCAGATGCCGCAGGGCGGGATCGACCCCGGCGAGGATGCTCTAGAGGCGGCCTTGCGCGAACTCCGCGAGGAAACGGGAGTTCGCCCGGACAAGGTCTCGCTCATCGGCGAGGCACCGGAGGAGCTTTACTACGACCTGCCCGAGGACATGATCGGCAAGATCTGGGGCGGCAAGTATCGCGGCCAGCGCCAGCGCTGGTTCGCCTTCCGGTTCGAAGGTGAAGAGCAGGACATCGACATCGCGACGCCGGAGCCCGAGTTCCGCGCGTGGCGCTGGGCCGAGCCCGACGAACTGCCCGATGCCATCGTCGGCTTCAAGCGCGCGCTGTACGAACGTCTGCTCGACCTGTTCGCCGAGCCGCTCGGGCGATCCCCCCGCTGACGCGACGGAGCGAGTCCGAAGGCGGTTCACCTCTCGCTGCAATGCAGCTAAGGATTCGGTGTGAATAAGGCCGTTCTGATCATTCTTGCGACCCCGATGCTGCTTGCCAACGCAGCAACGGCGGCTGCCGCCAAGAAAGACGCGCCGATCCCCGAGCAGCTCAAGATGATGCTCGACGCCGCGATGGCGTCGGGCAACGAGGGCGACGTCGCAACGCTGGTCAAATACTCACGGATTGCGGCGCCCGACAGCATTGATCTCGTGCGAGAGATCACCAACAAGTGGACGGACGATCGCGCTGCCAGGCGCACCCGCGAGTTGCAGGAGTCCTCGTTCTTCGCACTGGTGAAGGGCCGTGCGGAGCTCGGCGGCTACATGAGCTCGGGCAACAGCGACAATTTCGGTGCCACCGGCGTGCTCGACCTGTCGCGCGAAGGGTTCCGCTGGCGCCACAAGCTGCGCCTGCAGCTGGACTATCAAAAGGCGAATAACGTCACGAGCCGCGAATATTATCTCGCGGCCTATGAGCCCAACTACAAGGTCGACGACCGCCTCTATATCTATGGCTCGACCCAATATGAAAGCGACCGGTTCGTCGGCTATTACAACCGCTATTCGGCGTCTGCCGGAGCGGGCTACAGCGCGATCAAACGGCCCCGAATCACGCTCGACGTGGAGCTCGGCCCGGCCTTTCGGCATACAAACTTCACCGACGAGACGCTCGAAAGCAATCTCGCGGCTCGCGGCTCTATCGACTTTGACTGGCGTCTCAGCCGCTCGCTGACCCTGCGGCAGGACGCGTCCGCCTATATCGTCGCCAAGGCAAACAGCACGGCAAGCAGCACGACCGCGCTGGACGCGAAGCTGCTGGGGCCTTTGTCCGCGCAATTCTCCTATGCGGTGCGCTACGAAAGCAATCCGCCCGAAGGCAGCGTCACCACGGACACCACCACCCGGGCGTCGCTGGTCTATTCCTTCTAAGCGCGGTTCCTTCGCTGCCGGAACCACGCTAGCCTCCGGCGCATGAATGCTCTTTCAAGCACGGAAGCCGCCGTCGTCGAACGCGCGCGCGCTGCCCCGATGCTCGCACAACTGGAATCCTGGGTCGCGGTAAACAGCGGCACGCGTAATCTGGCCGGACTGGGCCGGATGGCGAAGCTTCTCGCCGATGCTTTTTCCACGCTGCCGGGCGGAATCGCGCTCATCAAGCCCGATCCCGTGCAGGCAGTCTCCGCCGACGGTCGGCTTCAGCCGATCGAACATGGCCGGCACCTGCTGCTGACGGTGCGCCCTCAGGCGCCGATCCAGCTGATGTTCGCCGGACACATGGACACCGTCTACGCGGTCGACCACCCCTTCCAGGCGATAAGGGTGCGGGAGGACGGCGCGCTCAACGGGCCCGGCGCCGCAGACATGAAAGGCGGGATCGCCGTCATGCTGGCCGCACTCAGCGCGATCGAGAGTTCGGGCTTTGCGGGGAGGCTCGGCTATCAGGTCCTGCTGAACTCCGACGAGGAAACCGGCTCGCTGTCATCGGCGCCGCTGATCGCGCGAGTGGCACGCGGCAAGGTGGCAGCCTTCGTCTACGAGCCATCGCTTGCCGACGGCACCTTGGCGGGCGCGCGGGGCGGGACCGGCAACTTCTCGCTGGCCGTAACAGGGCGCAGCGCGCACGCCGGCCGTAATCCCGAGGAAGGACGCAATGCCCTGGTCGCAGCATCCGAACTGGCGCTGCGGCTGGCGAGCGCGGCGGGGGACGGTCTGACCGTCAATCCCGCGCGGATCGACGGTGGCGGACCGAACAACGTCGTGCCGGAGCATGCGGTGCTTCGGGTAAACTTCCGCCCGGCCACTGCCGATGCTGCCGCCCGCGCCAGGGCGGCACTGGACGATGCCGCCGCCGAAGTGGCTGCCGGGCACGACGTGCACGTCGAGTGCCACGGCAGCTTTAACCGGCCGCCCAAGCCGATCGACGCTGCGGCGGAGCGGCTGTTTGGCTTGGTCCGCGACGCCGGGCAGAGCCTGGGGCTGACGATCGGCTGGCGCGCGACCGGCGGCGTCTGCGACGGCAACAACATCGCCGCCTGTGGCGTCCCCGTCGTGGACACCATGGGGGTGCGCGGCGGCGCCATTCATTCCGCAGACGAATTCATGCTGCCGGAGAGCCTTCCTGAGCGGGCGGCGCTGTCGGCGCTTTCCATCCTCCGGCTCGTCGAACGGGGGAGCGTATGAGCTTTCGCATCCGCGCTGCGCGCGACGAGGATTTGCAGCACCTGTACGAGATGGCGAAGCTGACGGGCGGCGGCTTCACCAACCTGCCTCCGGACAAGCCGGCGTTGCGTGCCAAGCTGGAGCGCAGCCATGCGGCCTTCGCGCGGGAAGAGGACACGCTGGGCGACGAGCTGTTCGTGCTGGTGCTGGAGAATGTCGACACCGGGGAGGTTCGGGGCACCTGCCAGATCTTCACCCAGGTCGGGCAGCATTGGCCCTTTTATTCCTATCGCGTGGCCACGCTTACCAAGCACAGCGAGGCGCTGCGCCGTACGTTTCGCGCCGAAATCCTGAACCTCGTCAACGACCTGGAGGGGGCAAGCGAGGTCGGCGGCCTGTTCCTGCATCCGAACGAGCGCGCAGGGGGCCTGGGGCTTCTGCTGGCACGCAGCCGCTACCTGTTCATCCGGGCGCATCGCCGGCGCTTTGCCGACCGCATCCTGGCGGAGCTGCGCGGGGTGATCGACGAGGCCGGTGGCTCGCCCTTCTGGGACGGCGTCGCCGGGCGTTTCTTCGGTATGAGCTTTCAGGAAGCGGACGAATTCAACGCGATCCACGGCAACCAGTTCATCGCCGACCTGATGCCCAAGCACCCGGTCTACACTGCGATGCTGCCGGAAAACGCGCGCGCGGTGGTGGGCCTGCCCCACCCCTCCGGACGCGCCGCGATGCGGATGCTGGAGCGTGAGGGTTTTCACTACGAGAACTACGTCGACATTTTCGACGGTGGGCCGACCATGACCGCGCGTACCGATCAGGTGGCGACCATCCGCAACGCCCGCGACGCGCGCGTGGCAGGGGTCAGCGATGGCGGGGAACCGATGCTGATCTCGACAGGGCGGCTCGACCATTTTCGGGTGGCAATGGGGCGGGTGCGCGCGACCGAGGACGGCGACGTGCTGTTGGATCCCGAAGCCGCGGGGCTGCTTGGCGTCGGGGCCGGGGACCGGGTGATATTGGTCGAGCGCGACTGATGGCGCTCCGCGAGATCAACTTCGACGGGATCATCGGCCCCAGCCACAATTATGCGGGGTTGAGCCCTGGCAATCTGGCCGCGACCCGCAACGCCGGGGCGGCTTCCCACCCACGCGCCGCCGCCCTGCAGGGCATCGCCAAGATGCGCGCGAACCTCGCGCTCGGGCTGGTGCAAGCAATTCTCCTCCCCCACCCGCGCCCGGATCACCGCTGGCTGAAGGCACTGGCGACCGACTATGCGGCAGCACCGCCGCACCTGAAGGCGCAGGCTTTGTCGGCCTCGGCGATGTGGGCCGCAAACGCCGCCACCGTTTCCCCGGCGCCCGACACCGGCGACGGGCGCTGTCACCTGAGCGTCGCCAACCTCGTCACGATGCCCCACCGCAGCCACGAATGGCCAGAGACGCTGGCGCAGCTCCAGCTTGCGTTTGCGCACGAGCATTTCGTCGTCCACCCCCCGGTGCCGCCGCCGTTCGGCGACGAGGGCGCCGCCAACCAGATGCGGCTGACCGCCAGCCACGGTGAAGCCGGGGTAGAGGTGTTCGTCTATGGGGTGACCGGCGGCCCCTTCCCCGCGCGCCAGCACCGCGATGCGTGCGAAGCGGTCGCGCGGGCGCATCGGCTGGACCCTGCACGCACCCTGTTCGTGCAGCAGTCGGAGGCCGCGATCGCGGCAGGCGCGTTTCACAACGACGTGGTTGCGGTGGCTAACGAACGCGTGCTGTTCGCGCACGAGCAGGCGTTTGCCGACCCGGCGGGCTTCTATGCGGATCTTCGCCGGCTGCTGCCGGAGGTGGAGATCGTCGAGGTTCCGGCCGCACAGGTATCGCTTCAGGATGCCATCGCCTCCTACCTCTTCAACGCGCAGCTGGTGACGCTGCCGGGTGGGGAGGCTGCGCTCATCCTGCCGGAGGAAGCGCGGGCGACGCCGTCCGTGTGGAACTGGCTGCAGGCGCATGTCGCCGGCAACGGACCCATCCGCCGGCTGGAGGTAGTGGACGTGCGCGAGTCCATGGCGAACGGCGGCGGCCCCGCCTGCCTGCGGCTGCGCGTCGTCGCCGACCCTGCCACCATCGATCCGCGCTTCCTGGTCGATGATGCCAAGCTCGACCGCATCGCTGAGGTGGTAAGCGCGCATTGGCCCGAGACCATTGCGCACGATGCCATCGGCGACATGGACCTGATCGGAAGGATCGAAGCAGCACGAGCGGAACTGCTGAAGGCCCTCGACCTTGTCGGGTTCATTGACAGGTAGCTACGTCCGGCGGTTGAATTTGGCGGTTTTCTACGGTTGGCACGCGCCTTGCTGATCATCGGGCATGTGGAACCGTGTCGGCCGCCTCTTCACGATCAAGACCAAGTTCGAGGCGTACCTCGTAATCTATGGCCTGGGTACCGGCGCAGTGGAGCGGGGGCTCCACTTCATGCAGCAATATCCCGGTGTCGGCGGGTTACTGCTGTTCGCCGCATGCCCGGTGGGCGTGATGATGGCGGGCGCGCGCATCCTCGATTCTATCGAGGCGAGCGCGGGCTAGGCCCTGCCGTGGGGGCGGCAGGGCCTAGCCAAATCAGGCGGCACGGGCCGCTTCGAACCCTTTGACCAGCGCCGCACCGCGGGTGCGCACGTCTTCGACGCTGCGGCCCGGCGCGTAGAGCGACGAGCCGATGCCGAAGCCGTTGGCGCCGGCCTTCAGATAAGGGCCCATGGTGTCGGGATCGATGCCGCCCACGGGGAACACCGGCACATGTTTGGGCAGCACCGCGCGCACCGCCTTCAGCCCGGTCGGCCCGGCGAGTTCGGCCGGGAACAGCTTGAGCCCGTCGGCACCTGCGGCAATGGCGCGGAACGCCTCGGTGGGGGTGAAGAAGGCGGGGAGCGATTGCAGGCCGGCGTCCTTGGTTGCGGCAATCACCTCGACGTCGCTGTTCGGCGAAATCACGATCCTGCCGCCAACGTCCGCGACACGCGCCACGTCGGCGACGGTGAGGACCGTGCCTGCGCCCACCAGCGCGCGATTACCCATGCGGTCGACGATCCTCCGGATGCTCTCGAAAGGCTCCGGTGAATTCAGGGGCACTTCCAGGCAGCGGAAGCCGACCTCGAACAGAGCGTCCGCAATCTCGGGTGCTTCGTCGGGGGTGAGGCCGCGAAGGATGGCGACGAGCGGCAATCCGCCCAACAGGGTCTCAAGCGTCACTTCAACAATCCTCCAATTCGCCACAAGCCTTGCGCCACCGCGTCCGCGCCATCGAGCACGCGCACGTCCGCGACACCGGCAAGCGCCAGCACCACCCGGTAGAGCGCGGCCAGTTCGGCCGAGCAGATCAGCATCACCCCGTCGCGCGCCCGCTCTCGCAGCGCCGCGACCTCCCCCCCGATCAACAAGCCGGAGAGGTAGCTCGCGACCGATTGCGGCGAGAGGCTGCCGAGCAGCACCTCGGCACGGGCAGAGAACAGCAGCGGCAGCGCGCCGGCGGGATCGTCGAGCGCACGCTGCGCGCCCAGTGCGAACGCCCCCTCGTCGGTCGCATCCCCTTCGGCAAGCTGGCCGAGCAGCGACTGGTTGCGCAACAGCGCGTACATCTCGCCGGTCATGACCGTCGTGAAGCCGGTGATGCGGCCCCCCTCGACCTGCGCCCATTTGCTATGGGTGCCCGGGAGCACGATCGTCCCATCGGCGATGTGGCTTCCGAGGATCTGGGTTTCCTCGCCCCGCATGACGTTGGCGACGCCGTTCGCGCTGCGGGCCGACAGGCCGGGAACGATGTAGCAGCGGACGGGCGCGTCCTCGACTCGAAGGGCGGCGCCGGCCAGATCCTCGGGATTGGCCGGACAGGGCAGATAGGCCGCCTCGTGCCAGCCGGCACGCGCCCCCACCATGCCGGCGAGGATCACCAGCGTGTCCGCTTCGATCCAGTCCTCCAGTGTCTCGGCCAGCACGCCCGCGAATTCCGGACGTTTCAACCGGGCGGCGCCGCGATGCGACTCCCGCCGATCCACCACCGCCCCGTCCGGCCCGAACCGATAGGCGCGCAGGTTGCTGGAACCCCAGTCGACTCCGATCAGCGCCATGGAGCCAGTCCTTCCATTCGCGAATGGCACTGTTCGGGCGCGGGTGCGTTGTCGGTCATGCCGGCTGAATTGGAACGCCGACCGGCAAATGTCGAGGGCGACCCGCCCCGGAGGCCGCTTGGCGGTCTAGATGGGTTGATCGAGCGCAAGGACGGGCGCAGGAGGCGTTCGCATAGCGCGCCTGGTGACCCGGGAGGTTCGGCGATGGAATGTGACGTACTGATCGTAGGCGGTGGCCCCGCCGGGCTTAGCCTGGCGCGGTCGCTGGCCGACTCGTCGCTACGGGTCATGGTGGTGGAGCGGCAGCCGGAGACCGCGATCGCCGTTCCAGGCTATGACGGGCGCGAGATCGCGCTGACCCATCGCTCGATCGCGACGCTGAAGGCACTGGGCGCCTGGCACCTGTTGCCGCCCGACGAGATTTCGCCCCTCAACGAAGCGCGCGTGCTTAATGGCGCCTCCCCTTTCGCCCTGTCGTTCGAGACGACGGGCCATGGCGGCGGGCCGCTCAGCCTGATGGTACCGAACCACCGCATCCGGGAAGCACTGTACCACTCCGTCCGCGACCAGCCGAACCTGACGCTGCTGACGGGAAGCGGTGTGTCCGCCGTGAAAACCGACGCTCGATCCGTCAGGGTCATGCTGGAGGACGGACGCTCGATCTCTGCGCGGCTGCTCGTGGCAGCCGACTCGCGTTTCTCGCGTGTGCGTGAATTGCTGGGCATCGACGCCGAGGTGAACCGGCTTGGGCGGTCGATGATGGTGTGCCGCGTCACCCATGAGGAGGATCATCATGGCGTCGCGACCGAGTGGTTCGATCACCATCAAACCGTGGCGATGCTCCCGCTCAACGGGCGTCGATCCTCGGCGGTGCTGACGCTACCGGCAGAAGCGATGAAGCGTGTCGCGGCGCTGGATGACGCAGCCCTGGGCGACGAGCTCACCCGCCGCTACCAGGGCAGGCTCGGCCGGATGCAGGTGGATGCGCCCGCGCACGTCTATCCGCTTGCGACCACCTATGCGCGCCACTTCGCAGCACCGCGCGCGGCGCTGATCGGCGATGCCGCAGTCGGCATGCACCCGGTAACTGCGCACGGCTTCAACCTCGGGCTCCAGAGCCAGGCGACGCTGGCGCGGCTCGTCCGGGAAGCCGCCGGAAGCGGCCAGGACATCGCCGCCGCGTCACTGCTGCGTCGCTACGAAATGACGCACCGGCTCGCGAGCCGCCCCCTTTATGCCGCCACCAATTTTCTGGTGCGGCTCTATACCGACGAGCGTCCCGGCGCGCGGCTTGCCCGCGACGCGACGCTTCGGGTCGGCAGCCGACTGCCGCTGGCCCGACGGGCAATCACCGCGATGCTCATGCAGCGCTGAACACACACCAGGAGATCCACGTTCCCATGGCCGATCGTATTGCGTGCCAGGCACTTCGTAGCAAAATCTGCACCGCCGCCGAGGCAGCGACTCACATCGCGTCCGGCAACACCGTGGGGATGAGCGGCTTCACCGGCTCGGGCTATCCGAAGGCCGTCCCGATGGCGCTTGCCGAGCGCATCGAGGCGGAGCAGGCGGCGGGGCACCCGTTCCAGGTGCGGATCTGGAGCGGCGCCTCTACTGGGCCGGAGCTCGACGGCGCCCTCGCAAAGGCAAACGGCATCGAGTTTCGCCTGCCGTACAATTCGGATCCGATCGCACGCGAGAAGATCAACTCGGGCCAGATGGAGTATTTCGACCTCCACCTCAGTCAGGTCGCGCCAATGGCGTGGGAGGGTTTCCTGGGACCGCTCGACGTGGCGGTCATTGAAGTCTCGGGCATCCGGGCCGACGGCGCGCTGATCCCCTCCTCCTCCGTCGGCAACAACAAGACCTGGATCGACCGCGCCGACAAGGTGATCCTTGAGGTCAACCGCTGGCAGGACGAGCGGTTCGACGGGGTCCATGACATCTATTACGGCACGGCGCTGCCCCCCGCGCGCGTGCCCATTCCCCTGCTGCGTCCCGACGACCGCATCGGCGAACCCTATTTCCGGTGTGATCCGAACAAGATCGTCGCGATCGTCGAAACGGACAAACCCGATCGCAACCTGCCGTTCACCCCGCCCGATGCAACCGCGGCCGCGATCGCAGGCCACCTCCTGGAATTCTTCGCGCATGAGGTTCGCCACGGGCGCCTTCCGGCATCGTTGCTGCCGATCCAGTCCGGCGTCGGCAACATCGCCAATGCGGTGCTGACCGGCCTGATCGACAGCCCCTTCCACGACATGACCGCCTACACCGAAGTCATCCAGGACGGCATGCTCGACCTGCTCGACAGCGGGCGGCTGCGCATGGCCTCGGCAACCGGCTTCTCGCTGAGCCCGGAGGCCGCCCTGCGGCTGAACGCCAACATGGGCGAGTATCGCCACAAGATGGTGTTGCGCCCGCAGGAAATCAGCAACCACCCCGAACTCGTCCGGCGGCTCGGCTGCCTGGCGATGAACGGGCTGATCGAGGCCGACATCTACGGCAACGTCAATTCCACCCACATCATGGGCTCGCGCATCCAGAACGGCATCGGCGGTTCGGGCGATTTCGCGCGCAACGCCTATATCTCGATCTTCATGACGCCATCGGTCGCGAAGGGCGGCGCCATCTCGGCAATCGTGCCGCAGGTGTCGCATGTCGACCACATCAACCAGGACGTGCAGGTGATCGTCACCGAGCAGGGCCTGGCCGACCTGCGCGGGCTCAGCCCCAAGCAGCGTGCGCGGCTGATCATCGAGAAGTGCGCGCATCCGGAGTATCGCCCGATGCTGGCCGATTACTTCGCCCGCGCACACAAGGGCAGCTACGGCCTCCATGCGCCTTCGCTGCCGGGAGAGGCGCTGTCCTGGCACCAGCGGTTCATGGACACCGGCTCGATGCGCCCCTGATCCAGCCGCGAGAACGGTTGCGCGAAATCAAGGCACCCCGTTCGCGGGGTGCCTAGACGCGACGCTGGTCCCAACGCCGCCTGGAGACATTTCATGACCGCCGCCCCGCCCGCCAGCAAGCCTGCGAGCCTGTACGACCGGATCGGCGGCATGGACGGGGTGCGGCTGGTCGTGGACCGCTTCTACGACCTGATGGAACACGAGCCAGAATATGCCGAGTTGCGCGCCATGCACGACGCGGACCTGCTGCCGGTGCGGGTGTCGCTCACCCAGTTCCTCGCCGCTTGGCTAGGCGGCCCGAGGGACTGGTTCGAGGCTCGGCCGGGCGCCTGCATCATGTCGCTGCACCGGGAAATGCCGATCGACCGCAAGACCGCCGGACAGTGGGTCCACGCGATGAGCCGGGCCCTTGCCGAGAACCGGGTAGAACCGGCGCTTGGCACGCAGATGCAGCAGTCCTTCCTGCGGATGGCGCATGCGATGATGCTGCGCGGCGAGTGACGATAGCCTGCCCCGCCACGGGTAACCTGTTTCAGGCTGGCTTGCGCGCGTCCTCGATGCCGCCTTCGTTCCAACGCAGCGCCTTCAGAACCGTATCGACGATCTGCGGGGCGTTGAGGCCCGCCTCGTCATATTGTTTCTCGGGCTTGTCCTGGTCCTGGAACACGTCCGGCAGGCGCATGGTGCGCAGCTTCAGCCCGGCGTCGATCAACCCCTCATCGCTCGCATAGGTAAGGACATGGGCACCAAGGCCGCCGATCGCGCCCTCTTCCACCGTCACCACGACTTCGTGGCTGGTGAGGAGGCGGCGGATCAGCGCCTGGTCGAGCGGCTTGGCAAAGCGAAGATCGGCGACGGTGGTGGAGAAGCCCTTGGCGTCGAGCTGGTCCGCAGCCTTCAGCGCCTCTTCCAGTCGCGTGCCGAGCGAGAGGATCGCAACCTTCTTGCCTTCGCGGACGATGCGGCCCTTGCCGATCTCCAGCCGCTCCGGCGTGGTCGGCAGCGGCAGGCCGACGCCGTTGCCGCGCGGGTAGCGCAGCGCGATCGGTCCATCGTCATACAGCGCGGCGGTGTGGGTCATGTGCACCAGCTCCACCTCGTCCGCGGCGGCCATCACCACCATGTTGGGGAGCGTGGCGAGATAGGTGACGTCGAAGCTGCCCGCGTGAGTCGCGCCGTCTGCGCCGACAAGGCCGGCGCGGTCGATGGCGAAGCGAACCGGCAGGTTCTGGATCGCGACGTCGTGGACCACCTGGTCATAGGCGCGCTGCAGGAAGGTCGAGTAGATCGCACAGAACGGGCGCATGCCCTGGGCGGCGAGTCCCGCCGCAAAGGTGACGGCGTGCTGCTCCGCGATGCCCACATCGAAGGACCGGTTGGGGAAGCGGGCCTGGAACTTGTCGAGGCCGGTGCCGGCCGGCATCGCCGCGGTGATCGCGCAGATCCGGTCGTCCCGTTCGCCCTCAGCCACCAGCGCCTGTGCAAAGACACTGGTGTAGCTCGGCGGGCCCGGAGGGGCCTTTGCCTGGGTGCCGGTGATGACGTCGAACTTCTGGACGCCGTGATACTTGTCCGCCGACGCCTCGGCCGGGGCATAGCCCTTGCCCTTTTGCGTGACGACGTGGAGCAGGATCGGACCCTCCTCGGCGTCGCGGATATTCTCCAGCACCGGGATCAGGTGGTCGAGGTTGTGGCCGTCGACCGGGCCGACGTAATAGAAGCCGAGCTCTTCAAACAGCGTGCCGCCCATCGTCATGCCGCGGGCGAACTCGTCCGTCTTGCGCGCTGCCGAATGGATCGGGCGCGGCAGGCGGCGTACGATCTTCTTGAGCGTCTCGCGCAGGCCAAGGAAGCCGCGGCTGGAGACGATGCGTGAGAGATAGGCAGAAAGCCCGCCGACCGGCGGCGCGATCGACATGTCGTTGTCGTTCAGGATCACGACCAGGCGATTTCCGGCCTGTTCGGCGTTGTTCATCGCCTCATAGGCCATGCCCGCCGACATCGAGCCGTCACCGATCACCGCAATCGCCTTGCCGGGGCGATCCGCAATCTTGTTAGCAATCGCGAAGCCGAGCGCGGCGGAAATCGAGGTCGAGCTATGGGCGGCGCCGAACGGGTCGTACTCGCTCTCGCTGCGCTTGGTGAAGCCGGAGAGGCCCCCGCCCTGACGCAGCGTGCGGATCCGGTCGCGACGGCCCGTCAGGATCTTGTGCGGATAGCACTGATGCCCAACGTCCCAGATCAGCCGATCCTCGGGCGTGTTGAAGACATAGTGGATGGCGGTCGTCAGCTCGACGACCCCCAGGCCGGAACCCAGATGACCGCCGGTCGTGCCGACCGCCGAGATGGTCTCCAGCCGCAGTTCGTCGGCCAACTGGCGCAGCTGGCCTGGCTTGAGGGTACGCAGGTCGGCGGGCGTGCGAACCGTATCCAGCAGCGGCGTATTGGGAACTTCTACCATCGGCCGGGCTTAGCGCGACGAACGGCCAGTGTCGATTGTCGGAAATCGAACCTTTCGCCCTAGCGGCAGTCGGCGCATTTTCCCCGGACTTCGATGACCGGGCGCACCGCGGCAAAGCCGGCATCGGCAGCTGCCGAACGGACCGTCCCGGTGATCTTGTCGTCGTCGATGTGGGTGGTCTGCCCGCAGCTGTCACACACCAGGAAGATGCAGTCGTGCAGGCAATCGGGATGCGCGTTGGCGACATAGGCGTTGGCGCTTTCCACCCGCCGCGCAAGGTTCGCATTCACGAACAGGTCCAGGATTCGATAGACGCTGTTGGGCGCGACGCGGCGACCCTCGGCCTGCGAAACCGCATCGGCGATGTCATAGGCGGAAGCCGGTTTCTCGAAGCCCGCCAGCACGGAGAAGATGCGCGCGCGCATCGCCGTCCATTGTTCGCCCGACCGGATCAGAGTCGCTTCCGCGACGCGCGACAGCGCCTCGCCCGAATGTTCATGATGGTCGTGCGCGGTCATGGCGGACAGGTAAGCTGCAGCCGGTCCCGCGGCAAGTGGCGTCAGGAGACCGCGCGGCGGTTGAGGTCGTGGCCCAGCGCCAGCAGTCCGACGCCGATCATGGTCCAGATCATCTCTCCCCCGCCATGCGGCAGGTGGAGCGCGCCCATCATCACGCCAAGGCCAAGGCCGCCGATCGCGGACGGCATCATATAGCCATGCGTCAGGACGCCCCGGCCCAGCGCGAGGGCGCCAAAGCCGATGGCGAGCATCAGGCCGACTTCGTGGAACAGCGGGTTCATCAGCGCGCCCGCCGCCGATGCGAACAGCCCCAGGAACAGCGCGCTCGCCAGGCAGTGCACGACGCACAGCCCGGACAGGCCGATCGCGAACCGATCGAGCACGCCGTCGCGCTGCAAGGAGATGCTGCTGGACATCGCCGATCAAATAGCTTCGACAGACACACGTTACAACATCACATTTGCATTTTTTCGACAAATTGCGTGTGCTTCTCGGCATCGACGCCGCGGGCGCGGCGGCCTAAGAACAGGCACATGGCCCACAGCCCTTCGATCGCGAACGACGTCGCAACGCCCCCCGCCCGCCACGCCCGGCCCGCGGCTATCGCCAACTGGCTGCTCGCGGTTGCCGCGCTGATCGTGGTGATGGTGGTGGTGGGCGGCATCACCCGGCTGACCGAGTCGGGGCTTTCCATCACGGAATGGAAGCCGCTGACCGGGATCATCCCGCCCCTCAATGCCGAGCAGTGGCAGGCCGAGTTCGACAATTACAAGCGCATCCCGGAATATCAGCAGCTCAACCAGGGCATGACGCTCGCCGGGTTCCAGGCAATCTTCTTCTGGGAATATCTCCATCGGCTGCTCGGCCGCGTGATCGGCGTCGCCTTTGCAGTGCCCCTGCTGTGGTTCGCCGCAAAGCGCGCGATCCCGCGCGGTTACGGCTGGCGGCTCGTGGCGCTTCTGGCGCTCGGAGGCCTGCAGGGCGCCATCGGCTGGTGGATGGTCACATCCGGACTGGTCGAGCGCACCGATGTCAGCCACTTCCGGCTTGCCGTCCACCTGCTCACCGCGCTGCTCATCCTGGCAGGTCTGATCTGGACCGCGCTGGACCTGCGCGACCTTGCTCGCGATACGCATGCGCGGCCGGCGCGGCTCACCGGCACGGCTGCGCTCGTCTCCCTCGTGCTCTTTGTGCAGCTGCTGTTCGGCGCGTTCGTCGCGGGCCTGAATGCAGGGCTCGTCACCAACGAGTGGCCGCTGATGAACGGCCGCTTCATCCCCGAAGGCATGTTCCAGTTCCGCTCCTTCGGTGACGCCCTGTTCAACGACCCTTATCTGATCCACTTCGTGCACCGCTGGTGGGCATGGGTGACGGTGGCAGCGCTGGTGGTGCTGGCCCGGCTTGCGAAACGCGCAGGCGATCGGCGGGCGTCGATTGCCATCCACACCACATTCGGCATCCAGATCCTGCTCGGCATCGCCACCGTGATGACGGACGTGAACATCGTGCTGGCCACGCTGCACCAGTTGTTCGGCGCCCTGGTAGTGGCGAGCGTCGCCTGGGGAGCCCATTCCGTTGGGCGTCAGCGCGCATGAGCGACATCACGCTCCTCCAGGCCACCTTCGCAGGCGCGGAGGAAGCAGAGCGGATCGGTCGCCTGATGGTCGAGGAAGGCCTCGCCGCCTGTGTCAACGTGCTGGCATCCTGCACGTCCATCTATCGCTGGAAGGACGCAATCGAGACCGAGATAGAGGTCACGGCGCTGTTCAAGACGCGACCGGAACTGGCCGAAGCGCTCGCCGCACGGATCGGCGAGCTACATAGCTACGAGCTTCCCGCCATCGAATGGTGGGGCGTCGAAACCACCCCCGAGGTCGCCGAATGGGTGGCGGAGCAAACCGTCGGAGAACAGGCCTAGGTATCACAATACCCGTCGGGAAAGCCGCAGTTCGCTTGACTTTCCGCGGGTCTTCGCCCATTCGGCCGCTCGTTCATGCCGCTCCTCATGGGGCGGTGTTGCATGGTGCAACGACCCAGCAAAGAGGTCTCAAGCCTATGAAGGCTCTGATGAAGACCACCAAGTCGGCCAAGCCGCACGAGGTGGAGAAGAAGTGGCATATCGTCGATGCCGAAGGCCTTGTGGTCGGTCGCGCAGCTTCGATCATCGCCAACGTCCTGCGCGGCAAGCACAAGACGAGCTTCACCCCGCACGTGGATTGCGGCGACAACGTCGTCGTCATCAACGCGGACAAGGTGCGGTTCACCGGCCGCAAGCTGACGCAGAAGATGTACTACAAGCACACGGGCTATGCCGGTGGGCTTAAGGAAGTGCGCGCGGACAAGATCCTCGAGGGTAATTTCCCGGAGCGCATTCTCGAAAAGGCGGTTGAGCGCATGATCCCGCGCGGCCCGCTTGGCCGTCAGCAGATGCGCAACCTGCGCATCTTCAAGGGCACCGAGCACCCGCACGAGGCCCAGAACCCCGAAGTCCTCGATATCGCGGGCATGAACCGCAAGAACAAGGTGGGTGCCTGATGTCCGACAATCGCCAGTCCCTGTCCGACCTGGGCAACCTGACCCAGCAGCCGGCGCCGCAGGGTGAGCAGGCAGCGCCTGCCGCCACCACCGAGGCGACCCAGGCTCCTGACGCAGCAGCTCCGGAGGCTCCGGCCCGTCCGACGATGCCGCTGCGCGCGCAGGAAATCGACCAGTACGGCCGCGCCTATGCAACCGGCCGCCGCAAGGACGCAGTTGCTCGCGTCTGGCTGAAGCCGGGTTCCGGCAAGATCACGATCAACGGTCGTGATCAGGAAGTCTATTTCGCACGTCCGACGCTGCGCCTCGTCATCAACCAGCCGTTCGGCGTTGCCGAGCGTGATGGCCAGTATGACGTGATCTGCACCGTCAAGGGCGGCGGTCTGTCCGGCCAGGCCGGCGCGGTGAAGCACGGCATCAGCCAGGCGATCACCCGCTATGAGCCGGTGCTGCGCGCACCGATCAAGGCTGCCGGATTCCTGACCCGCGACAGCCGCGCCGTCGAGCGTAAGAAGTACGGCAAGGCGAAGGCCCGTCGTAGCTTCCAGTTCTCGAAGCGCTAAGCGACCGACGCATTGCGTTACGAAGGGCGGTCCCGCAGGGGCCGCCCTTTTCGTTTGTGCGCGTGCGGCGCAGCCCGGGCACGGACCTGCCGTCCGGATCCCTGTTCACCCAACCTAGGCAACCGGCTCGTCGGCAACCTTCGCGTCGGTCACGCGATAGTCCGGCTCGCCCAGCCGGCGGACGATTGTCTCGAACTTGCCATCCTGAATGCGGATCTCGTTGAACGACGGCGGGTTGTCGCGGGTCCGGACGGACAGGGTGCCTGCGCCCACCAGCCGGATCGAGCGACCATTGACGACCTCTTCCACGTCGAACGGATCGTGGACATGGCCGGAAAGAACGGCGTCGGCACCCGCCGCCGCCAGGGCCTCCAGCGCCTTGCGACCATAGCGGGTCTTACCGGTCGATCGCGTCCCCGCCTCGATCAGCGGGTGGTGGGCGGCCACGAACACAAGATCCCCGTTGGGAACCGCGTCGAGCAGGCTGAGCGAGGTTTGAAGCGCGCGCTTCCCCACATAGCCCTTCGACCAGTTCAGGCGCATCTGGAAGCGCGCGGTCGTCTTCAGGGGAACCACCGTCAGGCCGCGGATGTCGAGCGGCTGCTCGATCACCTGTGCGAGCTTCTTGTAGCGGCGGTACGGCATCAGGAAGCGCGCGAACGGGTTGAAGTACGGCAGGTCGTGGTTGCCGACTTCCACCGTCGTGGGGCGCTGTAGCCCCTCCAGCCAGGCGGAGGCCTGTTCGAATTCGCGGCTCCTCGCCCGCATCGTCAGGTCACCGGTCATGATGATCGCGTCGGGCTGCTCCGCCTTTACGGCGCGGTCGAACCAGGCGATCGCCTCCGGATCCTCCGCGCCGAAATGAACGTCGCTGACGTGAAACAGCCGGATCATGCCTTCTCCTTCGCCGGTTGTCGGGGCGGGGCTTGCGGCCCCGGCTCCCGACGAAACGCACGAGAAGGCGGATGGGTCAGCGCTGCGTGCTGCCGGAGCCGCTCCACATCTTTTCACCGCCCACCCAGGTTTCCAGGACCCGCGTCTCGCGCAGCGCCTCGGGCGTCGCTTCGCTCGGGTCCCGGTCGACGATCAGGAAGTCGGCGCGCATGCCTGGGGCGAGCGTTCCGAACCGCTTTTCGGCGAAGCCCGCATAGGCCGCATCCGTGGTAAAGGCCCGCCAGGCATCCAGGCGGCTCACCACTTCCTGCGGCTGCCATCCGCCCGGCGGCTGGCCCTGCGGATCCTGGCGGGTGATCGCCGCCGCCCATCCCACGAACGGATTGGGGCTTTCGACGGGATAGTCGGAGCCGAACGCGATGTGGCCGCTCCGCTTGAGCAACGTCGCCCAGGCATAGGCTCCGGAGAGCCGGTCCGGCCCGAGCCGCGCCTCCGCCATCAGGCGGTCCGATGTCTGGTGAACCGGCTGCATCGAGGGGATGATGCCGTTCTTGCCGAACCGCGGCAGATCGGCGGGATCGACGATCTGCGCATGCTCGATCCGCCAACGACGGTCGTCCTTGTAGCTGGATGCCAGCTCCTCGATCGCGTCGAGGGCCTGTGCATTGGCACGGTCCCCGATCGCATGGATCGCGACCTGGAAGCCGTCCATCGCACTGCGGCTCATCAGGTTGAGCAGCTGGTCGTCGCTCAGGAAGCCAAGGCCGCTTTCCTTGGGCGCATCCGCATAGGGGCGCTTGAGGGAAGCGCCGCGGGACCCCAGGGCGCCATCGGCGTAGAGCTTGACCCCACCCATGCGGAGCTTGTCATTATAGAGCCACGGGGTCGGACCGCTGCCACCCACCTGCAGGGCGGCATCGACACCGGCGGAATAGCTCATGATGCGGACGCGCAGCTGGCCGATATCGCCCATGCGGCGGTACGTCAGCCAGTCGTCGACCGAGGTACCCATATCGGCAGTCGCGGTGACGCCGTTGGAGAGCAGCAGCTCCTGCGCCTTCAGAAAGGCGGCGTTGCGCTCCCGCGGCGAAGGCCGGGGCACATGCCGCTCGACCAGTGCCACGGCTGCATCGACAAGGACGCCGCTCGGCTGCCCGTTCGGGAGCTTCTCGATGCGGCCGCCCGGCGGCGCCACCGTCTTGTCGGTGATGCCCGCAGCCTTCAGGGCGGCAGAGTTCACCCAGACAGCGTGGCCGTCGGCGCGCGCGAGCACCACCGGCTTGTCGCGATAGGCTGCGTCCAGATCGGCTGCGGTGGGGAACCCCTGCCCCCAAACCTCCTGGTTCCAGCCACCGCCGAGGATCCAGGGGCGGTTGCTGTTCGCCTGCGCATAATGGGCGATCGCCGCCTGCGCCTCGCCTAGCGAGCGGGTCTTCGAAAGGTCGAGCTGGAGCGCACGGAAGCCCAGTTCCATGACATGCCCATGGGCGTCGATCATGCCCGGTATCAGGATCCGCCCCTTCATGTCGGAACGCCAGTCGAGCTTCTCCGGACGCTTGTCGCCCTTCTTGAGAAGTTTGGTGACCTTGCCATCCGGGGAGATCAGGATGCCGGCAAAGCGGATCACGTTGCCGCGCGCATCCAGCGCCACGCCGTCGACGTTGTCGATCAACGCGTCCGCATGTGCCGGGGCAGTAGCTAGCAGAGAGGCGATAAGCGCCGCAGTCCAAAGCTTCACTTAGCGAGCCTCCGCACGAGCGCGCTGGTATCCTGACGGCCTCCGCCCATTTTCTGCACCTCCCCATACCATTGATCGACCAGCGCCGAGACCGGCAAGCTGGCGCCGTTGCTGCGCGCTTCGTCGAGCGCCAGGCTCAGGTCCTTGCGCATCCAGTCGATCGCAAAGCCGAAGTCGAACTGATCCTCGGCCATGGTCCCCCAACGATTGACCATCTGCCAGCTTTGCGCAGCGCCGCCAGATATGGCGTCGAACACCTTGCCGAGATCGAGGTCCGACGCCTGGGCGAAGCGCAACGCCTCGCTCAATCCGCCGAGCACGCCTGCAATACAGATCTGGTTGACCATCTTGGTGGTCTGCCCCGCGCCGGCTGCGCCGACATGGACGATACGCGCGGCATAGCTCTGAAAGATCGGTTCGGCAGCGGCCATCGCTTCCGGCGTTCCGCCGCACATGATCGAAAGCGCACCCTTTTCGGCACCGGCCTGGCCGCCGGAGACCGGCGCATCGAGCACCAGCAGGCGCCGAGCCTCGCCCTCCTGCGCCAATCGCCGGGCGATCGCGGCAGAAACGGTGGTGTGGTCGGCGAACAGCGCCCCCGCCCGCATCGCGGCGAACACGCCGGCTTCGCCGAGCGTTACCTGTTCCAGATCCGCATCATTTCCGACGCAGGTAAGAACCGCATCCGTACCCGCCGCGGCTTCTGCCGGAGATTCGGCGACGCGGCCTCTGTGCTCAGCAGCCCAGGCATCCGCCTTGGCGCGCGTGCGGTTATAGACGGTGACCTCGTGCCCGGCGCGCACCAGATGGCCCGCCATCGGGGCGCCCATGACGCCCATGCCGATGAATGCGATCTTCATGCTCGCCGCATAGGGTTTTGCGTAGCCGCACGCCAGCGGTCGTGCAGCGATCTCTTGGCCTGTTTCAGATTGCTACGACGCTTTGATGGTAAACGACTTTGCATTGGTCGCGCCTAGTCCCATAACGGGGCTCCACAACAGATCCGCGAAGGGCGGTGGAAGGGTCGTGAGGTGACAGCTCCGTTTCGATTTCCCCGGTTCTTTGTCACCAGCCCCTCGCCGTGCCCTTATCTGCCCGGTCGGCAGGAGCGCAAAGTCTTCACCGAACTGTCTGGGCCCCATGCTGGCGAACTGAACGACGCGCTGGGCCGGATCGGCTTTCGCCGCAGCCAATCGGTCGCCTATCGGCCGAGCTGCGGCAGCTGCACCGCCTGTGTCTCCGTTCGCGTCGTCGCGAGCGAATTCCAGTTGAACGCCACCCAGCGCAAGCTGCGGCGCCGCCATAGCGACCTCGTGGTCACGGCCTGCCGCCCCTGGGCGACGGACGAGCAATATCAGTTGCTGCGCGGCTATCTGGGCGCACGCCACCCGGGCGGCGGCATGACGATGATGGACGAGAGCGACTATGCCGACATGGTCGAGCAGACGCCGATCAACTCCCATATCATCGAATATCGCGAACCCGAGGTCGGCGGCCGCGCGGGCGAGCTGGTGGGTGCGTGCATCACCGACCAGCATTCGGACGGGCTGTCGATGATCTACAGCTTCTTCCGCACCGATGATCCCGCGCGACCGGGCCTGGGCACCTACATCATCCTCGACCACATCCTGCGCGCACGGGCGAGCGGCCTCCCCTATGTCTATCTCGGCTATTGGGTGAAGGGGTCGGCGCGCATGGCGTACAAGACCCGCTATCGTCCGATCGAGGCGCTGGGCCCGGCGGGCTGGACCCGCCTGGATGAGCACGACACCGTTTCGCCCCTGACAGAGGCGATCGCCCTACCCTGACAGGCTCGTCGCCGCAGCAGCAGGGCCTCAGCCGTTGCTGCCGAGCCGGCCGACCGCGACGTCCACATCGAGCTCCTCCTCGCCATGCCCGATCCGCGTGCCCGAGATCGGCGCCGCGCCGGCACTGTCGAGCGCCACTGCGACCCGCACATGGTCGAGGCCGGAGGGGCCACCGAGCGACGGGTCTAGCGCCAGCCAGCCGTAGCCGTCGATATAGGCCTCGGCCCAGCCGTGCGGGGCTGGGCGCTCGCGACGCTCGCACCCGCCCAGGCTGTAGCCCGACACATAGCGTGCCGGTATGCCGATGGCGCGGATGCACCCGACCAGCATTTGCGCGAGGTCGCGGGGGCTCGCCCGATCCCCAGCGAACGCCTCCGCGGCGGGCAGGACGCCGTCGCCGCGGCGCCGGTCGATCTCGAAGCGATCGTGCAGCGCGGCGGTAAGTCGTTCGACGCTGGAGCGAACGTCCCCCTCGCCGGCCGCGCTCCGTGCGAAGCGCGTCATCGCGGCGTCGGCGGCCGACAGCGGGGTCGTTCGGAGATAACACGCAGGCGGCAGCGGCTCGGCGGACGCGTCGATTGCCTGCATGGTATCGGGCAACAGCACCTCGCCCGAGACCGTGATGCCGATCGTTTCGAGCGGCCCTTCGGCATAGAGCATGCGGATGATGTTGCCGTAGCCGTCGCGCGCTTCGCGCAGGCGCGCGTCGCAGTCCACGTCGATCCGCCAGTCCACCACGGTCTGGTTGACGGTGTCGCCGGGGAACAGGCGCAGGAGCTGCACCACGCGCGCCTGCGGCTCGGTGAAGCGATAGCGGCTGTGATGTTCGACTTCGATACGCATCAGATGAACCGGAACTGGCGGGCGATCGCGGCGTCGAGCATCGCATTTTCCCGGATGAAGGCGGTGAGATATTCGTGGAGGCCGCTGACGATGACCTCATGGGTACGCGTCTTCTGCATCCGCGCGAGGCGCGTGCGCGCCATGCGATCCGCCTCGCCCTGCAGCCCGGCGCGCTTGCCGAGAAGGTTGAGCATCTCGACCGTCTCACCGACGCACGCGGCAAGGCTGCGCGGCACTTCGCCGCGGGCAAGCAGCAGTTCGATCACCAGGTTCGGACGCAGCCCCTCATTATACAGCCAGCGATAGGCGGTGACGGCGGACACCGTCTGCAGGATGGTGGTCCATTGGTCACGATCGACCACGCCGCCGACCCGCTCCCCCTCTGGCAGCAGCAGGTGGTATTTCACGTCGATCAGCCGCGCAGTGTTGTCGGCCCGCTCGATCGCGGCGCCCAGCTGGATGAACCAGGTCGCCTCGTTCTTCATCATGCGCTGGACCGCGCCCTCGAAGCCGCGCGCCTCTGCCTTGATCGATTCGACCAGGCTGAGCACCTCGGCCGGCGCATCGCCCCCGGTCGGTGCATTGAACTGCAGCCAGGCGCGATTGATCGCGGAGAAGGCGTCCCGCGTAAGCGCCGTGCGCACCGCCTTGGCATTGTTGCGCGCGGCATCCAGACACCAGAGGATCGAGCCCGGGTGGCTGCGGTCGCAGGTGAGGAAGCGGGCGACATGCGGCTGCGTCACCGACCGGCCGGTCCCGGCGAACGCTTCCTCGGTATAGGTGACGCTAAGCGCGCTTGCCCAGGCCGCTTCCCCGGCCGGGCGCGCCGACAGCGCGTCGAGCCGCACCGTCGCCTCCACCAGTCGCGCGATGAAGTCGGCCCGTTCGATGTAGCGGCCGAGCCAGTAGAGCGAGGCCGCCGTGCGGGAGAGCATGGCCATCGCTCAGCCCTCGCCCATCGTCTGGGTCATTCCACCCATCGTCTGCGTCATCCCGTTCGCAGACTGCGCCTGGGTTGCGGAGCTGGATGCCCCCTCCGGCAGCAGCACGAAGCTGTCCTTGGTGCCGCCGCCCTGGCTCGAGTTCACGACCAGCGATCCCTCGCGCAGCGCCACCCGGGTAAGACCGCCCGGGACGACCTGGACACCCTGGCTGCCGGTCAGGACGAACGGGCGGAAGTCCACGTGGCGCGGGCTCAATCCCTTGTCCGTCATGGTCGGAACCGTCGAGAGAGCGAGCGTCGGCTGCGCGATATACCGGTGCGGCTCCGCGATCAGGGCGGCGCGGAACGCCTCGATCTCCTCACGGCTGGCGGTCGGCCCGACCAGCATTCCATAGCCGCCGGAGCCGTCGACCAGCTTAACCACCAGCTGATCGAGGTTATCGAGCACATATTTCAGCGCCTGGGGCTCGCGGCACCGCCAGGTCTCAACATTCGGAAGCAACGGCTCCCCGCCCGAATAGAAGCGGACGATCTCGGGCATGTAGCTGTAGATCGCCTTGTCGTCGGCGATCCCATTGCCGGGCGCGTTGATGAGCGTGACATTCCCCGCACGATAGGCGGCCATGATCCCGGGCACGCCCAGCATCGAATCCGGGCGAAATACCAGCGGATCGAGGAAATCGTCATCGATCCGGCGATAGATGACGTCGACCTTCACCCGGCCGGCAATGGTCTGCATATAGACCACGTCGTCGTCGACCAGCAGGTCGGCCGGCTCGACCAGCTCGATCCCCATCGAGTCCGCCAAGAAACTGTGCTCGTAATAGGCGGAGTTGAAGTGGCCGGGGGTCAGGACGACACAAACCGGGTTGCGGCCGCAGCCATGCGGGCTCACCGAGCGCATCGTCTCCAGCAGCAGGTCGGGATAGCTGTCGACGGGGGCGACCCGCCCGCCGCGGAACAGTTCCGGGCACAGCCGGATCATCGCCTCGCGGTTTTCCAGCATGTAGGAGACACCCGAGGGGGTGCGGGCATTGTCCTCCAGCACCCAGAACTCGTCCGGGCCCGTCCGCACCAGGTCGATGCCGCAGATGTGGGCCCAGACGTCGTGCGGCGGACGGATACCCGCCACTTCAGGGCGGAACTGCGGGTTGCACCAGATCAGCTCCGGCGGGAGGATGTTCTCCTTAAGGATGCGGCGTTCGCCATAGATGTCGCTGAGAAAGGCGTTGATCGCCTCAACCCGCTGCACCAGGCCGCGCGAGAGGCGTTCCCATTCCTCCGCCAGGAACGCGCGCGGGACGATGTCGAACGGAATGATCCGCTCTGCTGCTTCGCTGTCGCCATAGACCGCGAAGGTGATGCCCAGCTGACGGAAAGTGGTCTCAGCCGATTCGAGCCGGCGCGCCAACTCCCGCTCCGGCGTTTCGCGCATCCACCGCGCAAGCGCCGCCAATTCCGGTCGTGGCGCCTCAGGCCCACCGTGCCCCCAGATTTCGTCAAATGCCGCTTTGTTCATGGACCCCCTTCAAGCTCCCAACGGCGCTGGAGTTCCATGCTGAGACAGGTTTGTGCGACGCACAAGCCGAAAAGGATCCGGAAGGCTCAACCACGCATGATCTGGATGGGTTTCGGTAAGGATCGGACGCTCACCGCCCGCCGTTCGGAAGCTGCGCCAGCATGTCGGCCGTGAGCAGTTGCGGCAGCACTTGGGGCCCCTCCGCGCCGGGCGCATACCAGAGGTAGAGCGGCACGCCGGCACGCCCATGCGCCTCCAGAAAGCGCCCGAGCGCGGGGTCCCCGTCGGTCCAGTCGCCCACCAGCACCTGCACGCCCTTTTCGCTAAAAGCGTCGCGGACGCGCGACGTCTCGATGGCGGTCTTCTCATTGACCTTGCAGGTGACGCACCAGTCGGCGGTGAAATAGGCGAACACCGGCTTACGGCCCGCGCGGAGCTCCGCGAGCCGCGCCTCGCTGAACGTCTCCGCACCCTCGGGTACCGCGACAGCCTGCGCCGGTGCGCGGGAAATGGTGGAGATCGCGAGGACGGCCACGAGCAGGGCCGGCACCATCGGCCACGCGGCGTGCGCACGACCGCTCGCCTGACGCGCACCCGTCCACCAGAAGGCGAGCCCCAGCAGCAGCGCTGCGCCCAGGCCCATCGTCATCCCGTCGACCCCGGCCTGCTGCCCCAGAATCCAGGCGAGCGCGAGCGCGGTTGCAAACATCGGCAGCGACAGGATCCGTTGCAGGCGGCCGGTCCAGGCGCCCGGCCGCGGCAGGCGCCGGCGAAGCGCAGGCACGAACCCGAGCAACAGGAACGGCAGCGCGAGGCCCAGGCCCAGGCCCGCAAAGACCGCAAGCGCCGCGATCGTGGGCAGCACCAGCGCCGCGCCGAGCGCCGCACCCAAGAACGGACCGGTGCACGGCGTCGCGACGAAGGCGGCAAGCGCACCGGTGGCAAAGGCGCCGACCGCCCCGCTCTCTCCCGCAAAACGCGGCGTCGGCAGCGTGAAGAGCCCGGCGAGGTTGAGTGCGACGCCGGTCACCAGCAGCAACAGCAGCAGGATCACGCGCGGGTCCTGCAACTGGAACGCCCATCCCGCAGCGACGCCCGCGGCGCGCAGCGCCAGCATCGCACCGCCAAGAGCCAGACAGGTCAGCAGCACCCCGCCGGTGTAGGCCAGCGCCTCTCGCCGCGCTCCTTTCTCCGATTCCCCCGCGCGCGCCAGGTGCAGCGCCTTCAGGCTCAGGATCGGAAATACGCACGGCATCACGTTGAGGATCAGTCCGCCGAGAACCGCGCCGAGCAAAGCCAGCACAATCGTGCCCCCCTGTCCCTGCGGCTTGCCGACGACGCCGGGCTGGGCCGTGACCAGGAACGACGGGCCGCTGCCGGTGGCGAGCACCCCTTCGATCTGCTCGGGAGCGGGGCCCTCCGCCGCATCGGTCTCGATCACCAGAAGGTCGCCGTCCCGCGCGATCTTCTGCCGCTCGCCGTACGACATCGCGTCATGGGTCAGCGGGTAGAAATACGCGTTGGCGATGTTCTGGTCGGCCGGGAACGGCACCCCGATCCGGATCCGCTGCGCGCCGCCTTCCTCTACCCGCGCGAACTGCGCCGGAGAGCCCAGGGGCTTGGGAAGCGCGCTGCGCCACCGGTCGAAAATGGCCCGGCGCTCCGGGGAGATGCGCCCGTCGCCCACGACCAGATCGATCGCCAGGTCGGCACGCTCGGGGACACACAACTGGTCCGTGCAGACGAGATAGTCGCTGCGCACCCGCACCGGCAGTCGAGTGCCCTGCGTCAGCCCGGCAGGAATCTTCAGACGGACAAGCTGCGCGAAGGGTCCTTCGTAGACATAGTTCATCAGCCCGGCGATCGTCAGCCGCTGGGGCACCGGGTACTGCAGCGGCCCGGCGGTCACTCCGTCGGGAAGCGTCCAGTCGAGCCGGGTTGCTACTCCTGCGTCACCGGGGTTCTGCCAATAGCCGTGCCACCCCGGCTGCGGCGTGGAGTCGAACGCCAGCGTCACCTCCTCACCGGCAGCCGGCGTATCGGTCTCCGCGACAAGACGGATCGCGATATGCGGGTTTGCCGTCGGCGCCTGCGCATGTGCGCCCGCCCCCATCAGCAAGGTCAACACCGCCACAAGCATGAAACAGAAGCGCGCCATGAACCTTCCTTGCCGCATCGGCCATGATGGGGGATAGCCCCCTCCTATCCCGGATGCACTCTGCTTTCCTCTGGAGTTATTTTCATGCGTCTTGTTCGTCCGCTCGCGTCGCTGCTCGCGGCCACCCTGCTTTGCAGCACGGCAATCCTGCCGCTGCACGCGCAGGACGCCGCCCCGCCGCCTGCGGTCCCCGCCGCGCCGGCGCCGACTACACGGCCCAAGCTGATCGTGGCGATCTCCGTCGACCAGTTCTCGGCCGACCTGTTTGCACAATATCGCAACAGCTTCAGCGGCGGCTTTGCA
The DNA here is from genome assembly GCF_049311085.1 of Sphingomonas sp. 3-13AW. Lineage (NCBI taxonomy): Bacteria > Pseudomonadati > Pseudomonadota > Alphaproteobacteria > Sphingomonadales > Sphingomonadaceae > Sphingomonas > Sphingomonas sp. 3-13AW. Next base: position 161,153 of record NZ_JASNVZ010000005.1, on the reverse strand, counting down.
CGGCTCCTCGAAGGCCAGGTGTTCCCGTCCGGCTACCAAAGCCATGCGGCGACCGAAACCTGCCCCGGCCACGCCACGATCCTGACCGGATCACGGCCGTATCGCACCGGCATCGTCGCCAATGACTGGTGGGATCAAAAGGCGGGGCGTCCGGACAAGAAGATCTACTGCTCCGAGGACGAGACGGTACCCGGCAGCACTTCGGACAACTACACCGTTTCGGACCGACACCTGAAGGTACCGACGCTGGGCGAGCGCATGAAGAACGCCAACCCGGCGACCCGGGTAGTCTCCGTCGCCGGCAAGGATCGCGCCGCGGTGATGATGGGCGGGCACAAGGTCGACGAGCTTTGGTGGTGGGGCGGCAAGGGCTTCGTGTCCTACGCCGGGCGCAAGATGCCGGCAGTGGTGCAGCGGGCCAATGCCGCTGTCGCCGCGCAGATCGCGACGGCCCAGCCCGCGCTGGAACTGCCGGCGATGTGCCAGTCGCGCGCAATCCCGATCCAAGCGGGCGAGCGCACCGTCGGCACCGGGCGCTTCGAACGTGCGGCGGGCGACACCAACGCCTTCCGACGCTCGCCCGAGTTCGACGGCGCGGTGCTGGCACTCGCCGCCGGACTGGTCCAGGACATGAAGCTCGGCCAGGGACCCACGACGGACATCATCTCCGTCGGCGCCTCTGCCACCGACTATGTCGGCCACGGCTTCGGCACCGAGGGCAGCGAAATGTGCCTGCAGATGCTGGCGCTCGACCGCTCGCTCGGCGACTTCTTCGCCGTGCTGGACGCGACGGGCGTCGACTATCAGGTGGTGCTCACCGCCGATCATGGCGGCCAGGACCTTGCCGAACGCCATGCGCAGCACGCCATGCCCGATGCACAGCGCCAGGACGGCGCGCTGCGGGCGCGGGAAATCGGCGCGGCGATCGGCCGCAAACTCGGGATTTCCGGTCCGGTCCTGTTCGGCGGCGTGAACGGCGACTTCTGGTACGACATCAAGCTTACCGCGTCCCAGCGGGCGGCGGTCGAGCGCGAAGCGATTGCGCTTCTTTCGGCCAACCCGCAGGTCCAGGCCGTATTCACCCGCGCGCAGATCCTCGCGACACCGATGCCGGGGCACAGCGACCCGCAAACCTGGTCGCTGCTGGAGCGGGCGCGCGCATCGTTCGACCCGGCTCGATCCGGTGACCTCGTCGTCCCGCTCAAGCCGCGGGTAACACCCGCGCCGGCACCCATCGGCTCCACCGTCGCTTCGCACGGCAGCATCTGGGACTATGATCGGCGGGTGCCGATGCTGTTCTGGCGCAAGGGAACGCCAGGTTTCGAGCAGCCGTTCGGGGTGGAGACGGTCGACATCCTGCCCACCCTCGCGGCACTGATCCGGCTTCCCGTCCCCGCGAGCGAGATCGACGGGCGCTGCCTGGATCTCGATGCGGGTCCGGGCGACAGCTGCCGGCGCTGACGAAAAGGGGCGGCCGAAACAGCCGCCCCTTATTTCTTCACGCGGCTCGCGACCTCAGCCGAGACGCGCGAGCGCCGCCTGCAGCCGCAGCGCTTCCGCCTGCTTGTCGGCGTGGTCGGCCCGGGCCTTCTCCACCGCCTCGGGCTTGGCGCGACTGGCGAAGTTGGGGTTCTCGAGTCGTGCAGCGAGCGAGTCCCGCTCCTTTTCCGCCGCTGCGATCGCCTTCGTGAGGCGGGCGCGTTCGGCTTCGAGGTCGACCACGCCTTCCAGCGGCAGAACGAAGGTCGCTTCGTCCACCACGATCTGCAGCGCGCCGCCGGCCGGGGCCTCTCCTGCCGCAGCATCGACGCGAGCAAGCCGGGCCAGCACCGTCCCCTGCCGCGCGATGCGCTCCGCCGTGAGGGGCGATGCGTCGCGGACGTGAAGCGGCAGGCGAGCGCCCGGGGGCACATTGAGCTCGGTACGCGCAGCACGCACCTCGCTCACCAGCCGGATCACCCAGTCGATCTCCTCGCTAGCTGCCGGATCGAGCGCGCGTGCATCCGCGATCGGCCAGCGTGCCACGATCAGGTCGTTCGAGCGCGCGCCCATCGCATGCCACAGCTCTTCGGTGATGAATGGCATGAAGGGGTGGAGCAGCACCAGGATCTGGTCGAGCACCCAGCCCGCAACGGCGCGGGTTTCGTCGGCACCCTCGGCACCCTCGCCCTGCAGGACCGGCTTGATGAGTTCCAGATACCAGTCGCAGAACCGGCTCCAGACGAACTGGTAGATGGTGTTCGCCGCCCCATCGAAGCGCAGGTCGGCAAGCGCCAGATCCACCGCCTGAACACAGGCGATCGTCTCCGCGACGATCCACTTGTTGACCGCGAGCGTTGCCGCCGGCGCCTCCAGCGTCGTCGAGGCGACAATGCCGTTCGCTTGGGCAAAGCGGGACGCGTTCCACAGCTTGGTCGCGAAGTTGCGATATCCCTCGACCCGCTTTTCATCCATCTTGATGTCGCGACCCTGGCTCTCCATCGCTGCCATGAAGAAGCGCAGCGCATCGGCACCATATTGCTCGATCAGGCCAAGGGGATCGACGGTGTTGCCCTTGGACTTGGACATCTTCGCGCCGTCTGCGGCGCGCACCAGCCCGTGCAGGTACAGCTTGCGGAACGGCACCTCGCCCATGAAGTGCAGACCCTGCATCATCATGCGCGCATCCCAGAAGAATAGGATGTCGAAGCCCGAGATCAGCACGTCATTCGGATAGCGGCCGCCAAGCGTTGGATCGGTGTTCTCCGGCCAGCCAAGCGTCGCGAACGGCCACAGTGCGGAGGAGAACCATGTATCGAGCACGTCGGGGTCACGACGGAGCCGAATGGTTTTACTGTCACTCCTGGCGTGGGGGTCGTCGGTCAATTCGACTTCAAAGCCAGCGGGATAGAATGCTCGCGCAGCGGCAAGAGCCTCTTCCTCTGTCTCACCAACGAATGGTTGAACGTCCATCCGCGTGCGACCGGTGGCAATCAACTCTCCCTCCGGAGCAGCAACGCGAATGACATCGCCCACCTGCGGGCGGCCATCACCGTCGAGCGTCGGTCCAAACCATGCCGGGATGCGATGGCCCCACCACAGCTGGCGCGAGACGCACCACGGCTGGATGTTCTCCATCCAGTTGAAATAGGTCTTTTCCCAGCTCTTGGGCACGATCTGAGTCTTGCCCGAGCGGACCGCCTCGATGGCCGGCTGGGCGAGCGTCTTGGCATCGACATACCATTGGTCGGTCAGCCACGGCTCGATCACCACGCCCGAGCGATCGCCGTACGGCGTCTGGATGGTGCGCGGTTCTGCGTCATGCTCGCCGCCGTCCTTGTCCACGTAGGGGACCAGGAAGCCCTGCTCCTTCAACAGGGCGACGATGCGCTTGCGCGCCTCGAACCGGTCGAGGCCCAGCAGTTCCTCGGGGATCAGCCCGTCGGCGGTCTGGGTGACCTGCGCCTTGGCGTCGAGCATGTTGAGCATGTCGCGCGCCTCGATGCCGGCGCGGCGGCCGACCTCGAAGTCGTTGAAGTCATGGCCGGGCGTGATCTTGACCGCGCCCGAGCCGAGCGCCGGATCGGCATGCTCGTCGGCGACGATCGGAATCAGGCGGCCGGTAATCGGCAGCCGCACCTTCTTGCCGATGAGCGCAGTGTAGCGCGCGTCTTCAGGGTGAACCGCAACCGCCATGTCGGCGAGCAGCGTCTCCGGCCGGGTGGTGGCGACGCGGATCTCGCCCGAACCGTCTTCCAGCGGATAGCGCAGGTGCCAGAAGCTGCCTTGGATTTCGCGGGTTTCGACTTCCAGGTCGCTGATCGCCGTGCCGAACGCTGGGTCCCAGTTCACCAGCCGCTTGTCGCGATACAGCAGCCCGTCGCGATGAAGCTGGACGAACACCTTCACGACGGTCTTCGAGAAGCCCTCGTCCATGGTGAAGCGTTCGTTCGCCCAATCCATCGAGCAGCCCAGGCGCCGCAGCTGGCCGGTGATCGCGCCGCCGCTTTCGGCCTTCCATTCCCAGACCTTGTCGACGAACGCCTCCCGGCCGAGATCGGCGCGTTTCACGCCTTCCTTGGCTAGGTTGCGCTCGACCACCATCTGCGTGGCAATGCCGGCGTGATCGGTGCCCACGACCCAGCGTGCGTCCTTGCCCTGCAGGCGCGCGTGACGAACCAGGATGTCCTGCAGCGTGTTGTCGAGCGCGTGGCCGATGTGGAGGCTGCCCGTCACGTTGGGCGGCGGGTTCACGATCGTCCAGGGCTGGGCGTCGGGACGCTCGGGGCGGAACAGCCCCTGCTCCTCCCAATGCGCATACCAGCGCGTTTCGATGGCGGCGGGATCGAAGGTTTTGGCAAGCTCGGTCATGACCGAGCGCATGGCGCAGCCACCGCGCGGACGCAAGCGCGCCCGCGCCTGTCGCTACTCGCGTCCGCTGATGCGGGCGATCTCACGGGCGACCATCGTCTCCACGATCGCCGGCAGCTTGGCATCGAGCCATTCGCGCAGCATCGGACGCAGCATTTCGCGGACAAGAGCCTCAAGCGAATCGGCGCCCGGCGCTTCCGGCTTCACCACCATGCGCGACAGCGCCTCGAGCGCGCCACGCGTGGCCTCGGCAGCGCGATCGGAGAGGATGGTCGGATCGGGCTCAGGCGCCGGAGCAGCGCGCTCCGCTGCAGCCGCGGCCGAAGGGCGAGGCGGAAGCGGATCGCTCACCGCGTCCCTGAGCTCAAGGATTTCATCCTCGTCGTCTTCATCGGAGACCGGCGAAGGGGCACGAACCGGCTTGCGGCTGCGCGAGACCGGACCGTCGCCTTCCTCGGCGATGATCCGTTTGATCGAAGAGAGGATGTCCTCCATCGACGTCTCGGTACTCATGTCCCCCACCGCGAACCTCATGGTTACCGTATTCCTGACCGATCAGCTGTCGGGGTTTGTGCGATTGGTGTCAACGGGCCGAGACGTCGTACCACCGCCGCGCCGGTTCGCGGCGTCGCTTCCGTCGGTGATGCCGTACGGATTTACGTCGTGCTGAAGCTCCGGCTCCAGCTCGCGGGTGACCACCGGCGTCTGCGCCGGCGTCCCCACCGTCGTGCTGGCTACAGGCCGTGGCGCCGGATCGCTGTCCCAGTCCCAGATGCGGTGCCGCACCCGGCTGTAATTGATCTGGGGATCGTAAAGCGCCCCGCCGTCAAGGCCCAGGTCCTGCGCCTCTGCGCGGCCCATTGCAGCCAGCAGCGCGAAGCCCGCGACATAGGCGTCCCGGCGCGCCGAGACGAGCTGGACCTGCGAGTTGAGCAGCTCCTGCTCGGCATTGAGAATGTCGAGGATCGTACGCGTGCCGACGCTGTTCTCGGCGCGGACGCCTTCCAGCGACAGGCGGTTGGCGGCGACCTGCACCTCAGAAGACTGGATCACCCGCAGCGACGATTGCCACGCGGCATATGCGGAGCGGGTATCGGCCACCAGCCCGCGCTCTACCGCGGTCACCCGCTCGATCGCAGAACTCTCCACCGCCTGTGCGCGGCGGACCTGGGCGGCGGGGCCGCCACCCTGGAACAGCGGCACCGACAGCTGCAACCCGGCCGTAACCGACGCGCCGTCGGGCGAGATGCGGAAGCCATTGAGATCCGGGATCGAATTAAGGACGGTCGAGTAGTTGCCGCCGCTCACTGCGGCGACCCGCGGAAGGCGGCTCGCGCGGGCGGCGCGGACGTCGAAGCCGGCGGCGTCGCTTTCGCGCTGCGCGGCCTGAAGCGCGGGATTGTTGTCGATCGCGACCGTAACGGCGCCCTGCGGATCCGCCGGCAGGTTCGGAAGCTCCGGCGGCGGCGCCAGGATACCGGGGGCCGCGCCCGTCACTTCGACATAATTCTCGCGGCTGGTAACCAGCTGCGCCTCGGCACTTTGCAGCTGCGCCTGCGCAGAGGCGAGACGCGCCTCCGACTGGGCAACGTCCGTGCGCGTGAGGTCCCCGACCTCGAAGCGATCGCGCGATGCCTGCAGGTTCACCTCCAGCACGCGAACGTTCTGCTGGTTGAGGCGAACGATCGCCTCATCCCGGATCACGTCGTTGTAGGCGGCAACCACCTGGGTGAAGACGTTCGCCTCCACGCTGCGCAGGTTGGCACGCCCCGCCTCCACCCGCCGCTCGGCCGCGCGGATCGAGTTGCGCACGGCACCGCCGTTGTAGAGCGGCACCGAAAGGTTGACCCCCGCCGACGCCGTCCGCTGTGGCTGCGCAATGCTGTTGTTCGTGGTGTTGAGGACGTTCTCGCTATAGCTGCCGTCGGCGCTCAGCTGCGGCAGGCCGGGCGCACGCGCGAGTGGCACCCCCTCGTCGGTCGCACGCTGGTTCGCGCGCTCCCCGGTCAGCTGCGGGTTGCTGCCATAGGCACGCACCAGCGCCTCTCGCAGCGTCTCTGCCTCGACAGAGGAGACTGCACATGCCGCCAGACTGATTCCGGCGATCCAACGAAACGCGCGCATGCTCCCCCCTCGGTCTCTAGCGCGGACTATTAGAACTGGAAGGTCGGCGGTTTTGCGAACCCCGGCAACGCTACGCAGTCAACATCCGCAAAGTCAGCCAGCCCGAAGCCGCCCTCGCTCCGGCGCCCCGCAGCAAGCCGGCTGACACCACGATCGATCAGCCCGGTCGTGATCCGGCCGTCGATCTTCGCCTGCTGAACGATCGCCTCCGGCACCGACTCCACGGCGCCGTCGATCACGATCACATCATAGGGACCGCCCTGCGCCCAGCCCTCCACCAGCGGCCCCTCGACCACGGTGACGTTGCCGATGCCGGCAAGTGCCTCACGCGCCTGGGCCGCGAGCGTCGCATCTTCCTCAAGCGCGACCACCGAGCCGGCGAGACCGGCGAGCACGGCAGCCGTGTATCCGGTCGCTGCACCGACGAGCAGCACACGATCGGTCGACAGGATCTCCGCCTCGTTCACCAGGCGCGCGGTGGCGAGCGGTGCGTTCATGGCGCGGCCGTTCCCGAGCGCCACGTCACGGTCGTAATAGGCGATAGCGCGCAGGTCGGCCGGCACGAAGCGCTCCCGCGGGACCTCGCCCATGACCTTCACCACCCGCGCGTCGTCGACAGCGCTCGTGCGAAGCTGGCTCGCGACCATCGCTGCCCGCATTTCCTCAAAGCGAAGAGTGTCTGCCGAAACGTCCATGATGCTCCTGTCGCACGTCTGTGTTATCCGTGCAATACACTAGTTGAGATGACGCTATGTACTTCGCGCTCGCTTCCCCGCCAAGCGACCGTGCGGCATTTTCTGGCCCACAGTGGACTCAGCCGAGAAACGCGGTTGACCCCGCGCCCAAAACCGCGCAATTGCCCGCCTCCGACGTCGAGGCCCGATGGCGGAGTGGTGACGCAGAGGACTGCAAATCCTTGCACCCGGGTTCGATTCCCGGTCGGGCCTCCATCTCTTCGTCGATTTGCACGCGAAGCTGCTCAAGTTTGCAAAGCCAGCCGCGGGGCAGGTATTGCACTTCGAGTCACAGGGCCAAGATTCACCCGCCGCGCCTTTCTCCCGAGGCGGCTCAAGTCAGTCGCTATGGAGATGGTGTGGCGAGATCGTGGGCGCTTTCATGGAGAGCCGGCCCAAGCTCGTGAATAGCATCGGCGTCGATCAACGACCGGCTACGCCTACCTGAAGAGAAGAAGCATACCCCCTCAGAACCTGCAGCGTTCGAGTTTCCGTGATGGCGACTCCGCAAACGCGCGAACGGGCATTGCTCGCGATAGCGGCCCCCTACCCGCCGGGCATTTCTAGATTCCGAACTCACCTGCGCTTCGCCTATATTCTGCCGCCGCTGATCGACCGTTTCCTCACCTGCATCTGCAGGTCAGTATCGAGGTTGCGCTTGAGGATCGCCTCGGCCAACCTCACGACAACGAGGGGCGTTGCACGCTTCCGCTACGGAAGCACCTCGCTTCAAACATGATCGCCGGCCCAGTCGGACGGACATTCCAGCGGCTAGCCTATGCTGCGACGCCGCCTCGCTTAGCGCGTCGCAGAATCCTGACCAGCCCACGCGCTCTGGTGGAGCATGAAGCAGTGCGGTTTCACGTCTTGCGGCAGGCTTGTTGCCTAGAAGATTGAGCGGGGGGACAAGATCCTCGCCACGGATCCGCAAGGACGATTAATTATCGGGCGCAAGCGCGGCTGCAACTGCCGTCTCAGCAGAATTTTCCGCTGGTTGCGCAGGAACGGCCGTTCCCGCCCGGACGGACGAACCGGACCCGTTCCGCCTGGCGGGCGAGCCTGGGGAGGGCGAGCTTGCGACGGCCGCTTCGAGGTGAGCGCGGGCGGACGACTGGAATGATACGGTCGACCGGCCCGTCCACCCGGCGATGGACCGGGACGATTCTGGCCGGCGGTGATGAAGCTTGTCGCGAAGACCGCGCAGTGACGAGCATGCCTCCTGGCCTTGGCCTGCGGAATCCTACGTCTCACCTATGAGGCAGCGATCTCAGATAGGCGGCGACCGCGCGATACGCCGGCAGCGATGTGGGGTCGTTCAGATTGTTGGCGGCGTTCGGCATCGACGCGAACCTGACGAGCACCATGTCGGCGTCGAAGTCGACATAGATCGTCTGGCCATAGACGCCGCGGGCAGCGATGATCCTGCCGTTGCCCGGATAGATCCACCACAGGCCGGTGTAGCTGCCACCGATGAGCGCGGGATATTCCGTCCCGAACTTCTTCGGATCGCCCCCAGCCCGCAGCGCCTTCACCGCTGCGGCGGGGAACAGCCGCTCGCCGTTGATCACGCCCTCGTTCAGCACGAGGAGCCCGATCCGGCCGACATCGCGCAATCCCGCACTAAGGCCGCCGCCGGCAAACGGCGTGCCATAGGCGTCCACCGTCATATAGGCGTCCTGCTCCGCGCCCATCCGCCGCCACAGCCGGTCCGACGCAAGGTTGGCTACGGATTTACCGCTGACGCGCGAAATGATCCAGCCAAGCATGTCGGCATTCGGCGTCTTGTAGTGAAAGGCCTCGCCGTTCTTCCCCTCCGGCTGAATCTGTTCCAGAAACTCGAAATAGCCGTTCGGACCCTTGTATCCGGCAGGCTTTGGCAGGGGGCTGGTGGCCGCGGCATATTTCCACACCCCTGCGTTGGGATCGGCGTAATCCTCGGAATAATCCAGCCCGGTCGTCATGTTCATCACTTCGCGCACTGTCGCGGTGCCGAAGGCGCTCTTTGCCACTTCCGGCACATAGCGGGTCACCATTGCACTCGGATCGAGCCTGCCCTCGGCAACCAGGATTTCCGCCAATAGCCCGGTCATGGACTTGGTCATCGACATGGCGGCATGCTTGCCGTCCGGCTCCAGGCAGCCGGAATACCACTCATAGACGACCCGCCCCTTGTGGAAGATCAACATGCCATCGGTGTAGTTAACGCCAAGCGATTGCTCCCATGTCATCGGCTTGTTCGAATTGAGCGGGGTGAACGTCAGCGCGTTGATCGTCTTTGCCGTTCGTGCGAGCTCCGCAGGCGGCAGATACGTCAGCGGAATGGCGTTTTTCAGGCCACGGTTGATCTCCACTGTCGGCAGCAGCTGGCGAATGTGGCAGACCGACCAGCGCAGCTTGGGAAAGCTGAAGTAGTCGGACTGCGGTTGCATGATCAGCTTGTCCTTGGGCGGGGGAAATCCCTGCATCCACCCCATCACGCGCGGGTCCGAAGCCGCAGCGGACAAAGGCGGCTTCTGCGAGCCACCACCGAGCGATGTCGCCTGTTCCTGGGCGGCCACGGCGGTGCCGAGCAGCAATGCCAGAGTGAAGGCGGCGAACGGACGGGCGGCAGTTTTGGAGATGTCGAGCACGGTTGTTCTCCACCCAGCATTCCCGGTGTGCTGCCGGTATCGACAACGGTCACGTTCGGCCGCACTCGTCACGCTACTCCCTGCCTGGAACCTCCAAGAATAGGTAGATCAACTGACCGCGCCCACGCGCTGAGGTTCCGGCGTCTGCGGGCCCAGGTGCCGAAAGCCTCCCGAAGCTGCCGGACCAGGAGCAGATGACAGCGAAGATAGCTGGTCTCGCGCGTTGTGCCGCTCCCGAAATGCCCTGCGTCTGGACGCGGCGGCTCATCGCGCGCCACTGTTTTCAGGGCGGGTTGGAGAAGTAGGTAGATCTGACGCTGGGTGGGTCGGTTCGCGTTGCTAGTCGGCGCTTCGGGACGACACGTTGATCTGCCGAACGTGGCGGCCAGCGACAAACAAGCGCCACCCCAAACTCCAGATAGAAAGGCAGCGGGCGAAGGCTACACCCACAATCCAATAGCGGAATGTTGCGGCCGGATCGAAATGCCAAAGAGTGGGGGTGTTTGAACAAATAAGCGTCTCAGTAAGCGGCATGTTCCAGGCTGCGATAGGTACTTTCCGCTATATGGCCGGCACTTCGCGCACATTACGCCTGTGGTCAAAATGGAGCAGGCCCGTAGGCAGGTATGGGTGGACGACGCTTCTGGACGCGACGCCGCAGCTTCCTCCGGGGACGGTGTCGAACCGTATCCAGCTTAAAAGGATAGCGCACGATGATGGATGTGCCTCCGACCATCGTGGCCGAAGCCGTGCAGGAAGCGCCGCCAGCACGTCGCCCACCCAGCGACGTTCCCGCCGGGAGGGCCGACGGTATCCAGGTAATCGACGGAAGGATACGCCGGTCTGGCCCGCCCACGCTGCCGCAGGGCGGTCCGTCAGGATTGCGGACCGAACAGCTGACCGCCGCCGCAAAAGACAAGCGGCCCGTGACGGACATCTACGACAAGGACGGGCTGCATGTGCGATGGTATCTGCAGGGAGGGCTCGACTACGATGTCGAGAATAACCTCTTCTGGAACCTCGCGTCCGCCTATTCGCCGCAGTCGAAGTTTAATTCTGACGAGAATTGGCTCGAGGGATATGTGAAGCCGGGGATCGGCTTCGACAAAACCTTCTCGGGCGGCGACGTCTTCTACGGCAAGATTTCGGGCGTTGCATCGCGCACCTGGGGGACAGACGCGTTCGATTCACGAAATCAGGGCGCAATCACGCTGGAGGAAGGCTATTTGGGCTTCCGCACCGAGGGCAAGGGCACGAACTTCGACCTGTCGCTCGGTCCGCGTGAACTGGTGCTGGGCAGCGGCATGCTTATCGCGAACGGGGGCGTGAACGGCTTCGAGCGCGGCGCGCTGAAGTTCGGGCCGCGCAAGGCGTGGAAGCAGGCGGCGATCGGCCGCATCATCAACGGGCGCCAGACGATCACCGGCTATTTCATCGAGCCGCGCGAACTGAAGTCCAATAACGGGCACAACCAGCTTGCCGGCGTCGACGTTCGATATGACGCGTCGAACGAGGACTTCATCGGTTTTACCTATATCAACGTGCTGAGATCACAGTCGCCCTACATCCGCGCCGCGCCGGGCGGCATCGGCGCGCCGACCATCATTCCCGACGGGCGCGACAAGACCAACGTCGTCAATCTCTATTTCAAGGGAAGCCGCGACGAAGGCATCTGGCGTAACTGGTTCATCACCGGCGATATCGCCTATGAGTGGAACAACCGGATCAACATGTCCGCCTGGGCCGCGCGGGGGCAGATCGGGTACAGGTTCGCCGATATCCCTTGGACCCCGACGCTAATCTCCACAGCAAAGTTCTTCTCGGGCGACAATCCGAACACGCCCAAGCTCGAGCGGTTCGATCCGTTATACTACGAAGGATCGCCGGGAATCTGGGCAACGGGCGCGGAATCATCGATGGTGTTCATCAACACCAACCTCAAGGCGTTGGAGTTCAGCGCAGCGGTTCAGCCGTCGAAGAAGATCACGGTCACGCTGCGCTATGCCTATATCAGCGCGGACAAGCTGGAGAGCCCGCTGCAGTTCGGGCAGGCGACGCGCCTCGTCTCGACCCCAAGCGGGTTCAACCTGGTTGACGGCGTGACCAAGCACCATCTTTCCGACGACTTCTTCCTGGAATACGATCAAATTCTGACGAACAACCTGTTCTTGACGGTCGGTCTCGCCGCATCATTCCCTGGCGCCGGCATCAAGGCAGAACTTCCGGGGAAGGCGCCGACCTGGACAGGCGCTTTTGCAAACGTCGTTTTCAACTTCTAGTTGGCGCGGTGCATCGAAACTGGCGAGCGGCTCGACGAATCTCGCCAGAAGTGTATTCAGCGGGCCCAGCCAGGACCGCGGGAAGATGCGCGATCTCAGCCAGCTCGGAACGACGGCAGCGCCATGGAGCGCGGCGAGGCGGTCGCTCGCCGGGTGCCATGACGAGGGCGGGTTCTGCTGGATGAGGATCGGGTTAGAGCCCGCGCCCCTTCCCCCCGACATCAGCGATCCGGCAGGACGAGGCGCCGCCGGCCCGGTTCGAAGCACCCGCGCGGACCCGGTGGACGCCTCCGCTAGCGCTATGTGCCGATCAGACAGCCCGGCCACGCGACCGGCTGCAGTGTATTGCGCACCGCAGGGCATCCGATCGCGCTCTCGCGACACCTTCCTGCTGCTCTGATGAAATTATTTGCTATCCAGATGATGCCGAGCGCCTGGAGCGGTGGAAATATCGTGCTGATCGACCGGCTGACCGCCCCAGGCGTGCCATGCGGAATGGCGGTAGCGACGTTGTCACTCTCGCTGTACGGTTTCTGCATGGCCTACGCCCTGCTGGCGCTCCTTATGCTGCTGACCTTATGGTTTGGGGCAAGGCTACGGCGTTGTTTGCCGGACTCGTGACAACGTTTTTGCTGATGGCGCTGGCTATCCCAGCTTTGGCCTTGTGGATCCACTCCCGACGGAGCCGCCCGTTTCCACCTGGCCTTGAAGCGCTTAGCGGCGTGCGCAGCGCGCATTCGGTTTCTGCCGACCGGTGTTCTAAGCAAGACATCACGGCACGGCCACACGCCGCTGCGGAGGATAGCCGAGGCGCGCTTCTAGCAGCATTGCGGCGAGCCTGAAGGCATCTGCTTCCGCCCGGTGCGGGGCCGGGCTGCGGCGTAACAGGTGATAAAATTGACGCCGTTCGAAGAAGCACGGGTACAGGATTTTGACGATAGCTCACTGGGCAGGCAGTGCTGGTTAAAGCGCTCCCGGCGGAGGCTGCGCCCGCCGCGGCGGGGTGGCACCGGCGAGCCTGAGGGTGCGATCGAGCAGTTGTTCGTAGATCGGTGAACCTCCTAGCGCGCGCGCCACCAGGCTGGCGGCAAGGCAGGTGGCTACCAGCGGCAGCGTGACTGCATAGGCGCCGGTCAGTTCCAGTGTCAGCACCACCCCCACCATCGGCGACCGAACCGAGGCGGTGAACAGCCCGCCCATCGCAGCGATGGCAAAAGCGCCGGAACCTGCGGCGCCAGCTGGAACGATCATGTGAACGACGCCGGCAAATGCCAGCCCGACACAGGCCGCCAGCGACAGGATCGGCGCGAAGATGCCACCCGGTGCGCCGACCGAATAGCTGGCAATCGTGGTGCAGAAGCGGATCGCCGACAGCATCAGCAGCGCGGACGTGCCGGGGTTTGCGCGCACCCATCCGGGGATCAACCCCTCTCCGCCCGTCACTGCGTCGGGCAGCAACGCCAGCAGCGCGCCGACCGCCAGCCCCACCGCAGCGGGATAAAGATACGGCACGCGCTTTCCCACCGCACCGGCCAGGGCAAGGCCACGGAGGATGCCGGCATTGAGCAGAACACCGATCCCGCCAAGCAGGCACCCAAGCAGGACGAACAGCGGCAGGCTGCTGAGCGGCATCTCGGCCGCGGACATCGAGAGGTCCGGGCCCCGACCACCGATCCACTGGGTCATCACCGTCGCCAGCAGCGACGCCAGGATAACCGCCATGTAGGTGTCGAACCGGTAGGGGAACTGGCGCCTCGTCTCCTCGATCACGAACAGCACGCCGGCCACGGGCGCGTTGAAGGCGCAGGCAAGGCCCGCCGCGGCTCCCGATGCGAGCAGACCGCTTCTCGCCGTCGCGCCCAGCCTGAACCGCTTGATCAGCATTGAAGCGACGGAGGCGCCGATGTGGATGGTTGGCCCTTCGCGCCCCAGCACCAGGCCGCCGCCGATGGCGGCGATCCCGCCGAAGAACTTGACCGGCAGCACCCTTGCCCCATGCACGTGCCGGAGCCCGGCCATCGCGCCTTCCACTTCCTGGACACCGCTGCCGCCAGCCTCCGGCGCGACATGGCGGACCAATGCCACCGCTGTTACCGTCGCGATCATGGTGATGAGCGCAGCGGTCAGCACCAGCAGCGGGCCTTCCAGTTGCCAGCCAAGCAGCTTGGGCCATTGCTGCAGTGTATTGAGCGCGAGGTGGAACAGCGAGCCGATGGTGCCCGTCGCCACCCCGACGATCGTTGCGAGGACAAGATAGGGGAACAACGCTCCGCCAGCATCGGCTGTGGATTGCGGCGGAACAGGATCGTCCATGTACCACCCCTTTCAGTTCGTTCGCGCGGCGCCGCGCTGATCAGATGAGACGCCGTAAAAGATCGATGCCGATGCAGATGAGCAGGATCGCGTAGGTGAGCTGCAAGGTCCGCTCCTTCATCTTGTGGCTGACACTCACACCCACCGGTGCGGCGATCATGACGGTCGGAACCATCGCCAGGAAAATGACGACGTCGACATAGCCGAGCGAGAAAGACGGCAGGTCCCTGGCGTTCCAGCCGCTGATGATCGAGCTCCCTGCAGCCACCGTGCCGGTGATCAGACCGGTCGCGGCCGAGATCGCAAGCGCGCGTTCCAGCTGTAGGTTGAAGGCCGACAGGACCGGGGTCGTTAGCGTGCCGCCGCTGGTGCCCGTCATCGCAGCGACGAAGCCGACGATCGAGGAAAGCCCGACCATCTTTGCACCCTTCGGCGGCTCCTGACCGAAGAAAAAGCGCCCATGATTGAACGCGATGTAGAAGCCCACCAGAAGGATATAGATCGAGAACAGGGCTTGCAGGACCTCGGTCGAACCGAACGGCAGCAGGATCGATCCGATGCCGACGCCGATAACCAGGCCGACGGCCCAGATCTTGAACAGACCGATGTCGAGATCGCCGAGCTTGTAGTGCTTGCGGGTCGAGCTGATTGCGCTGGGTATGACCAGTGCCATTGAGGTGGCGGTTGCCACATGCATCATCACCGGGTGGGCAACGCCGATCCAGGGGAACAGATAGATGAAGATCGGCATGCGGATGGTGCCCCCGCCGATACCGAACAGGCCTGCGAAGAAGCCGGACACCAAGCCAACCACGACGAAAATGACGATGCGGAGGAGGACGTCATCCATGCCGTGGTGCTCCTCTGCTCTTGCTCAAGAGCGCGACGGTGCGTGGTAATGTCCGGGAGTCAGTGCCGGAGCGGACGTTCGCGCGGAGAGGCGAAATTGGCAGCCACCACCGGATCGGCATCGCCATATAGATGGTCAACTCGAACCGACTTCTCTGCACTCTCCGCTCGGCTATCTCGCGCCTCCTGCCCACGCCGAAGACCTCAGCAAAGGGCTCCAGCTATGGGCGGGTGGCAGCAGATGCCGCAGCATCTTCGGCTTACTCGTCCCTGAAACAGGCGATGTGAAATGAACGGGGCGCCGGCTTGCCGGTCACGTCGTATGTATGCACCTGCATCTGGCTTGGATCTTTAGTGAGCCCGACGGTGATAAAGCCAGGCTCGACATCCTCTTCCAAGGCGCTGCCGATCGTCCCTGAAAAGTTGGTCTTCGCCTCGCCCTGGAGGGGGATTTTCCAACTGATCAGATATTCGTTCTCGCCCTTCTTTTCGCACTTGTCGATCATATAGCCGCGCGCGATCGTGCCATCTGATTTGATCACACATGCCAGCCGGTTTTCGAACTTTGCCATGGCGCTTCTCCTAGAGTTGCCTGCACCGTTTTCCGCAAAGAGGAGGTTTTCCTCCCGCCTCTGCTCGGCGCCAGTTCTCCGTTCCGGCAATGGACAAGGTTCATTGCCGGAACGGTGAAAAGTCTGCGTATCGATTAATTCGCTGACACCACGGTCACACGACGCCGGGGAACAGGATGCCTTCAACATTCCCGATGAAGAGCGCCATTCCGATGCCAGCGACGGCAGCGCCCGCGAGGCGTACCTCCATTCGACGAGCACCATCATTGACGATCACCCAGCGGGTGGCGAGACCGGCGAGCACCGCAATGCCCAACTGGACCAGCGTGAAGCCGAGGAGATAGGCGACGAGCGGAGTCTGCTCCGCACCCAGGATCGACCCGCCGTACGCCCACCCATGGAAGAGCCCCGCACCGGCGAAGAGAACTCCAAGGATGACCGCAGGCAGCTCGCGATTTGTCGCGATAATGGCTCCCAGCAGCAGCACTGTCGCGGTGATGACCAGTTCCGCCACGGGCAAGGTGACGCCGGCGACATGGAGGAGGCATCCCGCCAGGGCCCCAACCACGAACGTGATGGTCAAGGTCCAGAGGCGGCCAGCCAGGGCGGCTGCAATGCCGACCGCGACGATGAACGCGAAGTGGTCAACGCCGATGACTGGATGCCCGATGCCGGAAAGCAGGCCGTCCGAGAAAGTCTCAGGACTCCTTCCACCCTCCATATGATGAGCAAATGCCGGGGTAGTGCCCGCCATGAAGACAGGCAGTGCGCACGTGGCGCGTACAGCCATAGAGCGATAGTTTGCCATGATATATCTACCTCCTTTGATCCTAGACGGTTTCAAGCCGGTCCCGGACGGTGCGGATTTGGCGGGCGAGTTCGTCCTCGGTCACGAGTCCCCGACTGAGCATGATATGCGCTAGGGTCAGAAGCTGGCGTTCGGGGTTCGGGATCTCGCTGTACACGGCCTCGAGCTCGTCCTCGGCGTGCCGGCGCTCCAGTGAGTCGAGCGCCCCGACTGCCGAAAGAGCGTCGCAGGTCGCGTCGAGGCAGACCTTCCATGGCGGTTCTGGCTGGGTGACGGACCAACGCGGCGCGAGCTTTTCCCAGGTTTGATCCTCGTTCTGCAGGGACTCGAGCAACTCGACGCGACCAAGGTCGACGTACTGCCCTTCGGCCTGGCCCTGAACGGCACCATTGGCCCCGCTCATTGTGCGGCCTCCGCCGGCCTGCCTCCGCTGTGGACCGGTCGGCTGGCCTTATGGATCGGCCGGGGGCCGTCCGATGTCCTGCCGGGCTTGGGCTGAGCAATGCCGATCATGCAGTCGCGGGTGACGATCTCTGCAAGTTGGTCCTCCGACCAGCCCTCGGTGCCCTCGGGCCGCACAGGAAGGACCATGAAGCGGCTCTTCGCGTTGGAATCCTCTACCCGCACCTCAACCTCGGCGGGAACGACCAATCCGAACTCCGCCAGCACCTGACGCGGCCAACGGACGATCCTGCGGCGGTAGTTGGGCGCGCGGTACCAATAGGGCGAGTGGCCCAGCAACGGCCGCGGATAACAGGAGCAGAGCGTGCAGACGATCACATGATGCAACGTCGGCGTATTCTCAAGCACGGTCAGGTGCATGTAATCGCTTGTCGTCCCGAAGCCGCTCGGCTCGGCCCAGTCGACGCCGACCTCCTTGCTGGCATCCAGGGGATCGGAGAATATCCGGGCCTTATATTCCGGGTCCAACCAGGCCTTTGCGACCATGCGCGAACCTGCGGCTGGCGATCTCGCGTCGTTCCATTCGGAAAAAACGCGGTGATCTTCGGCGGTGAACAGGCCTTTTTCGATGGCCAGCTCGCGAACGGCGAGTTCCAGAACTTCGAAGTCGGAAATCTCATCAACCATCGGCGCTGCACCCGGATGGTCGTGGCCGTCGTGATCCGAATGATCGTGGCCGTCATGATTATGTGTCGTCGCCATGTTCTGCTCCTATGGCTAGAACCAGTCCTTCAGTTACTCCGCGGGCTCGAGCCACATGTCCGGATATTCGCTCTGAAGGGTGTCGTTTTCGAAGGGATACTCCGCCCAGAGTTCCTTCTGCGGAAACCGGACGATGTAATATTGCTGCTGCGGGGCGCCGTACCGGTCCCAGGCCTCATCGGCGGGAACGAGGTCCGGATACGTCAGAGCAGCGATCGTCCCCGTCATGTTGCGGGCGTACATCTGGGTACGTGTGTAGAAGATCGCCGGCAGATCCTTTACCCGAACCCGGTCGCCGACCTTGAAACGGCCCGGCAGGGTTTCGCCCGTAGGCTCCCAGGGGGGCTTGGGTCCGTAGTCAGGGCGCTCCCCGGCTTTATCGGTGCTTCGGGTGTGGGTCGTGATGTTGACCTGGGCACCAGCGGCAATATTCGACGTAGCGTGCCCGGCACGGTTCGAATTTACCCCCAGCCTTTCCCTAACCTCGGCGATCTTCTCCTGCAGCTCGAGCAGCGAGAAATAGTCCTTGTCGACCAGCATTTTCGCCGCGCCCCAGATCCAGCGCGCGTTGTAGGGAAAGCCGTAATAGAGCGTCATGCCGATGTCGTTGGCATAGCGACGACGCCGTTCCTCGGCATTCCACATGCCCCTGAAACCCAGGACCTCGCAGGTGATGTAGACGTTGTTCTCCCACTCCTCGTCCTCCTTCTCTTCGAATATTTGAGGGGGGCAGGGTTGGCCGCCGACATCGTGCGTCGGCCAGATATAGGCTTCATAGAGCGTATGTGGGACCTCGTAAGGCCAATCCTGCTCTTTATGGATCGCCGGCATCACCTGGGAGCCGGCTTCATAGATCTTTCGGGTTTCTTTTGGTGACGGCATCTCGCTATCTCCGTTGTTTCGAGTCGAAACTGGAATCTCTGCATCGGTCGCGACAACGGGCTTCCGCGACGCCCAATCATTGCGCCGTCAGCCGGATCTCGCATGGAACGACTTCACTCGTACCAAAGCCAGTTTTGGTGCCCGATCTTTAGAAGAGGCGACCAAGCCGCCAAATACGCAACTACACCTAAGATTGCGGAATCGGGGCAGATTTCGAGGCGAGGATTCCCAGTTTACCTCATGAAGCCGGGCGCTTTCTCCCGCTCCGAGGGGGTGTCGTCATTGCCCGCGCGCTGCCTTCTGCTGCGGAGCGTCGATCCTTAAAACTCGGCTCGAACACCCAGGCGCAGCGTGCGCGGTTCTACCACGCGGCTCAGGCGGCCTTCGACCGGCCCGTCCGGATCGAACGACGGGATATAGGATTCGTAGAAATAGGCGATGTCCTTGTCCCGGCTGTTCAGGATGTTGAGCACCTCGCCATAGACCTGAAACCGGCCAATCTTCCTTGCAGCGCGAAAGTTGAAGACGGTGCTTCCGTCGTCCCGCACGCTGTTGTCTTCGATCAGCGGATACGGCCCGAGATGCCGCAGACGCAGGCTCGCCTCCCACGGATCGAGCACGAGAGCGATGCCGGCGGACGCCGCATTCTCGAACGCATTGGGTACCCGGTCGCCGTTGTCATACCGTGAGCGACTGGCTGTGTAGTTGCCGTCGATCGCGAGCCAGCTCACCGGACGCCAGAAGGCGACCAGTTCATAGCCGCGGCGCTTGCTTGCGCCGGTCGGCTCGACGGCATTGGAATCCCCGACGAAGCGTAGCTCGCTCGCAACATCCAGCCACCAGTAGGTGGCGGTCAGCGTGAGGGTCGACAGCTGCCAGCGCACGCCCACTTCCTTGCCTTCGCCGCGGACCAGCGCCGGCACGGGCGTCTCGACATTGACCGCGCCCCGCACGTCGTTCGAGTGAAATCCGCGCCCCCAGTTGCCGTACAGCTCCAGGTGCGGCGTCAGGGAATAGGCGATCGACACCTTGGGAGAGAAGATTGCGTCATGGCCTCTTCCCGTGCCCGCCAGCGCCGCGGCTTCATCGCGGGCACGGACAGAATAATGATAGTAGTCGCCCCGCACGCCGCCAATCAGGCGGAGGTTCTGCACCGGCTCCCAGGTCGCCTCGCCATATAGCGCGGCCGACACTTCCTCGACATGATACCTCCCGAGCGAGAACAGAAACATTCGTTCGCTCGTGCGTGATACGCCGACATTGCCGATGTGATCGTAGCGCGCCTCCGTGCCGACGGTCAGCGTCAGAGCCGGAGAAAGCGTCCAGCGCTTTTCGCCGCGACCACCCACGATCCATCGCCGGTCGAATTGGCGGATCTGCGCGCTCGTCCCATCCGCCTCTGCGTAGGTCGGGTTGGAGGTCATCGCCCAGTCGTAGAACTGGCCATAGAGGTTCGCGCGCCAGTCCGCCTGTCGGACGGCAATGTTGCCAATCACTCGTGTCGTGCGGCCGCGTGCGGAGGGGTCGGGCGAACAGAACACATCGGGGCATATCGCCGAACCGATGATCCTTTCCGGTATCTGCTCCGTCGGTCGCCAGGTCCCGTGATAGGCGTTGAGCGACGCCTCGATCGAGCCTGAGCCAAGCGGAGCGATGTACTTTGCAAATGCTGAGCCGTGCCGGAGACGCTCCGGCTGCTGCCATGGCCCGTCATATATCTTCGCCTGGGCAACTAGCGTCAGCTTGCCCGCGCCAACTCCGTCAATCGTGCCGCCTGCAGCCACGCGGCCATATCCATAGGATCCGCCTTCAAGCGAAGCCCACGGACGGTCATAGCTGTCGATCGTCGTCATATAGGCCGCACCGGCCAGCGCGAAGTCGCCGCCATCGGCACGGTACGGGCCTTTCCGGAAATCCTCCCGCGCGATGATCTCAGGGATCAGGCCATTGAGATCCAGATAGCCCTGGCCGTGGCCGTGGGTCCTCAGGTTCATCTGCACGCCATCGATGTAGGTGGTGAAGTCAGACCCGTGATCGAGGTTGAAGCCGCGCAGAAAATACTGGTTCGCCTTCCCGCTGCCGGAATGCTGCGCGGCCACCATGCCGGGTACCGCTTCCAACAGTTCCGATACGCGCAGCAGCGGCCTGACGAGCAAGTCCGCGCCAGCCACCGTCCCCTCGCTGGCGGCATGGGCAACCCCGATCTTCGCCTCGCCGCGACCAAAGACGACGATCTCCGGCGCTTCTGGCTCCGCGGAGGCGGGCGTCGGCTTGTCCGCTGCTTGCTCATTTACTTGGGCCTCGGCGGGTACGGCGAAGGCACCAGCGATCACCGCCAGACAGAACGTCAGCGTAGCTCTCGACGGCCCTCCTTGCCGTATCGCGAGAATGCGCCGGGCAGTGACGCCCGACCGATTTCGTGCTCCGCGAGCTTTTTTCGTTGCTGTGGCATCGCCGGCGCCAAGTCCCCTGAGCGGACTCACGGAAAGCCCTTCCCACGTCCTGACTCTCTCGAAGCGCGCAGTGCAATCAAACACTCCGCCCCTGTTGTGCAAACTTGCCCTTGCCGCATTTTACGACCGCCCCTGTAATCAGGATTTGCGAATCCTTCATACGAAGCGCTGAAAGCTCGCGAAGTAGGTACTCTACCTACGCGTTTTCCTGGGGTGCCGTGGTTGAGGAGGGGCTTGCAGCACCTGACGTGCTCCCCAAAGCTCTACCAGTTATACCTGGAGTCCGGGCTGGTATGGTGCTCCTCGGGGCGGTGTTGCACAATCCGCCTGGCAGCATCGGCGGGCGTCAGTCCGCCTATCCCGCTATGCGGTCGCACGTGGTTGTAGTCGTCGCGCCAGAGCCGCAGCACCGAGCGGGCATGACCGAGCGACACGAACAGCGTCTCGTTGAGGCATTCGTCACGCAGACGGCCGTTGAAGCTCTCGACATGGCCGTTCTGCTGCAGCTTGGCGGGCGCGATGTAGTGCCACTCGACAAGCCGGTCCTGCGTCCATCTCAGGATCGCCAAGCTGGTCAGTTCGGTACCGTTGTCGTTTACGATCATCAGCGGTGGCCTGCCCCCGGCCGCAATGATGGCATCGAGCTCGCGAGCGACACGCGCGCCCGACGATGAGGTGTCGACCACCGCAAGGATGCGAATGCGCCGGCGACTGATCAGCGTATCGCTGACGAAATCGAGGCTTCACCGCGGGTTTGGCCCCCGCGGCAGCGCCATCGGTTCTCTCGTGCTGATCGCTCGCTTGCGGCCACGACGACGACGCACCCGCAGGCTCTCCTCTCGGTAGAGCCGCAGCAGCTTCTTGTGGTTCATGACCAGCCCCTCACGGGCCAGCATGATCCCTAGCCGCCGGTAGCCGAAGCGGCGACGTTCCGCCGCGACCTTCACCAGTTTTTTCCCGCCACCTCCTTCAGCACGGCATTGTCGAACATCGCATTCGTCAGCAGCCGTTTGAGCCGGCCGTTCTCCTCCTCGAGCACCTTCAGCTTGCGCGCCTGCGACACGTCCATGCCGGCGTACTTCGCCTTCCACGCGTACAGCGTCGCGCTGCTGATGCCGTGCTTGCGGCACACGTCGGCGGTCTTCATCCCGGTTTCCTGCTCGCGCAGCACCGCGATGATCCTTCGCGCTATCTGCGCGTTAGCTAAGCACGATACCGCGCCGCTCTTCGGGACGGAGAGATTGCATGGAAGTCATCCGCAAGGCCGATCTGAAGACCGTCGATGGGCCGGCCGAGTATTTTACCGGCAAGGTCACGATCACAGGGCAGTTCCAGCGCCCTTCCCCGGCCCGCACCAGCGGCGCAATCGTTCACTTCGAGCCGGGCGCGCGGACTGCGTGGCACACGCACCCGGCCGGTCAGTCGCTGCTCGTCACCGAGGGCATCGGCTGGGCTCAGGTCGAGGGCGGCCCGAGGGTGGAGTTCCATGCCGGCGATGTGCTGTGGTTTCCGCCCGATCAAAAACATTGGCACGGGGCGACGCGCAGCACGGGGATGACCCATATCGCGATCCAGGAAGCGGTCGACGGCTCCGCAGTGACCTGGATGGAGCACGTTACCGAAGAGGAATATCTCTCGGGCGCCCCCAAACGCTGACTGGCTGCGTAGGAGAAGCCGCCCTTAGCTCACACCCTGATCCGCTCGGGAACGACAGGAGCTAACGCCAGAAGCGTTTCCGATCAACAAGCGTCTCGTGCGCGTCTGCCGCAGCGCCGATTAACGCCTTGCGCTTTCCGCCCGCCAGCAGTGCATCTGCCTCGGGATCGTCGGACAACCCCGTGCTGTGCATCACCTCTGGGGCGGCGGCCAAGTCGTTGAGCGCGCCGAGCCGATCCTGCAGATCCTCCAGCGCCGCGATGAAGCGCCGATACCGCCGGGGCCGCCCCTCGAAGAGCGCGGAAAAGAACTCGCTGGCATAGCGCAGCTTCTTGGCGCTCTTGCGAAGGTCATGCCGGGCCTCGTCATCGAGCTTCTTCAGGTTGCGGCCCTGTCTCTTCACCGCTTTCCGAAACCGCCGGAGCGTCGTCATCGCGAATTCCCGAACCGGCTCGCCTCGACGGTCGCGGGTGTCGGCAGCCAGCAACCAGCTCCCGTCAGCAAGCCATTCGGCCAGTTCAAGCATAGCCGCGCGTGCCCGCGGCGACCCCAACGCTTCTTCGACCTGCCCATACGCTGCCTCCCGCGCCTCCTCGATCCGCTCGGACAACGCGCCGACCGGCGCGCGCGCGAGCAGCACGTCGAGGTCGCGCGCTGCGCCGAGCGTGCCAGCCAGCCAGCGAAGTTCCTCCCGAAGCGCGGCCGCACGCGCATCCTCCGCAAACAGCGGTTTGAAGATCGAAAAGGCGGAGCGCAGACGGCGCAGCGCGACGCGGGCCTGATGCAGCGCCTCTGGAGAGCGGCTCACCGCAAGGGCTGTTTCGTTCAGCCGGAACTGCCGGATACAGGCGTGCGCGATGTGCTGGAACGCCTCGGCAGCGGTGGCCCCGACTCTCAGCAGTACCGGCTCCGCCTTGAACGCCGGGCGCTGCGGCTCCGAAAGCCGATAGCCGCGCTCCGCCTTGGTGAGGACGCCGAGACGCACGGGGGCCAACGCGTCGATCTTCCGGGCGAGCGCGAACAAGGCCGCCGGGCTGCCCGCCTTGAGCTCCAGTTCGAGCTCGCAGATCGGAGCAGCGCCCTCGCCGGCACCCACCTCCCCGCGATCGAGCACGACCTCGATCTCGGCCTTGCCCTCTTTCAGCAGCCACCCGCGGCGTTCGACACGCACTTCAAACTGCGGCGCGATGTGTTGGGTACGCTTGCCCAGGAGCGCTTTCACCGGCGTGGAATCGTCCAGGATCGGGTCGTTGCCGTCGACCGGCACCTCCCACTCGGATCGTGCGAACAGCCCCGCACTGCCCGCCCCATCCGCCTTGACGGTCTGGATCCGATCTTCGCCCGCGGAGCGGATGCGCAGGGAAATGCCCGCCCGGGCGAGATCCTGTTCCGGCGTGTCGAAATAGACGGCCAGGAGCTCGCGGATGTCCGGGGCGTCTGGCAGTAAGTCCGAGGCTTGGAGCGCCTCCGCAGCCGCCTCGGTCAGGTCGAGCTTCAGTTCAACTTCTCGCACGCAGCACTGCCCTTCATGGTTGAGCGGACACCGAAACAGGCGAACACACGAGCTCTGGCGGCGCGCCGTCTGATCGCAGCGCGCATGCCGCCAATGATATAGTGGATATCCGCCTGTTTAGCAGGCCCCCTACCGCCACCTTCTGGGAAGGCCCTCTGCAGCTGCGCCCCCGCACCCCTTGGAGGGTGGGTGTGACAAGTTCGTGACACGTGGGAGACGGTGTCAACGCCAGCCCAGCGCCGGAGCAACCTGGGTAAGAATCTCTTCGAGTACATGGGCGTTATAGTCGACGCCAAGCTGGTTCGGGACGGTGAGCAACAGCGTGTCGGCCTCCGCAATGGCCTCGTCCGCCTGGAGTTGCGCGATCAGCAGTTCCGGCTCGGCCGCGTAGGAGCGACCGAACACCGCGCGCATATTGTCGATCATCCCGATCTGGTCGGTGCTGCCGCCGCGCCCGAAATAGGCGCGATCGACGTCGTTCATCAGCGGGAAGATCGAACGCGAGACGGAAACGCGCGGCTCCCAGTCATGCCCCGCCGCCCGCCATGCCTGCCGATAAAGCCGGATCTGCTTCGCCTGCTGAACGTGGAGCGGCTCGCCGCTCTCGTCCGCCTTCAAGGTCGAGCTTTGCAGGTTCATGCCGCGCTCCGCGGCCCAGACCGCAGTGGCGTTGGACGCGGAGCCCCACCAGATACGCCGCCGAAGCCCTGGCGAATGCGGTTCGATGCGCAGCAACCCCGGCGGGTTCGGAAACATCGGGTTCGGGCTCGGCTGCGCAAACCCTTTTCCGTTCAGCAGGTCGAGGAAGACCTCCGCATGTCGGCGGCCCATGTCCGCATCGCTCTCGCCCGGGCGAGGCGCATAGCCGAAGTGGCGCCACCCCTCGACCACCTGTTCGGGCGATCCGCGACTGATGCCCAGTTGCAGCCGACCACGACTGATGAGGTCGGCAGCGCCGGCGTCTTCCGTCATGTAGAACGGGTTCTCGTAGCGCATGTCGATCACGCCGGTGCCGATCTCGATCCGGCTGGTCCGGGCTCCGACGGCGGCAAGCAGCGGAAACGGTGATGCAAGCTGCTGCGCGAAATGGTGCACACGGAAATAGGCGCCATCGGCGCCGAGCTCCTCAGCGGCAACGGCAAGGTCGATCGACTGCAGGAGCACATCCGAGGCAGAACGGGTCGCCGATTGTGACGATGACGACCAATGGCCGAACGAAAGGAACCCGATCTTCTTCATGGCGCACTCCTGATGCGGCCTGATGCCGTCCCCGGCCAGGCCTGATCTCGCGCCTTACATAGGGGCTGAGCACCATCGCTTCGCGGCAGCGCGCGGAAACGCAGCTATTCCGGTGGCGGAGGATCAGCAGAGGCGGCTGTTGAAGCCGCCGCCGCGACTTATCCCGAGGAGGAGTTCCGATGCTTCTGCACCAGCGCGACCGCGATCATCGCCACAAAACCCAGCGGGAACCATAGCCCCGGCTTGCCGACGATGATGCCGATGAACCAGCACAGGATCAGCGCGGCAATAGGGGTGAAGGTCTTCATTCCCACAGACTATGACGCGCGCAAGTCTGACGCAAGTGTAGCGGCCTAGCTTTACTGTCTGCCTGAAGTTGAGGTCGCACGCGCAGTATTCATTGGACGCTTCCGGACGATCCTTGCGGTTGCAGGGCACGGGACAGGCGCTTCTGCCGCGCGACGCGCGTGTTCCAGCGGGTCCGCCAGAAGCCATAGACGGCGAGGCTCCCGAGCAGCGCCAGCGCCAGGCCCGAGGCCGTCATGGCGAGCTTCCAGGCCAGTCCGCCAACCTTTGCCGCATGAAGCGGGTAGAGCTTTTCCCGGGCAGACGCGTGCAGGCCGGCGGTCGCCGCATCGGCCTCGCCGATCACTTCCAGCGTGCCGGGATCGAAATAGAGGTAGGTACGGCCGTTCGGCGTCCATTCGAACGACTGCCGCAAGCGCAGCACGATCGGCTTACCAGGGCTGCGCGGCCACTGGAGCCGCCGTGGTTCGGCATCGGGAAACCGTGTTGCCGCAACGACGAACAGCTTTTCCAGATCGCGCGTGGGCGCCGGCGCGATCAAGGCCGTGGGAACGCGGGGCCGTTGTTCCGGGCCGAGCGGCGACAGCAGGAATTCGCCGACCGCCGGCAGTACCATCATTACGCCTGTCAAAAGCGAGAGCAGGAGCAGCGGCGCAGTCAGGACGCCGAGGTCGCGATGATGATGCACGATCGCGCCGGGAGTCATCTTCACGGGCCAGAGCCGTGGCCTGAAGCGCGACCGCATCCGCCACCACAGGATGATCCCGCTGACGACGAAGAACAGCCCGATCAACCCGGCGATCCCGGTCACCGTCTCACCGAAATCCCCCAGGAACAGGCGATGGTGCAGATCGAACAGCCAGAGTTCAGGCCGCTCCCAGCTGCTCGCCCACTGCGCCACGACCCGGCCGGTCTGGTCCAGATAGGCGCCGCTCCCGTCGGCGAAGATCGCCTGGTGCACACCCAGCCCGTCCCCGGCGAAGGTGACACGGTCGACCTGCTTTTCACCGCCTGCCAGTGCATCGACGACCTGACCTAGCGATACCGGATCCTGTGCCGGCCGGTCGCTCGCGTGCGGGACGAAGGTCAGCGCGTCGCGCCACACCAGCAGCGCGCCGGTGACACCCAGCAGCGCGAGCAGCGCCCCCACCACGGCACCGACCCATCGATGGAGCAGGGAGAGCAGGCGCATCAGAACGCGGCTTGCCAGCTCAGCGTGAAGTTGCGGCCGCGCCCGGTATAGAAGCGCGCGTTGTCGGTCGGTCCCTGGGTGTCGCTGTAATAGGTGACGTAATCCGTGTTGCCGAGGTTCTGGACGCTCAACATCACGCGCCCGATCGAAAGCTCATAGGCGAGATAGGCATCGAAAAGGTGATAGCCCGCGAAGTTGTTGGCGGCCGGCTGACCATCGAAACGACGCGAGAGATAATAGCGCCCCTGCACCCGCGCGCTGAACGGTCCGTTGCTATAGTCTGCATTCAGGTTGAGCCGATCCGGCGAAATATTGGCGCCATCAAGGTCCGCGTCCAGCACACCGTCCCCATTGGTGTCGGTGCGGCCGAGCACATGGGAATAGCCCACCCCGAACTTGAGCCCCGGCAGCGGCGTGCGCGTATCGAGGTTGAGTTCGAGCCCTTCTATGTCGATCGGCTGCCGGACGACGTTGAAGATGCCGTCGTCGTTGCGGACCAGCACCTGCCCGGCATCGCTCGACGACCAGTAATAGGTAGCACTGGCGGTCAGCGGACCTTGCGCCACTTCGACACCGACTTCCCGGTTGTTCGAGGTGACGGGCGTCAGATCGAGATACTCCTCGATACGAACGTTCGGCTGGCTGATACCGCGCAGCACGCGCCCGATATCCGCGATCGTATAGCCCTCGGCATAGCTGCCATAGGCGCGGACGCCCTTGGCCGGCTCGATCACGACGCCGCCGTTCCACAGCGCGCGCTTAAAGGACGGCTTGCCGCCAGTGACGAAGCGCGAGCCGGAGGAGGCAAGCGTCGTATAATCGGGGATGTCCAGTTGAACGTTCTCGTAACGGACGCCACCGTTCAGCCGGACAAGGCCGTCGAACAGCTTGAGGTTGGTCTGGCCGAAAGGCGCCAGGCTGCGGAAGTCGGTCTGCGGGACCCAGGTGCGGCCGGTATGCACCAGGCTTTGCGCGGTGCGATCGATCAGCGCATCGAAGCCAAGGGTAACGGTCAACGCCTCGAAACCCGGCACTGCGCGTTCGTAGCTGAGCTTGCCGCCGAGCTTGCGCGAGACGTTGCGCGATTGTTCGAACAACGTCCCGACCGGCGCGATCCTGGCGTCCTGGAAGGTCGCAAGAATGCCGCCGGCAAAGGTGTCGCTGGTGCGGTTGTAGAAGCCCTGCAGCGTAAACGCGCCGCCGCCGAGGTCGCTGTCGGTCAGCGAAGCCAACGCCATTTCTGCAAGCCCGGTGGAGGGCAGGCCCGGCGTCTTTCCACGGCGGGTCGTCGCCGGGATGCCCAGCACGCGACTGCCCTCCACGGGCACATAATGGTTGTTTCCCTCCAGCCGGAAGCGGTTGCCGATCACCTCAAGGCGGGCAGTATCCGACAGTTGCACGCCGACCCGTCCGAAAAAGGACAGGCTGTCGGTATCCTGGATCTCGCTCTGGTTGCCGTCATAGCCGATCCGCCTTCCGCGCCCGTCCAGGAAGACACCACGCCGTTCGAACGCCGCGCCGGCTGTGGCATCCACCCGTCCGCTGCGGAAATTGACGAGACCGGCGATCTTGCCGCCCAGCGACGCGCCGGAGAAATCGTCACCGGCATTGCCCTGCAGAAGCGTACGTCCGCTCCAGCCATCCTGTAGCGGGGCGCGTGCGGTCACCTGATTGACGACGCCACCGGTGGCACCGATGCCCTGCAGTGCGTTGGACCCGTAGATGACCTCCACCCGATCTATGAAGAACGGATCGATCGTGTAGCCGTCGCGTCCGCCGTCGCGGATCGGCGTGGTCTGGGGAATGCCGTTGATCGCATAGAGCGGCGAACGTCCGCGCAGGGTTTCCCCGACGCCGGTGATCTTTTCGCGGGTGGGAGAGAAGGCAGGCAGCAGCGCCGACACTGCATCCACCACCGAACCGGACACCGTTACCTGGCGCGATAAGGTCTCCCGGTCGATGACATCCACCGTGAGCGGCAGTGCACTCGCCGGCAACACGGTCCGCGCGGCCGTGACGACGACGTCCTCCGGCCGATCTTCACTCGCATCCCGCCCGCTGGACACCTCCTGCGCATTCGCGCCTACCGACCAAAGACCGGCAACGACTGCGGCTCCAACTACGATCTTCATGCGTCCCCCTTGATCGGGGCCGGATAGAAGGCGCCGCGCGACATTGCAAGTCGCTCGCATTAGCAAAGTGCGTCGATGCGCCGAGGTAAGCGCGAAAAAGGTCGGGCATCAGTCGCCCATGCGGATCGCGCTCCACAGTGTCACCTTGGATCACCTGTGTAAGCAGCCAAGAAAATGGCGGCTCCAGGCCGCCATTTTCCATCTGCGAGCTTAGTTGCTGTCGGGCCGGTCCTTATCGTCGTTGTCATCCGCCAGGACGATGACCGCACCGACGACGAACGCGATGCCGACGATGATAATGGGCAGCGGCGGACCACCAGCGCCAAGGGCGTTGGCACGTTTTGCCGAGGTCGATGCCTTCACGACAGAAAGCGACGACGCCGAGCCGGCCATCGCCGGCGCGGCCATGAGCGACGACGCAGCAATGGCAACAAGAAGATTGCTTAGACGCATGATCAGCCTCCTGAGCGGTCCCCGCTCGTTAAGTTCCCCCCGGCGCTGAATACCAGTCCGAGCAAGATGCGCCAAGAAATTCTGCCTGTTCTTCTAACCTTACGGCCCTGACGCCGCGTAACGGCGAACCCGGCGGCGCCCCGTAAGGAAGAGAAGCCGCTCAACTCCGATAGCGCGCTTCCAGCAGGTCGAGTTCGCGGACCAGCCTGTTGGCGGTTTCGCTGCCCAGATTGCGCTCCCGCGTGCTCCGAAAGATGGCCGCGCGCTCGGCGCGGAGGCCCGCCAGCCGCAGTTCGCGTTCGATGCTGCCTTCGCGGCGTGCCGCTTCCGCGGCCGCGCCCTGCTGGCTGCGCGATTCGATGCGGTCGCGGTAGAGGTCCATGATCCGTGCGCCCGCAGCGGCGTACACGTCAGCATCCGGGCGGCCTGCGGCAAGTTCGTGCTGGACGCGCTCGATCTCGCAGATCGCCGCCTCTGCGGCAGCAACGCGGGCGGCGTCTTCCTGTGCCTGCGCGGAGTGGTCACTCGGCATCTGGAGCCCGCGAAGCAACAGCGGGAGGCCGATGCTGGCAATGATCAGGGACGTGACAATCACGCCGGCCGCAAGGAAGATCGCGAGATCGCGTGCGGGAAACGGAGCCCCGTCCGCCGCGACCAGCGGCAGCGTCAGCACGCCGGCAAGCGTGATCGCGCCACGGACGCCGGCAAAGGACATCGCGGCAACAAGGCGCCATTCAGGGCTCTTCGAGTCGTCGTCGCGGGTTCGACGGCGCAGCAGCGTCAGGCGCAGCGACACCCACACCCACATGAACCGCAATGCGGCGAGGCCCAGGGTGATTGCGAGCACATAGATGGCGAGCCAGCCTGCATGATGATGCCCGGTCTGCTCCACCGTCTCCGTGGCACCGTGAAGGATCGCCGGCAGCTGCTCGCCAAGCAACACGAAGATGATGCCGTTCGCAGTGAACTGGATCATGTCCCATACCGAGTTGCGCCGCATCCGGGTGGCAGGCAGCGCCTGACGGGAAATCTCGGCGAAGCTCATCGTGACGCCCGCAGCGACCGCCGCGAGGATGCCGGAGCAATGGAAATGCTCCGCCAGCAGGTAGGAACCGAACGGGATCAGCAGGCTCACCAGGATCTGGGAGCCCACATCCTCACCGAAGCGGCGCGATACGCGAAACTTGACCCAGGTCACGGCCATCGTGACCGCAATGCCGATCGCGAGCCCACCGAAGGCCACCCACAGGAAGTTGAGCGCAGCGTTATAGGCGGAGAAGGTGCCGGTGAGCGCGGCCGCGACCGCAAAGCGCAGGCAGACAAGACCCGAAGCGTCGTTGAGCAGCGACTCTCCTTCCAGGATGTGCATCATCCGTTTGGGAATGGGCACACGCGCCGCGATGGCCGAAACGGCGATGGGGTCGGTCGGCGACACCACTGCGGCCAGAGCGAACGCCACCGCCAGCGGCATCGCCGGGATCATCCAATGGATGAACAGCCCCATGCCCACCACGGTCAGGATGACGAGGCCGAGGGCGAGTTCCACGACCGTGGAGATGTCCTTGAACAGTTCGTCCTTGGGGATCCGCCACCCGTCGAGGAACAGGAGGGGCGGCAGAAACAGGAAGAAGAACAACTCCGGTTCCAGCGCGACCCGCCAGTCGGCGGCGAGCCCGATCGCCGCACCGAGGGCGATCTGCACCAGAGGCTTTGGAACCGTGAACGGCAGCATCCGCGATATCGCACCGCTGACCACTACTGCGAGCAGCAGCACAAGAACGATCGTTACCGATTCCAACAGGCATTCCAGTAGGCAGGAAAGGCACGGGCGCGCCGCTGCGCTCGTGTCCAGCACCTACCCTAACCGGCGCAAGTCCCCCGATGCAAACCGCGACGCGGGATGTTGGCGGTTCAGCGTGATGCCACCCGCACGCCCTTTGCCAGGGTGACCTCGTTCGACCCGAGCAGCACCACCGGGTCTACGCCCAGGCGCGGGATGGGCGACTGCCCGCCGGATTTCCAGGCGGCCAGTTCGACGCGGTACATGTCGTAGCGGCGATAGAAGTCGACGAACGGCTGGTCCAGCTGTGCCAGCGCACCGGCAGCGAAGCTCTCGAACCCGCCGGCGGGCAGCGCCGCTGCGGCGGTCATCATCGGCACGGCGCGGTCGCAGAACGCCTTTTGGACGGGAGGCTGCGCAAAGAAATTATAGACCCGGGTCATGGAGTCATCGAACCGGTCCTCCCAGTCGCCGCCACCTTTCCGATACTCACCCGACAGGGCCTTGTACGCAGCTGCCAAGGTCTTGGCCTGGGTCTTGATGAGCGCATTATACTGGGCGACGACGGACGGATCCGACACGTTGCACTGAAGCGCCGCCACATTGAGCGCGCTGCGCAGGTGCCACACGGCGCCAGCAGACGAGAGCGCCCGATTGGGCGTGGGATAGCTGCCGTCGGGCAAGGCGGTCGGCGTGTTCAGCCCCGTCGCGCTTCCGCTGGGCGGAGTCGGCATCGGGGCGGGCGCCGGAGCCGGAGCGGGTGCAGGAGGCGGTGGCGGCGCAGGCTCCGGCTTGCGGGCGCATCCCGCCATCGTGAGTGCGCCAACGGCGACAAGGAGCTGCAGCTTGCGGAACTTGAACATGATACGCTTCCATTCCCCTGAACCGGCACCGGCTTCGCAGGTCAAGGTAACCGAGGGGTTAACGATGCGGCAAACTGCAGGCCATTGGTCGATCCTGCCGGGGCGCTCGCGCTTGACAGCGTGGAGACAGCTACGGATGCTGCGGAGGAACATCACAACCGGCGTCAGGAGAGGAACGCTGCGGTCCCGTTGCCCTGCTGCGGTTGCGCGCCCTCTCGCCACGACAAGAGGGCAGTACCCAGTGACCGCTTTGCTTTCCCCTACCCGTCCCGCCTCGAGCCGTTCGACCGGCACTCGCAGCGTGGAGGCGCTGTGATGGCAGTCCAGCGCAGCGAGCCCGTCAGCGTTGTCCAACTCGGCGCTCCGCTTGGCGAGGGGCCGGTATGGGTAGAGCGCGATGCAGCGCTGTGGTTCGTCGATATCAAGAGCTATCGAATCTATCGGCTCGACCCGGTGAGCCACGCGCTTCGCAACTGGCAAGCGCCGGGCCAGTGCGGCTTTGTGCTGCCATGCGCAGACGGCCGCTTCATCGCCGGGCTCCAGAGCGGTCTCGCCCGTTTCGATCCGGCGACCGGCGCGTTCGAGCCGCTGATCGACCCCGAGCCGCAATTGCCCGGCAACCGGCTGAACGACGGCACCGTCGACCCGCACGGTCGGCTGTGGTTCGGCACCATGGACGATGCCGAAACCGCGGAGAGCGGCACCATCTATCGCCTGGGTGCGGACGGGCGCTGCGTCGCCTCCACCCCCTGCTGCGCGATCACCAACGGCCCCGCATTCAGCCCCGATGGTGGCACCATTTATCACGTCGATACCGGCAAGGGGCTGATCTACGCCTGCACCGTGACGGAGGACGGCACCCTCATCGACCGGCGGCTGTTCGCATCGATCCCCAACGAAGAGGGACATCCGGACGGCCCCACCGTCGACGCCGAGGGCTGTATCTGGGTCGGGCTGTACAACGGCTGGGGCGTGCGGCGCTATTCGCCCAAGGGCGAGTTGCTGGAGCAGATCCGCTTTCCCGTGAGCGCAATCACCAAGGTCGCCTTCGGCGGACCGGATCGCAAGACGCTCTACGCCACCACCGCCGCCAAGCACCTTTCCGCCGAAGAGCGCGCCAAGCAGCCGCACGCGGGCGACCTGTTCGCGTTCGAGGTCGACGTGCCGGGCGTCCCGGGGGTCGAGATCCGCTACGGCATCTGAACAAATCCCGGGGGCGGGCTGCTGTCCGTGGCGACGGCATTCCGCCCCTGGCCGCGTTTCACAGGACAAACGGAAGAACCTTGGCTATAGGCGCCGCATGGCGACTGATATCTGCGCGGACTGCACGGTGCGCGACATGGCCTTGTGCGGCAGCCTGACCGACAAGGAACTCGAGGCACTGAACGCGCTGGGACGCCGCCAGAGGCTGGCCAAGGGTGAGACGGTGATCTGGGCGGGGGACGAAAGCGTCCTGTGCGCAAACCTGCTGTCCGGCGTGCTCAAGCTTAGTGCCTCGACCGCCGACGGCCGCGAACAGATTGTCGGCCTCCACTATCCCGCGGACTTCATCGGCCGGCCCTATGCCGGCTCTGCGGACTTCACCGTGACCGCCCTCACCGACTCAGAGCTGTGCGTGTTCCCGCGCAAGCAGTTCGAGCAGGTGCTGGAGGATCATGTTCGCATGGAGCGCCTGCTGCTCCAGCGCACTTTTGCGGCGCTCGACGAAGCGCGCAGCCGCATGCTGATGCTGGGCCGCAAATCTGCCGAGGAGAAGATCGCCGGCTTCCTGCTCGACATGGCGGCGCGCGCAGGTGGCACCGCCTGCCGCGCGACCGCCGAAGGGCCGATCACCTTCGACCTGCCGCTCACGCGCGGACAGATCGCGGATGTGCTGGGCCTGACGATCGAGACCGTCAGCCGCCAGATGACCAAGCTCAAGGCCGCGGGCGTGATCGCCTTGCCGGGAGGCCGGGCCGTGACGATCCGCCTGCGCGAGGCCTTGGAGCAACGGGCGGAGCCTGCCTGACGCAAGCGCTCAGTTGGCGCCGCAACTCACCTGCAGCCGGCTCTCCAGCAGCAGGCGCGCGGCCGGCGTCACGCGGTCCCCCGCGAGTGTGAAGACCGCCAGTTCCTCGAGGACTAGCCGGCTGCGGCAACCGTCGAAGAAGCAGCGGATCATATAGCCAAGAGTCGCCGCGCAGAGCCCGCGATCCATCGCTTCCGGTCGCAGCGCGGCAAGCAGATCCTGCGCCTGAACCGCGCAGGCGATGTGACGCGCCCGGAGGTGCGCCAGCACGGAATGCTGCAGCGCCCCTCCCTTCCCCCAAAAAAGATCGTCGAGCCACAGAGCCTCACGGCTCGCGTGCCCGCTAGCGTAGGCCTGAAGATCTTCGCAGAGGTCCGTACGCTCGGCAGCATCGGACAAGTCCGGTAGCCGATCGGCGAACGCCTCGAGATGCTGGCAGAGCCGCTCGGTGCGCACATGGTCCGAGACCAGCGGCACGAGATCGATCTCGTCGAGGACGTGCCATCGGCGTACGGCCGGGGTATCGATCAGCTGCTGGACCTGCGTCATGGGACCTCCAGCCTTTGTGTGCGGGTTGCGCCCCGGGACAGCGTTGACCCGCGTCAAAACGCGCGCGCGACTTTGACGCGGGTCAACGAGCCCGCGCGCGCGGGGGCAGAAAAGGGGCGTCATGCACCGCTATCTGCCCGATCTCGCACGCCGCTCCGTGCCCCGCTACACCAGCTATCCGACCGCGGCGGAGTTTCACGCCGGCGTCGGCCCCGCCGAACAGGCGCAGGCGCTGGGCGCAATCACCGCGGATACGCCGGTCTCGCTCTACGTCCACATCCCCTATTGCCACGAGATCTGCTGGTACTGCGGCTGCAACACGGGCGCGATCGGCCGCGCTTCTCGCCTTGACGCCTATCTGGTGGCTCTGGAGCAGGAGGTTGCTGCAGTCGCAGAGCGGATGCGCGGGCGGGTGGTCGCCATCCACTTCGGCGGCGGCAGCCCGAACGCATTGCCGCCCGAGGATTTCGTCCGCCTGACCGAGCTGCTGCGCCAAAGCTTCGCTTGTGCGGATCGGCTGGAGATCGCGGCGGAGCTCGACCCGCGCACACTCGGCGCGACCTATGCCGAAGCGCTGGCGCGGGCCGGCGTAACCCGGGTCAGCCTGGGTGCGCAGTGTTTTGCGCCGCATGTGCAGCGCGCGATCAACCGCATCCAACCCTATGAAATGGTGCGCCAGGCGGTGCTCGATCTTCGAGCCGCCGGAATTGCCGCAGTAAACCTGGACCTCATGTACGGGCTGCCGCACCAGACGTCCGAGGATCTTGCCGATACGCTGGCGGCGGCGCTCGACCTTGCGCCCGACCGCATCGCGATGTTCGGCTATGCGCATATGCCCCGGTTGCTGCCGCGGCAGCGGATGATCCCGGACGAGACCCTGCCGGACGCGGCGCAGCGCTTTTCCCAGAGCGCGCTTGCCTATGACATCCTGGTCGCCGCTGGGTATGTCGCGATCGGATTCGATCACTTTGCACGACCTGAGGACAGCCTTGCGAAAGCGGCGGTTGCGGGCACGCTGCGCCGCAATTTCCAGGGTTTCACCGACGAGCCTGGCGAGGCGATCATTGGTCTCGGGGCCTCGTCGATCAGCCAGTACGAGGGGCTGCTGGTCCAGAACGAGAAGCATGTCGGCCAGTACCGGATGCGCGTCGCAAACGGGGGGCTGGCAGCAGTTCGGGGCGTCGCTCGCTCCGCCGACGATCGGCTGCGTGCGGGCTTGATCGAGCGGCTGCTGTGCGACGGCAGGGTCGACGCGAGCTCGGCGCCTGATGCCCTCCCCGCCCTTCGCGCGCTGGCGGACGAAGGGCTCGTCCGGGTCGACGGCAGCCACGTCACGGTGCTTCCGGACGGCCGCCCCTATGCCCGGCTCGCCGCAGCCGCCTTTGACCGCTATCGCCAGACGGACGCACAGCGCTTCAGCAAGGCGGTCTGACGGGGAAAGCCGAACCCGGTCGCGCGTTGGAACGCGACCAGGAGGTGCAGCCCGCATGAACGACGTCGATGTCGCCATTATCGGCGCAGGTGCTGCGGGGATCGGTGCCGCGCGCCACCTCAACGGGCGCGGCCTTGAGGTGCTTGTACTGGAGGCGAGCGACCGCGTCGGCGGGCGGGCCTGGACGATTGGTGTGGAGGGCTTGCCACTCGACCTGGGCTGCGGGTGGCTGCACTCGGCGCGACGCAACCCCTGGGTCGCTATCGCAGAGCAGAGCGGCTTCGCAGTGGAGCGCCGGGACGCTGCCTGGACGACGCAGCTACAGGATCTCGGCTTTCCGCCAGCGGACCAGGCTGCTGCTCACCGTGCATTTGAACAATGGCATGCCCGGCTTCGCGACGATCCGCCGGCCAGCGATAGCGCAGCGGACGCGCTGCCCCACGGGGGCGAATGGAACGCGTACCTTGAGGCGCTGAGCGGATACATCAACGGCAGCAGCCTCTCCGACCTCTCGGCTGCCGACTATCTTGCCTACGTCGACGCGGCGGGCGACGAGGATTGGCGCGTGCCGGAGGGCTATGGCGCCTTGATCGCCTCTTACCTTCCGCCGGTGCCGGTGGCCTTCGCAACGCCGGTCCTCCGCATCCGCGACGACGGAGATGGGGTGTCGCTGGAGACGCCGCGCGGCTGCCTGCGCGCACGTGTCGTGATCGTGACCGTCGCGACTACGGTGCTTGCGCGCGGTGCGATCCGTCTGCCTGAGCGATACGACGACCGCTGCCACGCGGCGGCCCGCCTTCCACTCGGGCTCGCTAACAAGCTGTTCCTGCGGCTGACGGACCCGGAGGCAGTGCCGCCCGAGAGTCACCTGCTCGGCAATCCGCGCGCTGCCGAGACCGGGAGCTACTATCTGCGGCCGTTCGGACGACCCCTCGTAGAGTGCTTCTTCGGTGGCCCCGGTGCGGTGAGGCTGGAGGCTGAAGGGCTGGACGCTACCGCAGCGTTCGCGCGCGAAGAGCTTGGCGCATTGCTGGGCGCCGACTTCGCCCATGGGCTGCGGCTGGTTGCGGGCTCGGCCTGGGGGCAGGCGGACGGGTTCGGCGGGTCGTACAGCCATGCGCTTCCCGGCCACGCGGATGCGCGCGCGGTGCTGGCAGCACCCGATGACCGCCTGCTCTTTGCGGGCGAGGCATGCTCCCCGACCGACTTTTCCACCGCCCACGGCGCGCTCGCGACCGGAGTATCGGCGGCAGCGGCCGCGCTCGCCTTGCTCGGCTGAGCGCTGCCCGGCGGGGCCCCCAACAGGACCCCCACCGAGCAGGCTCGATCAGTAGTTCTTCCGGTAGCGAACGCTCACGTTCGACCCGCCGAACGAGCTGGTCTGCGAGAGCACACTCAACGCCTTGCTCAGCGCCACTTCCAGCTGGGTGGCAGTGAATCCGCGGGCGTCGGTGATGATCTCGACATAGATATTGTCCGTCAGATATTCGCCGGCAGCCAGGGCAGTGCCGCGACCGGTGGCGTCGTCGCCGCCTACGATCCGCAGCCGGTCGATCCCGATCACCGACCGCAGCTTGCCGAGCGGGTTGAGCCCGCCGCCGCCCGAGCCGCGCAGCGAGTTGAGCGCTGCCGCCAGCTGGATTGCCTCGGTCGCCGACAGGTTGGTGACGGAGCGACCGAACAGCAGCCGCGACAGCACCTCGTCCTGCGCCAGCGCGGGCGTGGAGGTAAAGGAGATGCGCGGCGCCTGTGCAGTCCCGGCAACCAGGATCGTCGCCGTCACGTCTTCTGCGGTGGTCGTCGCCTCGATATCGATCACCGGATTGGTGTAGTCGTCGCTCTCGAAGCTGATCTTGCCGCGCTCGACGTCGAACTCCTTGCCCGCGAACGAATAGGTGCCACGGATCAGGTCGAGACCACCGGTAATGCGCGGTGCTGCCGAAGTGCCGCCGACACGGAGGTCCGCTTTCCACTCGGATTCCAGCCCCATGCCGGAAACATACAGCTGGTTGGGCGCACGCACCCGCAGGTCGAGCTTGAACAGCCCCGGGGGAGCCGCGGGTGGCGCCGGCTTGGGATCGAGAGCCGCGGCGCGGACCTCACTCTTGCGCCGGACGCCGGTCAGCTCGGGGACTTCCGACGAACCCTGGAAGGCGAAGACGTAGCGCGCCTCGGGGATCGAAAGCTCTCCGGTAATCGAACCGCCCTGCGCGTTGTTGAGGACGCGGATGTCGCCGGTAGCCGAGGCGCCAAGCGCGTCGCTCCGCGCGAGCTGCGCCTTGTTCAGCGTCGCCCGTACATCGATCGGGAAGCCGCTCTCGGCAGCGAGGCCGACGTTCCCCTGCGCGGAGATGGTGCCGTCGCCTGCCTTTGCCGTGAGCGTCGCGAGTTCGAAGCGATCGTTGTTGAAGCGACCGTCGATCTTCATCTGCGTCAGGCGCGTGCCCAGCGATTCGTTCTCATAGGTCAGGTTGTTGGCGCGGACGACGCCGACCAGGCGCGGTGCCTGGAGGCGCCCGCCGAAGTCGGCGGCGATGCCGATCGGACCCGAGAGCTGCTGGTTGGGCTGCCCCGCGAACGAGAAGAGCACGCCCGCCGGACCGTTGTAGCGGATGCCGCCGGACAGCGGCGCCGCCATCAGGCGCGTCGTCCAGGCGCCGGCGCCAGGGGCCAACGGACGCAGATTGGCGACCATGCGACCGATCGTGGTGGTGCCGCGGCGGATCAGCGCCCGGCCGCTGCCGCCCTCGGGCCGCAGATCGCCCGCAAACACGATGTCGACCGGGTCGGAGACCGACGCGAGGCTAGACCGCGTGAAGTTGCGCACGGTGAGGCGCACATCGGCCTGCGGGAAGCTGGCGCCGCTCGGCTGGGCGAAGTCGAGGCTGCCGGTCGCGATGCCGCCGATGCCGAGACCCGGCATGAACGCGTTAAACAGGCTGACATCCAGGTTGTCGAGACGGGACTGGAGCGTCATGCCGGCGCCATAGGTCCCCGCAACCCGCATCGAGCCGCGATCGAAGTCGATCCGCGTCGGATACAGGCGATAGCCGCCCGAGCCGGGCACGATCCGCGCCGGATTGACGGTGCGGAAGCCGACATTGTTTGCCATGCCGTGCAGGGCCACGAGATACTCGTTCGGGCTCAGCCTGGCGTTTGCAGCTACGCGGAACGGAACGCCGGAGGAGCCCTCCGCCACCAGCTGCGCCGTGCCGTTGCCGCCGCGGTAGTTCAGCTTTGCGCGTGCCCGCGTCACGACCATGTCGCCACTGCGGAAGTTGCCGATTTGGGCATCCGCCACGATCTGCGGCTGGTCATAGAGCACGGCGGAGCCGGTGAGGATCGCCTGCCCGATGGTGATGCCGGACTGGCCCGGGATACGCGCATTGTACGCACGCGCGTTGATATCGGCACGCTGGTACTTGCCTACAGCCCCCAGGTTCGCGACGCCGTTGATGCCCGAGCCGGAGAAATTGAGCCGACCCGCAAACGGCCCGGCGTCGGTCGCCTGTACCCGGCCGTTGATGTCGACGCCGGCGAAGCGCGCAGAGCGGATATCCGCAGTCATCCGCGGCGCGGTGCTCAGCAGGACGTTCGCGTTGAACGGGCCGTAATTGGTCCCGCCCGAGGCGACGATCGCATAGCGATCCCCCTGCCCGCGCACGTCCGCCTTGAGGTCGACGAGGCCGATGCCCACGCCTGGTCGCGCTGCGCGCAGCTGCACTACGGGCGCCGCCATCGAGCCGGAGACGCGCGCCGTGATCGGGCCATATTGGGTCGAATAGGCGTCCGCGTTGACCAGCAACGGCCCTGCGGGATCATAGCGCCCGGAACCATTGTTGATGCGGAACTGGGGGGCGCGCAGCTTCAGGTTGGTGAAGCTGATGATGCCTTCCGGGCTGTAGGCGATGTTCGCGGACGTGGTGGCATTGCCGCCCAGGAAGTTGCGGATGCCGTCGTTGAACAGGCGCTTGGTCTGCGCGACCACGCGACCGCGAATGCCGTAGCCGCCATTGGGCGCGGTATAGAGATCGGCATCGGTCTGAAGATTGATGATCCCGATGCTCGCGATCTCATAATCGTTCACCCGCCCCTTCAGCGCGCCGGTGTAGCGGCCGGTCGAAAGGTTGGCGGCGACAATGGCGGTTGCGTCGATGCGGTCGGACCGCAGCCGCAGATTGTCGGAGAGCACCTGGTCGCCGTTGCTGATCGCCAGATCGCCGTTGATCGAAACGTTGGTGACGAGCCCGCCGATCGCGGCGTTGAGCCCTGAAATACGACGCGCCTTTGCGTTGATCGGGATCAGGATACGCTCGCTGTCGACGGTCGCCTTACCCTCGGCATACAGCTGTTCGACGACGGTTTCGCCAAAGCCGAGCGCAGCTGCCTGGACCTTGTAGTCCACGATCGGGGTGCGGAACGGACCGTCGAGGACGACGGCCGCGCGCACGGAGCGGCCGTTGAGATTGGGTGCGATGGAACCCGGGGTGAGGAGCATCGCCTCTACCCGGAAGTTGCCGAAGCGGCTCTTGCCGAGGTCGATCTTGCCGTCCGTCGCCGCCGACAGCGCGTCCGAGCGCAATCGAAGCTTGGCATCCACGACCCGCTCATCAAGCGCGGTATCGAGCGCGATCTGAAGCCGGGGCGACGTCAGCCGCTCGACCGGCCCCTCAAGATAAAGGCCGGGACGCGCAAAGCCGCGAACCTGGAAATTGCCCGAACGGCCCAGGATGTTGAGGTCGACGATCTGCTCGCCACCGAGCGTGCCCGCTGCACGCCCGCGCCAGTCGCTCCACGCGCCGCGGCCGCCGACGTTCAGCGTCAGCGGAGCCTTCAGGCCCGCCAGCCCTGCGACGAGGCCATTGCTGGGCGCGGACACGCGGACGTTGACGTCGAACTTGTTGTCCTCTGGCACCGCGTCGAGGCGCAGCACAAGCTGGTCGCCGCCTGCGGCGCCACCGCCGGCGATGGTCGCGGCGTTTGCCTGGATCTGTGCGCGCCGGTCGGCGACATGCGCCTGCCCGTCGATCTTTGCGATGTAGCGCCGACCGGCAACGGCAGGGCCGATCTCAAGCCGGCCGATGGCGAGCTTGTTGACGTCGATGTCATAGTCCGGGAGCAACGGCCCCTCGGACGCGCTGGGCGGCGTCGGCAGCAGGACGGGGTTGCGATCGTAGCGGATCAACGGGCTGGTCAGCGAGCGCACATCGACGTGGCTGCGGATGAACGCGAACGGACGCCAGTCGACCGCGACCTGCGGCGAGGACGCGAACACGCCCTTGGTGTCGCGCAACTCCAGGTCGTGGATCACCATCGCGCCGTAGAGCGAACCCTCGATCCGGCTGACATGGACCTTGAGGCCCGAGGCGGTCGCGAAATTGTTGATCTGGCGCACCAGGAAGCCCTGGCCGGGCCGGGTATTGAG
Source organism: Sphingomonas sp. 3-13AW (assembly GCF_049311085.1). Lineage (NCBI taxonomy): Bacteria > Pseudomonadati > Pseudomonadota > Alphaproteobacteria > Sphingomonadales > Sphingomonadaceae > Sphingomonas > Sphingomonas sp. 3-13AW. The sequence goes on along the minus strand of NZ_JASNVZ010000005.1, from coordinate 119,447 downwards.
CCCGATTACTGCCACCACCAGCAGCAGGACCAGCCCCAGGAGGACGATGGCTACCCATTTGGCGATGCGCTGCCACAGGGGCCGGCGATCGATCACGACGACCCGTTCGCCGCCGGCGCTGTTCTCGCGGATCACTTCCTCGGCCATTAAAACGCCTGCCCAATCGAGATGTAGAGGGCGACCTTTGGCTCACCCTCACGACGGTTCACCGGGGTCGCGACGTCCACGCGGAGCGGACCGAAGTTGGTGTAGAAGCGACCGCCGATGCCGACGCCGAAGCGCAGATTGGAGAGCTTGGGCATCGAGCCTTCATAGACCTGGCCCGCGTCCACAAAGGGCACCACGCCAAAGTTGCCGAACCGGTAGCGCGCCTCGATCGAGAACTCGTTGAGGCTGCGGCCGCCGATCGGATCGCCGTCGGGCGCAAGCGGCCCCAGTTCCTGATAGCCATAGCCGCGGACCGAGCCGCCGCCGCCGGCGTAATAGCGCCGCGACGGCGCGAGATCGTCGCGGGCCACGCCGACGATGGTGCCGGCACGTGCACGTCCGGCCATCACCAGGCTGGAGGTGACGGGATAATAGGCCGTGCCTTCCACCATGAAGCGGCCGTAGGGCCGCACGTTGCCGCGCACAGACGTTTCCGGGCTGGCGTTGAGCTTCAGGCGGAAGCCGGTGGTCGGGTTGAGAAGATCGTCGGAGGCGTCGTACCCGCCGAAGAGCGGCAGCGCCGCGATGAAATAGGTCCCGCGGTCGCGCTTGTTCTTCTCAAAGCTCCACACGTCCTCGTTCGTGCCGAGGAGCTCGAAGCCATAGGAATAGTTGAAGCGCTTCTGCCAGATCGGGGTCGAATCGTACGAGATCTGCCCCGCCAGCTTCGCGGTGAATGCCTCATAGGCATCGTAGTTGGAGTGCAGCGCCCCTGCCGTCAGGCTGACGGTCCGGTCGCGCTTGCCAGCGTTCTGGCGCCGGAAGGTCACGCCCAGCCCCTGCTCCTGCGTACCCGCCACGCCGGCGACAATCAGCGCGCCCTCCGGCCGGAACAGATTGCGGTGCGTCCACGAGCCCTGGACGCGGAGGCCCTGCCCGGTGTTGTAGCCCGCCTCCGCCGCCAGCGTGCGCGGTGGGCCGGCGGTCTGGTGCACGGCGATGTCGATGACTTCGGTGCCGTCGGGTGCAATCTCGCCGGTGCGCACCGGCTCGACCGAGACGTTGGAGAACAGGCCGGTCCCGATCAGCGCATCGCGCAGATCGTCGACCTTGCGGTTGTCGTAGAGTTCGCCGGCCTTGAAGCGCGCCAGCACGCCGACGTGCTTCGCATCGAACGCGAGCTTGCCGTCGGTGGTGTAGCTGCCGAACGACGAACGCGGCCCGGTGTCGACGGGGAGCGTATAGTCGCCGGTGACCGTCTGCTCGTCGAGCAGGATGTCCCGCTCGCCGAGCTTCACGAACGGATAGCCCTGCTGCGGCAGCTTGAGGCTGACATTGGCTTCCGCGCCCTGCACCCGCTCCGCGATGATCGGCTCGCCGACCTTGAGCGGCAGCTCCTTCTCGATGAGGTTGGGGGGGATCGTCGGCTGAGCGTCTACCTTGACCGACGCGAGCTTGTACTGCTGCCCCGGCGTGACGTTGATCGTCACCTGGACATAGCCGCCTTCCGGAGCCTGCTCGATAATCGCGACGGCAGTGCCATCATAATAGCCCTCGGCATGCAGGATGCGGACGGCGAGCTGCTCGTCCTCCCGCGCACGGGCGCTGATCATGGCAGCGTTGGCGGCCTTGTTACCGTCCTTCTTCAGGGACGAGAGCTCATCGAACCGCTTGAGCGTGTCGATATCCTCCAGCCCGTTCACGGTCACCCGGTAGCGGATCTCGGCCGCAGCCTTGTCGTCGACGCCCGCGACCTCGACCGGGGTCGCGTCGAAGGTGGCGATCGGCGGCAATGGCTGCGTGAGTTCGGCCTCCTCGGGCAAAGGCGCGTCCGGAATGGTCTCGGTCGCGGTGCCCGGGGCACCAAACTGCACGGTCGGTGCCGCAGGAGACGTTGCCTGCGCCGGGGTGGTCGAAGGCGATGCCGGCATCGGCTCGAGCGGGGCGTTGATGTCCCCGCTCAGCGGCGGCAGCGACGTGTCAAACTCCGCCTCGGGCACGATGTCGCCCTGCGGCTGGGACGTGGTAGCCTGATCATCCTGGGAGGATGGCGCGCTCGCGGGCGCACCCCCGGCCGCGTTGGCCGGCGGCTTCGAAAGCTGCACGGCGGGCGCCGCCAACGCAGACGGCACTACAAAAGTACTGGCCAGCAAGCTCCAGTACAGCTGACGACGACTGTCCCCCAACACGATCCCCAATACGCTCAAGGGCGCAATAACACGCCTCTCCCCGAGATCCTCTAACCATTAGCGGTGCTTCTTGGTTCCCCATCCCTCGACTTGTTTAACCTGCATCCCAATCGGGACGGCGCGCGTTGCAGGCGTGACGATCGAACATGAGGAAGCCAGATGACCGACGCCGCAACCCCATCCGGCAACACGCCTGCCGTCGACCAGGAGGTCCAGGACGTCGATCCGACCGAGACGAAGCTGCATCCCGAGCCCCGTGAAATCCCGGGGGTCGAATCGACGCACCCGTGGCGGCATCCCTGGCCGGCGTGGAAGTCGATCCTGAAGCGGGTCTATTCCATGGACGGCTATCACAATCTCTCGTTGATGGCGGCCGGGGTCGCGTTCTACGCCTTCCTCTCGTTCGTGCCGCTGCTCGGTGCGATCGTAATGACCTATGGGCTGATCGCCGATCCGAGCACGGTTTCGGGGCACATGCAGACGATCTTCGAGCTGGTGCCGGCCGACGCCGCGCGGCTGATCTCGGACCAGCTGATCGCGGTCTCCACGACCGCGGCTTCCAAGGCGGGGCTGGGCCTCGTCATCGCGCTGGTCCTCTCGATCTATGGCGCGATGCGCGCGGCCAGTGCGATCATCCAGGCCCTGAACGTCATCTATGAGGAGGATGAGAGCCGCAACTTCATCCAGACCACGCTTGCCTCGGCCCTGCTGACCCTGGGGGCGGTGTTCGCGGCATTGGTGGGCCTGCTTTCCGCCGGTGCCATGGCCTATCTCCAGAATGCCGCCGACATCCTCGGTCGTGCGGGGGTGGTCACCATCCAGGTCCTGACCTGGGCAGTCGCGATCGTGATCGCCAGTTCCACCTTTGCCTTCATCTATCGCTATGCCCCCGATCGTGCCCGTGCCCAGTGGCAATGGCTGTCGGTCGGGTCGGTCGCGGCGACGCTGCTGTGGCTCGTCGCAACGCTGGGGTTCGGGCTCTACGCCGCCAATTTCGCCAACTACAACGCGACCTATGGCGCGCTGGGTGCCGTCGTGGTGCTGCTGATGTGGCTGTTCGTCTCCTGCTATGCGGTGCTGATCGGCGCGGAGATCAATGCGGAGGCCGAGCGCCAGACCGGCGTCGATTCCACCACCGGCCGCCCGCGCCCGCAGGGCCACCGCGGCGCCACCATGGCGGACCAGCTGCCCAGCAAGCGCCAGCACAAGCCGCGCCGCGACAAATATTGACCCGGCGGCCGCTTCCCCCGGAGCGGGGCAGCGGCGGAACCCGGACCCTCCCCCGGGCGTAGTTGGCGCTCAACAGGATCAAAACCCAACCTATGTTCAGCTGGAAGCACGAGGCGCAGGAGCGCCTGGAGGCAATGTTGTTCGCCCATGTAAGCGAACGCGAGTTCCCGTGCGTGGGCGCCAAGGCGGCGCTTGCGAAGGGCACGCTGGAGGTATTCGGGTGCACGCGGATCGACAGCGCGTGGGACGACGTCCGCATCCACGACGCGCTGCTGCGCTTTGCCCAGGCCTATCGCCGCGACAAGACCATGTACCGCAGTTTCGCGGTCGTGTTCGACGGCCCCGACGGGCTGTCCGAGGCGGAGTTCGAGCGTGCGCTGTGGCAGCGCGTCCAGTCGCTGTCCGACAAGGACGTCTGGCGCGGGCAGGAATATGACACGCGCGTCAGCCCCGACCCGGAGAACCCGCACTTTTCGCTGAGCTTTGGCGGAGAGGCGTTCTTTGTCGTCGGGCTCCACCCGAACTCCAGCCGCCCGGCCCGCCAGTTCGACCGGCCGACGATGGTGTTCAACCTCCACGACCAGTTCGAGCGGCTGCGCGCGGAGGGCAAGTACGAGAGCATGCGCGAGAAGATCCTCGTGCGCGACGAGGCGCTCGCCGGCTCCCGCAACCCGATGCTGGCGCCGCACGGTGCGTCCAGCGAGGCGCGGCAGTACAGCGGGCGCGCGGTCGACGAGAGCTGGCGCTGCCCGTTCCATTATTCCGGAGACTCCTGATTTCGACCAACACCATTCCCGAGCGTAGCGGGACCGCCTTTCGACTGGCCAAGGGCGAGACGCTCACGGTGATCGACCCGCGCGGGGAGCAGGTCGCCGACCTGCTGGCGTTCAACGCCCATGACCTGGACGAGGTGATCTCCTCGGGCCGGACGCTCGACTATGCCGAGACGATCTATCTGACGACCGGCCACAATCTCTATTCGAACCGGTCGCGGGTGATGCTGGAGATCATCGAGGACACCGTCGGGCGGCACGACTTCCTGCTCACGCCCTGCTCCTACGACACCTTCCACCATTTCTATCCCAAGCTGGAGCCGCACCGCGGCTGCTTCGGCAATCTGGCGGCGGCGCTGGAGCCCTATGGCATCGAACCCGATCGCATCCCGGTAGCGTTCAACTGCTTCATGAACGTGCCCATCGACGGCGAGACCGGAAAGCTGCGCGTGCTGCCGCCGATCAGCAAGGCGGGCGACTTCATCCGGTTCCGCGCGCACATGGACCTGGTGATCGGCCTCACCGCCTGCTCCGCGCCGGATTCGAACGGCGGCACCTTCAAGCCGATCGACTTTCGCGTGGAGCAGCCCGAGCCCGCGTGATCGGAAGGTGAGGCTAAGGTGAGGCCAAGACGCGGCGCCGCGTTCCGGTTTTCTGCAGACGCTGCAAGGACTTGAGAGGAATGCGGCGGCCATGTCGCGACTGAAGCAGCTTGCGCGCGTGTAGGACAGGTGTTTCCGGATGTGCGCGGCCAGCGATGGTCGGGGCCGCCCCTGATCTACTGCCGCCGGTGACGGGGGTTGCATGAGCGCGCGCCAACATCGCCGGTTCGGCGCAACAATCCTACAAGTTCCACGTTGGAGCCGGACCTCAGTCGTTCAGTAACTAGCCGGAACTCTCCATGCGAACTCCCCTAACTCTGGCGGTAGCGGGCTTGCTCGCCTCCGGTTGCGCGACGACAGCACGCACGGATTCCGCCGCGCTCGTCGGAAGCGAGTGGCGGATCACGCAAATTGGCGGCGCTGCGGTCGCGCCGGAATCGCGGGCAGCAATCAGCTTCGACGCCGATGGGCGCTTCTCCGGCAATGCCGGGTGCAACCGCATGATCGGCACGTACCGAGCGGACGGCCCTGCCCTATCGCTGAGCAACGCGGGGCTGACGAAGATGCTCTGCGCCCCGGCTGAAATGAAGCAGGAAAGCGATCTGGTCGAGCTCCTAGGCGATGTCGACTCCTACCGTATCGACCCGGCGGGGACGCTGGTCCTCACAACCCGGTCAGGCACCCGCATCGTCGCGAGCCGATAGAAGAAGAGTCCACGCACGGCTGCTTCAGTTTCCAAGATCAAGGGCAACGTGTGCAGGTTCGTGGGCGGCGGCGGTCGGGTCCAATGCGGAATTGCAGCTTTCAAAACCGGATGGCGATAACGCCCGTTCAGGGCGGCGTCCCCTCTCCCGAAAAACATGTCTTACTGGGATGCCCAACCTGCCGTGCGCCTATTTGGCCAGGCCGGCGCATGATGAAATCTCGATCGATCCACGCGCCGACCGGAAAGTCGTACTCGCCTACCTTCTCAAAGCCATAGGTCCTATAGAGGCGTTGCGCTTTCAGATTACCGGACCAGACGCCGATCCACTGCGGCCCCGGTGCGCGGGTCGCCATCCAGGCAAGCGCCGCATCTATCAAGCGCTTCCCGTACCCATGTCCCTGACGATCGCGGCTTACATAGAGCCGGTTCAGTTCCATGTCGTTTGGCGCCACTTCGACATGCGGCAAGTCACAACGGCCGGCATCCGCATAGCCGATCAGCCGACCGCCATCGTCGGCAACCCATACAGACTGGTCCTGATCCAGGATCCTTGCCTGGATGACGGCATCAGAACTCTTTTGTGCCTCAAAGATTGCCATGTCCTTCTCGGAATAGGGCATGGCAAAATCCAGTACGGACATTTCCCGCCAAGTCCGACGTGCCAGCGCCCCGAGACCTTCAACGTCCGCCAGGTCGGCACGGCGTATAACAGTCATGTATCGCTCCATCCTCGACCGGCACCCGGCACAGTAAATAGGGGCGACCCCGATGCTCACAACCATAAGGAGACCGGGACTGCCGGTGCTGTCTTACAGGGGTAGCCGTCGCGGGAAATTCGCCTTGCGCGTCGCTGTAGATCAGCGATCCATGGCATGTTGCGGAGCGCGCGGTGTTCTTGAGATCGATCGAATAGCGAGAATTGCAGTTCACGCCGCGCTGCCGTAGGACCGTCACGTTCTCGGGAGCTTCACGAAATGATCCAGCGTCACCGCTAAAGCGGAAAGGCATAGGCCAGCGGAGTGATCCGCAGTCTGAACTCTGGTTTCGAGAACATCATGCGAAGACTGAACGACAAGACGTGCGTCGTCACTGGCGCAGCGCGTGGCATCGGCCGCGCCATTGCCGCCCGTTTCCATGACGAAGGCGCCATCGTCATCGTTACCGACATAGACGAAGCGGCAGGGGCGGCTACTGCGGCCGAGATCGGGTGCCGGTTCGAACCGCTCGACGTGCGCGAGGAAGACCATTGGTCGCGGTTGGCCGGCGTCGTTCCGGTGGCCGACGTGGTGGTGAACAATGCCGGCGTCACCGGTTTCGAAGACGGCATGGCGCCCCACGACCCGGAACACGCCAGCCTTGCAGACTGGCGCGAGGTCCACCGCGTCAACCTCGACGGCACGTTCCTGGGCTGTCGTTATGCGATCGGCGCGATGAAGCGCGCGGGAACAGGCTCGATCATCAACATATCGTCGCGGTCGGGACTGGTCGGGATTCCCGGCGCGGCGGCCTATGCTTCGTCCAAGGCGGCGATCCGCAACCACAGCAAGACGGTCGCGCTCTACTGTGCGCAGCAGGGCTGGAAGATACGCTGCAACTCGATCCACCCCGCCGCCATCCTGACACCGATCTGGGAGCCGATGCTGGGCGACGGTCCGGACCGGAATGCCAAGATGCAGGCACTTGTCGCGGACACGCCGTTGAAGCGTTTCGGAATGCCTGGGGAAGTCGCGGCCGTGGCGGCGATGCTGGCTTCGGACGAAGCGACCTATGTCACCGGGACGGAGATCAACATCGACGGCGGTCTGCTTGCCGGCTCTGCCGCGTCACCTGGCTGACGAGTGTGGTGGGCGTGGCCGATCACGCCCTCCCCCCTTTCCGAAGACGGCCCCGTAGCGGGACAGACGCGTTCCCGGAATCCATTGCCGATTGCTCTTTGCGAAACCGTCGCTCGGAGATGAAGGAACAGGAATGATTGCGCTGAGCGATCGGCTGCCTTCGCGGCCAGGCCTCACGCGCTGGCCTGTGCGAGCAGCCACAGGAGGAAGGCGGCTGGTGCGAGGAGGGTGCCGAGCGGGAGGCGGTCGGTTGCGGTCAGCGGGCGCCTGCGGAAGCGGCTGGCGATCACCGCCGCCAGCCCAATGAGGCAGGCGAGGAGCAGCGCCTGGGGAAGCGCGTGCCAGCCGAGCCACAGGCCGATCGCGCCGAACAGCTTGGGGTCCCCGCCTCCCAGACCCACGCGTCCGCGCAGGCGGTGGTAGAGGGTGGCGACGAGCCATAGGGCGGCAAAACCCGCGACCCCGCCGATGAGCCGGTCGGTGAGCGGCGGCGCGAGACCCAGGAGCCCGCCGAGGAGCCCCAAGAGGGCGAGTGTCGCCGTCAGCGGATCGGGGAGCCAGAAGGCGCGCAGGTCGATCGCGGCGAGCGTCAGCAGCAGCCAGCCGAACACGGCGCCCGCGACACCCGCCCAGCCCGGCGCGACCAGGCCGCTCGCGACGCCGATCGCGAGCGCCAGCAGCTCGACGACGAGGTGGCTGGGGGCGATGCGGGCGGCGCAGCTGCGACAGCGACCGCGCTGGATGACATAGCTCAGCACAGGCACCAGCTCGATCGCGCGCAGCGTGCGGCCGCAGCCGTCACAGGCGGAGCGGCCGGCGAGGCTCGACCGCCCCTCCGGCCAGCGGATCGCCAGCGTGGCGATGAAGCTGCCGAAAACCAGCCCGAGCAGCCCCAGCGCGCCGGGCCAGATCCAGGGATCAACCACGAGCGGTTCCCCCGGGCGCTACATGTCCTCGCCGGGATCGACTCCCCACAGGCGCGCCTGTTCGACATAGCCGCCGCGGCCGCGCACATCGAAATAGCACCAGCCCGACGAGCAGCGGCTGAGCCGGCCGACGACGCCGGCAGCCGCGCGCCATTCGACCCGGGCGGCGCTGTTGGGCGCCGAGCGCAACTCGACCAGGCCGCCGTTCACATAGCCGGTGCGCTGATCGGAAAGCAGGCCGACCTGCATCCACCCCTGGGTGCCGTCGGGATCCTCGACCTTGCGCCAGTCCTGATAGATGTCGACGACCTTGATCGGCAGGTCGGCGCGGCGGAAGGTCCAGCTGACCGGGTAGTTCTTCCCCGGGCCGGTGCGCATCCGCGCCTCCCCCGCCGCGATCGAGGCGTAATAGGGCGGCTTGCGCTTTTGCGCGGCCGCTTCGCCGGCGGGAAGTACCGCGGCCGCCAGCACTGCCGCTCCGCCTAGCCAAACCACCGAATGCCGCATGCGTCGTCCTCTGTTGTCCCCCGCGGGGCACCGTATCGCGTTCGGCCCCTCCCCTTCAACCGCCGCGCGCAGCCGGATCGCGATCCCCCGCCGAGGGGAACCGCACCTCGCCTGGTGCTTTGGTTGGGTATCCAACCCCGAACGGAGACGATGTCGTGAAGAAGTTGCTTACGCCTGCCCTGCTCCTGGCCTGCGCCGTGCCGCTGAGCGCCTGTTCCACCCTGACCGGCGCCGGGATCGGCGCGGCGAGCGGTGCCGGCGTGGCAGCCGCGACGAACGGCAATGTGGAAAAGGGTGCCGCCGTCGGCGGCGTCGGCGGGGCGGTGGTCGGCACGGTCGTCGGCGACTGAGCCGGCAGACCCTGCACCGCCCGGCAAAAGGGGCACGGTCGCCACTGGCGCCGTGCCCTTTTTGGATCAGTCGCCGGTGAGGATGCGGTCGACCAGCTGCTTCACGGTCGGCACGAAGCCGTTCGAGTAGAACGGGTCGCGCTTGAAGTTATAGGCCGCGTGGCCGGCGAACATCAGGTTGTTGTCGACCGGACCGCCATGGGCGATGTCCTGAAGCGTCTTCTGGATGCAGAAGCTGCGCGGATCGGCGAGACGGCCGGTGGAGTTGGTCTCCGTATCCGCCCAGGACGAGAAGCTGCACTGGCTGAGGCAGCCCATGCAATCCGCCTGATCCTTGCGGATCATCTGCTTTTCCTCGGGCGTCACGAACACCAGCGTGTTGTCCGGCGTCTTGAGCGCGTCGGTGAAGCCGGCGCCGAACCATTCGCGGGCGCGCAGCAGGTCGTTGCGCGTGACCCAGAAGTTCTTGCCCTTCACGCCGACGTCGAGCTGGAACGCGTGGTCCCCGGCCTCTTGCATGGTGAAGGCGATCTGGCGCTCGGAGCGTGCCTCGAGGCTGCGCAGGAACGGCGTGCGCACGGCCGACGAATAGAAGCCGGTCGGCGAGAAGCGATGGAGGAGCACGTCGCCCTCCTCGATCTGCATCAGGCGCTGCTTCCACTCTTCCGGGATCGGGCTTTCCTGCGTGAGCAGCGGCCGTGTCCCGAACTGGAACGCGATCTTGCCCAGTTCCGGATTATCGATCCAGTCGCTCCAGTCGCGCAGGTACCAGACGCCGCCCGCCATCACGATCGGCACGTCGTCGGAAATGCCGCCCTCGCGCATGGTGTCGCGCAGCGCCTTCACGCGCGGATAGGGATCCTGCGGTGCGAGCGGATCCTCGGCATTGGACAGGCCATTGTGGCCGCCGGCGAGCCAGGGATCTTCATACACGACCGCGGCGAGCCACTCGGCGGCCTTGGAATAGGCGCGCTTCCACAGGGCGCGGAACGCACGACCCGAGCTTACGATCGGCAGGTAATGGACGTTGTAGGAAGCCGCGATCTCGCTGAGCTTGTACGGCATGCCAGCGCCGCAGGTCACGCCCGCGACCATGCCGCGGGTACGGTCCAGCACGCCGTTGAGGATGCGCTGCGCACCGCCCATTTCCCACAGCACGTTGATGTTGATGGCGCCCTGGCCGCCCGAGATCTCCCAGGCGCGCTCGACCTGCTGGACGGCGCCTTCGATCGCGTACTGGATCAGCTCCTCATGCCGCTCGCGGCGCGTCAGTGCGTGATAGACCTGCGGGATGATCTTGCCCTCGGCGTCATAGCTGTCGGCGTTGACCGCGGACACCGTGCCGATGCCCCCGGCTGCCGCCCATGCGCCCGCCGATGCGTGATTGGTGGCGGCAACGCCCTTCCCTCCTTCGACCAGCGGCCAGACCTCGCGGCCGTTGTAGCTGATGGGGGACAGACCTTTGAACAAACCAACCTCCGATTGATGCCCGACGAACCGGCTGGGCGGACCCGTGATGGGGCGCCTTTACTAACCAATCCCGCCGCATGCGAGGAAATTACGAACGCAGCAATAGCGCGCCCGGCTTGCCCATGGCCTGTTCGTACAGCGCGGCATAGGCGGCAATCATCTTGTCCTCGTCGAACAACGCGCGGGCGCGCGCCTGGTTCGCGGCCCCCACCCGGCCGCGCGCGGCGAAGTCCTGGGCGAGGACCTGCAGGCGATCGCGCAGGTGCACTTCGTGGCGGTCGATGCCCATGTACGGGGCGTTCTCCTCGGACACCATCTGCGGGATGTCGCCGATCGGGGGCGCGACCACCGGCAGGCCGGCGGCCATCGCCTCCATCACCGAGATCGGCTGCTGCTCGCTGCGCGACGAGAGGGCGAAGATGTCGAACAGGCCCATGTAGCGGTGCGGCTCCGGCAGGAAGCCCGGCAGGTGGACGCGGTCCTCGATCCCCATCGCCTCTGCCGCGTCGAGAATCGCCTGGCGCTCCGGCCCTTCGCCGACGAGCACGAGCTGCACGTCCTCGACGATGCCGCCGACCGCGCGCACCAGCAGCGGCAGGTCCTTTACCTCGCGGAAGCCGGCGAGCGAGCCGATCACGACCTCCCCTGTCTTGCGCCGGAAGCCCGGGATGGCGTCGGGCGCGCAGCCCTGCGCATATTTGGCGACCGGGATGCCGTTGCCGATGCGGTGGACGCGCCCGCGCGGCTGGCGCCAGGTGTTGAGCGCGATCTCCTCCAGCACGTGCGAGGGCACCACCAGCGCATGGGCGGCGCCGAGCGCGAAGCGGCGGTAGATGTTGCGTACCGGGCTGAGGCGGGCGGATTCGTCCTCGTTGAAGCCGTCCTCGTGGTGGACGACGGGCGGCGCGCCCTTGCCGAACACGCGGCGCGCCATCACCCCGTCGATGGCGCCCCAGTTATAGGTAAGCACCAGGTCGAAACGGGACGCATAGCGGGCGATCGCCTCGAACCGCTTGACCGACGGGTTGCCGGTGAGCGGCGGCGGGTTCTGCGCGATCTCGTAGCGGATGCCCTTGGCGATCCAATCGCGCGCGCCGGTCTGGTCCGGCACGCCCGAGACGATGGTGTGGACGGCGCGGTCGCCCCACGCGTTCATCAGCCGGACGGCGCGCTGCTCCTTGCCGCCAGGCGCGAAGCTGGAATGGAGATGGAGGATACGGACGGGCATCGGGGGGACCTTCAGGCGAAGCGGGCGAGCAGCCGGTCGACGGCGGCGGCCGCCACCGGCTCCTCCAGCGTCGGCGCGTGGCCGGTGTTCGGAACGGTGACGAGTTCGGCGCCCGGCAGCCGCTGGACCATGCGCTCGGCGACCTCGGCTGAGAGAATGTCGGACCGATCGCCGCGCACCACCGTCACCGGCTTTCCGGCGAGCGCATCGAGGGCGGGCCACATGTCGGGAGCGGCTTCGTTGCCGGGCACGCGGAAGGGCTCGGCGATCTTCATGTCGTAATCGAGCAGGATTCGGCCGGAGCTGTTGAGGCGGTAGAGGCGCTTGGCCATCACCAGCCAGTCGGCCACGCCATAGCCGGGATAGGTCTCGCCATGCGCCTCTGCCACGGCGCGGGCGGCATGCATCCAGGTGGGGTGCCACATCTGGCGGCCGACATAGCTGCGGATGCGGCCGAGGCCGGCTGGCGTGATCTCCGGCCCGATGTCGTTGAGGAGCGCACCCGCGATGCGATCGCGCTGGCTGGCGGCAAGCAGCATCGCGAGGATGCCGCCCATCGAGGTGCCGATCACGATCACCGGCCCGACCCCGAGCTGCGCCAGCAGCGCGTCGAGGTCCTGCAGGTAGGTGAGCGGGACATAGGTCATGGGGTCGCGGGCATAGGCGCTTTCGCCGCGGCCGCGCATTTCCGGTACCACCAGCCGCCAGTCGCCCGCCAGGCGCGCGGCCAGCCCCTCGAAATCGCGGGCGTTGCGGGTGAGGCCGTGGAGGCAGAGGATCGGCGGCCGGTCGTCCCGCCCGGCATAATCCCGATAGTGCAGCCGTAGCCCGTCGCTGGACCACCAGAAGTCATCCTGCCAGGCGCCGGCACGGGGCGGGTTGCGTCTGTCGGTCATCGCTCCCCATATCGCCGTATGGCCATTTCGTCGCAACCCAGTCTCTCGCAGCCCTTGTCCGGCACTTCCTACACGGCCGAACAGGCGATCCTCGAGCTGGGAGCGGAATTCTACGATCCGGTCGCGGCCGCCGATTTTCCCAAGACGATCCTGCGCTTCCGCAACGATCGCGCGGCCGGATCGGTGGGGCTGGACGGCCTGAACGACGAGGCCTGGCTTGCGCATTTCGGGCGGTTCGAGCCGCTTCCCCGGAACCTCCAGACGCCGCTGGCGCTGCGCTATCACGGGCACCAGTTCCGGACGTACAACCCGGACCTTGGCGACGGGCGCGGGTTTCTGTTCGCACAGCTGCGCGACGATCAGGGCCGGCTGATGGACCTGGGCACCAAAGGATCGGGCCAGACGCCGTGGAGCCGGTTCGGCGACGGGCGCCTGACCCTGAAGGGCGCGGTGCGCGAGATCCTGGCGACCGAGATGCTGGAGGCGCTGGGCGTCGAGACCAGCCGCACCTTCTCCGTCATCGAGACGGGCGAGGAACTGACCCGCGGCGACGAGCCCTCCCCCACCCGGTCGGCGGTGATGGTGCGGCTGAGCCACGGCCATATCCGCATCGGCACGTTCCAGCGGCTCGCCTATCACCAGGACTCGGAGTCGATGGAGCGGCTGGTCGGCTATGTGCTGCGCCACTTCTATGGCGAGGAGCCGGGCGAGGACGGGCCGGTGCGGCTGCTCGACCTTGTGGTAAGCCGCACCGCGCGGCTCGCCGGGCAGTATATGGCCGCAGGATTCGTCCATGGCGTGCTCAACACCGACAACATCAACGTGACCGGCGAAAGCTTCGACTATGGTCCGTGGCGCTTTGCCCAGACCTGGGACCCGGGGTTCACGGCGGCCTATTTCGACCATGCCGGGCTCTATGCGTTCGGGCGGCAGCCAGAGGCGATCTATTGGGATGCGATGCAGCTGGCGGTGGCGCTGCGCACCTTGGTCGATTCCGAGCCGCTGATCGCCGTGCTCGAGCAGTTCGCGCCGCGTTACCAGGAGGCGGTGCGCGCGGCGATGCTGTGGCGCCTGGGCGTGGTGCCGCGCGGAGAGGCCGAGGATCGCACTTTGGTGGGGCAGATGGAGCTGGCCCTGCGCGAGACGAGCGCGCCGGTCGACGCCTTTTTCCACGATGCGTTCGGCGGCACGCTGCCGGACCAGCCGCTCTATGGCGAGGCGTTCGCCGCGGTCCGCGAGGCGCTCGACGGCTATGCCCCGCGCAAGCCGCGCGACCATCCGCATTGGGAGGACGCGCCCTGCAAGCTTTCCATCGAGGAGGTGGAGGCGATCTGGGCACCGATCGCGAGCGACGACGACTGGTCGGCTCTCCACGCCAAGGTCGCCCAGATCCGGACACTGGGCGACGCGCTGCGCTGAAGCGGGGCTGCCAAAGTTTCGCTTCGGTGTCGCGAAGCAAGCGTGGCGTTGCTGCTTTGCGCGGGAGAGGCCATCTCCTGCGCCATGGCGACACTTCTAGATCCTCACGCGCGCGGGCGCGTTATTCTGGTCGGTGCGGGTCCGGGGGACCCGGGCCTGCTCACCGTTCGGGCCGTAGAGGCGTTGAAGAGCGCTGATGTTGTGGTGCACGACGGGCTGGTCGACGAGCGCGTGCTCGCGATCGCGCCGGCCGCCGCGCAGCGCATCTCGGTCGCCAAGCGGCGGTCGCGCCACACGCTGCCGCAGGAATCGATCAACACCCTGATCATCGCGCATGTGAAGACGGGCGCCATCGTCGTTCGCCTGAAGGGCGGCGACCCCTTCATCTTCGGGCGCGGCGGCGAGGAAGTCGAGGCGGTGCGCGCCGCGGGGCTTCCGGTCGAAGTGATCCCGGGCGTTTCGGCAGCGCTGGGCTGTGCGGCGGGCGCGATGCTGCCGCTCACCCACCGCGACTGGTCTTCGGCGGTGAGCTTCGTCGCCGGCCAGTGCAAGGGGCTGACCGACCAGGACTGGTCCGGGCTTGCCGGCAAGGGACGCACGCTGGTGATCTACATGGGCGTGGCGACGGCCGAGGCGATCGCGGACAAGCTGATGGCGGACGGCGTCGCCCCGGACATGCCGGTGGCGGTACTGGAGCGCGGCACGCTTCCGGGTGCGCGGGCGCTGCGCACGCTGCTCGCCGACCTTGGCCCGATGGTCGGGCGCGAGCAGGTGCAGAGCCCGGCGGTGATCGTGGTGGGCGATGTCGTCCAGCTGGCGGATGCAGAGGACAAGCTGGGCGCCTGGGCGACCGCAGCGGAGGCAATGGCGTGAAGATCCTGACGGGCAATGATCTGGCGAGCGGCGACGTGGTGTGGTGGACCGGCAGCGGCTGGTCCCGGCACCTGGCGGACGCGGTCGACGTCGGCAGCAACGGCGAGGCGATCGCCCATGTCGAGGAAGCCGCGCTGCGCGTGAACGTGCCCTATGTGATCGACGCCGAGGCGACCGCCGAGGGGCCCCGCCCCGCCCATATCAAGGACCGCATCCGGGCGCTGGGCCCGACGGTGCGGCCCGACCTGACGCTGAAGCCCGCCGATCCGAACGCCGGAAGCTGGGTAATCTGAACGACCGCCGCTGCGCCATCCGGCGCGCGATCCCGGCTGCTGCCGGTGTAAGAGGGTAGCATGTACAAGTACGACGAATATGACCGCTCCATCGTCGAGAGCCGGATCGCCGAATTCAGCGACCAGGTCGCGCGGCGCCTGTCGGGCCAGATCACCGAGGACCAGTTCAAGCCGCTGCGGCTGATGAACGGGCTCTACCTGCAGCTGCACGCCTATATGCTGCGCGTCGCCGTCCCCTATGGCACGATGGACAGCCGCCAGATGCGGATGCTGGGCCATATCGCGCGGACCTATGATCGCGGTTACGGCCACTTCACCACGCGCCAGAACCTGCAGTTCAACTGGATCAAGCTGGAGGATACGCCCGCGATCCTGCGCGAGCTGGCGACGGTCGAGATGCATGCCATCCAGACCAGCGGCAATTGCATCCGCAACATCTCGTCCGACCAATATGCCGGCGCCGCCGCCGACGAGGTGACGGACCCGCGCCCCTGGGCGGAGCTGCTGCGCCAGTGGTCGACCTTCCACCCCGAGTTCACCTACCTTCCGCGCAAGTTCAAGATCGCGGTGATCGCGGCCGACGAGGATCGCGCGGCGATGCGGCTGCACGACATCGGGCTGCAGATCATCGAGCGCGACGGCAGGCTGGGCGCGGCGGTCTATGTCGGCGGCGGCATGGGACGGACGCCGATGATCGCCTCGCTGATCCGCGACTTCGTGCCGTTCGAGGACTTCGTCAGCTATCTGGAAGCATGCCTGCGCGTCTACAATCGCTATGGCCGGCGCGACAACATCTACAAGGCGCGGATCAAGATCCTGCTCCACGAGATCGGGGCCGACGAATATCGCCGCCAGGTCGAGGAAGAGTTCGTGGCGGTAAAGGCGCTGGGGATCGATCCGCCGCAGGCCGAGTTCGACCGCATCGCCGCCCATTTCGCGCCGCCGCCGTTCGAGGAGGGCCTGTCGGACGCGCTCGATCGCAGCGACCCCGATTTCGCGGTGTGGCTGGACCAGAACGTCAAGCCGCACAAGCAGCCGGGCTATGCGATCGTCAACATCAGCCTGAAGCCGACCAAGGGCATTCCGGGCGACGCATCGGCGGACCAGATCGACCGCATGGCCGAGCTTGCCGAGCGCTACAGCTTTGACGAGCTGCGCGTGACCCATGCCCAGAACATCGTGCTGCCGCATGTCCGCAAGGCGGACCTGTGCGCGGTGTGGCAGCAGCTGGTCGAAGCCGGGCTTGCGGAGGCGAACCTGGACCTGATCGGCGACATCATCGCCTGCCCGGGGCTCGATTATTGCAGCCTTGCCAATGCGCGCTCGATCCCGCTGGCGCAAAAGATCGCGGGACGCTTTGCCGACCCCGACCGGCAGCGCGACCTGGGCGAGCTGAAGCTCAAGATCTCCGGCTGCATCAACGCGTGCGGCCACCATCATGCCGGGCACATCGGCATCCTGGGCGTGGACCGGAAGGGCACGGAGAATTTCCAGCTGCTCCTGGGCGGATCGGGTGCCGAGGACGTGAGCCTGGGCAAGATCACGGGCCCGGGCTTTTCCGAAGACGGGGTGGTCGACGCGATCGAGCGTGTGACCGACCGCTATCTTGCCGAACGGCAGGAGGGCGAGCGCTTCGTCGACACATACCGGCGCATCGGCATGGAGCCGTTCAAGGAGGCGATCTATGGCTGAGCTGACCACCAACCCGGCCGAGGCCGACGCGAGCTTCCTGCGGTTTCGCGACGATGCGCCGCATGACGAGCCGGCGGTGACGCTGGATGCGTTCCTGGGCCAGTCCAACGCCACCGCCGTTCGGCTGGAGGCAGGTGACGATGCGCGGGCGCTGCTGCCCTTTCTGGACCGGATCGCGCTGGTCGAGGTGAGCTTTCCCAAGTTTCGCGACGGTCGCGGCTATTCCTCGGCACGGATCCTGCGGGAAGCCGGATATGAAGGCGAGTTGCGGGCGCAGGGCGATGTGCTGGTCGACCAGCTGCTGCCGATGCGGCGCTGCGGGTTCGACAGCTTCGCGCCGGAGGCCCCGATCGACCGGGCGACGGCCGAGGCGGCGCTGAGCCGGTACGCGCACTTCTACCAGCGGGCGGCCGACCCGGTGCAACCGGTGTGGAAGCTCCGTCATGGGTAATGCGGCCCTGCGCGCGATCGACCGGCTCGACCTGACGCCCCGCTTCACGCTGGTGGATGCGGCGCGGCTGAACGAGCGGTTCCGCGGCGTCGACACGCAGGAGATGCTGCGGGTGGCGCTGGGCGAAGGGCTGCTGGGCGAAGTGGCGGTAGTGTCCTCGTTCGGGGCGGAATCGGCGGCGCTGCTGCACCTGGTGGCGAGCGTCGACCGGTCGGTGCCGGTGCTGTTCCTGGACACGGGCAAGCATTTTCCCGAGACGATCGCCTATCGGGACGAGCTCGTGCGCTTCCTGGGGCTGACCGACCTGCGCATCGTGCTGCCCGACGCCGAGCGGCTGGCGGCGCGCGACGAGAGCGGGTTGCGCTGGTCCTATGATCCGGACGGCTGCTGCGAGATCCGCAAGGTCGAGCCGCTGGTGCGTGGCCTCGCCGGGTTCGACGCGAGCTTTACCGGGCGCAAGGCGTTCCAGGCGGCGACGCGCGCGAACCTGCCGCGCTTCGAGCTCGACGGCGACCGGCTGAAGGTGAACCCGCTCATCACCTGGTCCAAGGAAGAGCTGGACGCCTATTTCACCACGCACGACCTGCCGGTGAACCCGCTGGTGGCGATGGGATATCCGTCTATCGGCTGCCAGCCGTGCACCAACAAGGTGGCGCCGGGCGAAGACCCGCGCTCTGGCCGCTGGAGCGGCTGGAACAAGACCGAATGCGGGATCCACACGCCCATTCCCGACGGCGACCCCAACCAGCCCGTCTTCTGACCGGCGCGGCTGCGGCCGCCCTCTCTCCCGACATGGCCCTCAGTGCTCCCGCGGAAGCGGGGCGCTGAGGGCGTTCGCGTATCGCGGTTCGACGCGCGCTGAGCCGGCGCGGCTGTGTGCAAGCCTGTGGATAAGTTGTTGGCAGGCGGTGGATCGCGCGTTGATGGGGCGTGGATCAGCGGTGGGTTTCGTGCGCAAAGGCACGTTGGCAGCGCGTGGAGAAGCTGTGCAGAGGCCTGTGGATAACCTGTTTGCAAGTTGTGGATCGGCTGTGCGCAAGACGTGCAAGGAACCGTGCAGCGATCCGTGGATGGTCGCCGCACAAGCTGTGGATAAGTTGTCGACGACCGGCCGCTGCTGCAGGTCCGGCAGACGAGCCGGTTGCGGACGGGGGCGCAGAGGCGCATCCTTCGTCAGAGACTTCTGAGGGTGTGGCGAGGCGTGCGGCGGGACTGGCGAGGCTTGGGGTGCGCTGCCCTGATCGGCGCCGCGGTCGCGTTTCCGGCGGGCGTCATGCTCGCCGGGCGTGAGCCGGTTGCGGAACGAGCGGCCCCCACTCCGGGGAGCGGCGGTTGGGGTGCTCCGCCGGGAGCACGGAACCCCTATTCGCCCGGCCTCTCGAAGGACCCGTACATCCTCGACCAGCAACGCAGGATGGTAGAGGCGCTGGAGGCGCAGTGCCGTGACCGGGGCGTGCTGTGCGCGCAGGCCCGACAGGCTCGAGACCGGTTCGATCGGTCGAACTAAAGGAACGCTTCAGTCCCTCGCGGCGAACCCGCAACGAGGGACTGTTCTCCCGCGGCCGGTTACGGGTGGCGGCGGGGGATACCGTGGCGGGCGGCGAGCGCCTCAAGGATGGCGTCGCGGGTGTCGGCGAAGCGCAGGCCGTTGGCCTCTCCGGTGGCGAGCGCGGCCGGTGCATCCTCGGCCAGGATCAGCAGGGGAAGCGACTGGTGCGCCTCCCCCACCAGGGCGACCACCCGCTCGCGCGGGCGGGCCCAGGCGACGTGCTCGACGTCGAGCCGCTCCCGCAACTGTGGATAGGCCGCGAGCACCCCTTCGAGGACGATGCAGTCGAAGCAGAAATAATGGGCGTCTGGATAGGCCGGGTCGGTGGTCGCCGGATCGATCAGGATCAGGCGGTCGCGCGTGCCCTGCCCTGCCTCACTCATTGTCGAAGCTGCCATAACCCTCGCCGACATAGTCGCTGAAGCGCGTGATCGTCGGCTCGAACTTCATCGTGACCTTGCCGGTGGCGCCGTGACGCTGTTTGGCGATAATGAGTTCGGCGAGGCCATAGACGCGCTCCATCTCCACCGCCCATTTGGCGTGATCCTCGAACACGCGGGCGTCGTCGCCGTCGCGCGGGCGCTTGGGCTCCTTGGCCGCGACGTAATAATCCTCGCGGTACACGAACCAGACCATGTCGGCGTCCTGCTCGATCGAGCCGGATTCGCGAAGATCCGAGAGCTGCGGCCGCTTGTCCTCGCGCTGCTCCACCGCACGGCTGAGCTGCGACAGCGCGATCACCGGCACGCCGATGTCCTTGGCGAGCGTCTTGAGGCCGCGGCTGATCTCGGAGATTTCGTTCACGCGGTTGTCGGAACGGCCGGTGCCCTGCAGCAGCTGGAGATAGTCGACCACCACCAGGCCGAGCTGGTCATCGAGGCGGCGGTGAAGGCGGCGGACGCGGGTGTGCAGGCCGCTGATCGAGAGGCCGGCGGTGTCGTCGATGTAGAGCGGCAGCGATTCGAGGTCGGCGGCGGCGTCCGCCAGCTTCACGAACTCCGCCTTGCTGATCTTGCCCATGCGCAGTGCTTCGGAGCTGATGCCGGACTGTTCGGCGAGCACGCGGGTGGCGAGCTGGTCGGCCGACATTTCGAGGCTGAAGAAAGCGACCTTGGCGCCGACCGACTTGCCCTTTTCCACGCCGGCGCGCTGGTCGTCCATGAAGCGGCGCGCAGCGTTGAACGCGATGTTGGTGGCAAGCGAGGTCTTGCCCATGCCGGGACGGCCCGCGAGGATGATCAAGTCGGAATGGTGGAGACCACCGATCCGCGAGTTGATGCTGTTGAGGCCGGTGGTGACGCCCGAAAGGCCGCCGCCCGAGTTGAGCGCGCGATCGGCCATCGCGACGGCCATGGTCGTCGCCTGGGCAAAGCTCTTGACCGTATTGGCGGTCGTCCCCTCGGCCGCAACGCGGAACAGCGCCTCTTCGGCCTGCTCGATCTGCTTGCGCGGGTCGATCGCCTGGCTGGTGTCGAGCGCGTTTTCGACCAGTGTCGTGCCGACCGTGATCAGCGCGCGCAGCTGGGCGAGGTCGTAGATCTGCTCGGCGAACTGCTTGGCGCCGAGCAGGCCCGCGCCGCTGCCGGTCAGCTGGGCGAGGTAGCCCGGCCCGCCCAGTTCGCGCATGCCGGTGTCGTCCTCGAACAACGGGCGCAGCGTCACCGGGTTGGCGAGCATGTTCTGGCGGCGCACGTCGCGGATCTTTTCAAAGATGCGGGCGTGGACGGGTTCGAAGAAGTGATCCGGCTCGAGTCGCTCGACGACGTCGTCGGCAAGCCGGTTGTCGATCATCATCGCGCCCAGGAGCGCCGCTTCGGCCTCCACGTTCTGGGGAAGGCGCGCAGCCGGGGACGGAGCGGACGAACCGCCGATTTGTGCAAGTGTGGCCATGGGCCGCTTTTCCCAGACGCGAGGGCCAAGCTCAAGCGAGACACGCGAAACATCTGTGGACAGACGCGTTTCACCGGCTTGCCCGTTGCCAACGCGCGCCAAACAGCTAAGCGCTGCCTCCACCATGGCCGATCCACGGATCATCGACGTCTCGCTCGACGAGCGCACCATTCTCTGGCGCAACGCGGACGTCGAGCAGGAACGGCGAATCGCGATCTATGACCTGTTGGAGGGCAATTACTTCGCGCCCCAGCGGGTACATCCCGACGGCTATGCCGGACCGTACCGGGTGCGATTGCGCGTGGAGGACGGGCGGCTGGCGATCGACATCCGGCGTGCCGACGACACGCCGCTGGAGACGCTGGTGCTGGGCCTTGCCCGGTTCCGACGGCCGATCCGCGACTATTTCGCCATCTGCGACAGCTATTACCAGGCGATCCGCCAGGCGACGCCCCAGCAGATCGAAACCATCGACATGGCGCGACGCGCCACCCACAACGACGCGGCGGAGCTGCTGATCGAGCGGCTCAAGGGCAAGATCGAGATCGACTTCGATACGGCCCGCCGCCTCTTCACGCTTATCTGCGTGTTGCACATCAGAGGTTGAATTCAGGGAATGCGGGTTTTCAAGGCGGTGCTGGCCATCGCGGCGGCGCTGTGCCTCGCGGGGGTTGCGGGCTGGCATTATGCGACCGACTGGCGCCCTTCCACCGGCGAATACCCGATCCAGGGCATCGACGTGTCGGAGGAGACGGGGCCCGTCGACTGGCTGACGGCGCGCGCCCGCGGGGTCGATTTCGCCTATGCCCGCGCGATCCGCGCCGGAACGCGTCGTGACCGCCTGTTCCAGTCCAACTGGGCGGCGCTGGGCGAAGCGGGCATCCGCCGCGGGGTGATCCACCAGTTCTCGCTGTGCCGGTCGGCCGAGGCGCAGGCGGACGCGTTCATCACCTTTGTGCCGCGCTTCCTCGACGCGCTGCCGGCGGTGGTGGAACTGGACTTCGACGAGGGCTGCGCGCGGCGTCCGGAACGCGCCGAGCTGCTGGGTTCGATCCAGGCGTTCCTGAAGGTGGTGGAGCACCACACGGGATCGCCGATGCTGCTCAAGATCTCCGAACCGTTCGAGAAGCAGTATCAGGTGAGCGGCGCGGTCGCGCGGCCGCTGTGGGCCACGCAGGACTTCTTCGAGCCCCTGTATCTGGCACGTCCGTGGCGGATGTGGCAGGCGAGCACCATCCGGCGGATCGACGGCGTCGACCGCCCCGTCCATTGGAATGTCGTAGCACCATGACCGATACCCAGGCCCTGATCGCGGCGGCCCGCGCCGCAGCGCGCAACGCCCACGCCCCCTATTCGCGCTTTGCGGTGGGTGCGGCGCTGCGCATGACCGATGGCAGCATCATCACCGGCGCCAATTTCGAGAATGCGAGCTACGGCCTGTCGCTGTGCGCGGAGACGGTCGCCGTCGCCACCGCCAGCGCGCAGGGCCGGCTGGCCGAGATCGCCGAAGTGGCGGTGATCGGCGGGATGATGGCGGACGGCGTGCCGACCGGGGACAAGCCGGTGCGGCCGTGCGGACGCTGCCGCCAGGTACTGAACGAGGCGGCGCAGATCGGGCGCCGCGACCTCACGGTCTTCTGTGCAGGTGCCGAGGGCGATGCGGTCGAGGAGCACCGGCTGTCGGAACTGCTGCCCCACGCGTTCGGACCGGCCGACCTGGGGCTGTAGGGCCGCACCGCCGCCTGCCCCCGGCCTTCGCGGGGTAGCAAAGCGGCGGCTGGCTAGGCGGCGACTTCCGAGGCTTCGGTCGTCCAGCCGAGGTGCGGCAGGGTGATCGAGCGGCGGCCGGACAGGTCGGTGCGGCACACGAACAGGTCGCGGCTCTCGATATAGGCGACCAGCCGCTTCACCCGGCCCATCGAGCTGGTGCCATAGGTGCGGGCGATTTCCTCGTCGCTGGGACAGGGCTCCCCCGCGCGGGCGGCGCGGGCGATCAGCAGGAACGGCCCAAGCATGTCGTCGGGCAGCGAGGCGGCGAGCTGGAGCGCGTCGCTCCACTCCACTTCGGGCGATTCGAAGATGCCGGCGCGCGCGCACGACAGGCGGCGGGTGAACGCCGGCAGGTCAAGCGGCGGCCGCGACAGCCCCGCCATGCGACAGCGCACGCCGAAGTCCTGGTAGAGCATCGCCGCCGGACGCTGATGCGCGTCATCGTCGGACAGGATCACGCGCAGCACGTCGGCGATAATCGTGTCGGTTTCCTCCTCCGAACGCTCGGGCAGCGCCGGGGTCGCGAGCGGGCCGCTCGGACGCTCGATCGCTGCCATCACCTCTTCGGGAGGCGGCGCCGGCCGCGCGGGCATCGGCAGCGGCAGCATTTCCTCGACCGGAGCCAGCAGCAGGTCCTTGATGCCGGCGACATGCCCGGACGGGAGCGGCGTCAGCTTGGGGCTGCCGCTGCGCGCCGACGTCTCGACCGTACCGATCCGCACCGCCACCGGCCGCCGCGAGACGGCCGGGCCGAGCGCCAGGAAGGTGCCGCGCTGGAGATCGCGGATCTGTTCGGCCTGGCGGCGCTCCATGCCGAGCAGGTCGGCTGCGCGGGCCATGTCGATATCGAGGAAGGTGCGGCCCATCAGGAAGTTCGACGCCTCTGCCGCCACGTTCTTGGCAAGCTTGGCGAGGCGCTGGGTGGCGATCACCCCGGCCAGGCCACGCTTGCGGCCGCGGCACATGAGGTTGGTCATCGCCGAGAGCGACGCGCGGCGCACCTCCTCGGCGACTTCGCCACCGGTGGTCGGGGCGAACAGCTGCGCCTCGTCCACCACGACCAGCGCGGGATACCAATGCTCGCGCGGCGCATCGAACAAGGCGGACAGGAAGGCCGCGGCGCAGCGCATCTGCCCCTCTGCCTCCAGCCCTTCCAGGCTGAGCACGACGGAGGCGCGATGCTCCCGCGCGCGAGTCGCGAACTTCGCCACTTCCCGTTCGCTGTGGTCGACCGCATCGATGACGATATGGCCATAGGCAGCGGACAGGGTGACGAAGTCCCCTTCCGGATCAATGACGACCTGCTGGACGTGGCGTGCGCTGCGTTCGAGCAGGCGGCGCAGCAGGTGCGACTTGCCCGAGCCCGAATTGCCCTGAACCAGCAGGCGGGTGGCGAGAAGTTCTTCGAGATCAATCGGAACCGGCTTGCCGGCCGGATCGGTTCCCATGTCGACGGCAACGGTCATGCGGGGCGTTTGGACGATGGCAGCCCCCCCCGGCAAGGGGGAAGCGTCCTGTCGCCGCAAGTTCAGGCGAACAGCTGTCCCACAAGCGCCCCGACCGCGGCGATCGCCTGGTCCGCCTTGTCCGGCGCGATGCCGGGCGCATCCAGGTAGCAGGCGATCAGGATCGGCTTGCGGTTTGGCGGCCAGGCGATGGCGATGTCATTGGCCTGTCCCTTGCCGCTGGTGCCGGTCTTGTCGCCGACTCGCCACGTCTTGGGGAGGCCGGCGCGCAGGCGGGCGTCGCCGGTGCGGCAGCCGATCATCCAGTCGATGAGCTGCTGGCGCGACGCGGGCTGGAGCACATTGCCGGTGAGGAGCGCCGTCAGCTGGGTCGTCATCGCCATGGGCGTGGTGGTGTCGCGCACCTCGCCCGGCGTGTACTCGTTGAGCTCCGGCTCCACGCGATCGAGGCGGCTGATGTCGTCGCCGGCCGAGCGCATGAACCGCGTGAGCCCCGAGGGGCCGCCCAGCTGCGGCAGCAGGAGATTGGCGGCGGCGTTGTCGCTCCACTCGACCGCGGCGGCACAGAGTTCGGCGAGCGTCATCTGCCCACGCGGCAGGTTCTTGGCCACCACCGGCGCATAGTCGAGGAGATCGCCCTGGGTGAAGCGGATCGGGCGCTGGAGATCGAGCTCCCCGCGGTCGGCGCGCGCCAGGATGGCGGCGGCGAGCGGCACCTTGAACGTCGAGCAGAAGGGATAGCGCGCAAGCGGATCGAGCCACAGGCGACGTCCGCTGCCGGTGTCGAACACCGAGACGCCGAGACGCCCGCCCGTGCCCTTCGCGATCTCCGCAAGCGGATCGGGCGCAGCGGTGGCGGCCCAGGCGGACCCGCCCAGCGCCTCAACCCAGGCGGGCAGCAGCATGGCGGCCGCAGCGCCCGCGACGAATTCCCGCCGACGCATCAACGCCGCCGCGCGTCGGACTGCTGGCCGGGCATGCGGACGGTGAACCCGTCGAGCGCGTCGGTCAGCGTGATCTGGCAGGCAAGCCGGCTGGTGCGGGTCGCGCCGGGCGCGAAATCGAGCATGTCTTCCTCTTCCTCGGACGGCGGCGGCAGCAGCTCGGCAAACTCGGGCGCGACGATGACGTGGCAGGTCGAACAAGCCATCTGCCCATCGCACGTCCCCTCCAGCGGCTGGCCATAGGCCTGGGCCAGGTCGAGCAGCCGGTCGCCGGCGGCGCCGGTCGCTTCCTCGACCGTGCCGTCGACCCCGATGAAGCGCACGATCATGCCGCCACCTTCTGCGCGCGCGCTGCCGCGTCGATACGGTTGATGGCGGTCACCAATTCCTCCTCAGTCGTCGTGCGGCCGAAGCCGATGCGGATGCTCGAGCGCGCCTCCGCGTCCGAAAGGCCGATCGCGCGGAGCACATGGCTCGTCCGGCCCGACCCGCTCGCACAGGCGGAGCCCGCGGAAAAGGCGATGTCGCGCAGATCGCTCATCAGCCGCGCCACGTCGAGCCCCGGGCGCCGCAGGTTGAGGTTGCCGCGATAGCGTTGCTCGGTGGCGCCGTTGACCAGCCAGTCCGGACCAAGCGCGGCGAGCGCTGCTCCGGCGAGCTGGGCGACATGGGCGGTATCCTCTGCATTCCGCGCGGCGGCGAGCCTGACGGCGACACCGAAGCCGGCGCAGAGCGCGGGAGAGAGGGTGCCAGAGCGCCCCGGCGCCTCCTGCCCGCCCCCGTGCAGCAGCGGCGCAAGCGTGGCGCCGTCGCGCACCCACAGCGCGCCGATCCCCTTGGGGCCGTGGATCTTGTGGGCGGAGACGGCGATGAAGTCGCAACCCTCGGGGATCGGCACCCGGCCATAGCCCTGCACCGCATCGCAGAGGAAGCGCGCGCCGGCAGCATGGGCGAGCGCGGCGAGTTCGGCGATCGGCTGGATCACGCCGATCTCGTTGTTGACGAGCATCGCCGCGACCAGGCCGGTGCCGGGCCGGATGGCCCGCGCCGCCTCGTCCAGGTCCACGCGGCCGTTGCTGCCGACCGGCAGGATGGTGACCGGGCGGCCCTTGCGCGCTTCGGCAGCCACGGTGTCGAGCACGGCGGCATGTTCGGTCGCGAGCGTCACGATCGGGCCTTCGGTACCCTGGATCGCCCAGTTGAGCGCCTCGGTCGCGCCGGAGGTGAAGGCGACGCGGCCGCCCTGCGGCAGCAGTGCGGCCACCTGATCGCGCGCGACCTCGACCGCGGCGCGGGCGGCGCGGCCCTCGCGATGCGGCGAATGCGGGTTGGCGTGCTGGCGCTCCAGCCAGGGGAGCATGGCCGCGAGCGCTTCCGGGGCGAGCGGCGTCGTTGCCTGATAGTCGAGATAGCTCATGCGGCGCGGCTGCGGGCTTCGCGGGCGATCGCGGTCCAGGCCTCGGCGAACCGGCGGACGTCCTCGCCACGGGTGTTCCAGCCGAAGCTGACGCGCACCACTTCGCGGGCAGCGCGGGCGTACCAGCCCATCGCCTCCAGCACATGGCTGGGCTTGAGGCTGCCGGATGAGCAGGCACTGCCGGCGGAGACCCCGATGCCGCCGCCGTCGAAGCGGATCAGCTGCGCCGCCGAGGCGACCCCGGGCATGCGGTAGGCGGCGATGGTCGGGATACGCGGCGCGGCGGCGGCGACCACCTCCCCACCCTCGGCCAGGATCGCGGCGTCCAGCATCGCGCGCCACTCGGCGGCGTCCTCGATCCAGTCGCGCGGAGCCTCCAGAGCGGCGGCGAAACCCAGGACGCCCGGCAGATTCTCGGTCCCGCCGCGATAGCCCTGTTCCTGCCCGCCGCTGGGTTCGAGCGTCGCGAAATCGCGCACCAGCAGCGCGCCGATGCCGGGGGGGCCGCCGAGCTTGTGCGCCGACACCGCGATCAGGTCGGCGTCGGGCAGCGGGAGCTTGCCGGCGGACTGGGCGCAGTCGGCGAACAACAAGTCGCCGGCGGCGCGGATCGCGTCGCCGATGCGGTCGAGCGGTTGGAGCACGCCCGTTTCGGAATTGGCGGCCTGGATCGCAAAGAGCCGGCGCTCGCCCGAAGGCTCGGGCAGCGTCACGCGCCCGGAAGCATCGACCGGCAGCCGCTCCGCGTCCCCGGCGGCGCGCAGCACCGCATCATGTTCGGTCGGCGAGACGGCGATGCGCACGCCCTTGGCGCGGCCGAGCGCGAGGGCGATCGCCTCGCTCGCGCCGCTGGTGAGGATCACCTCGTGCTTCCAGCCGAGGGCTGCGGCGATGCGGGCGCGGGCGTCCTCCAGCGCGCGGCGGGCGGCGCGCCCTTCCGCATGCGGGGACGAGGGATTCGCCCAACGCGCCATACCGTCCGCGACCGCGGCAATCGCCTCCGGTCGCATCGGGGTTGTCGCAGCATGATCCAGGTAGAGTCGTTCAGCCAAGAATCGTTCCGATTGCGCGGGTAAGGTCCCCGCCTATATAGCGCCCAGCTTGCTGCGCCCAACCGCGCGCCCCATTTCTCTCGGCAGGAAGCCCATGCCCGAAGTCATCTTTCCCGGCCCTGAAGGGCGTCTCGAAGGTCGTTTTGCTCCCGCCCCGCGCCCGCGCGCACCCGTGGCGATGATCCTGCACCCGCATCCGTCCTCGGGCGGCACGATGAACAACCGCATCGTGCAGGAGCTCTACAAGACCTTCCAGCGCCGCGGTTTTGCGACCCTGCGCTTCAATTTCCGCGGCGTCGGCAAGAGCCAGGGCACGTTCGACAACGGGATCGGCGAACTGTCCGACGCCGCCTCGGCGCTTGACTGGGTGCAGAGCTTCCACCCGGAAGCGCAGACGACCTGGGTGGCCGGATTCGGCTTTGGCGCGTGGATCGCGATGCAGCTGCTGATGCGCCGCCCGGAGATTCGCGGCTTCATCTCGATCGCGCCACCGGCCAATATGTTCGACTTCACCTTCCTGGCACCGTGCCCGTCGTCGGGCATCATCATCCAGGGCGAAGCGGACGAGGTGGTAACGCCGGCCGCGACGCAGAAGCTGGTCGACAAGCTGCGTACGCAAAAGCACATCACCATCCACCATGACGTGATCCCGGGCGCCAACCACTTCTTCGAGCACGAGATGCCCGAGCTGATGGGCAGCGTGGACCGCTATCTCGACATGCGGCTCGACCCGAACTCGCCGATCCGCTGACCAACCGCGCCCGGGGCCCAGCCTCCGGGCGCGAAGACATTGCGGCGCCGACAGCCGCGGTGTAGGCGCGCCTGCAATGCGCGCGGCGTCCGATCCCATCTCGTCGTACCGCGCGTCCCGCCGGCCCCGGACCATCGCGATGGCGCTGGCGGTCGGGATCAACGTCCTGATCCTGATCATGCTGCTGACGCTGGCACCCAAGCTGATGCCGCCGCCGCCCAAGGTAGCGCCCCCCGTCTTCGACATCACCCCCGATCCGTCCCGGACGCAGTCCGCGGGCGACCCGGAGGTCGCCAAGACCGGCGGCGGCGCGGCGGCGCGCAGCCGCCCCAAGGACACGCTGAAGGCGCCCCCGCCCCCGCCCAGCGCGCCTCCGGCGGTGCAGCCCACGCCCAACATGCTGGTGATCAGCCGCGAGGACTTTGCCGCGTCCGACATCGGCGCGATCCGCTCCCAGCGCGGCGAGGAAGTTGCCGACAGCGGCAGTGCGGGCGATGGCGGCGACGGTGCCGACAGCGGATCGGCCTATGGTCCGGGTGACGGACCGGGCGGCGAGCGCCTGTACCGGGCCGAATGGTATCGGCGCCCGACCGACCGCGAGCTGAGCACGTACCTGCCGGCACAGGGCGTGCCGGCCGGGGCCTGGGCCGAGATCGCGTGCCGTACCATCGCGGACAACCGGGTGGAGGATTGCCGCGAGCTGGCGGACTATCCGCGGGGATCGCGCCTGGCCGGTTCGATTCGGCAGGCCGCCTGGCAGTTCCGGGTCCGCCCGCCGCGTATCGGCGGAAAGCCTGTGATCGGTGCATGGGTGCGCATCCGCATCGACTTCACCGAACGGAAACGGGACTAGCGCCAGACCGGCCAAGGCGACGGCCCCGCGCGCGGTGACGACGCGTGGACCCTGCCTCGCGGAATGATGATCTTCGTCAAATCCTGCGTCCGGAACCTTGTGTTAACAGGGCCAGGCTATAGGAGAAGACACGATGCACCGGGGGGTGCACAGGTTGCGAGCCTTTCTATGAGTGCACGATCCGGCTTCGGGGGAGAGTTTCCCCGGTGGTCATTAACGCGTTGGTTAATCGAGCCCGGCGGCGAAGTCCCCGACAGCATGCGCAGAACACTTCTGCACAGCCTCTATGCCAGCCTGCCGATATTTGCCGGCGGGGTGCTCAACACCATTGCAGTCTCTGCGCTGGTTGCAGTCCGCATGCAGTCCACCGCCGCCTTTATCTGGGTGGCGATGGAAGTGTTGCTTGCCGCGGCCAGACTGCCGGCGCTGATGCTTGGCCGCAGGGCGATTGCGCGAGGTCGGCGGGGGCCGACTGATCTCTACATCCTGCTGGCGGTGCTCTGGGCGGCGAGCGTGGGCTATGGGACGTTCATGTGCGTCGCCAGCGGGGACTGGATCGCCGCGACGCTCGCCTGCCTGTCGGCCGCGGCGATGGTGGGCGGGATCTGCTTCCGCAATTTCGGCGCGCCGCGACTGGTCGCGGTGATGATCGGCCTCAGCCTGGGGCCGTGCGCAGTGGCGGCCGCCCTGTCGGGCGAGGCCATCCTGCTGCTCGTGATGTTCCAGATCCCCTTCTATCTCGTCAGCATGAGTGCGGGCGCCTTCCAGATCAACCGGCTGCTGCTGCGCACGATGCATGCCGAGATGATCAACGACCACAACGCGCGGCACGACCCGCTGACGGGCGTGCTCAACCGGGGCGGACTTGCCCGCTGGGCAGAGGAGCGCGCCGGTCGGAGCGCGGGACGCCTGGCCGTGTTCTACCTCGACCTGGACTGGTTCAAGAGCATCAATGACACGCTCGGCCACAAGGCCGGCGACGCGGTGCTGGTGGCGGTCGCCGAACGCCTGCAGGCGATCGCCGAGGGGCCCGCAGAAGTCGCGCGGATCGGCGGCGACGAGTTCGTCCTGCTGATGGAGGATATCGACCCCGACGAGGCACAGCGGCTGAAGGAGCGCATCTGCAACGCGATCGCCGGCCGGGGCTATTTCGTCGCCGGCGAGCGGGTCCATGTGGGCGCCAGCATCGGCATCGCGCTGTCGGAGGATCATGGCAACAACCTGGCCGAGCTTCTGGAAGCGGCGGACATGGCCCTGCACCGCGCCAAGGCAGACGGCCGCACCGCGCCGGACGGCAGCGAGGACCGAAGGCAGCGTCTGACCGCGGCGGTGGGCGAGGAGATGCCGACGGCGGCGGTGGACTAGGCTCGCCTATGTCTTCCTCCGATCAACGAGCGGCAGCTAACCACCCGCAGTGCGACGCACCGAGCCGGCAAAGCGGCCCCATGCAAGATCCTCGTGCCCGCAGACAACATCTTCGTACTTGGGAACACTCGGGACCGGTCCGCAGGTCGCCGGCGCCCGCCGATCTAGCGTGAGTCGGTATGGTCCCACTGGCCGCCACCATCGGCAGTCCCATGTATATCCCATTGAAACAGCAAACGAAAAAAAAGGTCTGCCCAAGACTCGATCGGCGATGCGGCGTCGCGTCATAGCACGCGACTTAGATTTTATGCTTGCCGAGCATATGCGCGACGTTACCCTTGAGACGAAATATGGGGGGAACATCTTGCTTAGCGCGTTCAAGTATCGTCGAATTGCACTCTTTACCTCTGTCGCATTTCTTTCCGGCGCGCCGGCTTTGGCCGAGGATTACATCGTCCCACCTGAGAGCGCGTCCGCAACGCAGGTCACCGTGGGCGGGACCGATACGGTTACAGTCGCCCCGGGTGGAACCCTGTCCGTCCGCGACACCGCAATCCGGTGGGGCAGCGCCTCCACCGATCTGCGGATCACCAACAGCGGCACCATCGAATCAACCGCGAGCGGCGGGCGCGCCATCGACGCCGGAGGAAGCGCCACTGAGCCTCGCGTGATCACGCTGACGAATGGTGAAGGCGCCGTGATCACCTCGGAGAATGACGCAGTACGGATCAACGTCGATATCACGGCGGGCAGTGTCACGCTCAGCAACGCGGGAACGATCGTATCCACCGTCGAGGGACAGGCCCTCGACTTCGACGCGGTGGCGAGCATCGGGGTTGGCGCAATCTCGATCACGAACGAGGCTACCGGCGTGATTCGCTCGACAGACGCGGACGGCGTCCGGCCGGGCGCGGGAGCGGTCGTGCGCAATTTCGGCCTGATCGCAGCCGGAGGCGCCACGAGCAGGTCGTCCGACGGCATAGACTGGCAGGGCCATTCTGGCACGGTGATCAACGAGGTCGGAGGCACGATCGAGGGCGCACGGCACGCGATCACCACCGATATAGACGTTCTCGTCAGGAACTACGGAACGATCATCGGTCGCAATGGATCAGGCGTCGGCTCGGACGGCATCGGAACTGTCTACAACTACGGCACGATCATCGGCAGCTACAACGGGTCGGGCCTGGGGGACGGCGACGGCGTCGACATCGACTATTATGGCATCGTCTATAACAACGGCCTCATCGAAGGCGTAGGCGCGGCCGGTGGCCCCCTTGACGACCCCAATTCCAGTGAAGGGCTCGCCCTGACGGACGGCGGCATCGTCTATAACGATGTGAACGGCGTGATCAGAGGCGCGGACGTCGGCGTCTCAGCCTATCAGGTCTTCTCTCCCACCGCCGCATACGAGATCACCAACAAGGGGATCATCTACGGCGGCAACCACGGCGTGGGAGGGAACGGCGAGGCTACCCTTGTCAATTATGGTTCGATCACGGGTGGCGTGGCAGGGATGAACATCCTGAACTCCATTCACGGCGCCACGGACTGGTTCATCGACAACCACGGAACGATCGGAAGCAGTAACAGGTCGTTCTTCATCCAGTCGAACGCCAGCTTGACCGTCCGGACCCAAAGCGGATCCGCCTTGTCTGGCGCGATCGGCCTAGACGGCAGGCTCAACCTCGACACCCCCAGCGACTTTACCTTCTCCGACACCATTTCCGGCGCCGGTCAGCTGGTGAAGTCTGGCGACGCATCCCTGACCCTTACCGGCACGAACACCTACACGGGTGGCACCATCGTCAACGGCGGCACGCTCAAAGGCTCGACCACTGCGCTGCAAGGTGCGATCCTCAACAATGCCACGGTCGAGTTCGATCAGGCGACGGACGGCACGTATCGCGGCACCATGTCGGGCAGCGGCGTGCTGATCAAGTCGGGGGCAGGCACTCTGAACTTGACCGGGACCCATGCGGTCGGGGCCACCACCGTGGCGGCGGGCACTCTGGGCGTCCGGGGCAGCCTCTCGACGGATCGGCTTGCGGTGACGAGCGGCGGCATTCTGGGCGGCACCGGCAGGGTCATCGGCGCCGTTACGGTTGCGGATGGCGGCACCCTTTCACCTGGGAACTCCATCGGCACGTTGACGGTGGATGGCAGCGTGACGCTGGCCCCAGGCGCCAGCACGATCGTCGAGATCGACAATTCGGCCGCCGGGGCCCCCGGGAGCCACGACCAGATCCTGGTCAACGGCACTTTCACCGCCGGCGGCACGCTCAGGACCAGCTTCAACGGCACCGATGCAGCAAGCAGCACGCACGGCGCCCTGGGACGGCGGTATGGCGTCGTGACGGCAGACGCGGTGAGCGGCAGGTTCGCCACGATTGCGACAAGCGGTTTGAGCGACGTTCTGCGCGCCGATGCGCTCTATTTCCCCACTGAGGTGCAACTGGTGCTTACGCCCGCCAGCTTCGCGGCCCTCGGAACGGCGAGCGGATGGAACGGCAACACGCTCGCCGCCGCCAGCGCACTAGACCTGATCAGGGATGACGCTGCCGCCGCCCCGCTGTTCAGCAACCTCTACGGCCTGGACGCTGGGGGCTATGGATCGAGCATTCGCTCCCTGGCAGGGCAGATCTACGCCGACGGCCTGCAGAGCGCCGCCAGTGCAGCGCGCGCAACGCTCGGCGTGGTTCGAGATCAGGCGCTCCATCTCGGCATCCATCCCGACGATGGCGTGCAAATATGGGGCCGTTACGTTCACTCCGCGGAGAGTCCCGACGCAAGCGCCGTCGCTGCGGCATACAAGGCCAACACGAACGGTTTCGTCGCCGGCCTCACGCTCATCAACGAGCGCGGGCTGCGCTTCGGCCTTGCCGGCGGCTACACCGAAACCAGGGTGAACTCTGCAACGGGTGCATCCGCCGACGGCTCGACCGGAGCCGGTTATGTCTATAGCGCGTACAGCCCGAGCGCGAAGCTCAATGTCACCGGTGTGCTGGCCTATGCTCGCACCAAGCTGGACATAACGCGTGCAGGCATTGCCTCGACCGGGGATTTCTCCGCGCAAGGGCGAGCAAAGATGCGCGCGATCCAGTTCTCCGTTGATGCTCGCTACCAAGCCGTCCAAGCAGGCGAGCTTGCACTGAACGCGCTGGCCGGCGTCGAAGGGGGGCTCACCCGCTCCGCGCGGATCACCGAGACGGCCGGCAACAGTGCCTTCGCGCTGAATCTTCCCAGGAATGACTGGAACACGGTCGATGCGCGGCTAGGCGGCGAGTTGGTCCAGGGTTTCAAAGACGTGCGCCTCTCGGCCTACGGCAACTGGTTGGTAAAGATCGGGGATTCTCCCACCGCGTCACGTGAGGTTGAACTGGCAGGGGGACGCTGGAGCGTACGCAGCACGGGGCTGGCAAAGTCGGGCATTGGATATGGCGCGGCGATCACGGGGCGGGTGCTACCCCGCTTGTCGCTACAGGCCAGCTACGACGGCGCGGATCGCGGCAAGGGGTTCCACAATGACCGCTTCTCCGCCGGAGCCAGCCTCGCATTCTAAAGACTAGCGACGGTTCATAGCCGGAGGCTCTGTCCTCGCCAGCCCATCAAAGGGTCTAGCGAGGACAGACATCTCCTTAGAAGCCGCTCGGCAGCTTTCGCCCAATAGCGGACGCCTCGCGCAAGCGTTATGTCCCGGCGAGCGAGGGACCAATGCGCAACGTAATTGTTTCAGCGATTTTTGCGCTCGGCCTCGCAAGATGCGGCGCCAGCCCAGCTTCGATCACTATTAATGAATTGGCGGGAGACTACCGGGCGCCCGGCTGCCCTGTCATTCAGGTTCGCGATAGCGCTATGCTCATCGGCGAGCAGCGCATCAGGCTAAACCTCATACGCATCAAGCTGGAGGATGTGATTGTTGCTTATCCGCATCCTCGCGTAGTAGAGGATAAAGGCTGCGGCTTTGTAATTGTAAACGAGCCAATTTACATGCCGGTGCAGCGAAGAAACAGCGGCTTGGCAATCGGGATCCAGAACGCTGACGGGGAAGCCATTGTCGCCTTCAAGAAGGTCGGGAGCGCTCCGACGGAAGGCAACTAACCACCCACTTCGAGCCGTTCCGGCGCTGAATGAGCGCGACGAAAGCGGACCGGCCACAATCGACCCCATTGCGGACAAGCTTTGGTAGCCGCTAGTTTCAGCGGATGAGAACTTACATTCTATCGGCGCTCGGATGCGTTTTCTGGCTGGTGCCGCTAATTCTCGCAACATCACTGTTCTGGCATTGTGGGTTCTACGAAGACGGCTTTGGCTTCTACTATGATAGCCTACCGCTCCTAGGAATTCCTGTTTCAATGACCGGTTTGACGTTGCTCCTCGCCCGCTTTGCGAGACAACGTCCTTTGCCCGGCATCGTCCCCGTCGGGGCATCATTGCTGGCATTCTGCGCGGCGCTCTTCTGGCTCGCGACTTGGGGTAAAGGCGTTTAGCCGAAGGGCGACTTCCCACCCACTTGCTGCCGGTCGCCTGCCAAACCGGGTCCCGATGCAACCTTACTGGACGCAGGGCTTCCCGATTTGATTGTCACCCTTTGTCTCCGCCAACGTCTGCGACCAGCCGATCTTTTCCCTCTCGACATCCACCGCTGCCTCGTCCTCGATCGGCATTAGCGAGAGGCGGCCGTTGCGACAGTAGAACTGGCTTCCGTACCGTTGCGCTTGACCATCTCGAATGCGGACGCGGTCGTAGGTCAGCGCGTAATCGCGGGCATCTACGCCGCCGCTCCTCACCCGCTTCTCCATTTGCGCGAGCGCATACTTCCTGAACTCCGGATCGGGAGAGTGCTGC
Source organism: Sphingomonas sp. 3-13AW (assembly GCF_049311085.1). Classification (NCBI taxonomy): domain Bacteria; kingdom Pseudomonadati; phylum Pseudomonadota; class Alphaproteobacteria; order Sphingomonadales; family Sphingomonadaceae; genus Sphingomonas; species Sphingomonas sp. 3-13AW. The sequence goes on along the minus strand of NZ_JASNVZ010000005.1, from coordinate 83,955 downwards.
GCTATCAACCACGCCCCGTGCGTCACCTGTCTTCCATGGGTTTGGTTATCGAACCAGCCGGACTTTGGGAGCAATGTTTTGAGGATGCGTGTGTTCTGCTCGTCTATCGCGTTCATTTCGGCGCCGATGATCAGGCCGGCTCGCTGCTGCTGATCTGGCGTCAGCTTTGGATCGTCAATCATCCAGAGGTGCTGGCGAGTGACCTCATCGAGGAGGATAAGGTGTCGCATCCGCTCCTTATCAGACGTCGCCTTATCGGGGATTGGGCTACGCACGCTTTGGACAGCGTTCCGCCACGCATCGACCGCCGAGGAGACAGCGACATCATGGCTGCTGGTAGCAACGACCAAGGCGAGCGCGAACGCGATCATTCCCACCTCCAGACTACAGCCTTACCTACGCTTCGCCATGCTACGGACGCAGTGAAGGACCAGCAATACGTCCCAGAACCTCACCCCTCCCCTGCCAGAACCGCGGCATAGGCCTGCGGGTCGGCGTTACCGCCGGAGAGCAGCACCAGCATACCGTCTGCGGGCGGGACCTTGCCCGCGAGCAGTGCCGCCAGCGCCACGGCGCCGCCGGGCTCCACGACGAGGCGGAGGTGGCGGGCGGCCCAGCGCTGGGCGTCGCGGACCTCGGCTTCGCTGACCGCGACCCCGGTCGCGCCGCGCCGGGCGATCACCTCGAACGTGAGGGGGGACACGCGCTGGGTCTGGAGTGCGTCGCAGGCGGTTTCGGGCGCATCGTCGGCGACGGGCTGGATCCAGCCGGCTTCCAGCGAGGCGCGCATGTCGTCCCAGCCTTCCGGCTCGACCACCGTCACCTCGGCATCGGGGAGCGCGAGCGTGAGACCGGCCGCGAGGCCGCCGCCGCCGCATGGGCTGACGACGTGCCCGACCGGGCCGAGCCCCTGCGCAAGCATCTGGGTCGCGGCCTCGATGCCGGCACTCCCCTGCCCCTCGATCACCCAGGGATCGTCGAAACTGGGGACGAGCGTCGCGCCGCGCGCGGCGGCCAGTTCGGCGGCGATTCGCTCCCGGCTTTCGGTCCGGCGATCGTAGGAGACGATTTCGGCGCCCAGCGCGAGCGTCGCCTCTCGCTTCACCGCGGGCGCATCGGCGGGCATGACGATGGTGGCGGGGATCCGCAGCCGCCGGGCCGCCCAGGCGACGCCCTGGGCGTGGTTTCCGGACGAAAAGGCGACGACCCCGCGCGCACGGGCGGCCTCGTCCAGCGCGGTCAGCCGGTGCCAGGCGCCGCGAATTTTGAAAGCGCCGACCGGCTGGAGCGATTCGGCCTTGAACGCGATCGGGTGCCCGCGAATCTCTGCGACCAGGAGCGGCGTGGGCGGCAAAATCTGCGCGATCTTGGCAGCCGCGTCGCGCACTCCGGCACGGGTGGGCTGTCGTACGATGGTCACATTTCGTCTCCCCAGGGGCCCCAACGCGAGTCAACCGCTTTACACGCCGGTCCACCGATCCTATGTGCGCCATCCGCTGCCCCATGGGACTTCCAACCGCAAGGCAGCTCTTGTGTCGAACTACACCGTTGGAGGTCCCTTGAATTGGACGAACACCATAGCGCGCTGGGGCTAGCAATCGCCCACTCTGATGCCGTACGCGGCGTCACCATCGCCCAGCGTGCTCCGGTTCAGCCGGTAACGCTTGTCCGTCCGCACGCAGCGCGTCGGGCCGCCCGCTTCTTTGTCGAGAAGTTTCCGGGGCGCTCGATGTATGCCGTGAAGGCGAACCCGTCCCCTGATCTTCTCGAGATCCTGTGGGATAGCGGCATCACGCATTTCGACGTCGCCTCGATTGCCGAGGTGCGGCTGGTCGCGCGCACGCTTCCGGAAGCGACCCTGTGCTTCATGCACCCGGTCAAGGCCGAGGAAGCGATCACCGAAGCGTATTTCACGCACGGTGTCCGCGTGTTCTCGCTCGACACGCTCGAGGAGCTGGAAAAGATCGTCCGCGCGACCCGCGGCGCTGAGGACCTGACGCTGTGCGTCCGGCTGCGGGTGTCGTCGGATCACTCGAAGCTGAGCCTCGCGTCGAAGTTCGGCGCAGCCCCGCACGAGGCCAAGGAACTGCTGTTCGCAGCCCGCCAGGCCGCCGATGCGCTGGGCATCTGCTTCCACGTGGGCAGCCAGGCGATGTCGCCCGAGGCCTATGCCAATGCGATGGAGCGCGTGCGCGCCGCCATCGTTGAGGCGGCCGTGACGGTGGACGTGATCGACGTAGGCGGCGGGTTCCCGTCGAGCTATCCGGGCATGGAGCCGCCGCCGCTGGAGCGCTATTTCGAGACGATCCACCGCGCGTTCGAAAGCCTGCCGGTGTCCTATTCGGCCGAATTGTGGGCCGAGCCGGGCCGCGCGCTGTGCGCCGAGTACAGCTCGCTGGTGGTGCGCGTCGAAAAGCGTCGCGGAGCCGAGCTCTACATCAACGACGGTGCCTATGGCGCGTTGTTCGATGCGGCGCACATCGGCTGGCGCTTTCCGGTGCAACTGCTGCGCGAGCCGGAGTCGGATGCCAAGGACGTGGGCTTCAGCTTCTATGGTCCGACCTGCGACGACATGGACCATATGGCGGGTCCGTTCGACCTGCCGGCGGACATCCGGGCGGGCGACTATGTCGAGATCGGCATGCTCGGCGCCTATGGCTGTGCGATGCGGACGGCGTTCAACGGCTTTGGATCGGAAGAAAAGGTGATCGTCGAGGACGAGCCGATGGCATCGCTCTACGTCACCTTGGAAGCGGCCGAACGCGCCACGCGCTCGAACGTCATCAAGCTGTAAAGGCCGCGAGGCCTACCTATATGGGCGGCGGGCGCTGACGGCCTCCGCCGCCCCTGACGGGTTACGTGCGTCCCCTTGAACGACGCCGGTCCTGAAACTGGGAATACCATGACCGACACCAAGACCAACGACAACCGCAAGGCTGAGCTGCTCTCGTCTGTCGTCGAGCACATCGACATCAAGAGCTTCGACGCGCGTCCGATCATCGATTCGATGAAGAAGATGAGCTTCACCAGCCGCGACCTGGCGCGGGCCACCGGCATCTACAATCAGATGCTGGAAGACCCGAACTGCTCGATCTTCCTGGTGATCGCGGGTTCGACCTCGGCTGCCGGCTGTATGGACCTCTATGCCGAGCTGGTGCGCAACAACATGGTCGACGGCATCGTCGCCACCGGCGCCACGATCGTCGACATGGACTTCTTCGAGGGCCTTGGTCACAAGCATTATCAGGCGCTTGAGATCCCCGACGACGACACGCTGCGTTCGCTCTACATCGACCGCATCTATGACACCTACATCGACGAGGAAGACCTCCAGAACGTCGACCACACGATCTTTGAGATTGCCGAGACGCTGGAGCCCAAGGCCTATTCGAGCCGCGCGTTCATCCGCGAGATGGGCAAGTATCTGGTCGAGCACGGCAAGAAGGAGAACAGCCTCGTCAAGCTCGCCTATGAGCATGACGTGCCGATCTTCTGCCCGGCGTTCACGGACTCCTCGGCAGGCTTTGGCCTGGTGAAGCATCAGGTCGATGCGATGAAGGCGGGCAAGCCCTACCTCACCATCGATTCGATCGCGGACTTCCGCGAGCTGACCGACATCAAGATCGCAGCCGGCACCACCGGCCTGCTGATGATCGGCGGCGGCGTGCCCAAGAACTTCATCCAGGACACGGTCGTCTGCGCCGAGATCCTGGGCCACGAGGACGTCGAGGTGCACAAGTACGCGGTGCAGATCACCGTTGCCGACGTACGCGACGGCGCCTGCTCGTCCTCGACGCTGCAGGAAGCGGCGAGCTGGGGCAAGGTGAACACCGGCATCGAGCAGATGGTGTTCGCGGAAGCGGGCTCGGTCATGCCGCTGCTGGCATCCGACGCCTATCACCGTGGCCATTGGAAGACCCGTGCGAAGCGCGGCTGGGCCAAGCTGTTCGGCGACAAGTAAGCTCGTCGGAAGCAAGCAATGAACGAACCCGCCCGGGCAATGGTCCGGGCGGGTTTTTCTTTGCCCGCCGGCGCGGTAGCTGTCGTTCCCAAAACAGGGAGAGGCATATGACGATCAACCGCCGCACGTTGCTGGGCACCGCACTTGCGCTGCCTGTTGCCGCCGCCGCAAGCCAGGGCGCGGGCGCGCAATCGCTGCCGGGTGTCGCGACCTGGCCGCCTGCCGAACATTTCCGCCTGTGGCCCGGCAAGGCGCCCGGCGCCCCCGCGAAGCTCCCGACGCCCAGGCCCGAGAAGGGCGGCAACCCGGCCAGCCCGGAACTGTGGATGCGCGGCACCGCCGATCCGATCGTCGCCGTGTACCGGCCCGAGCGGCCGGACGGCCGCGCCGTGCTCTCGATCCCGGGGGGCGGCTATGGCTTCGTCTCGCTGGAGAACGAGGGGATCGACGTCGCGAGCGTGCTGAACCCGCTCGGCATCACCGTGTTCGTGCTGAGCTATCGCCTGCCGGGCGACGGCTGGGCCAACCGCGCGGACGTGCCGCTGCAGGATGCGCAGCGCGCGATGCGGCTGATCCGCGCCAATGCGGGCCGCTATGGCATCGATCCGGCGAAGCTGGGGGTGCTCGGCTTCTCCGCGGGCGGGCACCTGGCGGCGTCGCTGACGGTCGGCCATGACGACCGGGTTTATTCCCCGCTCGACGCAGCGGACAGCCAGTCCGCCCGTCCCGCTTATTCCGGCCTCGTCTATCCGGTGACGAGCCTGTCGTCGAAGACTGCGCACAGCGGCTCGGCCAAGACCCTGCTGGGGCCCAACCCCACCGACGCGACCGTCCGCCGCTACGACACGCCGCCGCGCATTACCGCGGCCACCCCGCCGCTGTTCATCGTCCACGCGATCGACGATCCGATCGTGCCGCTGGAGCAGAGCCTCGACGTGCTGGCCGCGGCGCGCGCCGCCAAGGTGCCGGTGGAAGTCCATTTCTATGAAAAGGGCGGCCACGGCTTTGGCGCGAAGCATTTGCCGGAGGCGGCACCGGGCCGTGGCTGGCTCGCGCTGTTCGACCTGTGGACCCTGACGCACCTGAACTGAAGGGCAACGCCGGCCCGGTCCCAAGCTGGCACAGCTGGGGCCGGGAACAAGTAAAGGCCAAGTTTACTTTGTTTTACTGCAGCGGGTATTTCAGCAGGACAGAGTCGACAGGGGATTTACGATGAAGCTTTCCAACCTTGTTTGTGCGGCGCTGCTGGCCGCGGCGGCGAGCGCGCCCGCCTTCGCCACCGGCGGCCACGGCTCCAGCGGTGGCGGCACGCCGAAGCCGGTGCCGGAGCCGGCGACCATGTTGCTCCTTGGGGGAGGTGCGGCGGCACTGGCGTTCGCGCGGAAGCGCCGCGCCAAGTGAGAGGCAGGACGGCGCCGGGGGCGGCGCCGTCCTGACCTTAGCCGAACAACCGACGCATCGACCGCTCGAGCATGACCAGCTGCCACAAGGTGCGGCCATGCTCGGCGCGGCCGGCGCGGTGATCGGCGGCAAGCCGTTCGATCGCGGCGGGTTCGAACCAGCTCGCCAGGACCGGTGAGCGTGCGAGCAGCGCCGCCTCGCCCGCCAGGGCATCGCGGAACCACGCGCTGACGGGGGTCACGAACCCCATTTTGGGCCGATAGAGGATCTCCTTCGGCAACCAGGGCTCCAGCGCCTTTTTCATCAGCCATTTGCCCTGCCCGCCGCGCAGCCGCAGCGCGGGCGGCAACGTCGCGGCGAACTCCACCAGGCGATGGTCGAGCAGCGGCTCGCGCGCCTCCAGGCTCACCGCCATGCTGGTGCGATCGACCTTGGTAAGGATGTCGCCGGGCAGCCAGTGCTGGATGTCCGCATATTGGGCGGCGTCGAGCAGATCGCGTGCCGGTGCGGTGCGCATCGTGGCGATGTAGCGGGTCTCGCCGCGATGGCCGGCGAGGGCCGCGCGGGTCGCCGCCGTATAGAGCCGGTCACGCGTGGCGGGCGGCGTCACCCCGACGGCGCGGGCGTATGCAGTCGCGCCATCCTCGGCGAGCGCCAGCAGCGTGGTCTTGGCGCGCAACGGCCTGGGCGCCCAGTCCGCCTTGGGATAGGCCGCACCCAGCGCCCCGAAGACGCGGCTGCGCCAATGCGCCGGAAGCAGCCCGCGGACGCGTTCCTCCGCGACATGGAAGCGATAGCGGCGATAGCCGGCGAACGCCTCGTCCGCGCCATCGCCGGACAGGGCGACGGTGACGGTTTCGCGGGCAAGGGCGCAGACCTGATAGGTGGCGAGCGCCGAAGCATCCGCGAACGGTTCGTCGAAGGCGTCGACGAGCGTGTCGATCAGGCCGAAGTCGTCCGAGGCGACGGCGCGCGTGCGATGTTCGGTGGCGAAGCGGCGGGCGATCAGGTCGGCATGGGCGCGCTCATCATAGGCCGCTTCCTCGAAGCCGATGGTGCAGGTCTTGACCGGCTGGCGGCTCGCCTCCGCCATCAGCGCGACCACGGCGGAACTGTCGACGCCGCCCGAGAGGAAGGCGCCGAGCGGCACGTCGGCGACCATGCGCGAGCGGACGGCTTCGCGCAGGTGGTGGGTGAGCTCCGCCGTCAGGTCGCGGGTCGACCCCTTGGCGCGGCGCGAGAAGTCGACGTCCCACCAGCGCACCGGCTGCGGGACCGGGCGGCCGCGCTCGAGCAACAGGAAGTGGCCGGCAGGGAGCTTGCGAACGCCCGCCACCATGCTCGCGTCATCGGGCACATAGCCGAGCGCCATATAGTCCTCGACCGCCGCCAGATCGGGCGCGCGGCGGAGCAGCGGATGGGCGAGCAGGCCCTTGAGCTCGGAAGCAAAGGCAACGGCGCCGTCGGAAAGCTCGACATAATGGAGCGGCTTCACCCCCAGCCGGTCGCGCGCCAGGAACAGGCTGCGTGCCTCCGCATCATAGATGGCGAAGGCGAACATGCCGTTGAGCCGTTCCAGCAGCCCCGGCCCCCAGGCGCGCCAGGCGTGGAGCAGCACCTCGGTATCGCCATCGGTGACGAAGCGGGCGCCGAGCTCGATCAGTTCGGCGCGGATCTCACGATAGTTGTAGATCTCGCCGTTGAAGACGACGACGTGGCTCTCGCCGGGCGTGGCCATCGGCTGCGGGCTGCCGGCGACGTCGATGATCGAGAGGCGGCGGTGCCCCAGCCCTACCCCCGGCGCGGTCCAGATGCCGGAGCCGTCGGGCCCGCGATGGGCGAGCGCGTTGGTCATCGCCGTGATCCGCAGCGGCTCGATCGGCTTGGGAAGCGCAGGGTAATAGAGGCCGGCGATGCCGCACATCAGCGCGATCCCCCCGCGATACGGTCTGCGAGTTGCTCGACCGGGCCGGCCGCGCGCACGAAGTCCTCTGCCGCGGCGCGGGCGGCGGGGCCGCCCTGCGCGGAGACGAGCACCGCCACTGCGAGCGGGGAGCCGCCGAGCAGCTTGGTGCGCAACGTCTCCAGCTTCACGCGACGCGGATTGCCGGTGAGGGTGCCGCCGAGGCGATACCAGGTGAAGGTCTGGCGCTCGACGGGGCCGGCCGCGGTCATGCGCACGCCGGAGCCGCCGGCGAGCGGCGGCAGGTCCTGCACGCGCACCCAGCGATCATTCTCGCGCAGCGCGCCCTGGCCGAAGCCGACCAGCTCCTTGCCCTCATGCTGCCCGGCATAGACGGCGATCGCGAGGTCGACGCGCCGGCCCCGCGCATCGGTATAATGGCCGAGCAGCTGGTGATCGGCGCCGGGATAGTTGGGCGCCCAGGCCGATGCGCGATCGGGCGCCACCGACCGCCAGCCGGGCACCTGCGGCAGGTGGATACGGGGCGGCGGGGGCGCGGCGCGGCTCTCCATCGACCAGCCCCAGCCGGCGAACGCGAGCGCGATGGCGACGAAAAGCCCGGTGGCGGCCGGCAGCGGAAGCCGGTGCCCGACGGGGCCGCTCAGCGCCGCCGGATCGAACCAGGGAGCGTCGGGATCGCGATCGAACCAGTGCCAGCCGATCGCCATCACCGCCGCCATCACCACTGCGAAGAACACCCAGCCATAAACGATGTGGTCGAAGCCGGTCGCCGCCTCTACCGAGGTCAGATGCGCGGCATAGATGGTTCCGGCGGCGCGCACGCCATTGGCGAGCACCGGCACCACCAGCGCCATTGCCAGAAAGGCGAGCCGGCGCGGCCAGCTGACGTAGCAGACGTTGGCGACAAGCACGCCATAGGCGGCCATCGCGATCACGAACTTCGTGCCGGAACAGGCCTCTGCCACTTCGAAATAGCCGGTGGGCGTGGTGATCAGCACCCCGACGACGATCGCCGGCACCCCCAGCAGGTGCAGGAGGCCGATGGTCTGGCGGACGGTGATCGCCTGGAGCGGCGCCTCCAGAAAATCGCCGAAGGGGACGAGGAACGCCATGTAGCCGAGCGGGAAGGCGATGCCGCGCGCAACATTGGGACCGAGCAGCGCGACGACCGCGCCGGCAAGCATCGTCACCAGCCCCGCGTGGCGGAACAGCGCCACGGCAGCTGCATCGCCGACCAGCCACGTCGCGCCGCCGACGGCGACCGGCAGCAGGCCGGGCCACCACGCCTGCGGCGTCAGCTGCGCCAGCTCGCGCCGGCGTTGCCAGACCAGCCAGGCGATGATCGGCGGAACGAACAGGCAATGGCCATAGGTGGTGGAGTTCCACCAGATCCCGAGCATGTCCGCGACATCGCCGCGGAACAGCAGCAGCAGCGCCACCCAGCTGCCGCCGAGCCAGGCGAGCGACCGGAGCCAGCGCGACTGGATGGCGGCGGCCGGCTGCGCGGGGAGCACAATGCTCATGCGGCCTCCGCCGCCAGCAGGGCGTCAAGGGGCAAGAGTTGCGCGTCCCAGCCGTATCGGCGCTGCACCTGCGCGCGCGCTGCCTGGCCCAGGCGTACCGCCTCGGCCGGGTTGGCGAGGTGCGCGCAGACGGCGTCCGCAAATTCGGTGGCATCGCCGGCGACGGTGAGGCAGTCGGCGTGGTCGATCCCTTCCGCCGCGGCTGTCGAGGCGACCACCGGCCGTGCCATCGCCATCGCCTCCAGCACCTTGTTCTGGACGCCACGCGCGATGCGGAGTGGCGCCACCACCACCTCGGCCGCGGCAAGCCAGCCGCGGACGTCGGCGACCTCCCCCGTCACCAGCACGCCCGGCTGGGTCGCGAGCACCCGCACCGCCTCGTCCGGGGAACGCCCGACGATGGCGAAGCGCGCGTCCGGATGCTGCGCCCGGACGGTCGGCAGCACGGCCCCCGCGAACCAGGTCACGGCGTCGATGTTGGGGCGGTAATCCATCTGCCCGGTGAAGACGATCAGCGGCCCGGCTTCCGACACGGCCGAACAGGCGGCGGGATCGTAGAAGTCGGTGTCGATGCCGTTCCCGACCGCCTGCACGCGCGGCGCGGTGGTCGCGGTGCGGAACAGCGTCGCCTCCGCCTCACTGACGAACAGGCTGGCGTCGACGCGGGCTGCGACCTGTGCCTCGAACGCCTGGAGCAGCCGTGCCTCGCGGGCGAGCATCCAGCGCATCGGTCCCCGCCCCTCTGCGGCATATTGCGCGAATTTCGCCGAATCCATGTCGACGAAATCCATGACGATCCGGGCGGGGGTGTCTGCGGGTAGATACTGCGCCATCTGGCCCGAGAAGACATAGATCGTGTCGACCGCCTCGCGCGCCAGCACGGCCGCGACCCCGCGGCGCATGGCGCGGCTGTCGAAGGCGGCAAGCGAGAGCGGGCGGCCGCTCGCCAGCGCCTCGGCCGCTGCGCGTGCGCGACCCTTGCCGCGCCACAGGATCGTGCGGCTGGCCGTGGCCTCGACCAGCGGCGGGCGGGGCCGGAGGTCGCGGCGGTCGTCGGCAAAGGCGCAGAGATGCACGCGGTGGGTGCGCGCGAGATGGCGCAGGATGTGCCATCCGCGCATCTTGTCCCCGCGATCGGGCGGGAACGGCACGCGATGGGCGAGGAACAGCAGCGACCCCATCAACCGAGCCCGCGCGCGATCCACGGGCCGATCCGGTTGGCGACGGCCAGCGGCAGCCGCTGCCACGCGGCGATCTTGAGCCGGTACTTGGGGTTGAGCGGGCTGGCGTCGCGGGGGGCGGCGCCGTCGCGGGTCCAGGTGGCGTAGGAAAGCGGCTCGGGCGTGAAGCCCCAGTTCTTTTTGAAGGCGGCGGGGCCGGTGCCCGCCTTGGACCGGCCGAAATCGAAGGCGGTGCAGCCGCGCCCGCGCGCGTGGCGCATCAGCGCGAAATACAGGGCGTCGTTCGCGCGCAGGCCCCGGGCCGCACGCGTGCCGCCGCCCCAATAGGGGTAGACGGTGCCGCGCCAATAGAGGCTCAGCACGCTGGCGACCGGGCGGCCGGCGTGACGGACGGTGAGGATGTCGGCTCCCTCAGCCCCGAAGGCGTCGAGCACTTCGGAAAAGAGCGCGGGCGGGAAGACCGGCGTGCCGAGGTTGCGGACGGATTCGCCATAGACGGCGAAATGCTCGGCACGATCGCGCGGGCTGCGGCCGGTGACCACTTCGAGGTCGGCGGCGAGCGCCTTGCGGACTTCGGCGCGCTGCTTGCGGGGGATGGCGGCGAGCTCGGCGGCATCGTCGGCGGCGATCGGGCGGACGAAGCCGAGGTAGCGGCCGCTGTCGAGGCTCCACCCCGCGCCCTCCGGCGCCGGGCCGCCGCGCAGCTCGATCGTCGGTGCGCCTTCGGCGTCCGCGATCGCCAGTGCGCGGTCGATGAGTGCCGCTTGTGCGGCCGGGTCATGCCCAAGCGGACCGCCGCCGACGCCGAAGCCCGTCGAGACGAGCGCGGTGCCGAACAGGCGCGAGCGGACAGTGGTGAGGGGCAGGATGCCCGCCAGTTCCCCGCCCCGCTCGGCCAGCAGCAGCGTGAAGGCCTGGCCGGTCGCCCGCGCCGTCGCTTGCCCCCAGGCAGGGAGATGGAACGGCGTGCCGCCCGGCTGCGCGGCGACAAAGGCGGCGATTCGCGCGAGCTCCAGTCGATCGCCGAGGTCGGCAGCACGGACGGAGGCGCCCGCGGGGAGCTTCGTCACGCCCGCGCCGCCTCTGTCTCGACGATCGCGTCGACCCGGCCCCAGCTGTGCCGGCGGAGCAGCCCGCGCAGCTTGCCCTCCATCGCGCCCAGCCGCGAATAATGACGGATGCGCGAGCGCAGCGGCGCGGCGGATACGCGCGGCTGGTCGGGATCGACCTCCCACGGATGGAAGTAGAACATCGCCGGGCGCGCCGCGACGCGGTTTGCCTCTGCCACCGCCGTCCGGGTGATGCGGCCGGGGAGCAGGCGGAAGAAGCCGCCACCCACCGGCACCTGCCGCCCGAGCACCCGCGCCGTGGTGATCGGCCATTCGATCAGCGGCGCGTCGGCAAGCGGGCGAAACGGGTGCGGTGGCGCATCGGGCCAGCCGTAATGATCGTGGCGGACCGGCGCGACGCTGGAGGAATAGCGATACCCCGCCTCTGCCAGGATCGCGTGCGCCCAGGGGGTGCGCGTGTCGATCGAGAAGCTGGGCGCGCGATAGCCGGTCACCGCGACGCCGCCGGCATCTTCGAGCGCGGCGCGGGCGCGGGCGATGTCGGCGCGGAACTGATCGGGCGTGAAGGTGAAGACGCGCTGGTGATCCCAGCCGTGGCTGGCGATTTCATGCCCCGCATCCGCGATCCGGCGGATCAGGCGCGGCGCGCGCTCCGCAACCCAGCCGAGCGTGAAGAAGGTCGCGAGCGTGCCGGTTTCCGCGAACAGCGCGAGGACGCGGTCGGCATTCGCCTCCACCCGGCTTTCCAGGCGCGGCCAGTCGGCGCGGTCGATGACCCTTTCAAAGGCGCCGACCTGGAACCATTCCTCGACGTCGACCGACATGGCGTTGCGCATGGGGCGGCTCAGGCAGCGGTGCCGTGGAGCCGGTCGATGTTGGGGCGGCGATCGTCGCCCTCCACCCAATCGACCAGCAGCATCAGCACGCGGCGCAGCGTCTCGTCCTGCTCCGCGACCCGGCTCTCCAGCCTGGCGATCCGCTCCAGCAGGGGGGCGAGGTCCGCAGGCTGCACACCGCCGCCCGGCGTCGGGACCGCGTGGAGCACGCCGCGAACCGGCCGGACGCCGTCGGTGCCGGTCGTGTCGGCAGTCGAGGCAAGTGCCTCTGGCTCATCAAGCTGGCCGACGTCCTCGTCCAGCTCGCCCGCCACCGAATCGATGTCGGCTGCGTCGAAGCGCTCCATCTCCTCGACGCCGCCCAGCAGCAGGACGCGGCCCATCAGCAGGTTCAGCCGCCGCGGCACGCCGCCCGACCAGCGGTACAGCGCCTCGATCGCCTCGGGCGTGAAGTCGGGGCGGCCGTTCCAGCCGACCAACGACAGCCGATGGACGATATAGGGTTCGACCTCATGCGCCTCCATCGGATCGAGGTGGTGCATCGCGATCACGCGCTGGCGCAGCTGTTCGACCCGGCCCGATCCCTGCAGCCGCTCACGAAACTCCGGCTGGCCGAGGAGGAAGATCTGGAGCAGCGCATGGCCGCCCGCCTGGAAGTTGGAGAGCATCCGCAGCTCTTCGAGCGCGGACAGCGGCAGCGACTGCGCCTCGTCCACCACCAGCAGGGTGCGGCGCCCGGCCCGGGCGGTGGCATGGAGGCCGCGCTCGATCGCCGAGAGCAGCTGCGCCTTGGACAGCCCGGCGGGATCGACGCCGAGGCCGGAGGCGATCACCTGCAGCAGGTCCTCCGGCTCCAGCTGGGTCGTGACGAGGCGGATGACGTTGAGGCGGCCGGGATCGATCGTCGAGAGGACATGACCGAGCAGCGTCGTCTTGCCCGCACCCGGCTCGCCGGTGATGACGATGAAGCCCTCACCCTCGCTGAGGCCATAGGTCAGATATGCCATCGCCTTGCGATGGGCGCTCGTATCGTACCAGAACGCCGGGTCGGGCGTCAGCTGGAACGGCTTTCCGGTCAGGCCGTAGAAGTCGTCGTACATCGTCCCGGCCTCCTTAGAAGCGGTAGCCGAAGGCGAGCAACGCCTGGGCGATCCAGGCGCTTTGGCTCCGTTCGGCATCGTAAGTGTACAGCCCGGCAGAGGCGGTGCCATAGGCACGGCCAAAGCTGCGATAATAGGCACCCTGCACGCCCCCGCCCCAGCTGTCGAGCGAGCCCTGGAGCCCGCTGCCGAAGTAGTTGGCATAGACGTCCGCGGTGATGCCCGAGCGGGAATCGAGCGCACGCTGCGCAAATGCCTGCGCGTAATAGGTCTCGTCATTGCTGCGATAGAGCGCGGCACCGGGCACATCGGGCAGGAAATAACGGCGGTTGGTATAGCCCGCCCCCACGCCCAGCCGCGTGTTGCCGCGACTGACCGCATAGACCGCGTCGACGCCGCGCGCGCGATAAACCGCGGTGGAGATCGACTGGAACACCGGCGTCAGGCAGGCGCCGGGCTGGGGCACGCCCTGTCCCGCGGTGCCACCTCCAAAGACGCAGCCGCTGTAGCGATTGCCGAACGGATCGGTCCCGCCGTTGTAGAAGCTGGTGGGGAGCGACGAGAGACCGCCAGTCAGCTGCTGCCCGAAGGTGGTGACGGTGTCGTAGACGCGCACCTGCAACCCGGCGTTGGGCGCCATCTGCCACGACAGCGAACCCGTGTAGATCATGCTGCCGTAACGCTGGCCCACCCGACCCTCCAGCGTGAAGCGGGGCGAGGGACGCCAGACGACGCCCGCGTCCCAGATGACGCCGTCGACGTCATAGGCCAGCCGGATCGGCGAGGCGGGATCGGTTACGTAGCGGCCGGAGCGATCCAGCACGGGGGCGCCGTTGGCTTCCAGCAACGGATCGCGCTGGCCAACCTCGATCTTTTCCCAGCCGATGCCGCCGACCACGGCGAGATCACGCCTGACCGGCATGAGCCCGTCGAGGCGGAGGAACTTGCCCTCGTAGAACTGGTCGAGCTGGCTGGTGTCCTCGCGCACCAGCCCGCCCGACAGGGTCAGGCCGACCGGAAGCAGCGTGCCGGGACGAGTCGCCAGGCTGGCGGTCAGCTGATGGTTGGTGGAGTCATTGTAATAGTCGAGGCCGTTGCCAGCACTGTCGCGAAAGGCGTCGGGGAACTCGACCTTGGTATAGCCAAGGCGATAGGCGGCGTTGACGGCGACCGGACCGGCACGGGTCGAAAAGGCGGGGCCGCCGTAGAGCGAATAGATCTGGCTGCTGCTGCCGCCCAGCCCGGCGAGGAAGCCCGGTCCCGCGGCGCCCAGGCCGCTGCGCGTGCGGGTGGCGAGCGCCCCCGCTTCGAGCGCGACCGTGCGGGTCAGCTGCGCATTGGCGCGCGCGAGGCCGGAATGGACGTCGATGTCGGAGACGCCTTCCTCCCAAGCGATGTAGCGCTGGTACTGGTAGCTCATCTGCACCTGCACGCGGCTGCTGCGCACGACCGCATCCACCCCGGCGGAGAGCTGGGTATAGGTGAGCACGTCGTCGTTGGTGAGATCGGCCGACACGATCTGGCCGATTTGGATATAGGGCGAGACTTCGGCGCGGCGGCCCTGCGCCCCGGCCGGGGCGGCGGCGGTCGTTACGAGGATCAGCGCGGCGCCCGCCAGCCAGGCGGCTCGGCTCACGCCTCCTCCTCCGCCTCATAATAGCTGCCGAAGCGCCGGCCGCGCGGCTGGAGCGAAACCGCATTCAGCAGCAGCTGAATAGTGTCGCAGCCGTCGAGCAGGCCGACCGCCTCGCGCAGGTCGCTCTCACTGGTGCGGTCGGCGCGCACCACCATCAGCACCTGGCCGACATGTTCGGCGAGGGCGGCGGCGGTCGAGGCGGCGAGTACCGGTGCCGAATCGAACACCATCAGGCGGCGGGGGTTTGCCTGTTCGAGCCGGTCGAGCAGTGCCCGCGCACGATCGCTTGCGAGCAGTTCGGTGTCATTGTCGCTGCGCGTGCCGGCGGGGAGCACCGACAGGTGGGGCACGTCGGTCGGGATCACGCAGCTCTCGACGTCGACGGTCGGGTCCGCGAGCGCATCGAGCAGCCCGGGCCCGGTCGGCAGCCCGAGCGTGTCGGGCACGTCGGGCTTGGCGAAATCCGCGTCGACCAGCAGCACTTCCAAGTCGCGCTCGGCCGCCAGCGACAGCGCCAGGTTGACGGCGCAAAAGGTCTTGCCCTCGTTGGGCTGCGCGGAACAGACGAGCACGCTGCGCGGCCGCGCTTCGCCCTCACGCGCGGCGGTCAGCAGCTGGCGCTTCACCAGCCGGAATTCCTCGGCGAGCGCGGACACCGGCCCATTCGGGACCAGCATGCCGCGTTCCGCCAGCCGCTCCCGGTCGATCGGCTCCGGCGCGCGGGCGGGTGCGGGCACCGGATCGGGCACGGGCGGGCCCGCCGTGGCCTGGCCCACCGGCCGCAGCCCGACGCCGGGCTGAAACCCGTAGCGCTCGACGGCGCGTTCGAGCAGCGAGCCGCGACGGCGCGGAGGCGGTGGAGCGCTGTTCATCGGTACATCCTCACGCCGCCGCGAGCCCGCGCATCAGGAACTCCAGCCCCATCAGCGCGACAAAGGCGACGCCCAGTGCGGCGGCAGCGCCGGTGAACAGCTTCAGGCGACGGCGGCGAAGCTGGAGCTGCGTCTCCGTCAGCACTTCGCCGATCGAGCCGATCACCGGCAGGCCGCTCGCGCGCTCCAGCCGGGCGGCGGTGGAGAAGCCGGAACCCAGCTTGCCGAGCGCAAAGGCGCTGGCGACGCCACCGCCAAGACCCACCACCAGCACCGCCAGCAGCAGCAGCGGGCGGTTGGGCGAGGCCGGGACGCTCGACTGGCTGGGCGGATCGATGAGGCTGAACTTGACCGCGTCGGTCTCATTCTGGACCTGGCGGCGCAGGCGGACCTGCTCGCGGTCGGTGAGCAGCTGGTCATACTGCGTCTTCATGGCGGCGATATCCTGGTCGAGCTGCGCCTGTGCGGCGGCCGCCGCGGGATCGCGTGCCATCTTTGCCTGGAGCCCGCCGAGCTGTGCCTCGAGCTGGCTCTTGCGCTGGGCGAGTTCGGCCACGCGCGCGGCGCGTTCGGTGCGCATCGACTGGAGCTGGAAATAGAGCGGATTGGCCTGTCCGGCCGAACCGCCGCTGCGCGTCACCGGTTCGTTGCGCGCGGCAGCGCGGGCGACGGCGAGCTGGCGCCGAAGCGCGATCATGTCGGGGTGCTGGTCCGTCCAGCCGCGGCCGCGGCCCTCGGCAAGCTGCCCCTCGATCAAGGCGACGCGCGCACGCGCCGGCCCGGCGGCGGTGGCGCCCGCCTCCCCCGCGACCGTCGCCGCGGTGGCGGCGAGCTGGTTGTTGACGGCCGACAGGCTGCTGTTAGCCGAGGCGAGTTCGCCGTCGATCTGGGCAAGCTGCTCGCGCGCCTGGCTCATGCGCTCGTCCATCGAGCCGGTGCCCGGCAGGATGCCGACATATTGCGCCTGGAATTCCTGGCGCCGGGCCTCCGCCTGGGCAAGCTGCTGCTGACGAACGGCCAGCTGCTGATCCAGGAACCGCAGCGACTGGGTCGTGGCATCGCGGCCGCTGGCGAGGTTATCCTCGACGAACAGGTCGACCATCTTCTGCACGACCTCCCGCGCGACCCGCGGGTCGCCCAGCGTCGCGGTAATCTCGAACAGGTTTTCCTGCTGGGCGATGACGCGGATCGCCTTTTGCAGCGTGCCGATGCGGTCGGCGACGTCCCGGTCGGTGGTGACGGTGTTCGCAATGCTGGTCCCGCGAACGACCTTTTCCAAATTATAGGCGGAGGTCAGCGTCTGGCGGACGCGGTCGATGTCCTCTGCCTGACGATCCTGGATGCCGCCGGTGGCGGTGCTTGCCGGCAGGATCGAGCGGAGCTCGACCGACACGCGGGCGGTGGAGGTGTAGCGGTTCGGGATCTGCGACACGGCCAGCCAGCCGACCAGGCAGATCGCCCAGGCGACGCCAAGCGCGACCCAGCGCCGGAGCCACACCGTGTGCGCCGCGACCCGCAGCTCGTCAAAGAGACCGTCCACCCCACCTGCCCTTTAGAACATGGATTCCGGGATGATGATCACATCCCCGGGGGCGAGCCGCACGTTCGCGCTGGTGTCGCCATCCTTGAGCAGGCTGGAGATGCGCAGGCCAAATTCCTGCTGCTTGCCGGTTTCCCGGTCGAAGCGCACCAGCCGGGCACGGTTGCCGGCAGCAAATTCGTTCACGCCGCCGACCGCGATCAAGGCGTCGAGCAGCGTCATGTTGGCGCGGAACGGCAGCGACGCCGGCTTTTCGGTGGCACCGACGATGCGCACCTGCTGGCTGTAGGTGCCGGAGAAATTCTCCACGATCACCGAAACCAGCGGGTCGCTGATATATTCGCCGAGCGCGAGCTTCATGTCCTGAGCGAGCATCGCCGGGGTCTTGCCGACGGCGGGCATGTCGCTGATCAGCGGCGTGGTGATGCGGCCGTCCGGGCGTACCTGGACCTTGGCCGACAGCTCCGGATTGCGCCAGACAAAGACGTTGAGCTGATCGAGCGGGCCGATCACATAGTCCTCGCCTGGGGTCTCCTGCGCGGTGACGAACGGCGCGGGCGGCAGTTCAGGCCGGGTCGCGGCGCAACCGCCGACCAGGATCGCCGCAATCGCTGCGAAACCGGCCATTCCCGGGAACCTGTGCACGCGCATATCAAACCTCTTGCTCAGTCATCCGCCACCTTTTGCGGGCGCAGGATCGTTGGTGCCCTATACCCGGCCGGGTAAAGATAGGGTTAGATGGAAACGGGCGATTGCCGCGCTGCGGCGTGCCATATCGGGAAGTCAGCCGGACATGCGTTCGCGCGCCCGCACCCTCCCCCATGGCATTCGGAGGCGCGTTAACGGCCGCTGGCGGCGCCGGTTCCCCGGATCACCAGTTCGGCCGCCGGCGGGTGGCCCAGGAACGCTGAGGGACTCGCGGTCGCGCCATAGGCGCCGGCCAGGAAGATCGCGATCAGGTCCCCCTCCGCGACCTCCGGCAGCGCCACCTTGTCGGCAAGCCGGTCGAGCGGGGTACACAGGCAGCCCACGACCGAGGCGACGTGCGTCGCCGGCGCCGACATCCGCTCCGCAACCGCGAGCGGATAGTTGCGGCGCACCACGGTCCCGAAGTTGCCGCTGGCGGCAAGCTGGTGGTGCAGCCCGCCATCGACGACCACGAAACGCTCGCCGCCGCTTTCCTTCACGTCGATGACGCGGGTGAGGTAGACGCCCGCCTCCCCCACCAGCCAGCGGCCGAGCTCGATCGCGAAGCCGCTGTCGGCCAGCACCGGCGCGCGGCCCGCCAGCGCCTCGCCCAGCGCGGATCCGATCGCGGCAACGTCCACGGGCGTGTCGCCGGCAAAATAGGGAATGCCGAAGCCGCCGCCGAGGTTGACGAGCGGCGGCGCCGCGCCGGCTTCCTCCGCCAGTCGCGCTGCCAGGGTCACGGTGGCGGCCTGCGTCTCGATGATCGCGGCGCTGTCGAGGGCCTGCGAGCCCGCAAAGATATGGAAGCCGCGCCAGTCCGCCCCGGCGGCGAGGATGGTGCGGACGAGCGCCGGCACGCGCGCAGCATCGACGCCGAACGGCGAGGCGCGGCCGCCCATGCGCATGCCGGATCCCCGAAGCTCGAAGTCCGGGTTCACCCGCACCGCGAGCCGCGGCGCGGTGCCGAGGCGGTCGCCGGTCGCGAGCGCGCGCGCGACTTCCCCCTCGGACTCGGCGTTGAGGGTCGCGCCCGCCCGGATCGCGGCTTGGAGTTCGTCGTCGCGCTTGCCGGGACCGGCGAAGCTGATCTCGGCGGGAGCCTTCACCGCCAGCGAGCTTGCCAATTCGCCACCTGAGGCGACGTCGAGCCCGTCCACCAGCGGCGCGATGCCGCCAAGCAGGTCCGGGTGCGGGTTCGCCTTGATCGCATAGTGGATGCCGACGGCGGCGGGCAGCGCCCGGCGCAACAGGGCGACGCGGTCTGCGATCATGCCCAGGTCGTAGACGAAGGCGGGGGTGTCGCCGGCGCGGGCGACCAGCGCCTCGGCATCGAGACCGGCGATCATCAGGCGGTCCTGCCCCGCAAAGGGGGCCGGGATCGGACCCATCGGCTTCATCGTGCAGGCTCCTGGAATTCGGCGAGGACGGCCGCGCGCAGGCCGCTACGGTCGAGCTTGCCATTGGCGTTGCGCGGCAACGTGTCGCGCCAGCGATAGTGGGCGGGCTGCTGGAAGGCGGGCAGTTCCCGCCGCAGCCGTTCGCGCAGGCGTGCCTCCGCCTCTGCGGGATCGCCGTTCGCGCGGGCGACCACGAGCACGGCCTGTCCCAGCCGAGCGTCCGGCACGCCGAAGGCGGCCGCCTCAGCCACCTCCCCGCCGGCGAGCAGCGCCTCCTCGACCTCGGTCGGGCTGATGCGGTTGCCCGCGCTCTTGATCATCTCGTCATCGCGGCCGACGAAACGGAGCAGGCCGTCGGCGCCCTCGACGACCGTGTCGCCGGACCAGACGGCGGTGCCGCCACTTGCGGCAAAGGCCGGCGCGGGGCGGAAGCGCTGGGCGGTGCGCTCCGGGTCGTGCCAATAGCCCTGCGCCACCAACGGCCCGGCGTGGACGAGTTCGCCGGGCTCGCCGGGATCGGCGCGGCTGCCGTCCGGACGCACGACCATGATCTCGGCAAAGGGAATGGCGCGGCCGATCGCGTCGGGGGCGGAGTCCACCAGCGCGGGATCGAGATAGGTCGAACGAAACGCCTCGGTCAGGCCGTACATCGGGTAGAGGTCTGCGTTGGGGAAACGCGTTCGCAGGGCGCGCACCATCCGCGGGGTGAGCGCCCCGCCGGAGTTGGTGAGCCGCTGCAGCCGGCCGGCGGTTTCTTCCGGCCAGTTCGCCTCCAGCAGCTGGGTCCAGAGCGGCGGCACGCCCGCAAGGCTGGCGATGCGTTGCCGGTCGACCGCCTTCACCACGTCGCGCGGGGTAAGGTAATCGAGCGGCACGACGCAGGCACCGGCGGCCCAGCTCGAGAACAGCTGGTTCTGGCCATAGTCGAAGCTGAGCGGGAGGACGCCGAGCACGCGGTCTGCGGGCGTGAGCCGGAGATAATGGGCGACCGAGATCGCCCCCAGCCACAGATTGGCATGGCTGAGCATCACCCCCTTGGGCCGGCCGGTGGAGCCGGAGGTGTAGAGGATCGCGGCAAGCGCCTCCGGCGTCGCGGCGGAGGGCGGCAGCGCATCGGCGTGATGGGCGAGCGCGTCCTGCTCGGCGGCGACAGTGCAGCCGTTGGGCACGTCCGCAGGCTCCAGTAGTTCGGCGCGCTGCGGCTGGGTGAGGAGGAGCGCGGCGCCGCTGTCGGAGAGGATGTGCGCCACCTGCGCGCGCTTCAGCACGGGGTTGACCGGCACATGCACCAGCCCGGCGCGGGGCGCGGCCAGCGGCATCAGGCACGCGGCGCGGGATTTGGGCAGCCAGCTTGCGACCCGGCTGCCGGGCGCCAGCCGCTGCGCGGCGAGCCAGTGCGCGAGCCGTCCGACCGCCTGTTCCAGATCGGCATAGGAAAGCGGCCCTTCCCGGCCGTCGAGCGCCGGGGCGGCGGGATCGCCACGCAGGGATAGCGCGTCGATGGGCTGGGGAACGGGATCGAGCGGGACCATCGCCGACCGCATAGCCGATGCCGACGCCAAAGCCACGCCTGCATCGGCGTGCGCAGCTTGGCTTTCGATGCACCGGACACTAACAGCTAAGGCGATTTGGCAAGAGGAAAAGCCCTTGGTTCCTGAACGTGCGAGCGAGATCGAAAACACCGTGCGCGCCGTGCTGCGCGACGTCCTGGGCCTGTCGGCCGATCGCGTAGCCGCATTCCACGACGAGACCGCGTTGTTCGGCGCCGTCCCGGAGCTGGATTCCATGGCGGTGGCCGGGGTCCTGACCGAACTGGAAGACCGGCTGGGCATCATGATCGAAGACGACGACATCGACGGCGAGACGCTGGAGACGTTCGGATCGCTGACCCGCTTCGCCATCGGCAAGGCGGTGGTTTGATCGACCGATACGACTGGGCGGGCGGGACCGAGGCGATGCTCCGCTTCGGTCCTGCCACGCATCCGGTCGTCGTGGCGGTATTGCCGCCGTTCGAAGAAGCGAACCGCACCCGCACACTGTTGGTGACGGTGCTGCGCCGGCTGGCCGAGCAAGGCATTGCGGGCGCCCTGCCCGCCCTGCCCGGACAGGGCGAAAGCCTGCTCCCGACCGAGGACGCGACGCTGGCCGACTGGCGCGCCGCCTTTGCCGCCGCAGTGACGGCGCTTCCCCAGCCCTGTTTTTCCCTGAGCGTGCGTGCCGGCGCGCTGATCGACGCGGAGGCCCCCGTCACCGCCCGCTGGTCGCTGTCGCCCCAGAGCGGTGCGGAGCTGCGGCGCGAGCTCCAGCGGGTCCGCCGGGCAGCCGGCGGACCGGATCCGGCAGCGGGAGAAGTCACCGAAGTCGCCGGCAACCGCATCTCGGCGGCGCTGTGGGAGGAACTCGCACACGCCGAAACCGGTACGATCGACCGCATCGTGCGGCTTGAGGGCGACGCGCGTCCGGCCGATGCGCGCCTGCCGCAGCCGCCGCCGTGGCGACGTTCAGAGCCCAAGTGCGACCCGGCGCTGGTCGAAGCACTGGTCGCGGACATCACGAGATGGGTTCGGGCATGGCGCGGCGCCTGATTTCCTTCCCCTGCGCGGGAGAGACGCTTGCCGGCACGCTCGACGAAGCGCCGGGCAGCACCGGGCTGCTGATCGTGTCGGGCGGCAACGAGATCCGAGCGGGTGCGCATCGCGGCATGACAATGCTCGCCGCGCGGATCGCTGCCGACGGCTATCCCGTGTTCCGCTACGACCGGCGCGGGATCGGCGATTCGACGGGGGTAAATCGCGGCTTTGCCGACAGCGGCCCGGATCTGGTCGCAGCGGCAGCGGCGTTCCGCGCGGAAGCACCGGCAGTCGGCCGCGTGCTCGGCTTCGGCAATTGCGATGCAGCGACGACGCTGGCGCTGTTCCACCGGGAGGCCGGGCTGGACGCATTGCTGCTCGCCAACCCGTGGCTGGTTGAGAGCGCGGGCGACACGCCGCCGGCCGCCGCAGTGCGCGCGCGCTATGCCGCGCGGCTGGCGGATCCCGCCCAGTGGCTGCGGCTGCTGCGCGGTCAGGTCGACCTGCGCAAGTTCGGGCGCGGACTGCGCACGCTGGCGACGCCCGCGCCGATGGGCCTTGCGGATCAGGTCGCCGCCGCGCTTGCCGCCAGCGCCGTGCCGGCGACGTTATTGCTGGCGCGCGAGGACAATACCGCTATCGCCTGTGCCGACGCATGGCGCCGGCCCGCGTTTGACGCGGTGCGCGAGCGGGTGCCGGTGCGGATACTGGACACGGCCAGCCACAGCTTCGCCCGCGAAACGGACGCGGCGTGGCTGCACGCCCGGGTGGCGGAAGCGCTGGCGGCTCTTTAGCGCGCCAGCGCCTGCGGCTTACTCGGCGGCTTCGGCGATCTTTTCGAAGTCCGCTTCCGCCAGGAAGCGCTCGGCATCGAGCGCTGCCATGCAGCCGGTGCCCGCCGCCGTCACCGCCTGGCGATAGACCTTGTCGGTGACGTCGCCGCACGCGAATACGCCTGGCACGTTGGTGCGGGTCGAGCCCTTTTCGACGACGATATAGCCGTCCTCGTCGAGCTCGACATGGCCGCGGAACAGCTCGGTCGCGGGGTGATGGCCGATCGCGACGAAGCCGCCGTCGACATCGATCCGGGAAAGCTCGCCGGTAACCGTGTCCTTGAGCTCGATCCCGACGAGGCCGGCGGTGCCGCCGCCGTCGATGAAGCGCTCGACCTTCTTGTTCCACAGCACGCTGACCGCCTCGTGCGCGAACAGCCGCTCCTGCAGGATCTTTTCCGCGCGGAAGCTGTCGCGGCGGTGGATGATCGTCACGTCGGGCGAGTGGTTTGTGAGGTAGAGCGCCTCCTCGACCGCGGTGTTGCCGCCGCCGATCACCGCCACCTTCTTGCCGCGGTAGAAGAAGCCGTCGCAGGTCGCGCAGGCGCTGACGCCCTTGCCCTTCAACGCTTCCTCGCTCTCAAGGCCGAGCCAACGGGCCTGGGCACCGGTCGCGATCACCAGCACGTCGCCTTCATAGACGTCGCCGCCGTCGCCGATCAGGCGGAACGGGCGCTTGCTCACGTCCACCTCGACGATGGTGTCGTACATCATCCGGGTGCCGACATGCTCGGCCTGGGCCTGCATCTGCTCCATCAGCCACGGTCCCTGGATCACCTCGGCAAAGCCGGGGTAATTCTCGACATCGGTGGTGGTGGTCAGCTGGCCGCCGGGCTGGATGCCCTGCACCACGATCGGGTTCAGGCCGGCGCGCGCGCCATAAATGGCGGCGGAGAGCCCGGCCGGGCCGGAGCCGAGAATCAGCATGCGGGTCGTGTGGATGGTCATCGTTTTTCCGTCTCGAAACTGTTGCGCCATTAACGGCACGGCGGGTGCGACCGCAACATGGGGATGCGCATGGCCCCGTCCCAGCAAAGAAAAGCTCCGGCATTATCAAGCCACCGCCCCCGCTGGCGCCGTGCGGGCCGAGCGCATAGTCTGCCGCCCATGTTGAAACGCCTGCTCCTGATCGTCGTGGCGCTGTGCGCCGTCCCTGCCCTGGCCCGGACGCCCGTCGCGCCGGCGCCCGCTGCGCCGCCTGCCGCGGCAGGAACCGTCCGGGTGAAGGTGGATACGAGCGAAGGCAGCTTCGTGCTGGAGCTGGAGAAGACCCGGGCGCCGATCACCACCGCCAATTTCCTGCGCTATGTCGACGAGAAGCGGCTGGACGGTACGGTTTTCTATCGCACGGTGCGCGTCACCCCGACCTTCGGCTTCGTCCAGTTCGGCGTGCAGAACGCGCCCAAGCGGGTGCTGCCGCCGATCGCGCATGAGCCGACCACGCAGACCGGCGTCCGCCACGTCGACGGCGCGATCTCGATCGCGCGGCTGGCGCCAGGCACCGCGCAGGGCGACTTCACCATCAGCGTCGGCGACCAGCCCTCGCTCGACGCGGACCCGAGCAAGCCGGGCGACAACCTAGGCTATGCCGCCTTTGGCCGGGTGGTGGAGGGCATGGACGTCGTCCACCGCATCCTGAACGCCCCGGTCAGCGAAGGCGGGCATTTCAAGGGCGAGATGATCGCCCAGCCGATCCGCATCCTTTCCGCTCGCCAGATGGCAGCGGCTCCCAGCCCGCAACCCTGATCGAGCGCGAGCGCGCGCCCGCAAGCAATAATCAAACGGTTCCGGACGTCCGAAACGGCGCGGGTAGCCGGCGGGAAAGCCGTGCTTCGCGCTGGTAAAGCAACATGCGTGTTGATATCCCATCCACTTAGTAGAGATTGGCGGCAGATGTAGGGGAGATCGAATGTGCCGACCATGTTTTCGGAAGCGCCGAACAGGAACTCGCTCGTGCCGGGCATGTCCGGGCATGGGGCGGCCGACGCGCTCCGACAGGGCCGTTCGACGCTCCGGTCGGTTCTGGTCGCCGGGACCGCGCTTGCCACCTTTCTGGCCGGGGGTTCCGCCTTTGCGCAGACCGTCGATCCGGTTTCGGCCATCGAGCCCCCAGCCGCCGAAGTCACTGCCCCCGACGTTGAAGAGGAGCAGGCCGCCGGCGCTGTACGGTCTGGCGATATCGTCGTCACCGCGCGGCGCCGGGTGGAGAACGTCCAGGACGTGCCGATCGCGATGTCCGTCATCGGCGGCGACACGCTCGATGCGCAGGGTGCGTACAACATCAGCCGGCTCACCCAACTCCAGCCAACGCTCCAGTTCTTTTCCACGAACCCGCGCAACACGTTCATCAACATCCGCGGCATCGGCGCACCGTTCGGCCTGACGAACGACGGGTTCGAGCAGGGCGTCGGCATCTATGTCGACCAGGTCTATTACAACCGCATCGCCTCTGCGACGCTGGACTTCGTCGATGTCGAGCGGATCGAGGTGCTGCGCGGGCCGCAGGGGACGCTGTACGGCAAGAACACGACGGCCGGCGCCATCAACATCACCACGCGCGCGCCGAGCTTTGAATTCGAGGGCCGGGCCGAAGTTTCGGCGGGCAACTATAACTTCAAGCAGGGCAAGGTGTCGGTGTCCGGGCCGCTGTCCGACACGGTGGCGGCGCGGCTGAGCCTGTCCACCACGGACCGCCGCGGCACGATCTACAACGTCACCAGCGGCAACTGGATCAACTCGCAGGACACGCTGGGCGTGCGCGGCGCGGTGCTGTGGAAGCCGAGCGACGACCTGCGCGTCACCCTGGCGGGCGACTTCAACGTCCAGGATCCGATCTGCTGCGGCCAGATCTATGCGCGCGTTGGCACGACCCAGCGTGCGCTCAACCGCCAATATGCCGCGCTGACCGCGCTGTTCCCCGGCTATCAGGTCCCGAGCACCAATCCGTTCGATCGGCTGACCGACCTCGACGCAGAGCTTGCCGCGCGCAACGAGCTGGGCGGCGCGTCGATGCGGGTGGAATGGGACCTCGGCCCCGGCACGCTGACCTCCGTCACGGCATGGCGCTATTGGGACTGGGGGCCGAAGAACGACCGCGATTTCACCGGGCTGCCGATCTACACCAAGGTCAACAACCCGACGCACCAGGACCAGTACACCCAGGAGCTGCGCTACGCCTATGACGCGGGCAAGCTGGACTTCGTCGTGGGCGCCTTTGCCTTTTACCAGAAGAACCACACCACCGGCATCCAGGAGACCGGCCCGGCCGCCAGCGCCTGGCTGCTGGCACCCAGCAGCGCTCTTTCCCGCAACCCGGCGGTGCTGAACGGCATCACCGCCGAGAACGATATCCTGCTCAAGAACCTGAGCCTGGCCGCGTTCGGCAAGCTCAACTGGCACGCGACGGAGCGGCTGACGATCTCGCCCGGCCTTCGCGTCAACTATGACAAGAAGGATGGGCGGTATAACTCGGTCGTGACGGGGACGGCATCGGACGGCACCCGCCAGCTGATCACCAACGACACCACCAATCCCTATTACAACGATCCCTGGACGGCGGCGCAGCGCGGCACCCAGTCGTCGCAGTTCTTCGAGCCGAAGTTCAGCGACTGGAACGTGTCCTACGACCTCAACCTGTCGTACGACGTCGCCCCGGACGTCATGACCTATGCGACCTATGCGCGTTCGTTCAAGACCGGCGGGATCAACCTGAACGGCGTGCCGAGCCGCCCCGACGGGACCCCGGCCCTTGAGGTCGCGCAGATCAAGCCGGAAAAGGTCGACCATTTCGAGCTGGGCCTGAAGACGCAGTTCTGGGATCGCCGGGCGACGTTCAACGTCACGGGCTTCTGGACGCAGATCAAGGACTTCCAGGCGAGCGTCATCAGCAACATCAGCGGCAGCAACGTGCTGCGCGGCTATCTCGCCAACGCCGGGAAGGTGCGGGTGCGCGGTGTCGAGGCCGACTTCTCGGTGCGTCCGTCGGAGCGGCTGTCCGCCTATCTCAACGGCGCCTTCACCGACCATGAATTCGTGAAGTTCGTCGACGCCCCCTGCCCGCCGGAACTGGCGGGTGGCGGCACCGGCACCCCGATCGGCGCGCCGGCAACGCCCGGCACCAACAGCCCGGCGAACTGCGACGTTTCGGGGCAATGGCTGCCCGGCATCTCGAAATGGGCGTTCTCCTGGGGAGCGGAATACAACCTGCCCGCCAACGTCCTCGGCCGCGAGGGGCAGGCCTATGTCGGCTATGACGCGAGCTATCGTTCGAAGTTCTCGTCCAACGCCTCGCGCTCGATCTACACGGATATCTCGGGCTATTCGCTGCACAATTTCCGCGCCGGCTTCCGCACCGAGGGCTTTGACATCTTTGGCTGGGTTCGCAACGCGTTCGACCAGGATTACTTCGAATCCCTGGCAGTCACGCCCGGCAACACCGGGCTGATTTCCGCACAGCTGGCAGACCCCCGGACCTGGGGCGGGACGGTAAGCTTCTCGTTCTGATCCTCGACCGGCGTCCCGGCAGCAACCGTCGCTGCCGGGACGCCGCTAAACCAGAACTATGTTGTTGGTGACGCCCCGCCACGGCATGACGGAAGCGGTCACAACAGGGAAGATGCCGGTGGATCTGTCGTTCAGCGTAGAAGCGTTGTTGCCGTTCATTGCCGTTGGGTTCGGTGCCCAGATCATCGATGGAGCGCTTGGCATGGCGTTCGGCGTCATCTGCAATACGCTGCTGGTCGCGGTGCTCGGCGTCTCCCCGGCACGCGCTTCCGCGAACGTCCATGTGGTCGAGACCTTTACGACGGCCGTGTCGGGCATCAGCCACTTCCTGTCGGGAAATATCGACAAGAAGCTGTTCCTGCGGCTGCTGGTCCCCGGGATCATCGGCGGCGTCTGCGGCGCCTATCTGCTCACCAATCTCGATGGTGACACGGTAAAGCCCTGGGTTCTGGGGTACCTGGTCGCGATTGGCATCTACCTCCTGATCCGCGGCATTCTGTTCCCGCCCAAGATCGCCAAGCCCCGCGTCGTCGAGCCCCTGGGCCTGGTCGGCGGCTTCCTCGATGCGGCCGGCGGCGGCGGCTGGGGCCCGATCGTCACCTCGAACCTGCTGGTGCAGGGCGTCGAGCCGCGCAAGGTCGTGGGCACCGTCAACAGCGTCGAGTTCTTTTTGACGCTCACCGTCTCGGCGACCTTCATCTACAACCTGGGCATGCGGGACTTCGCGACCGCGACCGTCGGCCTGCTGATCGGCGGCATCATGGCCGCGCCGTTCGGGGCGATCATGGCCAAGCGCATCCCGACCAAGACGATGCTGATCCTGGTGGGAACGGTGCTGACGATCACCAGCAGCTATGGCTTCATCCGGGCGCTCGGCTGACGTCGGGGGGCGGTCCGACCCTGCGACCGCCCCGTCCGAAGCCGGCAAAGCTGACAAGCCTGCCCCCACAAGCTACAGCGGCGCCATGAAAGCGGTCATCCTGAGCGCGGGCTATGGCTCCCGTCTGCTCCCCCTCACGATGGAAATTCCCAAGTGCCTGGTGAAGGTGGAGGGGCGCGAGATCCTGCTCCAGCAGCTCACCGCGCTCGCCGAGGCCGGTGTCCGCGAAGCCGCGATCGTGGTCGGCTATCGCCACCGCCAAGTCCGCGAGTTCGTCGCCGAGCGGGCGCTGCCGCTGCGGGTTTCCACCGTGTTCAATCCCTTCTGGTCGGTGAGCAACAGCATCGGCAGCGTGTGGGTGGCGCGCGAGCATCTGCTCGCCCCGTTCTGCCTGCTGAACGGCGACACCATCTTTGACGAGACGGTGCTGACGGAGGCGCTGCGCCAGCCGCCGCCCGGCATCGGCCTGCTGGTAGAGGCGACGCGCGGCCACATCCTGGACGACATGCGGGTGGCGGTGTCGGACGGCCGGGTGACGGCAGTCGCCAAGGACCTGAACCCCGCCCGCACGACCCACCGCTCGCTGGGCGTCATCACCAGCACCGGAAGCGACGGCGCCTATGCCCATGCGCTCCAGACCGTGATCGAGCGCGACAGCGGCCACGCCGCCTATCATCACGCGATCGTCGCCGAGCTTGCCGCGACCGTCGGCGTCTCCGCGATCGAGCATCAGGCCGGCAAGTGGCAGGAGATCGACCGGCCCGAGGACATCGACGCCTGGGGACAGGCGCAGCGGACGTCGGCCTGATGCGCGACAGGGTCGCCTTCCTGTTCCTGGGCGAGACGCTGCTGATCCCGCACCTCTTCCCGATCGTCGAGGCGCTCGCAGACCTTGCCCCGGACCTGCCGCAGGACCTGTGGGTCAGCACCTCGATGCACGAGGCGCTGATCGGCGGGTGGCTAGCCGAGCGATCGGGCGCCCACATCCGCACCCGCCGCGCGCCCGGGTTCCGCCGGGTGGCGGTGGACGCCGGCACCAACCCGGAACTGCCGCCCAAGCTGCCGATGCTGGCAGGGCTTGCGCCGCGACTGCTGCGGGTGCCGGTCGCGGTGTGCGCCGAACAGACGAGCCTCTGGCTGCCGCGGCTGCTGCCCCTCCCCACCCGGTTCGTGAAAACCTCCCACGGTGTCGGATCGATGAGCGCGCGCGACGATCGTCGACGCCGGGCGGCGTGGCGGACGCTGGTGCCGAGCGAGCGGGAGCGCCGGACCTATCTGGAGCGCGGCATGCCGCCCGAACGGATCGTCGCCACCGGCTATGTGAAGGCGGGGTTTCGCCAGCGCAGCTATGCCCGGCCGGATTTCGCGGAGCAGCGGCCGGTCATCCTCTACAACCCGCATTGGCAGCAGCACCGCTCGTCCTGGTGGCGCTGGGGGGCCGAGGTCGTCCGGCGGGTGCTGGCCGAGGGCAAGTGGAACCTGATCTTCGCGCCGCATCAGCGGCTGGTCGAACGCGCTCCCGAGGTTCGCGCCTTGTGCGAGGAACTGCGTGGCCGCAGCGACGTGCACTGCGATTACGAGAGCTTCGCCGCGGTCGATGGCAGTTACACGGCCGCAGCCGACCTGTATCTGGGCGACACGTCGAGCCAGGTGCTCGAGTTCCTGGTCCGCCCGCGCCCGTGCGTGTTCCTGAACGCCGGCGAGGCCGCCTGGCAGGAGGACCCGTCCTACGGCATGTGGGTCGCAGGCGAGGTCGTCGACACGCTCGAAGCGCTGCTCCCCGCGCTGGCGCGTGCGTCGGCCGAACATTCGCGGTTCGCGGCGGCGCAGGCAGCGCTGGCGAGCGAGTCGCTGGGTGACACCAGCGGCGCGGCACCGGCGCGCGCGGCGGCAGAAATCCTCGACGTGCTAAGGGCGGGCGGCCGGGGATGACGGCTTTCCGCTCGCAATCGTCGCCTGATCGGCTATCGGCGCGGGTATGACATCCAAGGACGCCCAGCCCCGGCCGGCAGTCACGCCCGTCGGCAGCAACCCGACGCTGCTGTGGGGGATGACCAACGAAGAGCGCGTGCGGCGGATCGCCGCATCGCGCGATCTGGCATTCACGACGCAGCCGACCACGCCCACGATCCTCGTGAACCTGCGCTTCGCATTCGACCCGGTGTGGATCACCCACCTGACCGGCAAGCCGGGCACGCTGGTGACGCGCAACGGCGTTCCCGCGCTCGCCCATGTCGCAACCGATGCCGAGCGCGACGCGGTGCTGGCGGCAATGGCGGCGCAGGCGCCGCTCGCCCCGGGCACCGGCATGGTCGAGATCCCCGCCGAGGCCGAGGAAGGCATCTTCAACGAGGCACTGCGCAAGCGCGAACGCCCGTTCGTCGAACTGCTGGTGCCCGAGGCGGTGCCCGCGATCGAACGCGCGAGCTACACCGGCGCCTACAAGGGCGTGACCGACCTCCTCACCAAATATCTGTGGCCGGAATGGGCGTTCGCGCTCACCCGCATCGCCGCGCGGCTGGGGATCACCCCCAACCAGGTGACGGCGGCGGGCACCGTCCTGTGCATTATCGCCACCATCGCCTTCTGGCACGGCTGGTTCTGGACAGGGCTGGTCACGGGCCTGGTCTTCATGGTGTTCGACACCGTCGACGGAAAGCTCGCGCGCTGCACGATCACCGCGTCCAAGCTGGGCGATGCCTGGGATCATGGCGTCGACCTGGTTCACCCGCCCTTCTGGTGGTGGGCCTGGGCGGCGGGATGCGCGGCGTACGGCCGGCCGCTCACCGACCAGATGTTCTGGCTGGTCATCGGGACGATGTTGTTCGGCTATGTCGCGCAGCGGCTGATCGAGGGCGCGTTCATCGTCCGCTTTGGCATGCACATCCATGTGTGGGAGCGGTTCGACAGCTGGTTCCGGCTCATCACCGCGCGGCGTAATCCGAACATGGTGATCCTGTTTTTCATGCTGCTGATACAGCGGCCCGATTGGGGTATCATCGGCGTGGCGGCGTGGACCGCGATCTCGCTGGTGGTCCACCTGGTGCGGCTGCTGCAGGCGATGCTGGCCGCCCGGCGCGGCGAAAGGGTTACAAGCTGGCTCGCCTGAACCCGTTCGCGTCGAACGCTGCCAAGCCGCGCAAGGGGTTTGGCAGCGTCGCGCGCAACCTGGGTTGGCTGCTGGCCGGACGCGGCGTGACCGCGGTGCTGTCGCTCTTCTACCTCGCGATCCTGACACGGACGCTGGGCGTCACCGACTTCGGCCGCTTCTCGATCATCGTCGGCGCCTCCCAGGTGCTGGTGGCGCTGGTCGGGTTCCAGACCTGGCAGATCATCGTCCGGTTCGGCACCGCCCATCGCTCCGCTGGCGATCTCGACCGCCTGGGCCGGCTGTTCCGCGCCTGCACCGCACTCGACGCGACCAGCGCGGTGATCGGCGTGGGCGTTGCGGCCACCATCCTCAGCCTGTGGGGCGAGATGCTGGGCATCGGCCCGACGTTGTGGCGGGCGACCTTCATCTTCACGATCATCCAGCTGCTGTCGCTTCGCTCGACGCCGCTGGGCATCCTGCGGCTGAACGACAATTTCTCGCTGGCGACACTCGCCGACAGTGCGACCCCGGTGGTGCGGCTCGTCGGCGCGGCCCTGGTCGCGCTGATCCACCCGACGCTGCAGGGGTTCCTGGTGGCCTGGATGGCCGCCGAACTGCTGACCGCTGCCGCCTATTGGCTGATGGTCGCGCGCACCGGGCAGCTGCGGCTGATGCGGCGCCACGGCCGCGGCCTGCGCGCGGTCGTCGCCGACAATCCGGGCATCGTCCAGTTCGCGATCAGCACCAACGCCAATGCGACCTTCACCCTGTCGAGCAAGCAGTTCCCGCTGCTGCTGGTCGGTGGCATCGCCGGGACCACGGCGGCGGGCGAGTTCCGGCTGGCCGTCCAGCTTGCCCAGGCGATGACCAAGCTTTCGCAACTGCTCGCCCGTGCCGCTTTTCCGGAAATCGTGCGCTCGATCGATGCCGGCGGCTTGCGCAAGATCGGCCGCCTGCTGGTGCGCTCCGTATCGGTCGCGACGCTGGTGGCGGTACTGGTGTTCGGCACGCTGCTCCTGGCTGGCGAGCACGTGCTGGCGCTCGTCGGCGGGCCGGAGTTCACCAGCGCCTATTCCAGCCTGTTGTGGCTGACGGCGGCGGGCTGCGTCGACCTGTGCACGGTCGGGTTCGAGCCGGTGCTGATGGCGGCGAACCGCGCCGGAAGCGCGTTTCTGGTGCGGTTGCTCGCGACCGGCACGATGTTCGCGTCGGCGTTCCTGCTCGCGCCGACCATGGGGGCGAACGGGATCGCCGCCGGAGTGCTCATCGCATCGGTAGTGACGGCGGTGCTGCTCGCGGTGATGCTGGCACGCGCGATCCGGCGCGACCGGCTACGGACGGAGGGGACGAGCTTCTGATCAGGGCCGGCGCCTGATCGGGGCCGCCCATCTCCGGTTCATCCGGGCTGGTGCACAAGGGGACCCATATTGTTGCAACGAGGGTCTTCGATGACGCGTCCGCTCTTTTCCGTCCTGGGCCTGATCGCCAGCACTGCCGTGTTCGCCGCGAGCCCCGCGCAGGCGGCGCCTATCTGCGTCGGCACGCCCGGCAACGGCACTGTGAAGCTGGAGGTGACGGCCACCAGCCTGCGCAACGCCGATGGTGAAGTCGCCTTCACCGTCTATCCCGACGACAGCAGCCGTTTCCTGAAGCCGGGCACCAAGCTCGCCCGCGCACGGGTCAAGGCGAGCGCGCCGACCACCCGCGCCTGTTTCTGGCTGCCGCCGGGACATTATGCGCTGGCGACCTATCACGACGAGAACGGCGACCGGAAGTTCAACCGCACCGCCCTGGCGCCCAAGGAGGGCTTCGGCTTTTCGAACGATGCGCCGACGACGCTTGGCATTCCGACGTTCAAGGCGACGCGCTTTGCCGTGCCGGCGGGCGGCGGGAGCATCTCGATCAAGACGCGCTACGGACGCTAGGTCGCCGAAACAGGGCAGTTCCCCGGTGAAATCCGAGGAAAGCGCCGCCAAGGGGTAGCGCTGCCACAAAAGTGACACGATATGGGCGCGGACGGGCTAATGGCGCGGTGCATGCGCCCGCCTCCTGTTCCGCTTCATGGCCCGGGGGCGCGTTTGAAGAAGATTAGCTCAGAACCGATAGAGCAGATGGCGTCCGCACCCCTTCCTGACACAATCGCCCGCGATCGCAGCATCCGCCGCGCCGGCCCGCCGCGCGTCGGCATCATCAGCAACAGCCGCAGCCATCGCAACCGCGTGCGCGGTGCCGAGGCTGCGGTCGTGCCGGCCGATACGCCGAACCTGCTGTACCGCGGCCCGCGCACCCTGCCCGCGCTCGCCCATGCCCTTCGCGAGTTCCGCGACGCCGGGGTCGAACTGCTGATCGTCGACGGCGGCGACGGGACCGTGCGCGACGTGCTGACCTGCGCCCACAGCATCTTCGAAGGCGCGATGCCGCGGCTTGCGGTGGTGCCCTCAGGCAAGACCAACGCGCTGGCGCTGGACCTGGGCATTCCCCCCGAATGGACGGTGCAGGACGCGCTGCACGCCAGCGCATCCGGCACGGTTCGCACCCGCGCTTCGGTCGAGATCCTGCGCGGCGATGCGGAGGAGCCGGAACTGTGCGGCTTCCTGTTCGGCGCGGGCGCCTTTGTGCGTGCGACCGAGCTTGCCCAGCGCACGCACAAGGCCGGCGCGTTCAACAGCTTTGCGGTCGGCATCTCGCTCTTCTGGGGCGTGGCGCAGACGCTGTTCGGCGGCCGCGACAACGACTGGCGCGCGGGCGAACCGGTGCGGCTGCAGCTCGACCAGGGCCCGGCGGTCGACAAGACCCTCTATATCCTGTTCAGCTCCACGCTTGAGCGGCTTCCGCTCAAGGTGAAGCCGTTCGGCAGGGTGCGCCCCGGCCTCAAGATGCTGACGGTCGACGCGCCGCCGTTGAAGATGGCGCGGGCGGTGCCGGCACTGCTGCGCGGATCCGAGGCTGCGTGGCTGAAGAAGGCGGGCTATCACCGCGACGACGTCAGCTCCTTCACCATCACCCTGGACGGCGGCTTCATCCTTGACGGCGAGCTGTACGAGGGCGGCACCGTGACGGTGCGCCAGGGAGCCCCGCTCGAGTTCGTGACGCCCTGATGAGCCCGTTGCGCAGCGCCATTGCCGAAATGCTGGCCGCCGAGGTCCGGCCGGAGATCGTCGAGGCTGCCGCCGTCGTAGCCGGGCGGCTCGGCGGGTCGGCGGTGCTGTTCTATGGATCGGTGTTGCGGACCGGCGACCTCGACGGCCTGCTCGATTTCTATGTGCTGACCGAGGGCCCGCCCGCACCGGGTCTGCGCGGCGTCGCATCGCGCACGCTGTGGCCGGACATCAGCTTTGAGGAAGTGCAGGTCGGCGACCTCCAGCTGCGCGCCAAGGTCGCGACCATGAACTTGTCCGTGTTTGCGAAGGCCGCCACCGGCGCGCTTGC
Source organism: Sphingomonas sp. 3-13AW (assembly GCF_049311085.1). NCBI lineage: Bacteria > Pseudomonadati > Pseudomonadota > Alphaproteobacteria > Sphingomonadales > Sphingomonadaceae > Sphingomonas > Sphingomonas sp. 3-13AW. The sequence continues at coordinate 49,518 of NZ_JASNVZ010000005.1, read as the reverse complement.
CGACACCACCATCTGGACGCGCTTCGTCCAGCCGAGCGCGCTGCTGTGGATCGCCGGAGCCGCACAGGCCGAGGCCGTGGTCGATGCAATCCAGGCGGCCGCGATCACCGCCGCGCGGTTTGCAGCGGTGCTGGGGCCGCCGGAGGGCGCACCCGCAGAATATTGGAAGGCGCTGTTCCGCGAAACCTATCGCTCGGAACTGCGTGTCGAGCAGCCGGGGCGCGAGGACCAGATCCTCGCCTATGACCCGGATCGCTATGCGGCACTGCTGCGGCTGGCCTGGGATGTCGACGGCATCCCCTATCGGGAGACGCCGTCCGGCGTGGCGCCGATGCTGTCGGCCGACGCGCGTGCGCAGTTGCTGCGCAGCTGGCGATCGCGGCGCCGGACGGGCAAGCCGCTCAACGCACTGCGGCTGGTGAAGGCGGCGTTCCTCCTCGACGGCGCGGCCCGTTATGGGGCGTGGAAGGTCGAGCGGCACACCGGCGTGCCGGTCAAGTTGACGCCCTGGGCAGAACGGCATCCGCTGCTCGCGGCGCCGGGCGTGCTGTGGAAAGTCTGGCGCGCGCGGACCCCGGCGCGATGAGCTTCCATGCCCTCATCCTCGCGGGATCGCGCGGTGGTGCCGACCCGGTCGCGGACTATGCCGGGGTGCCGGCCAAGGCCCTGATCACGATCGGCACCTCGACCATGCTCGCGCGCGTGGTGGAGGCGCTGCGGGCGGCAGGCGCGGCGCGGATCGGCGTGTCGGTGTCCGACCCCGCGGTTGCCGAGCATGCCGCGACGCTGGGAGTCGAAGTGCTCACCGCAGAGGCGGGACCCAGTGCGAGCGCCCGCAGCGGCCTCGCGGCGCTCGGCACACCCCTGCTGGTGACGACCGCCGACCACGCGCTGCTCGAGCCTGAGTGGATCACCGCGTTCCTGGAGGCGACGCCCGCGGGGGCGGACGTCACCGCCCTGCTCGCCCGGCGCGACGTGATCGAGGCCGCGGTTCCGGACACACAGCGCACCTATCTTCGCTTTGCGGACGGCAGCTGGTCGGGCTGCAACCTCTTCTATCTCGCCACCGCAAAGGCGAACGCGGCCCTGGACCTCTGGTCGCAGGTGGAGGCGGACCGGAAGCGGCCGTGGCGGATCGTCCGTCGGCTGGGGACCGGTACGCTGCTGCGCTACCTCATGGGGTGGCTGACGCTCGACCAGGCGCTGACCCGGCTGGGGGCGGCAGCGGGCATTTCGGCGCGCGCGGTCGCCAGCCCCTTTGGACTTGCCGCCGTCGACGTCGACAAGCCTGCCGACCTGGACCTCGTGCGGCGCCTGACGGACTAGCGGCGCAGGCCCAGCAGGACCGGAGCGCTTTTCACCAGCCAGCGACGCGACGGCGCCGCGGCGAGGCTGGCGGCCAGGGGTGAGCGCAGATAGGCGCGGACCGCCGCCGCACGTCCGATCGTCGGCGCCGCCACCCGACAGGCGAGCAGCCAGAACCAGCCGGTCGCAAGCGTCATGCCGTCCTGCGGGACATAGCGGCTCTGCGCATTGCGATCCCGCAGCTCCCGCAGCCAGCAGTCCGCCCAGCCGAGGAAATCCGCCGGCAGTTCGACGCCAGTTAGCTTGGTTTTGCCGAGCAGCGTGTGGCGATGAAGGTCTTCGGCATCATAGGTCATGCCGATCTGCGCGAGCGGCTCGGCATAGAGCCCCGTCTTGCACTCGCGGATACGGTCCTGCCGCTGGAACACGGTCTGGCCGGGATGCACGCGCCGGTCGATCAGGACCCGCGGCAGGTTCGCCAGTTCGTGGCTGCGCGCCAGCCGTACGAACAGGTCGAGGTCCTCGCACACGTCGTAGCTCGCCTGGTAGGGAAAGGCCTTGAGCACCTCCGCGCGGCCCATGATGGACGATTGCTGGAACGCGGACCGGAACAACAGCCAGGCGGCGATGTCCGGGGCGTCGAGCGGCGGCATCCGCAGGCCCGAGGTATGGCGCCCGCCCGGGTCGATCTTGCCGGCGCAGCTGCCGACCATCGCGACCCGCGGGTTGCGCTGCAGGAAACCGACCTGTGTGCCGAGCCGTTCGGGCCGCGCCAGGTCGTCGCTGTCGAGCCATGCGATCAGCTGGCCCCGTGCCGCGTCCAGCCCGGTGTTGCGCGCGGTCGGGATGCCGAGGTTTCGGGCGTGCCGCACCAGGCGGATGCGGGAATCGCCGAATGCCTCGATGACGGCGACCGAATGGTCGGTCGATCCGTCGTCCACCGCCACCAGCTCGAAATCGCCGAAGCGCTGCGCCAGGATGCTGCGGATCGCATCCCCGACCATGTGCGCCCGGTTGTAGACCGGGATGACGACAGAGACGGCCGGACGCGACATGACGACGCGATAGACGCACCGGCGGGGAAATGCAGCCGCATTTGCGACGATGGCCCCCGGTCGGTAACGGGGTCCGATGGAACAACAGGCTCTCATTATCGCGCTGATCGGTGTTCTGGGGATCGGCGCGCAGTGGATCGCCTGGCGCACGGGGTGGCCGGCGATCGCGCTGATGCTGGTGGCGGGCATCTTTGCCGGGCCAGTCACGGGTTTGATCGACCCGCACGCAGCGTTCGGCTCGTTGCTGGAACCGGCGATCTCGATCGCGGTCGCGGTGATCCTGTTCGAAGGCGGCCTCAGCCTCAATTTCCGCGAGCTGCGCAAGACCGAGGGCGCGGTCACCCGCCTGGCGATGATCGGCATTCCGGTCGGCTGGGTGCTGGGCGCGATCGCCTGCTATTATATCGCGGGACTGGTGTGGCCGGTCGCGATCCTGTTCGCAGGCATCATGGTCGTGACCGGGCCGACGGTGGTGCTGCCGCTGCTGCGCCAGAGCAATGTCGCGGCGCGTCCGCGGGCGATCCTGAAATGGGAAGCGATCGTCAACGATCCGTTCGGCGCGCTGTGCGCCGTCATCACCTATGAATATCTCCGTCGGTCGGAGGCGGGCGCGTCACTGGGCGGCGTGATCCTCTCCCTGCTCGCGGCCGCGGTGCTCGCCGGCCTGATCGGCTATGCGATGGCGCGCGCGATCGCCTGGGCCTTCCCGCGCGGGCATGTCCCCGAATATCTGAAGGCACCGGTGCTGCTGGTGGCGGTGATCGGGACCTTCGTGCTGTCGAACCTGATCCAGCAGGAGACCGGGCTGCTTGCCGTCACGGTGATGGGCATCGCCCTTGCCAACATGCGGCTCGATTCGCTGCGCGACGTGCACCCGTTCAAGGAGAACATCACCGTCCTCCTGATCTCGGGCGTGTTCGTGCTCCTCTCCGCCCAGCTGGATATCGAGGTGCTGCGCCGGTTCGAATGGCGCTTTGCCGGGTTCCTGATCGCCCTGCTGCTGCTCGTGCGGCCGGCGACGGTGCTCATCAGCCTCGCCTTCAGCCGGGTGCCGTGGAACGAGCGCCTGCTGATCGCGTGGATCGCCCCGCGCGGTGTCGTCGCGGTGGCGGTCTCCGGCCTGTTCGCGCTACGGCTCGACCGGCTCGGCTACAGCGACGGCGACATCCTGGTCACGCTGTCCTTTGCCGTAGTGGTGACGACCATCATCGCGCACGGCTTCAGCATCCGGACCGTGGCGCGCTGGCTGAAGGTCACGGGCGCCAGCGAGCGCGGGTTGCTGATCGTGGGAAGCACCGACTGGAGCCTGGCGCTGGCGGATCACATGCGCTCGCTCGACGTGCCGGTGCTGGTGAGCGACAGCAGCTGGCAGCGGCTTGCGCCCGCCCGCCAGCGCGGCATCCCGACCTATCACGGCGAGATCCTGGCCGAGACGACCGAGGAGCAGCTGGATTTCAGCCAGTTCCAGGTGCTGGCGGCAACTTCGGAGAACGAGGCCTATAACGCGCTGGTCTGCAGCGAGTTCGCGCCGCGGATCGGGCGGGACGCGGTGTACCAGCTGGGCGACGCCAGCGGCGACCCCCGTGGCCTGCCGGAGACGCTGCGCGGCCGCGCGCTGTTCACCTCTGGCCTGGGCGTGGAGGAAATCACCCAGCGCGAGCGCGCCGGCTGGTCGTTCCGCAAGACGCGGATCAGCGAGCAGTTCGACTTCGAACATGCAAAGGCCGTGCTGCCCGACGAGGCCGACATGCTGTTGCTGTTGCGCAAGAACGGCACGCTGCGCTTCTTCACCCATGCGACGCGGCCGACGCCGCAGCCGGGCGACCTGATCGTTTCCTATGCCCCGCCGCGCGTGCGGGAGCCGGATGCCAAGCACCAGAAACAAAATGGGGAGGAACGATGACACGGACCCTGTGCCACGCGATGGCGACGACCGCATTGGCAGCACTGCTGACGGGATGCGGCCCTTCCGGTGAAAAGCGTGCAGACGCTCCCGTTGCCGACAATATGGCAGAGGCGGAGGTCCCGACCAATCTGCAGATGCCGGCGCCCGAACCGACCGTGGAGGGCAAGTCGATCATCCGGCCGGAAGCGGAGGTCAGCGAGCCTACCCCCCCGCCGCTCGAGCCGATCGAAACCGTCGTGCAGTTTCCCAAGGGCATCGCGCTGGATGACGAGGCCAAGGCTGCGCTCGACAAGCTCCTGACCGAGCCGGCGTTCCAGGCCGGCGGCGCCATCCGCCTGGGCGGGCACAGCGATTCCAAGGGATCCGACGCGGACAATCTGCGCGCGTCCCGCCGCCGCGCGGAGGCCGTGCGCGACTATCTGGTCGACAAGGGCGTCGGGGAGGACCGCATCACCGTGATCGCGCTGGGCGAAAACCGCCCGGTCGTTCCCAACGCGCATCCGGATGGGACCGACGACGAGGCGGGCCGCGCCCGCAACCGTCGGGTAGAGATCGCGGTCGCGCTGCCCGAGCCGCAGCCGACCCCGTCGCCGGAGCCGACCGCGAACTGAGGCAGGCCGATCAGGCGCCGGCGATCCGGGGCCCGAGCCGCTGCATCAGCGCCTCGCACCCGGCGGCATCCTCGGCATCGAAGCGCGCCGGGGACGGGCTGTCGAGGTCGAGCACGCCGATCAGGCGCCCTTCATGGACGATCGGCACCACGAGTTCGGAGCGGCTCGCGGCGTCACAGGCGATGTGCCCGGGGAATGCGTGGACGTCCTCGACCCGCTGCGTCTCCCGCGTGGCTGCGGCCGTGCCGCACACGCCCTTGCCGAACGGGATCCGGATGCAGGCGGCCTTGCCCTGGAACGGGCCGAGCACGAGCTCGTCGGAGACGTTGCGGTAAAAGCCGGACCAGTTGAGGCCGGGCAGATATTCCCACAGCAACGCCGCCGCATTCGCCATGTTGGCGATGGCGTCGGGCTCATCGGCGGTGAGCGCATCGAGCGCCAGGCCAAGTTCGCGATACAGCTCCTGCTTGGAGCCGGCGGCGATATCGAATGCGTACATGACGTTCCTTTCCTGGCGGCGCGGTCAGTCGTAGCGGACCTTGCCGCGCCCGGCCTTGACCGCACTGCGGCCTTTCTTCTCGTCGACCCGGCGTGCCTTGGCAGCACGGCTGGGCTTGGTTGGCTTGCGCTTGCGCGGCACGAAGGTCGCCTCGCGGATCAGCGCGATGAGCCGCTCGCGCACCTCCTCGCGGTTTAGAAGCTGGGAACGCGCCCCCTCGCTTCGCAAGACCAGCACCCCTTCCCGCGTCATCCGCGACCCCGCCAGCTCGGCGAGACGGTTCTTCACCATTTCGGGCAGGTTGGGCGATGCCGCCACGTCGAAGCGCAGCAGCACCGCACTGTCGGTGGTGTTGACGTGCTGACCCCCCGGCCCGCTCGCACGGGTGAAGCTCTCGACGAGTTCGTCGCTGTCGATGCTGATCGAGCGGGTGATGGGGATCGCGGCCATTTCAGCGGCGCCTCTAGCGCAAGCCCGGGCCGGCGGGAACGCGAAGTTCAGCTATCGCCGAAGCCCGCGGCGGCAAAACTCGGCGGCAGCGGCGCGGTGGCCTCGATCGGAGGCTTGTTGCCGCGCGGCACGGTGAGCTGGGCCGCGTGGAGCAGCATCGCATGGCCGCCGTTGCCATAGACCGGATCGCCCAGGACCGGGGTGCCCAGCCCTTCGGCGGCATGGACGCGGATCTGGTGGGTGCGGCCGGTTTCCGGGAAGAAGGCGACCAGCGCCCGATCGCCGTCGGTGCGCAGCAGCTTCCAGTTCGTGCGCGCCGCCTTGCCCTTGGGATCGCCGACCATGCGCCAGCCCTCCTCGATGGTGCTCACCTTGCCGAGCGGCAGGTCGATCGTGCCCGAGGTCTCGGCGGGGATGCCGTCCAGCACCGCCACATAGCGTTTCTGCACCAGCCCCGCTTCGAACGCCTGCTGGAAGCGTGCGTGCGCCTTGGGATTGCGGGCGAGCAGCAGGCAGCCGCTGGTGTCGCGGTCGAGCCGGTGGACCGCGGTCGGGAAACGCTGGAACCCGAAGGTCAGTTCGTCCAGCCGCCCAGCGATGCTGGGGCTGCGGTCGCGCGGCCGATCGACCGGCAGTCCGGCGGGTTTGTCGATTACGATCGCTTCGCCATCGATGAAGAGCACAAGGTCATCCAGCATGGAGGTCCCTTGCCACCGCAGCCGCCCACATGCCAGAGCGCAGGCGCCGAAAGGCGGCGGTCCTGCGCCGCATATTTCAGGAGGTTGGATGCGTAAGTTCCTGCGGATGTCCGCTGCGCTGGTGCTGGCGCTTGCTGCCTGCTCCGCACCGAAGCCGACAGTGGTGGAGCCGCCCGCGCCGCCAACGCCCGCCCCCGCGCCGACGCCCGCGCCGCCGCCAGCCGTCGCCGTCAACCGCGCGCCCGTGGCGCTGTGCGATCGCGGGATCGTGCAGCCGGGCCCGGACGGCCGCTTGTTCAATCACTTTCCCTATCCGGATACGGTGGAGACCGCCCTGATCCCGGCTCCGGAAGAATTCTCGCCGGGCGGGAGCTGCCGCATCCATCCCGCGATGCTCGCCGACCTTCAGGCATTGCTCGCGCGCGCCAACCAGAACCCGGCGATCGCGGGCAAGCTGCGCGCCGTATCCTGCCACCGCTCGGTCCGCCTGCAGCGCCAGACCTTTTGCGGCGGGATCAACGCCAACGGCAGCAGCAGCTTTCAGGAGCGTGCCTGGGCATCGGCACCGCCGGGCTTCAGCGAGCATTCGACGGGCTATGTCGTGGATTTCGGGACCCGCGACCGCGGCGGCTGCCCCGATGCGGAGGCGTGCTTTGCCGCCACCCCGGCGGGCCGCTGGCTGATCGCGCACGCGGCCGAGTTCGGCTTCGAACAGTCCTTCCCCGCCGGCAACAAGCAGCAGGTGAAGTGGGAGCCGTGGCACTGGCGCTGGGTGGGCCGCACGCCGAACGCGCCCGGCGCAGCGGCGGCACGCGCCATCTTTGCGCCAGCGTCGCGGCGCTTCCCGGCCTATCCGCACCGGCCCGAGGACCAGCGCCTGCTGGCCCCGGCGCGTCCCCCGGCGCCGGCACCGGTGCGACCCGTCGTGGCGCCGACAACGCCGCAGCCGGCCGCGACGACGCCCCAGAACTGACGCCCGCCGCCCATCGGGCAGCGGGCGCGGAAGGTCAGGCGGTCAGCTTGGCCGCGGTCGCCGCGATGCGGCGGCCCTGGTAGCGTGCGCCCTCGAGTTCTTCCTCGTGAGGCTGGCGGCTGCCGTCGCCGCCGGCGATGGTCGTCGCGCCATAGGGCGATCCGCCGCGGACTTCGTCCACGCCCATCTGCCCCTGGAAGCCATAGTCGAGGCCGACGATGGTGAGGCCGTGGTGCAGCAGGTTGGTGAGGATCGAGAACAACGTCGTCTCCTGCCCGCCATGCTGGCTGGCAGTGGAGGTAAAGGCACCGCCGACCTTGCCGATCAGCCCGCCGCGTGCCCAGACGCCGCCGGTCTTGTCCCAGAACGCCGCCATCTGGCTGGTCATGCGGCCATAGCGGGTGCCGGTGCCGACAATGATGGCATCGTACTTCTCAAGCTCGTTGACGTCTTCCAGCACCGGATAGGGCTGGTCGAGCAGGTAATGCGATGCGCGGGCGAGATCTTCCGGCACCGTTTCCGCCACGCGGCGGATGTCGACTTCGGCCCCGGCGCTGCGGGCACCTTCGGCGACCGCTTCGGCCATCTTCATGATGTGGCCGTAAGAAGAATAATAGAGCACCAGAACCTTGGCCATCGCGCGTCTCCTGTCAGTCTGCCCGCCCCGTCGGGCCGTTTCGCCGGGGCCTGCCCGGGGAGGGAGAGTTCGGCAGGCCCCGTCCCGGGGCCACATGATGCTGCGGCCTGGGAATTCCGATATTCCTGTCAACGAGATCGACGAAGCAGGCTTCGCGATCCCTGAAATCTTTTCCCGGCTTAGCCTTGCCCGGATGTGCCATAGGTAGGGAATTCGATTGCGACGTAAACGGAAACGTTGGAAACGGATCGTTGCAGCGCAATGCATACGAAGGGGAGGATCGCCGCGATGTTGCTACCGGATTTTGAGGCCTGGGCGATCTTTGCGTCGGTCGTCGAGAACCGATCGTTCAGCGGCGCGGCCCAGGCGCTCGGCACGTCCAAGGCGACCGTGTCCAAGGCGATCAGCCGGCTGGAGACCCGGTTGGGCGCGACCCTGTTCCACCGCACCTCGCGCCGCCTGACCCTGACGGAGAGCGGCCAGGCGCTTTCGGAGCGTGCCGCCCGGATCCTGTCCGAAGCACGCGAGGCAGAGGAGATCGCCCGCGACGCCAACAGCACGCCGACCGGGCGCGTGCGGCTGGCCGCGCCGATGAACTTCGGCCTCAACCGAGTAGCACCTGCGCTTGCCGATTTCCTGACCCAGTATCCCGGGATCGAGGTGGACCTGACGCTGTCGGATGCCCCCACCGATATCGTCGCCCAGGGCATCGACGTGGCCCTGCGCATCGCCGACCTGCCCGACAGCAGCCTTCGGGTGCGGCGGCTTGCGCCGATCGCCATCCATCTGGTGGCGGCACCGGCCTATCTGGAGAAGCACGGCCGGCCGGAGCACCCCGCCGACCTCGCCCAGCACGCCTGCCTCCCCTACACCAACGTCACCCGCCCCTTTGTCTGGCACTTCCGGCGCGGCAACGAGGAAGTCACGGTCCGCCCGACGGGGCCGCTGTCCACCGACAGCGGCGAGGCGATGCTGCCGGCCCTGCGCGCCGGGCTTGGCATCACGCGGTTGCCCGATTTCATCGTCGACGACGACCTGGCCGACGGAACGTTGGTGGAATTGCTGAGCGACTGGCAGGAGACCGGCATGGCCCTCCACCTGTTGACGCCCCCGGGCACCTTGCGGCCCGCGCGCGTAGAGGCCCTGATCGAGTTTTTGGCCGAGCGCTTTCGCCAGCTGTGCGCAGAACGAAAATAGCGGTGATTGCGTATTTAACCGGGCTTAGCGCGTCGTTAACCTTTTGCCTTCACATCCGTTTAGGTTAATGACTGTCCTAGGTGCGTGCTCCTTCGGGTTCCCGTGCCAAAAAGGGGGACTGCGATGCGCGTTCTATTGATCGAAGACGAGCCGACCACGGCCAAGGCAATCGAGTTGATGCTCGAGGCCGAGGGGCTGAACGTCTACACCACCGACCTTGGCGAAGAGGGGCTCGATCTCGCCAAGCTCTATGATTACGACATCATCCTGCTCGACCTCAACCTGCCGGACATGCACGGCTATGAGGTGCTGAAGAAGGTCCGCGTCGCCCGGGTGCAGACGCCGGTCCTGATCCTGTCGGGCATCAGCGAGATGGATACCAAGGTGCGGTCGTTCGGCTTCGGCGCCGACGATTATGTCACCAAGCCGTTCCATCGCGAGGAGCTGGTCGCCCGCATCCACGCCGTGGTGCGCCGTTCGAAGGGCCATTCCCAGTCGGTCATCAAGACCGGCAAGCTGGCGGTGAACCTGGATGCCAAGACGGTCGAGGTCGACGGCAATCGCGTCCACCTGACCGGCAAGGAATATGCGATGCTGGAGCTGTTGTCGCTCCGCAAGGGCACGACCCTGACCAAGGAGATGTTCCTGAACCATCTCTATGGCGGCATGGACGAGCCCGAGCTCAAGATCATCGACGTGTTCATCTGCAAGCTGCGCAAGAAGCTCAGCTCGGCGTGCGACGGCGAAAACTATATCGAGACCGTCTGGGGACGCGGCTATGTGCTGCGCGATCCCAACGAAGTGCCCGAGGCGCAGGTCGCCTGATTTTCCTGCGGAAAGGGCCGCGGCTTCCAACGAAGCCGCGGCCCTTTTCCGACATGAGCAGGATGTAAAGTGTCAGCCCCCGCGGGTGGGGCGCTGTGCTTCGTTGCGCGCCATCTGGGCGCCCTGCTGCTGGCACGCGGCGGCGATGGTCGGGAAGCTCAGGTCCGTATTGCGGACCAGTGCGGCGGGCATTGCGGCCTGACACGACTGGATGCTGGTATAGGTTGCCGGCTCGACCCGCGCACTGCGGCATTCGTTCGAATCATCGGCGCAGCCCATGATCGCGATGACGTACAAAATCGAGCTCATTCGACTTCCTTTCGAAGTGTCAAGCGATTGACGCGGCTTCGAGTTCCGACGTCGCCCCGCAGCAACGATCTGTCGCATCCGTTGCGTCCGGCGCCGCGACATCCCAAATCAGCAGCCGATGCCTCCTGACACCTCTGCGCCTGCCGCTTCCCAGCGGCCGATGATGGCGACGCTCCGCCGCTTCCTCCCCTACCTCTGGCCGCACGGCCATCGTGGGTTGAAAGTGCGCGTGGTCGCCGCGCTGGCGCTCGTCGTCCTTTCGAAGCTGGTGCAGGTCTATGGCGCGCCGTTCGCGCTCCAGAACGCCATCGACACGATGAGCGCCGGGAGTCGCGACGCCCTGTGGCTCGTGATCGCGCTGATCGTCGGCTATGCGGCCGCGCGGTTCGGCGCGACCCTGTTCGACAATTTGCGCAACATGGTGTTCGAACGCGTCGGCCAGGAAGCCGCCCAGCGCCTGTCCGGAACGGTATTCCGCCACCTCCACGGCCTTTCGCTGCGTTTCCACCTGGAGCGGCGCACGGGTGCGGTCACCAAGGTTGTGGAGCGCGGCACCAAGAGCATCGACACGATGCTCTACTTCCTGCTGTTCAACATCGCCCCGACGATCCTGGAGCTTGCGCTCGTCCTCGGCATCTTCGGCGTCCGCTTTGGCGGGTGGCTGGTGGTGGGAACGGTCGTGATGGTCGCGGCGTATATCGTCTTCACCCGCTGGGTCACGGACTGGCGCAACGCCCTGCGCCAGCGGATGAACGACCTCGACACCGGCGCGGTCGCGCATGCGGTCGATTCGCTGCTCAACTTTGAGACGGTGAAATATTTCGGCGCCGAGGCACGTGAGGCGGAGCGTTACGAACGCGCGGTCGCGGCCTATGCGACGGCGGCGGTGCGCAGCGAGAACAGCCTGGCGCTCCTCAACATCGGCCAGGCGCTGATCACCGGGGTAATGCTGGCCGGCGGCATGGCGCTGGTGGTGTTCGGCTGGGCGAGCGGCCGGCTCACCCCCGGCGACGTGGTGCTGGTGTCGACGCTTCTGACCCAGCTGTTCCGGCCGCTCGACCTTCTCGGCATGGTCTATCGGACGATCCGCCAGGGCGTCACGGACATGGCCGCGATGTTCGACCTCATCGACACGCCGGAGGAAGTTCGCGACATTCCCGACGCCCCGGCGCTGGCCGTCACGCGCGGCCATGTCCGGTTCGAGGAGGTGTTCTTCGGCTATGACCCGGAGCGCCCGATCCTGAAGGGTGTCGATCTGGACGTGCCCCCCGGCACGACCCTTGCGGTGGTCGGCCCATCGGGCGCCGGCAAGTCCACGCTCGCGCGGCTGTTGTTCCGCTTCTACGATCCGACCGGCGGGCGTATTACCATCGACGGGCAGGACATCGCGCAGGTGCGGCAGGATTCGCTGCGCGCCGCGATCGGCATCGTTCCCCAGGACACGGTGCTGTTCAACGACACGGTCGGGTACAACATCGCCTATGGCCGGGCCGGTGCGACGGCCGAGGAGATCGCCGGCGCCGCGCGGGGTGCCGCGATCGAGCCGTTCATCGAAAGCCTTCCCGACGGCTATGACACCCGCGTCGGCGAACGCGGCCTGAAGCTGTCGGGCGGCGAGAAACAGCGGGTCGCGATCGCGCGCACGCTGCTCAAGAACCCGCCGGTGCTGATCCTGGACGAGGCGACCAGCGCGCTCGACAGCCGGACCGAGGCCGAGATCCTGGCGACGCTGGAGGCGATCGAGCAAGGCCGCACGACCATCGTCATCGCCCATCGCCTGTCCACCGTGGTCCACGCCGACCGCATCGTCGTGCTGGAAGCCGGCGAAGTGGTCGAAAGCGGCACCCATGCCGAGCTGTTGCGCAAGGGCGGCGTCTATGCCGAGATGTGGGCCCGCCAGGCGGCCGAGCGCGAGGAGGCGCTCGCCGTCGCCTGACCGTGCCGGAGGGGGCGGTGCAAACGCGCCCTACCCCCGCATCCGGAAATCCTTTAAGCCGCTTGTCGAGACTTCTTTGCCCGGGGTGGAAATGCGCCTGTTTGCCGTTGTGTTCGCGTTGTTCGCGTCCTTGTTTGCCCTCCCTGCTGCAGCCCAGCTGATCGACGTGCCGGGCCGCGCTGCGCCGCCCGCGACGACCGACAAGGAGAACCTGTGGCTGCTCGACCTTTCGAGCGGTGGCCGCGTGACCGTGTGGCTGCGCCCGGACGTGGCGCCCAAGACCGTGGAGCGCGTGAAGACGCTGACGCGGCGGAAATTCTATGACGGCCTGCCTTTTCACCGCGTGATCGAGGGCTTCATGGCGCAGGGCGGCGATCCCAAGGGCGACGGCACGGGCGGGTCGGACCTTCCCGACGTGGAAAAGGAGTTCAACTACCTTCCCCACGTCCGCGGCGCGGTTGCCGCGGCCCGTGCGCAGGACGAAAACAGCGCCAACAGCCAGTTCTACATCATGCTCGCACCGCGCCTGGCGCTGGACAAGAAGTACACCGTGTTCGGCCGCGTGCTTGAAGGCATGGAATATGTCGACGCGATCCAGCGCGGCGAGCCGCCGGCGAACCCGACCCGCGTCCTGCGTGCCTATATGGCATCCGACAATCCCCCGCCCTACCAGCCGGCCCCTGCCGCTGCGGTCCCCGCCGAGGACAAGGACCTGACGCTGCCGTCGCTCCCGGCCAAGCGCTGACCCCAACGCCGGGCATCCGGCGGATATTCGAGATGAATGTAGACGATTTCGACTTTGAGCTGCCGGCGGAGCGGATCGCGCTTCGCCCGGCAGCGCCGCGCGACGCCGCGCGGATGCTGGTGCTCGACGGCGCTTCCACCCGCGACGCGATCGTGAGCGACCTGCCCGACGCACTGCGCCCGGGCGACCTGCTGGTCTTCAACGACACGCGCGTGATCCCCGCCCAGCTGGAGGGCCGCCGCGGCGAGGCGCGGATCGGCGCCACCCTCCACAAGCGCGAGGGGCCGCGCGCCTGGCGCGCCTTTGTCCGCAACGCCCGGCGGCTGCGCGACGGCGACGTCATCGACTTTGGCGCAGGCGTTTCGGCCACCGCCGGTGAACGCGGCGAAGACGGCAGCGTGCTGCTGGAATTCGGCGGCGACGAGCCGGTCGAACTGCTGCTGGAGCGCGCGGGGCGGATGCCGCTGCCGCCCTATATCGCGTCCAAGCGCCCGACCGACGCACGCGATGCCGAGGATTACCAGACGCTGTTCGCGCGCGAGGCGGGTGCCGTCGCCGCTCCCACCGCCGCACTGCATTTCACGCCCGAACTGATGACGGCGCTGGAAGCACGCGGGATCGGCCATGCGACGCTGACGCTGCATGTGGGCGCGGGCACTTTCCTGCCCGTAAAGGCCGCGGACACCAGCGAGCACCGCATGCACGCCGAGTGGGGTCGGCTGGATGCCGACACTGCCGAGCGGCTGAACCGGGTGCGCCGCGACGGCGGCCGGGTGATTGCGGTCGGCACCACCAGCCTGCGCCTGATCGAAAGCTCCGCGGGTGAGGATGGCATCATCCGCCCGTTCGAGGGGGACACGGCGATCTTCATCACGCCGGGCTACCGGTTCCGCGGCATCGACGGGCTGATGACGAACTTCCACCTGCCCCGCTCGACCCTGTTCATGCTGGTATCGGCGCTCATGGGGCTGGAGCGGATGCAGGCGGCCTATGCCCATGCGATCGCGAACGGCTACCGCTTCTACAGCTATGGCGACTCCTCGCTGCTGCTGCCGGAGCGGGCCGCATGAGCGCACCCCGCCCCCGCCGCAGCGCGCTGTTCCTGCCGGCGTCCAACGCCCGCGCGATCGAGAAGGCGCGGACGCTTCCCAGCGATGTCGTGATCCTCGACCTGGAGGATGCGGTGGCGCCCGAGCAGAAGCAGGCGGCGCGGGCAGCCGCGATCGCCGCGGCACAGGCCGGCGGCTTCGGCGAGCGCGAACTGGTGCTGCGCATCAACGGGCTCGACAGCGAATGGGCGGCGGACGACCTGGCGGCGCTCGATGGCGCACCGTTCGACGCGGTACTGGTCCCCAAGGTGTCGTCGGTCGCCGACATCGAGACGGTCGAACGCGATACGCACGACCTGCCGATCTGGGCGATGATCGAGACCTGCCGCGCAATCCCGGCGATCGGCGCGATCGCGGCGCTCACCGAGCACACCCGGCTTGCCGCATTCGTGATCGGCACCAACGACCTTGCCAAGGAAATGCGCTGCCGGCTTTCGCCGGATCGCGCGGAATTGCTGCCGCTGATGAGCCTGGTGCTGGCCGCCGGGCGCGGCTGGGGCCTGACGGTGCTGGATGGCGTGCACAATGCGATCGATGACGACGCCGGGCTGGAAGCGGTGTGCCGCCAGGGTGCGGCCATGGGCTTCGATGGCAAGACGCTGATCCACCCGCGCCAGATCGCGACGTGCAACGCGGCCTTTTCGCCGAGCCCCCAGGATATCGCGCGCGCGCAGGCAATCGTCGACGCCTTTGCCGCGCCCGAGGCGGCCGGCCGCGGCGCGATCCGCCTGGACGGGGCGATGGTCGAGCGGCTGCACCTGGACGATGCGCGCCGCGTGCTGGCGATTGCCGAACGCGCCGGTCGCCCCGACTGACACCCACCGGCGGCTGCCCGGTTGGACAGCATGCCCGCCAGCCGATAGCCATGCATCCGCGCGCTTTGCGTCGGCACGCCCAACGCGGCCGGTCTGTGGAAAGGATGTCATGGCTCAGCCCGATTACGCCCCTGTCGAAGCCGCCGGCGTAAGCCCGGCGATCATTCTCAGCGCCCTTGGCGCCGCGCTTGGGGGGTTGTTGTTCGGGTTCGACACGGCGGTGATCTCGGGCGCGACCGAAGCCCTGCAGAGCCATTTCGCCCTTTCCGATCCGGCGCTGGGCTTCACGGTTGCGTCCGCGCTGATCGGCACGGTGATTGGGTCGCTGACCGCGGGCGCGCCTGCCGATCGCTATGGTCGCAAGCGGATGCTGCTGGCGATCGCGATCGCCTATGTGGTCTCGTCCCTGGGCGCGGGGCTGGCGACGAGTTGGCCGATGCTGCTCGCCTTCCGCACGCTGGGCGGGCTGGCGATCGGCGCTGCCTCGGTGGTGACGCCGGTCTATATCGCCGAAGTCTCCCCCACCCGCTTTCGCGGTCGGCTCGTGGCGCTCAACCAGCTCAACATCGTGCTGGGGATCCTGATCGCCTTCCTCTCCAACTACCTCATCGCGCAGAATGCGGCGCCCGATACCGCGTGGCGGTGGATGCTCGGCATCGTGGCGGCGCCGTCGGCGGTCTTTCTGCTGGTGACGCTGCTGCTGCCCGAAAGCCCACGCTGGTATGTCGTGACGGGGCGTTCGGGCGACGCATTGCGGGTGTTGCAGCAGCTTGGCTTTGCCAGCCCGGAACGGGAGATCGCCGGGATGCAGGGCGCGCGCGTGCGAGAGGCGACGCCACGGCTGTTCCAGCGCCGCTATGCGACGCCGGTGGGCTGCGCGATCGCGATCGCGATGTTCAACCAGCTCTCCGGCATCAACGCGCTGCTCTATTACGCGCCGCGCATCTTTGCCCTGGGCGGCGCCGGCACGGACAGCGCGATGCTGCAATCGGTAGCGGTCGGCGGCATCAACCTGATCTTCACCGTGCTCGCGCTGTTCCTGATCGACCGGTTCGGGCGAAAGCCGTTGCTCTATTTCGGGTCGATCGCCTGCGCGCTGGCGCTGTTCCTGGTCGGGTTCCAGATGGAACGGCCGGTGGCCGACGGCACGCTGATCCTTGCGGGAATGCTCGGGTTCATTGCCGCCTTCGCGGTCAGCCAGGGGGCCGTGATCTGGGTGTTCCTGTCGGAAGTGTTCCCGAGCGAAGTGCGCGGCAAGGGCCAGGCGCTCGGCTCCACGACCCACTGGATTATGGCCGCCGCCATCACATGGACCTTTCCGATCGTGGCGGGCCGCGTCGGCGGCTGGGTCTTCCTGTTCTTTGGCGCGATGATGCTGCTGCAGTTCGTCTGGGTCTGGCGCTTCATGCCCGAAACCAACGGCGTGCCACTGGAGAAGATGCGCCTGTAGGGGCGCGCGACCCAGGCACGGGATCGTGGCGGCGTCCAGAGGATCGACGCTATCCGATGGCAGTTGACGGAGCCGCCCGAACCATGGCAGGTGCCGGCGCATCGTAGAGGATGCCCGGCCTGCCGCCGCCGCTCCGATGCGATCGAGCCGGGCGCCAGTCCGGCTTTGCGGGTGTAGCTCAATGGTAGAGCAGAAGCTTCCCAAGCTTACGACGAGGGTTCGATTCCCTTCACCCGCTCCAGCTTCTAAATCAAGGACTTAGCGCCTCATCTGCGCGCTCGCATCGGCAGTGTTTGCCGTGAAGCGATCCTGCAAGCCGCGCGCAGCCTAGTAGTTCACCACGACGTTGACGAAGGCACCCGTCCAGACCGGCGCGGTTCCGGGGAAGGATGCCTTGATCCCCGCGCCCGGGAACGACGCGCTCACCCCGGCCGTCAGGAACACGTCCGGGCCGAAGATGTGGTTGTATTCCAGGAAGAGGTCGTCCGAGAGGTGCCGCTTCGTCACCCCGGCGATCAGGTTGAAGCCGCTGGGCGTGGAGACGAGGCGCGTGGCCTGGCCGAACTGGATCGGACTCGCGAGCTTGTCCGCGTCGATCCGGCCATAGCGCAGCGTCAGCGCGTCCTTCTTGGACGGGTGGACCGCAAAGGCGATTTCGAGCACGCGCAAGTTCGAGTTGATGAACACCATCGAAGATTTCGAGCCGCTGGCCCAGGCGCCGGGAGACCCCTCGTAATAAAGCGGATCGAAGCGTTCGAGCTTGGGCGTGGTGGGATCATCGCCGGAGAAGACCTTGACCGTGCCGGTCAGAGTCGGGGTCCAGGTGGTCTCGGTGAACCGGTAGCCGAGCTGCGCCCGGCCGGCCCAGGCGGACATGTCGACGCGGTTGTTCCATTCATAGGCGAGGTCGCCGGTCACGAACCAGTTTCGGAACGCACCCTCATAGCCGATGCTGCGGAAATAGAGGTTGACCGCGTTCGTCTTGTCCCGCCCGTCGGGAATGATCGTCGGCTCGCCCAGCCCGCCCGGGGCCGCACGGATATAGGGGGAATTTGATCGCAACACGTTGATGTACGTGAAGCCGATATAGTCCCCGCCGGCGGAATCGTAGCGGAAGTCCGCGCCGGCCAGCTGGTTGTGGCCGTTATTCGACTTCAGCTCGCGCGGCTCGATGAAATAGCCCGTGAAGGTCCGCCGGCCGTTGTAGATCCGCCCGATCGCGGCCTGTTTCCACGCCTTGCGGGGCCCGAACTTGAGCGCGCCGCGCTCGAACCCGCTGGTTCCGCCGTTGGCGATCAGCATGCCGCTGCCCAGTTGCAGTTCCCGGGGACCCAGCGACACGTCGAAGTCGAACGGATGGTTGGTGGTCTTGAATCCGAGATAGCCTTCTTCCAACGTGACGGCGCCCTGGTCCTTTGCGTCGAACGCGTCCCTGCCCAGCGTCTTCGATCCGACGCCTGAGAGCTTGCCGTACAAGACGTTGCCATTAGCCATGGTCTTGTCGAAGCCCAGGCCCGGCTTGATGTAGAGTTCCACCCAGTCCTGGTCGGAATTGAACTTGGCACCCGGCGCGTAGACCGACGCGAAGTCCCAGAAGAGGTTCGTCTCGCTGACAAGGTTGACACCGCCCTGGAAATACCAGCGCAGGTTGAGGCCGTCCTTGTCGTAGATCGTCGTCTTCGGCGTCTTGCCCGGCGAGTTGTCCTTCAGATCCTCGGACGTGATCGAGGAAGGCCCGCCTTCGGGCAGGCTGGTCTTGCCCGTCCGGCGAACGGTGCCGTCGGTGACCTGCAACCCGCTGTCACGGCCGGCGGGGATGTCGCAGCTCTCCTCCCCGCGACAATCCTGATCCTGCGCGACGGGCGCGGTCTGCACGACGACGGGAGGGGGCGGCATATCAAGCATCGTTCGTGCCTCTGCAGGTGCGCGATGCCCGGACCAGTCGCATCGCAGGTGTCCGGTTCGGTCAGCCCTGGCCGCTCTGGTCCTTGTAGATCACCCCATCCTTCATGATGATCGCGAGGTTATCGTGCGGGTCGGAAAGCAGGTTGATGTCCGCGATCGGATCGCCATTGATGAGCAGCAGGTCGGCAAGCGCACCGGCCTGCACGCGGCCCAATACGCCCTTGTACGGAGAGCGCGGGCCGGACAGCGCCAGCAGATCGGCATTGTCCGCCGTCGCCATCTTCAGCACCTGCGCCGGGGGATACCATCGGACCAGCTTGGGCAGATAATAGGCCTGGCGCACCCCGGCATTGGGATTGAGCTGGATATCGGTGCCGAACGCCACCTTCAGGCCCAGCCGGTGTGCAGTCTCGTAGATGCGGGCGGTACCCGCGGCGACCTCTTCATATTTCGCGCGGTTGGCCGACCCGGGGGCCGTGGGGATGGCATCCTCGTCCTGGAGGAAGGGCTGGGTGCTCAGCCACACGCCCATGTCCTTGATCCGCCGCAGCGTCGGCTCGTCCAGGAGATGGCCGTGCTCGATCGAGACGACGCCGCAATCGAGCGCCCGGTTGATCGCGCGCGGCGTATAGCCGTGCACCATGACATAGGTGCCCCAGTCCTGGGCGCAGCCGACCGCGGCCCGGATTTCCTCCTCGCTATATTCGGTGACGTCGAGCGGATCGAAATTGGAGCTGACGCCGCCGCCGACGGAGATCTTCACCTGGCTCGCGCCCTGGAACAACTGCTCGCGCACGCGTTCGAGGACCTGCGGCACCCCGTCCGCGACCATGACATAGCCCGCCTTTTCATGCGGCGTCAGGGGGCGTGCCAAGGGAGAAGGCAGGTCATTGATGGGGCGAGACTCCCCGTGTCCGGAGGTCTGCGAAATGAGCGCTCCCGACGGCCAGATCCGCGGGCCTTCCACGAAGCCCTGGTCGATCGCCTTCTTCAAGCCGAAGGTCGGCCCTCCCGCATCCCGCGCAGAGGTGAACCCGTCCATCAGAAAGTCGCGCGCGCCAGGCACTTGCCGGACCTGCAGGAAATCCGGGATGTCGTTCGCGAACTCCTGGACGGGCAGGTTGAAGAATTCCAGATGGCAATGGGCGTCGATCAGGCCGGGCATCAGCGTCCTGCCGGCACCCTCGACCACGCGCGCCGTGGATGTGGCCCCCCGCCCCACGCCGGCGATCTGGTTGCCCCGCACCAAGACGTCGGTCGGCGCGCTGAGGCGGGGGCTTACGCCATCAAAGACGCGAACGTTGCGGAACAAGATCTCGGACGTTTGCCCGGCCGGGGTTTGAGCACCGACACCGCGCGCCAGGCCAAGGAGAGCGGCCATGCCCCCGCCGACCAGAACTTCCCGACGATCAAGTTTCATGGCCTACTCTCCCGCCCTTCAAGGAGTAGGTGGTGAACGCTGATCGCGTCATTGGTAGTTGTACTTACGGCTTATCTTCGGCCGAGAAGACGCCCTTGCATCGACACTTGAAGAGCGCCTTGCCTGATCAACGTTTCGACAAATAGTTGGCGACCGCGCGGTAGGCCGGCAGCGACGTCGGATCGTTGTAGTCGTTGGCAGCCTGCGGCAGAGACGCGAACCGAACGAGGACCATGTCCGCGTCGAAATCGACGTAGATCGTCTGGCCGTGAACGCCCCGCGCCGCGATGATGCTGCCGTTGCCGGAATATCCACCACAGGCCGGTGTAGCTGCCGCCGATCAGCGCCGGATGCTCCGTCCCGAACTTCTTGGGATCGTCCCCTGCCCGCAGCGCCTGTACGGCGGCGGACGGGAAGAGACGCTTGCCGTCGATCACCCCTTCCTGGAGCACCAGAATGCCCAGCCGCCCCATGTCACGCAGCCCTGCGCTGAGCCCACCGCCGGCGAATGGCACGCCGGTCCCGTCGACCGTCATATAGGCATCCTGCTCGGCGCCCATCGGCTGCCACAGGCGTTCCGAGGCGAGGTTGCTCACCGACTTGTTGCTAACCCGGGTGACGATCCATCCGAGCATGTCGGCATTGGGCGGCGTTGTTGCTCAGGCCAAAGCCCACCGCAAACCGCGGCAATTCGCCGCGGCTGCGGCGGGGCCCGTGAGCAGCGGGAGCCGCTAGAAGGCTGTCAGGCGGGTCGGCTATTCTTCGAGCCAGCACTCGTGGCACTTGGTGCGTCCGATCTCGGCCTCTGCGCCGCAGACGCACTGGCCGGGCTCCGGCGGGCGCATCGCCAGTTCAAAGTAACGGCGAGGCGCATCGAATACCGCACGCGCGACACGAAGAAGCGTATCCATCCCCTATCTCCTTTTTTTATTGCGCCTAACTTGCCGACAGTTTGCGCTCATGTCGAGTGGGGACTTTGATGCTCTTTCGGACGGCCGCCGGAGAGTCCGATAAGGGCGGAGATGTACGGGCGCGAAGGGCTGTGCTTGGCCGGCCGCATTGCCGAAGACGGCGCGCGTGCAGGAGCTGCCGCGTCAGCGCTCTCGCGTGCAGCGGGCGACCAGTTCGGCCGCGCTCGCCTTGTCCAGCCCGCGCCGGGTCGCAGCGCAGGGCCGTCCATCCGTGGCGATGGCAACGCTGTAGGGCAGACCGGCAGTGCCGGAGAGCAGGTCGGTCTGCATCCGTGCCCATGCGGCGCCGGCCGCCAGCGTTGTGCCACCGGGACGCTCGCCAACATGCGTTCGACACGCCGGCCGCGGTCGACCGGTACCACCAGCACCCGGAACGGTCGCGCCGCGGCGCTGATCTGCGGCAGCTGCTGCAGTTCGGCCTGGCAGGGCGCGCACCATCCCGCGACGAACAGCAGCACCGTCCCTGCCGGGTAGGCAGGCGCCTGCGCTGTGGTGGGAGCGTCGGAAAGCATTGTTGCGGCAGTCATGGCCGCCGCCACGCCGATTCCGCTAAAAAGACCTGTCGACACGGTGGTTTATCCCATGCTTGTGAGCGCCCCGGGGAGTATCATCAATGTTGACGCACATTCTGCACCTGCTGCTCGCTGGTCAAGCGGCCGCGACACCTACGCCGGCACTTGGCGCGCAACAGTTATTCGATCGCGCGAGCCAGTCGGCCGCGGACGGCAAATGTGCGGAAGCGCTCAAAGACTTCGCGGCATTGGAGCGCCGCACGAACTCCAAGCCGAACCGGCTGCTGGGTGCCGCCATCGACGTCCGGAAGGGCGGATGCCTGATACGATCCGAGCGCGTTGAGGAAGGCGAAGCGGCGCTTCGGCGCGGACTTCCCGTGCTTGCCGCGCAACCGAAGGAATTTGCGGCCGACCTGCGCGACGGGCACATCTTGCTTGGCCAGGCACGGGTCCGGCAACTGGATTATGCAGGTGCGGCCGAGGAATATCGCCATGCGCTGGATGGGGCGACCGGTACCTTTCGCATCCGTCCCCTGATGGGATTGGCCAGCGTGCTCGCTTCGATCATGACGGCCAGGCCGTTCGATACGCAGGCGAAGCGCGGACCATCGCGCTTGCCGATCCCGCCCTGCCGAAACAGTCCAAGGCAGCGGTCCAGACGCTGTACGCCCGCATGCTCCTGAACGGGGGGCAGCAGAAGGAAGCCTATTCCGAACTGAAATCGGTTCTGCAGCAGCAAGGCGGACTGACGAATCGCGTCGGCATCGACGACATCGCGACGCGATCCGACCTCGCCATCGCCGCGTTGCTGAACGCAGACAGGACGAACGCCCAGAAATACCTCGCCTACACAGGGGCGGGCCGCACGGCGAACAAGCCCTTCGAACGCGCAGCCTGGCTGCAGCCGCCGCTGTGCGGCGCAACCACCGGCCTGACGCCGGAAGATTTCGCGGTCGTCGAGTTTTCGGTCCGTGAGGACGGCTCCGTATCCGGTGTGCAGCCGATCTATACGACGGGAGACCGGGAGGTGGCGCTCGCCTTTGCGCGCGCCGTGTCCGAATGGTCGTGGGACCCCGAGGCCATCAAGGATATTCCGCCCTTGTTCCGCTACACCACGCGGGTCGAACTGCGCTGCACGCGCGTGGGCGAGCGTCCGGACCTTACCGATCCCCTGGCGGAGCGGTTCCACGGCTGGCTCGCCGAGGCCGGACCGGGCGACGCTGCCTGGGCGGACCAGCCCGACGCGCGTGCGGTCGGCCTGATCCGACCGGCAGCGGAGGCCGCGCGGCGTTCGGGCAACCGTCCGGCATTGGTCCAGGCGCTCGCCGCACTCGGCACGAACCGGGTGGTACCGTGGAATCAGCGAGTCGCGGCGTTCGATGAGGCCATCCAGGCCGCGAACGACGCCAATGCTCCGGTCGCGGTGCACAGCTACCTCGCGATCAAGCGCATCGACCTTGCCGGGAAATCGGGACGCTTAAAGCGCGCCGACTTCCGCACGTTGCTTGCCGACCGGAGGGTCGCAGCCGACCCGTTGAGTTCGGCCACGCTGCGGTTGCTGATTGCGGTTCCGGCCGATCGGCAGTCGAGGCCCGACGACGCCATGGCCCTGCTCGACGGAGTCGTACAGGCGGGAGAACTGCCGGCGCAGCATCCGCTCAAGGTCAACGCCTTGTTGCAGCAGGCGACCGTGCTGGCCGACAAGGGGGACCTGACCGCGGCGCGACAGCTGTTTGACCGTACCGGTCTGGACGAGGGACAATGTGCCTTGATCGGACTGACGCCTGCGTTCCGCGGCATCGGTGGCACCGACTATCCGGACGAAGCCAGACGAATGGGCTTTGAGGGCTGGGCGCGAACCGAGTTCGACGTGGCCGCTGATGGCCGCACCATCACACCGCGGGTCATCGCCGCGTATCCGCCCTTCGTCTTCAACGAGGCTGCGACCAGCGCCTTTCGCGGAGCCCGCTATCGGAGCAGCTATCGCCCGATCGGGGGCCTCGCCTGCACGGCGGAACAGGGTTCCATCAGTTTCCGGCTGCAGAATTGATCCTGCCGCAGCCGGAGCAGGAACCTGCTTGCTCCGGCTGCCGCGGTCAGATGCCCCCCGGGACCCCGGGATAGCCCGCCGCTGCCAGGCGGCGCTCTAGGTCGGCCATACAAGTGTCCAGCAATTGCTGGTCGGTCGCCCGGACGACGAAGTTCGCGCCGACGCGACCTTCGCGGAAGAACGGGTAGCTTCCGATCGACACGCCGGCATGGGCCCGCTCGGTATCGCGCAGCAGTTCGGCGACCTCGCTCTCTCCTACCCAGCAGCCGAGCGTAGCGGAAAGTACCGGGAGGCCGCCTTCCAGCGTGCCGGTCAGCGCGTCGAGCATTGCGGCGGCGATGTGGGGCACACCGGCCAGGATGAAGAGATTGCCGATGCGAATGCCCGGGGCGCCCGACTGCCGGTTGGCGATCAGGCTGGCGCCCTGCGGCACGCGCGCCATCCGCAGGCGCGCTTCGTTTACCCCGCCGCGGCCGGCGTAGTGCGCCTCCAGCATGGCCTGTGCCTCGGGATGGACGACGACGGGAACGTCCAGCGCCGCCGCCACCGCGTCCACCGTGATGTCGTCATGAGTGGGGCCGATCCCGCCGGTGGTGAAGCAATAATCGTTGCGCGCTCTCAGCGCATTCAGTGCCTCGACGATCGCAGGCTGCTGGTCGGGGACGATCCGCACTTCCGCGAGGCGAATACCCTGCACGTTGAGCCAGGATGCGAGTTGCGCGACATTTCGGTCCTGCGTCCGTCCCGAAAGGATCTCATCGCCGATGACGAGGAGGGCGGCGGTCCAGGTGCGCGCGGTCATGTCCGGACCATAGCGCCCCCACGCACCCTCGCAAAGGCGCCGCGCAGCCGTTATATCGACCGCATGACCGAATATGTAACCGTCTCCGCCGATACTCCCCTGGCGCGCACCGGCGCGATCAAGCTGCACGGGCCCGAAGCGTTCGAGGGCATGCGCAAGGCGGGGCGCCTGGCCGCCGAGATCCTCGACGCCGTGACCCCGCATGTGGTGCCGGGCGTTACCACGGGCGAACTCGACGCGATGATCTTTCGCCTGATCGACGAGGCTGGCGCGGTGCCGGCGACGCTCGGCTATCGGGGCTATACCCATTCGACCTGCATCTCGATCAACCATGTCGTGTGCCACGGCATCCCGTCCGACCGTGCGCTCAAGGACGGGGACATCGCCAACATCGACGTCACCCCGCTGCTCGACGGCTGGCACGGCGATACCAGCCGCACCTATCTGGTCGGAAACGTGCCGATCAAGGCGCGCCGCCTGGTCGATGTGACCTATGAATGCCTGATGCTCGGCATCGAGCAGGCGCGACCCGGCAACCGGCTGGGCGACGTCGCGCACGCGATCCAGCAGCATGCCGAGGCGCACCGCTATGGTGTGGTCCGCGATTTCTGCGGCCACGGCGTAGGCCGCCTGTTCCATGACGCGCCGGAAGTGGTGCACGCCGGCCGCCCCGGCACCGGGCCCGAGTTCAAGCCCGGCATGATCCTGACGATCGAGCCGATGATCAACATCGGCAAGCCCGATGTGAAGGTGCTGGACGATGGCTGGACGGCGGTCACCCGCGACCGTTCGCTCTCCGCCCAGTTCGAGCATTCCATCGGCATCACCGAGGACGGCTGCGAGATCTTTACGCTAAGCCCGGCCGGCTACACCAAGCCGCCTTATATCTGATCCGAACCGGCCGCCCGGGCGTTGTCGTTGCGCCAGGACAAGGGCGGTGGCGGGCGACCCGCCTATCGTGCGCCGGCTGCCGGTCGCCGCATCGCCTAGCGTTTGCGGGTCGGCATCCCCCCGTGCTTGGGGCATGGTGACAGGATACCCGGCGAGTACGCCGCAATAAGGGAGAGCCAGGATGAGCGATCAGAACAGCGAAGCAATGCAGGCAACGGGCGTCGGGAAGCCCGTGACGGATGCCGACCGCTGGTCCGGCCCGCTGACCACACGCAGCGGCTTCACCTTCCACGTTCGCCCCGCCCGGCCGGACGATGCAGAGCGGCTCGCCGAGTTCTTCCGCCATGTGTCGGAGGACGATATCCGGTTCCGCTTCCTGATCGCGCTCGACAAGGTGGGACATGATCGGCTGGTCGCGATGACATCGGTGGACCATGATCGCACCGAGAATTTCCTCGCCCTGGACGACGACGGGCGAATCCTCGCGACCGGTATGCTGGCCGCCGATCCGCAGCTGGAGCGGGGCGAAGTCGCGATCTCCATCCGCACCGACCACAAGCGCCGCGGCATCAGCTGGACGCTGCTGGAGCATATCGCCGCCTATGCCGAGGCGCGCGGGATCAAGACGCTGGAATCGATCGAGGCGCGCGAGAACCGGGCGGCGATCGAACTGGAGCAGGAGATGGGCTTTACCGCCCACCCGCTGGAGGACGATCCGACGCTGGTGCTGGTCCGCCGTACGCTCGGCTGATCGCGCCTGCCCTGCTCCGCGTCAGGCGGTGCAGGGCAACGGCAGGCGGATTTCCGCACACAGCCCGCCGGTGGGACGGTTCGAGAGGCGGAACTCCCCGCCCTCCGCCTCCACCGCGCGGACGACGATCGACAGGCCGAGCCCGAAGCCGATCGTGTCGCGCTTGCGCGCGGTATCCAGCCGCACAAAGGGTTCGAGCACCAGCGGCAGGTCTTCCTCGGGGATGCCGGGGCCGTCGTCCTCGACCGACAACACCACGGCATCGTCCAGCACCTTCAGCCGGATGCGGACGGTGTCGGCGTGGTGGACCGCATTCTCGACGAGATTAACCAGCGCCCGCTTCATCCCCGACGGCCGCAGCCGGCAGTCGAAATGGTCCGGCCCTTCATAGGTGACATCGTGCCCGAGATCGGAGGCGTCGTCGGCGACGGTCGCCGTCAGCACCGCCAGGTCGATCAGGACGGGCTGTTCGGGCTCCCCCTCGCCCCCCAGGAACGCGAGCAGGGACGCGATCATCGCCTCCATTTCGGCGAGGTCGGAGTCCAGCGTTTCGCGCAATTCGTCGTCGGACACGCGCTCGGCGCGCAACCGCAGCCGCGCGAGCGGGGTGCGCAGATCGTGGCCGACAGCGGCCAGGGCGCGGGTGCGGTCCTCGATCAGGCGGTGGATACGCGCCTGCATGCTGTTGAACGCGGCGACCACCCGGCGCACCTCCCCCGGCCCCGCCTCCGACACCGCGATCGGCGCGCCCTCCGGGCCGCTGCGCCCCACCCGGTCGGCGGCTCTCGCAAGGTGGCGCATCGGCAGCAGCGTCTGGCGGACGAGTAGGCCGCCGATCACGATCAGGCCGATCGCCGGGATCAGGGCCAGCAGCACGCGTTCCCAGGCGAGGTTGATCGTCCGGAGCGACTCAAGTGTGCGGAAGTACAGCCAGCTGCCATCGGGTAGCCGCAGCCCCCCGCTCACCACCGAGCTTCGTCCGGGCGAACTCAGCCGCAGCCGCAGGTCCGACGTTCGCAGCGTCGGCTCCCATTCGAGCACCTGCTGGAGCATGCCGTCGAGCAGCGGCGAGATCGGCGGCGGCGGTGGCAGCTCGGGGCTCCAGCGCAGTTCGTAGCGGTCGGTGGTCAGTTCCTCGGCCATCGCCTCGCGCCGGTCGGGCGGGCTTTCGGCCACCAGCCGGCGCGCGATGACGAGGTGTTCGGCAAGGCGCCGGGCTTCGTCGTCGCGTACCGAAAACTGGCTCGCGCGCTCGTAAAGCAGCGTGCTGACGCCGAACTCCAGCGCCGTCGTCAGCAACAGGATGGCGACGATACGGCCGAGCAGCCCGAAGGAGGGCCGCACGAAACGCGTCAGCCGCTTCAAGCGCGCTCGACCGGTACGTTGAGCATGTAGCCGACGCCGCGCACGGTGATGATCGGCGCGGTGCCGCCGGCGCCGGAGAGCTTGCGCCGCAGCCGGCTGACCAGCACGTCGATGCTCCGGTCCGAGCTGTCACCCAACCGGGTACGCGAAAGCTCGATCAGCCGCTCGCGCGCGATCACGCGCTGGGAATGGTCTAGCAGCACCGCCAGCAGATCGAACTCCGCGCCGGTCAGGTCGACGACTGCGCCGCTCGGCGAGCGGGTCTCCCGCCGGCGCAGGTCGATCGTCCAGCCGTCGAAGCGGCGGATGCCCTCTTCGCGGGTGCCGGTCGACACCTCGCGTCCGCCGCGCCGGAGCACCGCGCGGACGCGGGCGAGCAGTTCGCGCGTGCTGAAGGGCTTGGGCAGATAGTCGTCGGCACCGAGTTCCAGCCCGGCCACCCGGTCTGCCTCGCTGCCCTTGGCGCTGATGAAGATGATGGCGACGTTGCTGCGTTCGCGCAGCTGGCGGCACAATTCGATGCCGCTGGGGCCGGGAAGCATGATGTCGAGCAGGACCAGGTCCGCAGGCAGGGCGTCGAGCGCCTCCCACATCTCGTCCGCAGCCGAGGCGGTGCGGACCAGATAGCCGTTCTCCTGCAGCGCGCGCGCGGTCAGCGTTCGAAGCGCCGCATCGTCTTCAACGACCACGATCGAAGGGGCCGTCATGCGGTTCGTCCAACGGGAAGAATTCGGTTCATCGCAGACTGACGTAGGCAGCGCTCCCCCGCAGGTCAACGCGCGCCGGATACGGGCGGGGGGCGGCGCCACCCCGCCCGCCTCGATCAATCGTCGATGCTGCGTCGGAACGTCTCCGGCAGGAACAGCAGCGCCACCACCAGGGTGATCGCCGCGATCACGATCGGGTACCACAGGCCGTAGTAGATGTTGCCGGTAGCCGCGACCATCGCGAACGCAGTCGTGGGCAGGAAGCCGCCGAACCAGCCGTTGCCGATGTGATAGGGCAGCGACATCGCGGTGTAGCGGATGCGGGTGGGGAACAGCTCGACCAGCAATGCCGCGATCGGGCCATAGGCCATCGTCACCAGCAGCACGAGCACGACCAGGATCGCGACCACCATCGGCTTGTTGATGCGCGCCGGATCGGCGGCGCCCGCGGGATAGCCCGCATCGGTCAGCGCCGCCTGCACCTGGGCTCCATAGGCCTGGATGGCATCCGCGCGTGCGGCGCCGGTCACGGTTGCAGGGTCCACCGCCGGCAGCGTCTTGCCCGCGACCTGGATGCTGGCGATCGTGCCGGCGGGGGCCGCGACGTTAGTGTAGGAGACGCCCGCCTTTGCCAGATAGGCCTTGGCGATGTCGCAGGACGTGCTGTCGAACCTGTTCTTGCCGATGGGGTCGAACTGGACCGAGCACTCCTTCGGATCGGCGACGACCGAGACCGGCGTGGTCTGCTGCGCCTCATACAGGGCCGGGTTGGCGGCGTGCGACATTGCCTGGAACAGCGGATAGTAGAGCAGCGCCGAGAGCAGGAAGCCGGTGAGCAGCACGGGCTTGCGACCGATCTTGTCCGACAGCCAGCCGAAGAAGACGAACGCCGGCGTGCCGATCAGCAGCGCGATCGCCACCAGGATGTTGGTGGTGGCGCCATCGACCCGCAGCGTCTTTTCCAGGAAGAACAGCGCGTAGAACTGGCTGGTGTAGAAGATCACCCCCTGCCCCATCGCGGCGCCCAGGAGCGCGACCAGCACGACCTTGAGGTTGCTCCAGTTGGCGAACGCCTCCGTCAGGGGGGCCTTCGACGTCTTGCCCTCCGCCTTCATCTTCTGGAAGACCGGGCTTTCGCTCATCTGCAAGCGGATCCACATGGACACGCCCAGCAGCAGGATCGAGATCAGGAACGGCACGCGCCAGCCCCAGCTCGCGAACGCTTCCTCGCCGACCGCATAGCGCGTGCCGATCACGATCAGCAGCGCCGCGAACAGCCCGAAGGTGGCGGTGGTCTGGATGAAGCTGGTGTAGAGCCCGCGCTTGTTGTTGGGGGCGTGCTCCGCGACATAGGTGGCAGCGCCGCCATATTCGCCGCCCAGCGCCAGCCCCTGAAGGAGGCGCAGCACGACCAGCGCGATCGGCGCGGCGACGCCGGCGGTGGCGTAGCTTGGCAGCAGGCCGACCACGAAGGTGGACAGGCCCATGATGCCCATGGTCACGAGGAAGGTGTTCTTGCGGCCGACCATGTCGCCGATACGCCCAAACACCAGCGCCCCGAACGGACGCACCGCAAAGCCAGCCGCAAAGGCCGCCAGCGCGAAGATGAAGCCGGTCGTCTCGTTCACGCCCGAAAAGAACTGGGCGGTGATGATGGTGGCGAGCAGGCCGTAGAGATAGAAATCATACCACTCGAACACGGTGCCGAGCGAGGACGCGGCAATGACGAGCTTCTCGTTCTGGGTAACAGGATGATGCTTTGGGGTTTCCCCCGAAATTGTCGCCATTAAGCCCCTCTCCTTCAATTGCATGCGCAGCGTGGCCCTTCGTGCGGGACCATCACCAGCCGGTCTTCGGAGAACGCCATGCGCTCCGCGACCCATTTTTCCTATGGTGGCGGCAATCCAATTCGCGGTCGAGATGCTTGATCGGCCGGGACACGGAAAATTGCAGATCTTCCCGTCCGCAAGGAGACACTGATCGACCGATCCGCTCCCCTTATCCGATTTGGGTCTTGCGCCCGGGGTGGGGAGCGCGGGAGAATGGCGGGGACAACCGGGCTCGCGCCGGAACCGGGAAAGGGGTGGCAACATCCTTGGAGGCGCGATCGCACCGTATAGAATGGAGAGGTTGATGACCCAGTCCTGCTACCCCGTGCCGGCCGAATGGGCCGAAAACGCACTGATCGACCAGGACCGCTACGAGGCCATGTACCAGGAGGCTGCGACCGACCCGGACGGCTTCTGGGCGCGGGAGGCCGAGCGGCTCGACTGGGTGCGCTTTCCCAAGCGGATCAAGGACACCTCGTTCGAGGAAGCCGACTTCCACATCCGCTGGTATGAGGACGGCATCCTCAACGTGGCGGAGAATTGCGTCGACCGGCACGCCGCCAAGGACCCCGACCGGATCGCCATCCTGTGGGAAGGGGACACGCCGGGCGAGGAACGCAAGATCAGCTATGCCGAGCTGAAGGACGAGGTCAGCCGCCTCGCCAACGCGTTCAAGACGGCCGGCGTCAAGAAGGGTGATCGGGTTACCATCTACCTGCCGATGATCCCGGAAGCGGCCTTTGCGATGCTGGCCTGCGCGCGCATCGGGGCGGTCCACTCGATCGTGTTCGCGGGCTTCTCCCCGGACAGCCTTGCCAACCGCATCGAGGATTGCGGGTCGAAGCTGGTCATCACCGCCGACGAAGGGCTGCGCGGGGGCAAGCGGGTGCCGCTGAAGGCCAATGTCGACGCGGCACTAAACGAAGACGCCGGCAAGATCGTCGAGACGGTGATCGTCGTCCGCCGGACCGGCGCGGACGTGCCGATGCAGGCGGGCCGCGACCGTTGGTATGAGGATGCCGTCCAGGCGGAATCCACCGACTGTCCGCCCGAGCCGATGGGCGCGGAAAAGCCGCTGTTCATCCTCTATACCTCGGGCTCCACCGGCAAGCCCAAGGGGGTGCTGCACACCACCGGCGGCTATCTCGTCTGGGCGGCGATGACCCACCAGTACGTCTTCGACTATCGCCCCGGCGAAGTGTTCTGGTGCGCGGCCGACGTGGGCTGGGTCACGGGACACAGCTACATCGTCTATGGCGCGCTTGCGAACGGCGCGACCACGCTGATGTTCGAGGGCGTGCCCAACTACCCGGATTTCTCGCGCTTCTGGCAGATCGTCGACAAATACCAGGTCACGAGCTTCTATGCGGCGCCGACTGCGCTGCGCGCGCTGATGCGCGAGGGCGACGAGTGGGTGAAGAAGACCAGCCGCGCGTCGCTGCGCGTGCTCGGCTCGGTGGGCGAGCCGATCAACCCCGAAGCGTGGGAGTGGTATTACAGGGTGGTGGGCGACAGCCGCTGCCCGATCGTGGACACCTGGTGGCAGACGGAGACGGGCGGCCACATGATCACCCCCCTGCCCGGCGCGACGGCGCTGAAGCCCGGTTCGGCCAGCAAGCCGCTGTTCGGGGTCCAGCCGCAGCTGGTGGATTCCGAGGGCGTCGTGCTGGAGGGTGCGACCGAGGGCAATCTGGTGATCGCGGACAGCTGGCCCGGCCAGATGCGCACCGTCTGGAACGACGCCGACCGCTTCTTTCAGACCTATTTCACGACCTATCCGGGAAAGTACTTCACCGGCGACGGCTGCCGCCGCGATGCCGATGGCTATTACTGGATCACGGGCCGGGTGGACGACGTCATCAACGTATCCGGCCACCGCATGGGCACCGCCGAAGTCGAGAGCGCGCTGGTGTCGCACCCCAAGGTGGCGGAGGCCGCGGTCGTCGGCATGCCCCATGACGTGAAGGGCCAGGGCATCTACGCCTATGTGACGCTGAATGCCGGTGAAGAAGGCGATGTCGCCCTGCGCAAGGAGCTGATCCAGTGGGTCCGGCGCGAGATCGGGCCGATCGCGACGCCGGATGCGCTGCAATTCACTCCGTCGCTGCCCAAGACGCGGTCCGGCAAGATCATGCGCCGCATCCTGCGCAAGATCGCGGAGAACGACTTCGGCAGCCTGGGCGACACCTCGACCCTCGCCGACCCGAGCGTGGTGGATGCGCTGATCGAGGGTCGGGACGACGCGACCAGGCTGGCCGCCTAACCCCGACGGATGGCGGCGGGAGCGCCCTGCCGCCGTCCGGAAGCGCCGCTCTTTAGGGAACGGAGATCGGCTGGCGGTTCGGGAACTGCCGCATCAGCGCGGACGCGAGCTTCGTTGCGACGGCGGCGGGAGCATCAGGGCCGCTTCCCTCGACCTGCACGGTGGACGCGCGGCCGCTCCAGACGGGTTGGTCGCTGCCCCGCAGCAGGATGTCGATCACCAGATCCGTCGCGACGAGGCCGCGGATCTGGTTTTTTCCGGAAGGGAGCGGGACGAAGACCTGCCCCATGGCCGCCATCGGCGGCGGATTCTTGCCCTTTGCCGGGACCGCCCCGCTGACCGTCCGCGTGACGGTCACCCGGGCGATATAGCGGCTGCGGCTTTCGAGGGGCAGCGGCACGAACCGCGCGTCGGACAGCGCGACGGTCACGGCGTCCGTGAACAGGCGCTCGGACGCGGGCGCATCGTCCGCGACGTCCACCGCAATCGTGCCCGGCACGACCGGAGCTGGCGCGGTCGCCTGCGGCAGCAGCGCGAGCGCCAGGAACGCGGTCGTCGGGATGCCCATCATGTCTCGTCACCAGCAACTATTGCGATGCTGGTCGCACGAACCGCCGCATAAGAACAGGGCTTCCCGGGCATTTCGCCGGGGTCAGACGGATCCGTCGTCCGGCGACAAACCCGCCGCGGCAATCCGGAAGAACACCCGCTCGACGCAGCCTGAAAGCCCCGTGGCAGACGCCGGCTTTCGGGCGGAACGAAGAACCCCGATTGCCTGCACTCCGAAGTCGGAGGTCGGTTCGCTCGCCAGGACGCGCAGGTTGCCCAGCTCTCCCCAGGGCGCCACGTCGAATGCCACGACCGCCCATCCCTCGATCGAGCGCCGCTGATAGGCCTGCGGATAGCGCAGCGCCGGAGGCCTGGTCCAATCGTCCGAATGCGAGCAATTGCTGCCCGCCGGCCGCAGCGCATCTTCGGCCGGCGCCTCGGGCGCCGCGAGAGTCGCGGCGTTGCGCCAATAGGGGTACATGCATCCCGCGCGTGCTCCGCCCGTGAAGCGCGACTTTCGGAATGCCTCAACGCCGGCGCGGTCGAGCGCGGCGTTTCCGGTGCCATAGGCGGTGCGGACGTGGACCGGATCGCCCCGCTTGTCCTGATCATAGGCGATCATGGTCCAATCCCGCGCTCCAGGGGTGCCCGGCAGCGTACTGAAGTCCGGGAAGGCCGCCATCAGCGGACTCGGCCGGGGCTCCTTCAGGCATGTGCTCTCGGGCGAAAAGATCCTAGCCCAGCCGTCGGCCGGCAATTTTCCGGAAAGCGGCGTCAGCGTATAAGAAATCAGGTCCCCAACGGGCGTCTCCGCGGGGGACGTCGCCCGGAGCGTGTAGGTGATGGAGCAGTCCGGCTGCGCAACACCGGCCGCAAACACGCTCGCGGCCAGCGACGGCGCGACATCCTCCGTCCATAGCCCAGGGACGGGCCCGGGCGCGGGATCGGGCCGGATCGACAGAGGCCGGCCTGTGGCATCGATGCGAAAACGATAGGTCATCGCTTCTGCAGAGCGACCCCCGCTGCTCCATCGAATCGCGGTCAGCGGACGCCGCATCGCTGTCGCGGCGACCACCGTACTTCCGCAGCGAACCTCTCCCGGCATCCACGCGGTCAGCTGCCACGACGGGGGCGCGGCCTGAGCCGGTGGCCCGCCCTCCATCCCTGGCCCAGGATAGGACTGCGACGATGCGGCGTTGAGGGGCAACAACACCATCGCGAACATGACAATGTTCTTCATGCAACACAGTCTGCGCAGAGGATCTATTTGTACGCAAGTAGTGGAGTTAAGGGCATTACTGACGCTTCTCGAAGCGTGGATTTATTTCGGCGGCACTCCTGAGGAGTAGCGGGAGCGCTACCGGTGGCCGCCCATTTTGACGCACCTGCTCAAAAACCGGGCACTTCTCCCGGTTCTGCCGAAAAGGCGGGCAGGATCGACAGGAGCGGCTGGATAGGGGATGCTCACCCCCATGATTCGTGCCTTGGCACGGTTCTTGATTGGCAAGGTGCGTGTCGAGGCCAGGTCTGGCCGGGGGGATTAGTCGAGGCATGAAGAAGATCGAGGCCATCATCAAGCCGTTCAAGCTGGATGAGGTGAAGGAAGCGCTTCACGAGGTCGGAGTGAGCGGCATCACCGTCACCGAAGCCAAGGGTTTCGGCCGGCAGAAGGGCCATACCGAGCTGTATCGCGGCGCGGAATATGTGGTCGACTTCCTGCCCAAGGTGAAGCTGGAAGTCGTCGTCGAGGACAGCCTGGCCGAGCGCGTGGTCGAGGCGATCGCCGGCGCCGCCCAGACCGGTCGCATCGGCGACGGCAAGATCTTCGTCATCCCCGTCGAGACCGCACTTCGCATCCGCACCGGGGAGCGGAACGAAGACGCGATCTGATCCCATCGACGCATTGCAGCAAGGGTTCAACCGCGGGTAATCGCAATATGGTTGCGCGATTCGCGAGGCAGTTGTTTTTTCCAGAAAGGGCTTAGTTCCGATGGCCAATACCGCCAGCACGATCCTGAAGATGATCAAGGATCAGGAGATCGAGTGGATCGATCTTCGTTTCACTGATCCCAAGGGCAAGTGGCAGCACCTCTCGATGGTCGCATCGATCCTGACCGAGGACGAGCTGACCGACGGCCTGATGTTCGACGGTTCCTCGATCGAGGGCTGGAAGGCCATCAACGAGTCCGACATGGTCCTGAAGCCGGACCTGGACGCGGTGTACGTCGATCCGTTCTCGGCAACGCCGATGCTGATCCTGTTCTGCGACGTGGTCGAGCCGTCGACCGGTGAGCTCTATGCCCGCGACCCGCGCTCGACCGCGAAGCGCGCCGAGGCCTACCTCAAGACCACGGGCATCGGCGACACCGTCTATGTCGGCCCCGAGGCCGAGTTCTTCATGTTCGACGACGTGCGGTTCGAGAACAGCTATTCGACCAGCTATTACAAGCTGGACGACATCGAGCTGCCGACCAACACCGGTCGCGAATATGAGTCCGGCAACATGGCCCACCGCCCGCGCGCCAAGGGCGGCTATTTCCCGGTCGCGCCGGTCGACAGCGCCGTCGACATCCGCGGCGAGATGGTTTCGACCATGCTCGAAATGGGCCTGCCCTGCGACAAGCACCACCACGAGGTGGCTGCGGCACAGCATGAGCTGGGCCTGACCTATGGCACGCTCACCACCACTGCCGACCGCATGCAGATCTACAAGTATGTCGTGCACCAGGTGGCACATGCGTACGGCAAGACCGCGACCTTCATGCCCAAGCCGATCAAGGAAGATAACGGCTCCGGCATGCACACCCACTTCTCGATCTGGAACGAGGGCAATCCCCTGTTCGCGGGCGAGGGCTATGCGGGCCTGTCCGACACCTGCCTGTATTTCATCGGCGGCATCATCAAGCATGCCAAGTCGCTGAACGCCTTCACCAACCCGTCGACCAACAGCTACAAGCGGCTGGTCCCGGGCTATGAGGCGCCGGTGCTGCTCGCCTATTCGGCGCGCAACCGCTCGGCGTCGTGCCGCATCCCGTACGGCACGGGCCCGAAGTCCAAGCGCGTCGAGGTCCGCTTCCCGGATGCGATGGCCAACCCCTATCTCGCCTATGCGGCGCTGATGATGGCGGGCCTGGACGGCATCCAGAACAAGATCCACCCGGGCGAGGCGATGGACAAGAACCTGTACGACCTGCCGCCGGCAGAGCTCGCCCAGGTCCCGACCGTCTGCGGCTCGCTGCGCGAAGCGCTCGACAGCCTCGAGGGCGATCACGACTTCCTGCTGAAGGGCGACGTGTTCTCGAAGGATCAGATCGAGGCCTATGTCGAGATCAAGCGCGCCGAGGTCGCCCGTTGGGAAATGACCCCGAGCCCGGTCGAGTTCGACATGTATTATTCGGCCTGATCCCGAAAGGATCGGTCAACAGGAAGGGCGTCCGGAGCGTTCCGGGCGCCCTTCTTGCGTCCAGGATCGGTGAGACCCGGCACCCAAGCCGCCGCGTCAGTGGACCGGCCAGACCCAAAGGATGAGCGGCGTGCCGACCAGCAGCACCAGCAACGAGAGCGGCGCCCCCAGCCGCGCATAGTCGCCAAAGCGATAGCCGCCGGGGCCCATCACCAGCGTGTTGCACTGGTGGCCGATGGGCGTGAGGAAGTCGCACCCTGCCCCGACCGCCGTCGCCATCAGGAACGCCTCCGGCCGATAGCCGAGGTCCGTCGCAAAGGTCGCGGCGATCGGGGCCATCACCAGAACGGTCGCGGCATTGTTGAGAAACGGTGTCACCGCCATTGCCGCCATCAGGATCAGCGCCACGGCGCCCCAGGCCGGCATCGAGGCCGCCGCCTGCGACAGCCAGATGCCGATGACATCGCTCATGCCGGTGGTGCGCAGCGTGTCGCTGACCGGGATCAGCGCGCCGAGCATCACCAGGATCGGCCATTCGATGTGGGTGTAGGCGTCGCGCACCGGCAGGGCACCGGTGAGGATCACCACCGCCGCCGCGGCGAAAAAGGCGACCGCGACCGGCACCAGTCCGGTGGCAGTGGCGGCCATGGCGATGCCAAGCACCGCGAGCGGCAGCAGCCCCTTGCGCGCATTGCCCAGCCGCAGCGAACGTTCGGCGAGCGGCAGGCAGCCCAGCGTCCGCAACCGCTCCGGCAACAGGCCCAGCGGCCCCTGCAGCACGATGACGTCGCCGGGGCACAGGACCGTGTTCGCGAGTCTTCGGGTCAGGCGCTCTCCACGACGGGAAATCGCGATCAGGTTCACGCCATAGCGCGCCTGGAGCAGCAGGCGCCCCGCGGTCTGGCCGACCAGGATGGAATCGGCCCCGACCACCGCCTCGATCACGCCGGTTTCGTCCCGCTCGCTCCCGATCGGCTTGGCGCGATCATGGCCCTCAAGCTCCAGCGCGTCGCCGGCGATAACCTCCTCCAGCGTGTCGGGCGCGCCGCCGAGGATCAGCACGTCACCCGCGCGCAGCTCCAGCTCTGGCCAGGGGGTCGTGCGGATGCCGGCGCGCAGCACCTGGGTTACGGTGACGTCATGCCCGTGGCGGGCGACAAAGGCCGCGATCGTCTCTCCGACCGCTTCCGATCGCTCGGAGACGCCGGCTTCGGTCACATAGTCCTGGACGTCGAGCGCCTCGCCCATGGTCGGCGCTGCGCGACGGTCCGCGGGCAGCAGCCGATAGCCGAAGCGCAGGAAGATAAGCCCCATGACGGTGAGGCCGAGCCCAACGGGCAGATAGTCGAACATGCGGAACGGCGTGCCGGTCATCTCCTCGCGCACGCGGCTGACGATGATGTTGGGGGACGTGCCCACAAGGGTCATCAGGCCGCCGAGCAGCGACGCGAAGGACATCGGCATCAGCAGCGCGGAAGGCGAACCCTTCGAACGCTTCGCCATCTGGAACGCGGCCGGCATCAGCATCGCCAGCGCGCCAATATTCTTGACGAGCGCGGAGGCGAAACCGACCGAGGCGCACAACACCATCAGCTGAGACGGCAGGCGGGTGACGTATTTCTGGACGACCCGCAGCAACCGTTCGATGACGCCCGATCGCTGCACCGCCCCACTGATGACGAGGGCGGATGCGACGATGACGACGATGTCGTCGGAAAAGCCGCTGAAGGCGTCCTCCGGCTTCACCAGTCCGAGGGCGATCGCCGTCAACAGCGCGATCACGGCCGTCATATCGTAGCGGAATTTGCCCCAGACGAAGAGCAGCATCATGCCCGTCAGCACGCAGACGGACAGGATTTGCGGCATTGTCATGCGACCGCGAGACCCCCAGCAACCAACACGGCATCGCAACGCCCGAGCGGGCCCCGCGTTGCCGATCAATAATCGCGGGAGGCGCGGAGATTGGCGCTTTGGCGGCCGATCGTCGAAACCGAAGCCAGCAGCGACAGCCAGCGGGTCACGCGGAACTCGACATTGGTGGCGGAATAGCCCTGCCCGTCGGTCACGATTTCCGCATAGAGCCGGCGCGTGAGATATTTGCCGGCGGCGACCGACGTCCCCTGCCCCGTCTGCGGATCGGCCGGGAGGATGCGCAAGCGATCGAGCCCGGTCGCCCGCCGCACCGCGTTGATCGGGTCGAGGCCTGAGTCGCCGTCCTGCAGTGCCGCAACCGCGGACGCCAGCTGCAGCGCCTCGGGTGCCGACAGGTTGGTGATGGAGGTACCGAACAACAGCCGCGAAAGCAGCTCGTCCTGCGGCAGCGCCGGTGTGCTGGTGAAATCAATCTCCGGCTTCTCCGCCGTGCCCGTGACCCGGATCGTCGCGTTCAACCCTTCCGCATCTCCGTCGGCGGAGATGTCGAGCGCCGGGTTGGCGGGAACCGACCCGTCGAACTGGATGACGCCGCGCTTCAATTCGAACTCGCGGCCCGCGAATTCGACGTCGCCCTGCACCAGGTCCGCGCGGCCGCGGATCGAGGGGTTGGTCGGCTCCCCGCGAATATCGAGGTCGGCGGACCATTCGCTCCGGAGACCCAGGCCGGTCACCACCAGCCCCTTGGTCGCGCGGGCGTGGATGTTCATCCGCCACGGACGGCGCGGCGCTTCCTCAATCTCGTCTCCGCCGGGCAGATTGATCTCGCGGACATTGATCCGGGGCAGCGGCGTGCTCGAGGAAGCCTTGCCCAGCTGGTAGCGCCCTTCGTTGATGCGAACCTCTCCGCCGATCACGCCGCCCGAACCATCGGAGCGGAAGGTGATCGGGCCGGTGACGGTGGCGGCCAGCGTGTCGGTGTTGATCAGGCGCGCGCTTTTGGCGTTCAACGTCAGGTCGATGCCGAAGCCGCGCACGGCCGCGAGATCGAAGGCGCCGGTTCCGCTCACCTGACCCGAGCGCCCGTCGCTCGCGGAGAACTGGTCGATCACCAGGCGGGAGCCGCCGAACCGGCCCTGCGCGTTGACCTGGGTCAGCACGGTGCCGGTCGCGGCGCTTTCGATACGTGCGTTGGTGGCGCGCAGCAATCCGCGGATCTGCGGGTCCGCCAGCCGGCCGCTCACGTCGGCGCCGATCGCGAGCGGACCCGAAAGGTCGAACAATTCGATGCCGGTCATCCGCCAGAGCGTATCGGCGGGTCCGTCGTAGCGCAGCTGGCCGACCAGCGGCGCGTTGGCGATCCGGCTTGCAAGCGTGCCGCCGCTGCCGAGCGGCGCCAGCCGCGCCTGCGCGCGGCCGATGATCTTGCCGCCGCTCGCGAGCAGCGCGCGGGCGCCGACCTTGCCGGAGTCGAGCACCGCCGCCACGCCGATGTCGATCGGCCGCGAGTCCAGCACCAGTCCGGCCCGCGACAATCCACGGACGGTCATGTTGACGCGCCCGCTGGGGATGCCATCGCGCAAGGTATAGTCGAGCTTGCCCGAAGCATTGCCGCTCAAGCCAAGACCCGGATAGCCGATGTCGAGCACCGACAGGGGCATGCGCGTCAGCTGCAGCGCCACCTCGGTTTCGCCAGCGCCGAAGCGGCCCGACGCCTCCGCCTCTCCACCGGCAAAGGTGAAGCGCGTCGGCGCGATCCGCCAGCCGCCGTCCTCCTCGTGCCGGATCACCGCCGGCGTCTCCAGCTTGAGCGGCCGGCCGTCGAGCGTGCCCTGCGCCTGGACGCGATATTCGTCGGCAGTCACCTGGGTGATCGACTGGATGTTGAACGCCCGCCCCTGCGAACCGGCGATAGACGCGCGAACTTCGCCCTCGCCCCCGCGCAGCTTGGCATTGGCGGCGACCCGGCCGATCGAGAGGGCGCCGCGGCGCACCCCTTGTGCCGACAGGGTGGCATCGATCGCGGTGCCCTCCGGGTCGAGCAGCACGCTCGCTTCCAGCCGGCCGCTGCGGACCCGGCCCTGCTCGCCAAGTTGCGCGTTGCGGGCGTCCGCGGTGATGTCGATGCGCTGGATGTCGCCTTGCGGCACGAAGCGCACTTCGCCGGAAAGGCCGCCGCCGCCGAACGCCAGGCGACCGTCGAAGCCGCCCTCGACGATCGCGATCGCGCCGCTTGCGCGGGTACCGCTGACGTCGAGCCGGTCGACGGCGATGCTGGCGTCCTGGCCGCGCGGCAGCAGGATGCGCCCGGCCCCGGTGAACGGCCCCAGCCGCGACTCGCCCTCAGCGGTGAAGGCGTAGCCCTCCGCCACAGGGTCGAGGTGTGCGGTCACGTCGGCCAGCCCGAGCGTGTCGTTCGGCCGCTGGAACTGGAGATCGAGCGTCGGCTTTTCGATGCGTCCGTCGAGCACCAGCGTGACCGGACCATAGGTGCGCTGGCGGCCCTGGCCGATGAAGCGGAACGTACCGTCCCGCCGCCGGAAGCCGTTGCCGCTGAGCGTCAGCCCCGGCGACGTCAGTACCAGATTGCGGAAATAGAGGACGCCGTCCGTCCCCCGCTCCAGCCCGGTGGTGATGCGCGGCAGCCCTTCGGTGAGCGAGCGGAAGAAGCCGTTG
Organism: Sphingomonas sp. 3-13AW; assembly: GCF_049311085.1. Classification (NCBI taxonomy): domain Bacteria; kingdom Pseudomonadati; phylum Pseudomonadota; class Alphaproteobacteria; order Sphingomonadales; family Sphingomonadaceae; genus Sphingomonas; species Sphingomonas sp. 3-13AW. The sequence continues at coordinate 9,032 of NZ_JASNVZ010000005.1, read as the reverse complement.
TCGAGCCGTACCATCTGCGCGGCGCCGCGCCCGACGATGCGTGTGCCGCGCCCGTTCGGGCCCGGCACCGCCGTCAGCTGCGACTGCACGTCGACCACGCCGAGACCGGGGATCAGATAACGGCGCAGGCCGCCGTTCAGCCCCACTTCGTAGCGCCCGGTGCGCAGGTCGAGCACCAGCATGATCGTGCCGTTGAGCTTGTCCGAACGCAACCGCAGATTGCTGCCGGTGAGCGTCGTGGACGTGACCTTCAGCACGCCATCGACGGACAGGTTGCGCAGGATGCCCCCGGCGACGTCGCCGACGCCGGTAACGCGCTGGGCGGTGACCCGGATCGGCACGTCTACCGGCGCTTTCGACAGCCGTCCCTTGCCGCTGGCGCGGGCGCCCTCGAAGCCGGTGTTGTCGAACGCCAGCCGGTCGGCCGTGAGGCGATAGTCGAAGGCGGCGGTGGCAAAGGGGCCCTCCAGGATCGCGCGCAGTTCGATGTTGCGGCCGCTCATGTTGCCGAACAGGGCGGCCGGGCGCAGCAGCCGGGCGCGAATGCGCACGTCGCGATAGGCGCTTTGGGCGAGGTCGAGCGCGCCCTCCGCCTCCACCGCGAGGGCGGCGGAGCGCAGGCCCAGCCGCCCCTCCAGGCGGCGGTTCGCCAGCGTCGCGCCGCCGCTCACCAGGATCCGCGGTGCGGACAGTCGCTGCAGCTTGCCCTTGAGCAGCGAGGAAGGCGCGAGCGTGCCGCCCAGCGTATAGGTGCCGGCGCGGTTGCCGAGGTTGAGGTCGATGACGCGGGTATCGCCCGCAATGCCGAGCGCGCTTCCCTGCCAGTTGCTCCAGGTGCCGTCCCCCGCGACCCGGAGCGACAAGGGCCGGCGGATGCCGGACAGGCGCGCGAGCACGCCGTCGGAACGGCCGATCGCGCGCGCCGCCACGTCGAAGCGATCCCGATCCGGTTCCGCGTCGAGGTGGATGCGCAGCAGATCGCTGCCGTCCACCCGCGCAGCAAGATCCACGAGCGCGCGGCCGGCGCGGATATCGGCGCGGCCCTGCAGCTTGCCGACGCGGGCGACGCCCGTCACCGTCGGCGCGATTTCCAATCGGTCGACACGGAGCGCGCCGATACGGATGTCGAAGCCTGGGAGGATCGGCCCCTTGCGGCCGGTCGGCCGGGGCTGTGGCAGCTTTGACAGCACCGCGCGGGGGATGACCAGGCGGGTGATGTCGAGCCGGTTCGAGACCCAGGCGAACGGGTTCCAGTCGAGGTTGGCCACCGGCGCGCGCAGGACCAGCCCCTTGGGATCATAGATGCGGACGTCGACCAGCCGGGCGCGGCCGTAGATCGAACCCTCGATGCGGCCGATGCGATAGCGCATGCCGTCCGCGGGATGCAGCGCGGCGATGCGGTTGGCGATCAGGCGATGGCCCGGACCGGTGTCGAGGAGCAGCAGCAGCGCGCCGATCGCGAAGACCAGCAGCACGATGGCGCTGGCGATGCGGCGCGGCCAGCGGCGGCGGCGACGGACGACCACCTCGGGCGCGTCGTCGGGGACGGCATCCTCGTTCAAAACGCCTGTCCCAGCGACACATAGACGGCGACGCGGGCGTCCCCCTTCTGCGGGTTGAGCGGCGTGCCCACGTCGACGCGGATCGGACCGAAGCTGGAGTAATAGCGCACGCCCAGACCGGCGCCGTACCGGAAGCCCGAGAAGTCGGGCAAGGTGGACGTGTAGATGTTGCCGCCATCGAGGAAGGGCACCACGCCGAAGTTTCCGAACGCGCGGATGCGCGCCTCCAGCCCGAATTCGGCGAGGCTGCGACCGCCGATCGGATCGTTGTTCGGATCGCGCGGGCCGATGTCCTGATAGCCGTAGCCGCGTACCGAGGCGCCGCCGCCGGCATAGAAGCGACGGGAGGGCGCAATGGCGTCGCGCGGCGCACCCAGGATGGAACCGAGCCGGACCCGACCGGCAAGCACGACACGGCTGCTCACGGGGCGATAGGTGCTCGCGTCGATCTGCGCGCGGGCATAGCCGAATGCCTGGCCGGACATGGAAAGTTCAGGGCTCAGCCGGCCGCCGAGCCGGAAGCCGCGGGTCGGGTTCAGCAGGTCGTCGGAACCGTCGTAGATGAGCGACGAGGGCAGCGCGGCGATGAAATAGGTCCGCCGCCGCGGTTCACCGGTCGACACGATCACGTCGCGTTCGTCGGTAGCGATCAGCTCGGCACCGACCGACCACACCCACTTCTTTTGAAAGAAGATGTTGGTCTGCCGTTCGAGCGTGCCGGAGATGGAGAAGGTATCCGCCTCATAGGCGTCACGTTCGAGGTGCGAGGCCGAGATCTGGCCGGTCAGCACCCGGTCGCGGCCCTGGAAGTTGTTGCGGCGGAAGGTGAGCGCGCCCAATTGCTCGCGCGTGCCCGCCACGCCCCGCACGGTGAGCGCGCCTTCGGGCGGGAAAAGGTTGCGGTGGGTCCAGCTGAGCTCGGCACGCGCGCCTTCGCCGGTGCCATAGCCGAGCTCACCCGAGATGGTGCGCGGCGGCGCCGGCTCCATGGCGACCGCCAGGTCGACGGTGCCCGGGACCACGCCCTCGGTCTCGCGGATGCGCACCGAGGAGACGAGCCCGGTCTGCACGATCGCGCGGCGCAGGTCGTCCACCTCGGCGGCATCGAACTGGTCACCCGGGTGGAAGCGCGCGATTTCCTGCACGTGCTTGCCGTTGAAGACGCGGTTGTCGGGGGTGGTGATCCGACCAAAGCGGCGCTCGCCGCCGGGAGCGACGGGCATCTCCAGCGTCGCGGTGCGGGTGGCGTGGTCCACCACCACCACCGGCGGCTGGACCCGGGCAAAGGGAAAGCCCTCGCGCCCGACGGCGGTGCGCACGCGCTCCTCGCCCGCCGCCACCGCGTCGCCGTTGACGGGATCCTCCGGCTTCACGCCAAGCGCGCTCTGGATCGCCGGTGCCTTTGCCCCCGCCTCGGCGCTCCCCGGCAAGGTTACCTGATCGAAGCGATAGAGCGGCCCCGGCTCCACCTGCAGCGTGACGAGCACCTTGCCGTCCGCAGCGCTGGTCGCGGTGGCCACCCGCGCGTCGTAATAGCCTTCGTTGCGCAGCAGCTCGTTGAGCAGCGTCGCGTCCGCGCGCGCGCGGCGCTCGATCTGGGCGGCGTTCGCCGGATGGGATTCATTGGCGCGCAGGGTCGAGAGTTCATCGAAGCGCTGGCGGAACAGGTCGCCGCCGATGCCGTCGATCCCGGTGATGCGATAGCCGTAGCGCCGCTCGATCGTGGCGAGGTCGACGCCCTGTTCCGTCACGGAAGACGCCTCTGACGGGTCCGGTGACAGATCGGGCCAGTCCACGCCGATGTCCGGCATCGGCGACAGCGGGGAGGCCGGATCGAGCGAGGAGTCGGTGTCGGGACCGAGCGGATCCGCGACGGGAGCCTGTTGCGCACGCGCGCCCGCGGGCGCCAGTGCGGCGGCGCACCCGGCGGCAGCGAACAGAACGAGCCGGCGGGAAGGCCACGACATGGGCCTTCCCTAGACCGAGTTCACGGCCGTAGCCAATCGTTTAGGCGCAGCGATCGGCCACGCACCGCACGGCGCGGGCGGTCCGTTGCAATCAGGCCGCAGCCGGCGCGGCTGGCGTCCCCGCGCAGACCGTGGCACAGGAAAGACATGCAATCGCGCCCTTCCCGAAATTCCGCCGCCGGCGGCATCGCCATTGCGGCCGGTGCACTGGGCGGCACGTTCATCGGCGCCGTCGGTTTTCACCAGCCGACGCTGGGGTTCCTGATCGGGGTCTCGGCGGGCGTGGTGATTGCGCTCGGCGTATGGATCGTCGACCGCCGCTGACCCTCAGCGCAGACGCCGCGCCAGCCAGACGACGCGGCCGACGATCTCCAGCGGCTCTCCAGAAGCGACGACGATCGGCGGATAGGCCGGATTGTCGCTGACCAGCTCGACCACCCTCCCCGCCCGGCGCCGTCGCTTGACCAGCAACACGCCGTCATGCCGCACCACCTGGATGCCCTCGCCGCCGTCCCGGGCGCGCGTGTCGACCAGAATGGCATCGCCGTCCGCCAGCGTAGGCACCATCGAGTCCCCGCGCACGGTGATCATCGAAAGTGCTTCGGGCCGGACGCCCAGGCCGCGCACGAACTCGGCATCGAGCCGCAGCGGTGCGGCGACCTCCTCCTCGACAAGCGAGCCCGGGCCCGCCGAGGCGGAGACGTCCAGCCGGGGGATCGCGACGATCCCCGTCGCAACGGGACCGCCAAGCTGCGCTTCCGGCACACCGAGATAACGGGCCAGCTTCTCCCGATCCTCCTCTCGCAACATCCGCGGACTGCCGCGCTCGATATATTGCTGAAGATAGGCGGCATTGCGTCCGAGCAGCCGCGAGAGCCCGGCCAGGCTCTCGCCTCGCGCTGCTGCCAGAGCGGCGAGCGCCGCACGCTGATCGTCGGGTTCCACACCGCCTTGTACCCGCAGGAAAATTCCTAGACAAGTTGGATTTGGCAGAACAGAACAGGAACATGCAAGCGCGAATCAGGAGTTTGTCGGGTGACAATTCTGCAGAAGATCGACCAGTTCCTCCGCACCAGCGGCATGCCGCCGACGGTGTTCGGGCGGGAGGCGGTCCACGACCCGCGGCTGGTCGGCGACCTGCGCAACGGCCGCGAACCGCGGCCGGAAACGGTGGCGCGGATCGAGACCTATATCGAAGCACAGGAGCATCGCGCGTGAGACGTGGACCCGACGCCGCGACCCTGGTCGAACGCCGCCTGATCCTCGCCGCCGATGCGGCCGGTCACCGCCTCAGCATCGACGGTGCCGAGAGCGTTCCCTGGGCGAGCGCGACCTTTACCGGCGCACGCCACCGGATGCAGTTGGTGGGGGCACTATCGCCGAGCCTGCTGCAATGGCTGGAGGCGCTACCGGAAGCCGACCTGCCGGTGCGTGGGCATCTGGTCGCCGACCTGGCGTTGTTGTCGGCTGCTTCGAAAGGGGACGTGCTGCGCGCCACGATCGAGATCCTGACCGTGGAGGAGGGCTGATCTTCAGCCGGTGGTCGCCCAGCGCCGGAGCGACGCGAGCGTCGCCTGAAGATTGTCTTCCCCATCGGTACGGCGGGAAGGCAGCGGCGCGCCGGTGCTCTGCTCGCGGCGCGCGATCCCGCGTTCGAGCCGGACCAGCAAGGCCCGGGTCGACGCCTCTTCGACCGGCGTCTGGTCGGGCTCCGGCTCCGGCGGCACGGCGAAACCGGCGCGGATCTGGGGGGTCAGCAGCACTGCATCCCCCTCTCCGCCCGTGGCCGGGTCGACACTGAACAGCGGGCGGACGGGCTCGACCACGGGCGGTATCGCCTGTGGGTCAAACGCGGCGAGCGGCAGGTCGAGGTCGGCGGGCAGCGGCTGCTCCACCGGCTCGGCGACGACCACGTCGACGCTGCTTGTGGCGGTGATTTCCAGGAACGGCGTGCCGAGATCACGCATCGCGAGCACCGGCGCCCGCGCCGGCGCATCGGGATGCGCATCGCCGCGGCGCAGTACCGGAATGGCAGCGACCTCATCCCGGTCGGCGCGGGGCCGCTGCATCCGGGGAAGCCGCACCACCACCGGCAGGCGCCCGAAGACCATCCGGCCCAGCCCCCACATCAGCATGGCAGCGGCGGCGCCCATCACCAGCATCAACGCGATTCGCGCGGTGAGCCCCAGCGGCGGCGATGCCGCGGCGATCAGGCCGGGCAGACCGCTGGCGGCGACCTGCGCCTCGATCCAGGCGGTGGGAAGGAGCAGCACGACCAGGCCCGCCATCGCGCCACCCAGGGCAGCGGCAGCGGTGGCTGCGGGCAGGATCATGCGTCGGGGAGCGACTGTGGCGTCCATGGTGCGTCCGTTGCGAGGCCTTTGACAAGCGCGTGGTACACGGGTTCGTAGCGCGAAACATTTGACGACCAGTTACGCTCACGCTCGACAAAGGCGCGGGCGCGGCTGCGCATCGCCTCCCAATCCGAGCGGTTTGCGAGCAACCCGCCGACACGTTCCGCCAGCGCCTGCGGATCGTCCGCCGGAAACAGGGTGCCGGTATCGCCGTCGCGGATCAACTCACGATGGCCGCCGACGTCGGATGCGGCGACCAGCCGTCGCTGCGCCATCGCCTCCAGCGGCTTGAGCGGCGTGACGAGATCGGTGAGCCGCATGTGCTTGCGCGGATAGACCAGCACGTCGGCCAGCCCGTAATAGCGCTCCACCGCCTCGTGCGGGACTCGCCCGACGAAGCGGATCGCGTCGGCCGCGGGCGATGCCGCCGCCTGGGCACGCAGGCTGGCCTCCATCGGACCGCCGCCTACCAGCAGCAGCTTTACGCCGGGACGCCGCGCAACCAGCGCCGGCATCGCCGCGATCAGGTCATCCAGCCCTTCATAATCGTAGAAGCTGCCGATGAAGCCGATCGTCTCCCCCGTCAGCCCCAGTTCGCGGGCGAGTGCCGCGTCGGGGGGCGGCGGATCGCCGAACAGGGTCATGTCGACGCCGTTGGGCGACACGAAGACCTTGCTGGAGGCAATGCCGCGCGCAACCAGGTCGCGCTTCAGGCCGTCGCAGATCACCGCCACCGCATCGGCCCGGCGGACCAGCCAGGTTTCGAGCGCGCGAGTCGCGCGGTAGCGCGGCGAACCCTCCCGCCCCGTCCCGTTACCGACCGCCGCATCCTCCCAGAAGGCGCGGATTTCGTAGACCAGCGGCAGCTTGCGTCGGCGCGCAACGATCAGCGCGGCCAGCCCGTCGAGAAGCGGGGAATGCGCATGCAGCACGTCCGGCCGGAACGCCTCGACTGCCTGTTCAACCCGGCGGGCGAGCGCCGCCACCTCCCGCAGTTCCCCCAGCGGGGCGCGGGCCGGCCGTGGCGCCTCGGTCCGGTAGAAGTGCAGGCCGTCGATCGTCTCTTCCGACGCGGCATGGCCGCCCTGGCGCGCGCCGGTGACCCCTGCGACGCTCCATCCGCGGGCGATCTGCGCCTTCAGGATGGCACGCGTGCGAAAGGTGTAACCGCTATGGAGCGGCAGGCTATGATCGAGGACGTGCAGGATGCGCATGCTGGTATCCTGCCTTGAAAGCATTTAACGCGGCGTCAACCGTCCTTGTGCAGTCTTCCGGGAGCCAGGGGGTAGGAAAGCGGCACAATGATCGACAATTTCTCGCTCGCCCTGTCCCACGGGCTGATGCTGCTGGCGGCGTGGCTGCTGATGCGCCGGCCCGACCTGGACCGGGAAGCGGACGATTCCCAAAAGGGCGCAAAGCCGCGCCGCGGAAAGCGCTTCGGTGCGTGATTTTTTCTTTGTCGGCTTCCTGGCAACGCTGTTCGCTTTCGGTTTCCGCCGGCCGTTCATGTTCGTGTTGGCCTATGCCTATATCGATATCGTCTCGCCCCAGCGGCTGACCTACCTGCTCCTGAACACCGTGCCGATCTCGGCCATCGCGGCCGCATTCGCGGTGGGCGGGTGGCTGATTGCCGACGACAAGCGCGGCACACGGGTGGCGCCGCGGCAGCTGCTGCTGGTGCTGCTGCTTGGCTGGTGCTGGTACACCACCACCCATGCCGATTTCCCGCTGGAGGCCGCCGCCAAATGGGACTGGGTCTGGAAGGCGGTGGCCTTTGCGATCTTCCTGCCGCTGACCCTGCGCACGCGCCTGAGGATCGAGGCGCTGCTGCTGTTCATGATGCTGTCGGCCGGGTCGATCATCGTGGTGGGGGGCATCAAGACGCTGGTGACCGGCGGCGGCTATGGCGAGCTCAACCTGATGGTTTCCAACAACGCTGGCTTGTACGAGAGCAGCACCATCTCGGCCGTGGCGGTCGCGATCGTTCCGATCATCCTGTGGTTCACCCGCTTCGGGACGGTCTTTCCGCCGGACTGGCGCGTGCGGACCTATTGCTATGCGCTGAGTTTTTCCTGCCTGCTGATCCCGATCGGGACGTCGGCACGCACCGGCCTGTTGTGCGTCGGACTGCTCGCCGTGCTGATGCTGCGTGAGGTCAAGCGCCGGGTGCTCTACATCGCCGCACTCGGAGTCGCGGGCCTGATCGCGGTCCCGCTGCTGCCCTCCACCTTCACCGAGCGCATGGACACGATCCGCACCTACCAGGCGGACGCTTCCGCATCGACCCGGCTGGCGGTGTGGAAGTGGACGCTCGATTATGTGGCGGACCATCCGATGGGGGGCGGGTTCGACGCCTATCGCCAGAACCGCATCCGCTATGACACGGTCGCGACGGTCGGCGACGGCAACAACGCCACGGTCGAGCGTGCGCTGCAGGTCGACCAGGCGCGCGCCTACCACAGCGCTTATTTCGAAATGCTCGGCGAACAGGGCTATTTCGGCCTGGCACTATGGCTGACGATCCACCTGGGCGGGCTGTTCCGCATGGAGGTGGTGCGCCGCCGCTATGCCAAGGCGCCGCCGGACCTTGCCTGGGCGGCGCCGCTGGCGACCGCGCTTCAGCACGCGCATCTCATCTACCTCCTGGGCGCGGCCTTTGTGGCCATCGCGTTCAACCCCTTCGTCTTCATGCTGCTGGGCGCGCAAATGGGCCTCGACGGCTACCTCTCCCGCAAGCGCGCCGAAGGCCAATGGCGCCCCATCCGCACCGGACGCAGCAAGGCCGCACCGGCGACGTTGGAACCGGCGCAGGGATAGCCGATCCGTGGGAGGTCTGTTTCTTGCGCGGACTGCCGATGACGCCCTTTGCGAACGGGGGCAGGTGGCGGCGCGCGCACAGGCAGCAAGGGCCGATCTGGGCGCAGCGTCCGGTCACACCTTCCCCGGTTGGTCGCTGCTGCATTTCCCGACCGCGACCGGCCCGGACAGCCTGCTGGTGGAGGGCGGCGACCTAGGGTCCAAACCCAATCAGCGGCTTGAAGGAGTGAGACTTTCCTGATTCACCGGTGGTGTGGATCAAGGGAGGTGCGTGATGGCGCTGTTCTGGTTGTCTGATGAGGCATGGGCGGCGATCGAGCCGCATCTGCCGA
>NZ_JASNVZ010000004.1:0-306477 GCF_049311085.1 Sphingomonas sp. 3-13AW | reverse complement strand
GCGCGGGGGCGGGCGCCTGGCGGCCCGGGGCGACCTGCGCCGTTGCGATCGGCGGGGCGACCAGCGCCAGCGCCGCGAGACCTGCCATCCACGTCCGTGCCGTCATCGCAATCCCTCCATCAGCCGCTGCGCGCGGACGAACACGGTCGGCATGCCCGCTTCGTCGAGCGAGTCGATCGGCCACCATTCCCCGTCCGGCACGGCCATTTGGGCCGGCAGCGTGGCCGCTGCAACCGCGCAGCTCAGCCGGAAATGGGTGAAGCCATGGGCCACGCCGCCCATGACGCGCCACTCCGCCTCGACCGGCGCCTCGGCGAAACCCGGCGGCGTGTCGGCCCAGGGGCCAGTCGGCAGCGCCCGCATCCCGCCGAGCAGGCCCTTGCCGGGGCGACGCACCAGCAGCACCCGGCCGTCGTGCTCCAGCCAGAACAGCGTGCCGTGGCGGTGGGGCTTCTCCCGCTTGGGCACCTTGCGCGGAAAGGCCTCGGGCTCGCCGGTGGCAAAGCCGTCGCACTGGGCGCGCACGGGGCAGAGCAGGCAGCGCGGGGCGCGCGGCGTGCAGATGCCCGATCCCAGGTCCATCATCGCCTGGGCAAAGTCGCCCGCGCGCAGGTCGGGCGTGATCGAATCGGTGGCGATGCGGATGGCGGGGCGCCCGGCCGGGAGCGGCTGGGGAAGGGCGAACAGCCGCGCGACGACCCGCTCGACATTGGCGTCGACGACCACCGCGCGCCGGCCGAACGCGATCGCGGCGATTGCGGCGGCGGTATAGGCGCCCAGCCCCGGCAGCGTGCGCAAGCCCGCCTCGGTATCGGGCAGCACGCCGCCATGCAGGTTCGCGACGGCGCGGGCGCAGGCGAGCAGGTTGCGGGCGCGGGCGTAATAGCCAAGCCCGGCCCAGGCGGCCATCAGCTCGGCATCCTCGGCGGCGGCAAGGCTGGTGAAATCGGGCCAGCGCGCCACGAACTTCTCGAAATAGGGGCGGACCGTCGCGACCTGGGTCTGCTGCAGCATCACCTCCGACAGCCACACCCGATAGGGATCGGGGGCCGGGGCGCCGGGCGGCGCGCGCCAGGGGAGGCTGCGCGCATTGGCGTCATACCAGTCGAGCAGCAGCGGGGCGATTGCAGAAAGGTTGGCGGGCACCGCGTGCCTATGGCATGGGGGAGGCTTCATGACGACGCCCCGCAAAGCCCCTTCTGCCGCCAAGGTGAAACCGCCCGTGGAGGAACCCCGGCGCCACGGCTATGCGCGCGCCGTCGCAGACCTGTTGCCGGATGTCGGCCGCGCCGCATTCCGCAAGTTCGGTTTCGTGCAGAGCGCGGTCGTGAGCCGCTGGCCCGAGATCGTCGGCGAGCGGTATGCGCGGGTGTCGGCGCCCGAATCGATCCGGTTTCCGCACGGCCAGCGTTCCGACGGCGTGCTGACATTGGTGGTGCATGGCGCCCATGTCACGATGATGCAGCACATCGGTCCGGAGATCATCGAGCGGGTGAACCGCTTCTTCGGCTATGCCGCTGTCGGCCGTATCGCATTCCGGCAGGGCGACGTTCGCCGCGCGCAGCGGGTCGCCCCGCCGCGCCCGCAGCCGACGCATGTCCCAGCCGAACTGGGCGAGAGCCTGCGCACCATCGCCGACCCTGAGCTGAAAGCGGTGCTTTCGGCACTGGCGGCCGGGGTGGCTGCGCCGCCGACGCCGCTTTCGATACCGGTGATGGGAAAGGTTCGCTGATGCGTTTGCTGGGGGTGGTTGCGGGGATGCTCGCGGGGCTGGCGCTGGCCGGGAGCGCACACGCGCAGCCGGCACGCGACTGGCGCACCGTTACGGTGAAGGCGGCGGGCGGCGGCTATCAGGTCGGCAATCCGAAGGCGCGCGTCACGCTGGTGGAGTATGTCAGCTACACCTGCCCGCATTGCGGCCATTTCGTCGCGGAATCGAAGGCGCCGCTGCACGACGGACTGGTCCGCGACGGCAGCGTTCGCATCGAAGTGCGCAGCTTCGTGCGCGACCCGCTCGACCTTGCCAGCGCGCTGCTCGCGCGGTGCGGTGGCGCACCCAGGTTCGCACGCCAGCATGCGCTGATCTTTGCCAACCAGAAGGCGCTGCTCGACAAGGCGGAGGCGCTGCAGAAGCAGCCGGACGCATTCAAGGGCGCGACCACGATCGAGGACCGGCTGCGGCGGATCTCTGCGGGCTCTGGCCTGACGGCACTGATGCAGCGCAACGGGCTCACCGCCGCCCAGATCGACCGCTGCCTGGTCGATCCGGCCGCGCGCCAGGAGCTGATCGACATGGTCGAAAAGCTGTCGGGGCGCATCCAGGGTACCCCGAGCTTCGAGATCGACGGCAACCTCCTGGCTGCCAACAGCTGGGCCGAGGTCGAGCCCCCGCTGCGCCAGGCGCTGCAGCGCTGAACCCCCTTACCATTCACGGAGCCTAATCCATGCGTATCGCTCTTCCCCTGCTGCCCCTTCTCCTGCTCGCCGGTTGCGGTGGCGGAGACGGCAATTCCGGAAACAGCGGTGCGGCGGCCGAGAAGGTCGCGGCGGTTGCGGCACCGGCCGGCACCAGCTGGGTCGAGACCGTGTCGATCACGCCCGAGGGCGGCTATCGCATGGGCAACCCGGATGCGGTGATCAAGCTGGTCGAATATGGTTCGCGCACCTGCCCGACCTGCGGCCAGTTCGGGCGTGATTCGGTACCGGCGCTGGCCGACAATTATGTCGCGAGCGGCAAGGTGAGCTTCGAGTTCCGCGACTTTGCGGTGCACGGCGCGCCCGATCTGGCGGCGGCGCTGCTCGGCCGCTGCGGGGGCACCGGGCCGTTCTTCCCGATCCTCGACCAGATGTATGCCAACCAGAACGCGATGCTGGAAAAGCTGCAGTCGACGCCGGAAGCCTTCAACGCACAGGTTCAGCAGGCAGCGCCCGCGCAGGCGATCTCGATGTGGGCGCAGCAGCTCGGCCTCATCGACTTCGTCAAGCAGCGCGGCATCCCCGAGGCAAAGGCACGCCAGTGCCTGGCCGACCAGAAGGGCCTGGAAGCGCTGGTGAAGATCACCGAGGACGCCGCCGACAAGGTGACGGGCACGCCCAGCTTCTTCCTGAACGGCACCAAGGTCGACGCGGTGAACTGGACCCAGGTCGAGGCGGCGCTGCGCGACGCCGGCGCCTGATCTCCCTTTCGAAAAGGGGCGCGCGGCGATGCGGATCCGGCGGCTGCGCCTGTCGGGCTTCAAGAGCTTCGTCGACGCGTCCGACCTGGTGATCGAAGAGGGGCTGACCGGCGTGGTCGGCCCCAACGGCTGCGGCAAGTCGAACCTTCTGGAAGCGTTGCGCTGGACGATGGGCGAGAATTCCGCCCGGTCGCTGCGCGGCGCGGCGATGGAAGACGTGATCTTCGCCGGCACCGCCACCCGCCCGCCGCGGGACTTTGCCGAAGTCTCGATCCTCGCCGACGAGGTCGGGCCGGAAGGCGAGGAGGTCGAGGTGGTGCGCCGGATCGAGCGCGGCGCCGGCTCCGCCTATCGAATCAACGGCCGCGACGTGCGGGCCAAGGACGTGGCGCTGCTGTTCGCGGACGCCGCCACCGGCGCACATTCGCCCGCACTCGTCAGCCAGAACCGCATCAGCGCCGTGATCTCGGCAAAGCCGGTCGAACGGCGCGCGATGCTGGAGGAAGCGGCCGGGATCGCCGGCCTGCACGTGCGCCGCCGCGATGCCGAGAACCGGCTGCGCGCGACCGAGGCGAATCTCGCCCGACTGGCAGAGGTGCTCGCCGATCAGGACGGACGGATTGCGCAGCTGCGGCGCCAGGCTCGCCAGGCGGAGCGCTATCGCGAATTGTCCGGGCGGATTCGGGTGGCCGAGGGGCGGCTGATCTTTGCGCGGTGGCGCGATGCGGCCGCGGCTGCCGATGTCGCGCGCAAGGAAGCAAGGGGCGCGGACGCTCGGGTGGCGGAGCGGACGGCCGAGCAGGTGGCGGCGGAAGCGGCGCAGGTGGCGGCAGTGACGGCGCTCGCCACCCATCGCGGCACGGCCCAGGCGGCGCGCGACGCGCTGTCGGAGGCGACTCACCGGCGCGAGGCGCTGGTGGCGCAGCGGGGTGCGGCCGAACGCCGGCTGCGCGAGCTGGAGGCGGCGATCGCGCGCATCGCCGACGACCGCGCGCGGGAGGGTGCGCTGGCAAGCGATGCGGCCGAGGCGCTGGCGCGGCTGTCGGCGGAGAGCAAGGCGCTGGAGGCGGAGGTGGCGGAGGCGAAAGCCACGCTGCCGGGCCTTGCCGCGGCGCTGGCATCGGCCGAACAGGCGAGCCGCGACGCGGAAGTGGCGCTGGCGCAGGCGCTCGCGCGGCAGGCAAGCGAGCTTGCGGACGTGCGGGTCGCGCGCGCGGCGTTGCAGGCGGCGCAGGCGCGGCTGGAACGGGCGACGCGGGACGAGCGCCGGATCGCGGCGGAACTGGCGGCGCTTGCGGATCCGGCGCCGCTCCTTGCCGCGCGGACGGCGGCGATCGCGGCGCGGGACAAGGCGCTGGCGGGGATCGAACAGGCGCGCGCGGCGCTGGCGGCGGCAGATGCGGAGGAACGCAGCTACGCAGGCCAGCGGGAGGCGGCGCAGGCGGCGCGGGCCACGGCGGCGGCCGAGCTTGCCGCGCTGGACGGCGAAGCGGCGGCGCTGGAGCGGGCGCAACGGCGTGGCGGGCGCGAGCGGCTGCTCGACCGGCTGGACGTGGCGCCGGGCTATGAACGCGCGCTGGCGGCGGCGCTGGGCGACGATGTCGAGGCCGGCCTCGATCCCGCGGACGATCGCTATTGGGGCGGGGCGGAGGCGGCACCAGGCGATCCGCTGCCGCCACCGGGCGTGACCCTGTTGTCGGCACAGGTGGCGGCGCCCGCTGCGCTCGGCCGGCGGCTGGCGCAGGTGTTCGTGTGCGATGTCGACTCGGGAGTGGCGCTGGCGGTCGGGCAGCGGCTGGTGACGCTCGACGGTGCGCTGCGCCGGTGGGACGGCTTCCGGGCCGCGGCGGGGGGCGGTGCGGCCGCAGCGGAGCGGCTGGAGCGCGCGAATCGCCTGCGCGCGATCACGGCGGCACGCCCGCAGGTGGCGGCAGCGGTCGAACAGGCGGCGGCGACGCTGGTCGAGGCGGAGGCGGCGATCCGGGCCGCGAAAGCGCAGGCCGCCGAGGCCCGCCGCAGCGTCGATTCGCACGAGACCGCGTCCCGCGAGGCGGCGCGCGCGGAGGACCGGGCGGTCGCGGCGATCGAGCGTGCGGAGACGCAGCGCGCCGATCTCGCCGCGCGCCAGCGCCGCGCGGCGCTCGACCTGGAAGAGGCGGCGGGGGAGGCCGACCGGGCCGAAGCAGCGGTGGCGGCGCTACCCGACGGCAGCGAGACCCAGGCTGCGGTTGCGCGGCTCTCTGCCGAGGCAGAAGCGCGGCGCGGCGCGGTCGCGGACGCGCGGGCAGCGGCCGCCGAGCGCGAGCGGGCCGTGACCGCCGCCCGGGCGCGAATCACCGCCGCCGCCGCCGAAAGCCGCGGCTGGAAACAGCGCGCGGGGGAGGCGGTGCGCCGCATCGGCGACCTCGACAAGCGCGCCGGCGAGAGTGCGCGCGAACGCGACGGGATCGCTGGGCGGCCGGATGCGCTGTCGGTCGAGATCGACACGGTTACCGCCACGCTGCTGGGTGCGCGCGAGGCGGTCGACCGCGCCCAGCAGGAGGAGCGCGCCGCCGAACAGGCGCTGCGCGAGGCCGAAACCGGCCTGCGCGCTGTCGCCGAGGCGCTTGCCGCCGCGCGTGAGGCGCGTGCCGGGGCGGCGGCGCGGGCGGAGAATCACGACCAGCGGCGGGTGGAGACGGCGCGGCTGTGCGGCGAGCGTTTCGAATGCCCGCCGCCGCTGCTGCCGGAGCGGCTGGATTTCGAAAGCGACGCGGTCGGCACGCCCGAAGCGGAGGCAGCGACGCACGATCGGCTGACGATCGAGCGCGAGCGGATCGGGCCGGTTAACCTGGTGGCCGAACGCGAGCTCGCGGAACTGGACGCCGCGCGGGCGAGCGGCGACCGCGAGCGCGCCGAACTGGAGCAGGCGGTCAACCGCCTGCGCGGATCGATCGGCATCCTCAACCGCGAAGGACGCCAGCGGCTGCTCGCGGCCTTCAACGCGGTCAACGGACATTTCCAGCGGCTGTTCGGCACCTTGTTCAACGGCGGCCAGGCGCATCTGGCGCTGGTCGATTCGGACGATCCGCTGGAGGCGGGGCTGGAAATCCTGGCGCAGCCGCCGGGCAAGCGGCTCCAGTCGTTGACCCTGTTGTCGGGCGGCGAGCAGGCGCTGACCGCAGTGGCGCTGATCTTTGGGCTGTTCCTGACCAGCCCGGCGCCGATCTGCGTGCTGGACGAAGTCGATGCGCCGCTGGACGATGCCAATATCGACCGGTTCTGCGACCTGCTTGAACGGATGACGCAGGAGACGCAGACCCGCTACCTGATCGTCACCCACAATGCCGCGACGATGAGCCGGATGCACCGATTGTTCGGCGTCACCATGGTCGAGCAGGGGGTCAGCCGGCTGGTTTCGGTCGACCTGCGCGGCGCCGAGACGCTGCTGGCTGCGGAGTAGAGGCACGCCGCACCAGCCTGTGGTGACCGCCGCGCTGCCGCCCGGTCGCGGCGGACGTGCTCAGCTTGCCTGGAACTGCGCGTGGTGGCGGATCACTTCCTCGATGATGAAGCGCAGGAATTTCTCGGAGAATTCGGGGTCGAGGTCGGCATCGCGGGCAAGCGCGCGCAGCCGTGCGATCTGGCGCTCTTCGCGGCCGGGGTCGGCGGGGGGAAGGTCGTTTTCGGCCTTGTAGCGGCCGACGGCCTGGGTGACCTTGAAGCGCTCCGCCAGCATGAACACCAGGGCGGCGTCGATGTTGTCGATGCTCTGGCGATAGCGGGCCAGCGTGTCGTCGGTCATTCCATTCCCCTCATGGAGCGCGTCCGCGCGCTTTTCGCGTCGCTTTCCACGTTGTGCAAGCCCGCCGGCCTTGCGTTCGTCCCGCCTTACAGCCACATCGGCGGGACATGAGTGCCACCGTACACCGCCTCAACCCGACCGGCCGCGCGAAGCAGCCGTCGCTGGACCCGATGATGACGCTGGTCGCGGACGACATGGCGGCCGTCAACGCGGTGATCGTCGATCGCATGCAGTCGCGCATCCCGCTGATCCCGGAGCTGGCCGGCCACCTGATTTCCGGTGGCGGCAAGCGGATGCGGCCGATGCTGACCCTCGCGAGCGCGCAGCTGCTGGGCTATCACGGCACCCGCCATCACCTGCTGGCGGCGGCGGTCGAGTTCATCCACACCGCGACGCTGCTCCACGACGACGTGGTCGACGGGTCGGACCTGCGCCGGGGCAAGCGCACCGCCAACATCATCTGGGGCAACCCGGCAAGCGTGCTGGTCGGCGACTTCCTGTTCAGCCGCTCGTTCGAGCTGATGGTCGAGGCCGACAGCTTGGCCGCGCTCAAGATCCTCTCCAACGCATCGGCCGTGATCGCCGAGGGCGAGGTCAACCAGCTTACCGCCGTGCGCCGGGTCGACCTGCACGAGGATCGCTACCTCGACATCATCGGCGCCAAGACGGCGGCGCTGTTCGCAGCCGCCTGCCGCATTGCGGGCGTGGTCGCGGACCGGCCGCAGGCGGAGGAGCTCGCGCTCGACGCCTATGGCCGCAACCTGGGCATCGCGTTCCAGCTGGTCGACGACGCGATCGACTATGTCTCGGACGCGTCGACCATGGGCAAGGACGCGGGCGACGACTTCCGCGAGGGCAAGATGACGCTGCCGGTGATCCTCGCCTATGCGCGCGGGGACGAGGCGGCGCGCGGTTTCTGGCGGGATGCGGTTTCCGGGCGCCGCGCGAGCGATGCCGATTTCGCGCATGCGATCGAACTGGTGCGCAACAGCCGCGCCGTCGAAGACACGATGGCGCGGGCGCGTCACTATGGCCAGCGCGCGATCGAATCGCTGGCCCCCTTCGCCGACGGTCCCGCCAAGGACGCGATGGTCGAAGCGGTCGAGTTCGCGGTCGCCCGGGCGTACTGACCGGCCCGCCGCACGGAGCGGCGGGCGCAAGGATCAGGCGGCGCGCTTGTCGAGCGCGGCGGCGGCTTCTTCCATCAGCGATGCGATGATCGCGGCGACCGGCTCCTCGGTCTTGACCATGCCGACCGACTGGCCAGCCATGACGCTGCCATGCTCGATGTCGCCGTCGATCACGGCGCGGCGCAGCGCACCCGCCCAGTAATGCTCGATCTGGAGCTGCGCCTCGGCCATGGCGATGCTGCCCTCGTCCAGCGACTGGGCGACTTCGCGCTGCTTGGCGGTGAACAGCTCCGAACCCGCGTTCTTGAGCGCGCGCACCGGGATCACCGGCAGGCGCGGGTCGATCTGGACGCTGGCGACGGCATCGCGGGCAGAGGCGCGGAAGAACGCCTTCTTGAAATTGGGGTGGGCGATGGATTCGGTGGCGCAGGCGAAGCGCGTGCCGAGCTGGACGCCGGCGGCACCCATGTCGAGATAGCCGGCGATCGCCTCACCACGGCCGATGCCGCCGGCCACGAACACGGGCACGGCGTCCGCGATTTCGGGCAGCATTTCCTGGGCGAGTACGCTGGTCGAGACCGGGCCGATGTGGCCGCCAGCCTCCATGCCCTCGATCACCAGCGCGTCGACGCCTGAGCGGATCAGCTTCTTCGCAAGCGCGAGGGCCGGCGCAAAGCAGATGACCTTGGCGCCCGACGTCTTGATCGCGTCGAGGCTGCCGGCCGGCGGCAGGCCGCCCGCGAGCACGACATGACCCACCTGATGGCGGGCGCAGACCGCGATCAGCTCCATCAGCTGCGGATGCATGGTGATGAGGTTCACGCCGAAGGGCTTGTCCGTCATCGTCCTGGTCGCCGCGATTTCGGCATCGAGCAGGTCGGGCGTCATCGCGCCGCACGCGATCACACCGAAGCCGCCGGCGTTGGAGATGGCGGCGACGAGGTGGCGTTCGGACACCCAGGACATCGCGCCGCAGAGAATCGCGGTCTCGGTTCCCAGGAAGGCGGCGCCACGGGCCATGCGGCGGGCGAGGCGCTCGGCGCCGACGGAAGAAAGGCTGGTCATTTCGCGCCCGTAGCGTAGCGCGCGGCGTTGAGCAAAGGAGACACGCGATGCGGCAGGCGATCGGCGAACTGGAGATGCCCACGCGCGGGCAGGGGCTGGTGGAAGTGACGCGCGACGTCTGCGCCTGGGTCGCGGGCGAGGGGATCACCACGGGGCTGCTGACGCTGTTCTGCCGGCACACCTCGGCATCGCTGCTGGTGCAGGAGAATGCGGCGCCGGAGGTGCGCGACGACCTGGTCGCCTATTTCGCGCGGATCGCGCCGGAAGACGCCCAAGCCTACGTCCATGACGACGAGGGGCCGGACGACATGCCCGCGCATCTGCGTACCGCGCTGACCGGCGTGCAGCTGTCGATCCCGGTCGCCAATGGCCGGCCGGTGCTGGGCACCTGGCAGGGCATCTACCTGTTCGAGCACCGTCGCGCGCCCCACCGTCGGCGGATCGCGCTGCACCTGCTGGGGGAGTAACGCCGCCCGATCAGGCGGCGGTATCCTCCGCGTCGAGGCCATAGGCGGTGTGGAGCACGCGCACGGCGAGCTCGGTATAGTCTTCCTCGATCAGCACGCTGACCTTGATCTCCGACGTGGTTATCGCCTGCACGTTGATGCCGCGCTCGCCCAGCGTCTTGAACATGGTGGACGCGACGCCCGCGTGGCTGCGCATGCCCACGCCCACGACCGAGATCTTGGCGACGCGGGTGTCGTGCACCATCCGGTCGAAGCCGATCTTGCCCTTTTCCCGTTCCAGCACGTCGAGCGCGCGGGGCAGCTCGGCCTGGTTGACGGTGAAGGTCACGTCGGTCGAGCCGGTCGAATGCGCGACGTTCTGCACGATCATGTCGACGTTGATGCCGCCATCGGCGAGCGGACCGAAGATGGCCGCGACCGCGCCGGGACGATCCGGCACCTCGGTCAGGGTGATCTTGGCCTCGTTCTTGTCGTGCGCGATGCCGGTAATGAGCTGGCGTTCCATGTCTTCCGCTTCCTCTTCGCCCACGATCATCGTGCCCGGTTCCGTCGCCGCATCCGCGTCGGCGAAGGACGAGAGCACCTGGATGCGGACCCCTTCCTTCATCGCGAGCCCGACCGAGCGCGTCTGCAGCACCTTGGCGCCGACGCTGGCGAGCTCCAGCATTTCTTCATAGGTCACGCGCTTGAGCTTGCGTGCGCGGGGCACGATGCGCGGGTCGGTGGTGTAGACGCCGTCGACGTCGGTGTAGATGTCGCACCGGTCCGCCTTCATCGCCGCCGCGACCGCGACCGCCGAGGTGTCGGATCCGCCGCGGCCGAGCGTGGTGACGCGGCCGTTGTCCGCCACGCCCTGGAAACCGGGGATCACCGCGACCTGGCGACCGGCAAGGGCGACGTTCAGCGCGTCGGTATCGATCTCGCCGATGCGGGCGGAGGCGTGGGCGTCCGAGGTGTGGATCGGCAGCTGCCAGCCGAGCCAGCTGCGCGCCGGCACGCCGATCGCCTGCAATGCGATCGCCAGCAGGCCGCTCGTCACCTGTTCGCCCGAGGCGACCACCACGTCATATTCGCGCGGATCGTAGAGCGAGGAGGCTTCGCGGCAGAAATTGACGAGCCGGTCGGTCTCGCCCGCCATCGCGGAAACCACGACGGCGACCTGGTTGCCCGCCTCCCACTCGCGCTTCACCCGCTGGGCGACGCTGCGGATGCGCTCGATCCCGGCCATCGAGGTGCCGCCGAACTTCATCACGATGCGTGCCATGTACCGAGCGCCTCACCCCCTTGGGAACGTCGGGTTGCGCTGATAGGGAGGCGTCATGGTTATGGCAAGCGACGCGACGCCCGATGTGCAGACGGCCAGTGGCAGCGTGGTGGCGGCGGAAGCCGCGCACTTCGGCAAGCTGGCTGCGGACTGGTGGAACCCGCACGGATCCTCGGCGATGCTCCACCGGCTCAACCCGGCGCGGCTCGGCTTCCTTCGGGAGGCGATCGACACCCATTGGCACGGTGCCGGCACGGGCTTTACGCCGCTTGCCGGACGCACCGCGCTCGACGTCGGCTGCGGCGCGGGGCTGCTGGCCGAGCCGCTCGCCCGGCTCGGCGCGACCGTGACCGGCGTCGATGCCGCGCCCGAGAATATCGGCGCGGCGCGCGCCCATGCCGAAGCGCAAGGGCTGGCGGTCGAGTATATCGCGGGCGGCGTCGAAGCGGTCGCCGGGCGCCAGTTCGACCTGGTCACCTCGCTGGAGGTGATCGAGCATGTCGCCGACCCGGCTGCGTTCGTCGCCGGACTGGCGGGGGCGCTGGCGCCGGGCGGGCTGATGGTGGTCTCCACGCCCAACCGCACGCCGCTGTCGCGGCTGGCGATGATCACGCTGGCCGAGGGGGTGGGGGCGATCCCGCGCGGCACCCATGACTGGAACAAGTTCCTGACCCCGGACGAGCTTACCGGGCTGTTGAAGGCGCAGGGGCTGACCATAGGCGCGGTGCGCGGGCTTGCCTTCTCGCCCCGGCATGGCTTCACCATTTCCGACGACACGCGGCTCGACTATCTCGTCACGGCCTCGAGGGGCTGAGGCGGTGGCGGCACTCGACCGCTTCGTCGAGGCGCAGGACCCCGTCTGGGGCAGCGTGCTTGCGGAGCTGCGTCGGGGCCGCAAGACCAGCCACTGGATGTGGTTCGTCTTTCCCCAGATCGCGGGACTGGGGCGCACCGACACCGCGCGCTTCTTTGCGATCGCCGATGCGGCGGAGGCGCGCGCCTATCTCGCGCATCCCGTGCTCGGGCCCCGGCTGCGGGAAGCGGCGACAGCGCTGCTCGCGCATCGCGGGCAGTCGGCCGAGGCCATTCTGGGCGGGATCGATGCGATCAAGCTGCGCTCCGCGATGACGCTGTTCGACGCGGTCGCGCCCGGCGGCGTCTTTGCGGAGGTGCTGGACGCATTTTACGGCGGCGTGCGCGATCCGGAGACGCTGCGCCGGCTCGGCTGAGCGACGGGCCGGAACTTCGCGGGCCCCGGGCATTTGTCTGGAGGCACCAGAAGGAGCCTGCATGTCCGATGTTCGCGATGCCCACACCGACGTCCAATCGCTTGCCGGCCGCCGCGTGGCGATCACCGGCGGCACCACCGGCATCGGCCGCGCCATCGCGGTCCTGCTGGCAGCCGAAGGCGCGCGGGTGTTCGTGTGCGGCGCCGACAGCGGTCATCTGGCCGATGCGCTCGCCCGCATCCGGGAAGTCGGCGAAGGCGACGGCATGGTCCTCGACCTTGTCGAGCCGGACCATGCCCGCGGCTTCCTGGAAATCGCCCGGCAGCGGCTCGGGGGGCTTGACGCCGTGGTGCTGAACGCGGCGGTCGCGGCCTCCGGCGTGACCGAAACCGACGAGCCGACGCTGCGCCATGCCATTGCGCTCAACTTCACCGCCTATCTGCTGGGCGCCCACGCAGCCGCCGAGCTGCTGGAGGGGGAGGGCGACCTGGTGCTGGTGGGGTCGATGAGCGCGCATGTGCTCGGCCCGGGTTCGACCATCTATGCCGGGATCAAGGCAGGCATCGCCGGCTTTTCCGAGGCGCTGCGCCGCGAGCTCGGGCCCAAGGGCATCCGGGTGGGGCTGGTCGAGCCGGGCAAGACCGGGTCCGACATGCAGCTGCCGGACGTGCCGGTCGAGGAACAGCGCCAGCGGATCCGCGAGGAGACGATGCTGCGCGCCGAGGATATCGCGGTCGGCGTCCATTACATGCTCACCCAGCCACGCCGCACCGTCGTGCAGCAGGTGGTGATCGTGCCGCGCGCGCAGGCCGCGGAATGACCTACGCCGTCGACCAGCTCGTCTTCACCCCGGACGACGTCGACCTATCGCGCTCGCCGCTCGCGGGGCAGTTCGATGCCGAGACCTATGTGCTCGGCGCCTTCAACCCCGGGCTCACCCGGCTCGCCAACGGCAATCTGTTGATGATGGTGCGGGTTGCGGAGGCGCTGCGCAAGCCGATCGTCGACGGCAAGGTCCATGCGATCCGCTGGGAAGGGGAGGAGGGAAGCGCCGGGCGCTATGTCCTCGACGGCTGGCCGCTGGAGTTCGCCGATACCGCCGATCCCCGCAAGTTCATGCTCCACGGCAGCAAGTGGCGGGTCATGGCGCTCACCTCCCTGTCGTGGCTGCTGCCGGTCGAGCTGTCGCCGGACGGACTGGAGGTGGTCGCAGTCCATTATGATCGCGCGGTGGCGCCGCAGGGCAGCTGGCAATGCTATGGCGTCGAGGATGCGCGGATCAGCCACGTCGGCGACCGTTACTGGATGACGACCTGTTCGGTCAGCCCGGAACGGCATTCGACCACGCTCTACAGCTCCGTAAACGGGCTCGACTGGCGGTTCGAGGACATCGTGCTCGACCACCAGAACAAGGACATGCTGATCTTTGAGGGTCAGGTGGACGGCCGCTACTGGGCGCAGACCCGGCCGCTTGGCGACCTCTATTTCGCTTACCCACCGAACAGCGAATGGCGCGCGGGGCCGTCGATCAACCTGGCGACCTCACCCGACATGCTTCACTGGAAGCCGTGCCGCCACCCCGGCATCCGCCCGCATGCCGCCACCGTCGCCACCGCCCGCATCGGCGGCGGCACCCCGCCGATCCGGACCGAGCGCGGCTGGCTGAGCCTGTGGCACGGCGTCGAGCCGCACGAGATCGTCGGCATTTACCGCACCTATTGGACCATCATGGACGCGCAGGAGCCCTGGCGGGCCGTCGCGACCCAGCACGCGCCGCTGCTGGAAGCCAACCCCGAGCTCACCCGGCCGCTGGAGGACAAGATGTACGTCCGCGATGTCGTGTTCACCACCGGCATCGCCGACCATGGCGATGTCTATGTCGTGGCGTCGGGGGAGGCGGACCTCGCCTGCCGCATCACGCATATCCCCAAGCAGGTCTTTGCCTGAGCAGCATGTCGCAAAAACTGCTTTAGCAATGTAGCACACCGCGCTAGCATTCCGCCCTTGGGTGGGAGGAATACCGAAATGCTTGAGCTTCGGAACGTGAGCCATGTCTATGGCAACGGAACGCGTGCGCTGGACGACGTGACGCTGTCGATCCCGAACGGCATGTTCGGGCTGCTGGGGCCGAACGGCGCGGGCAAGTCGACGCTGATGCGCACCGTCGCCACGCTGCAGACGCCGACCAGCGGCAGCATCACGTTCGGCGACATCGACGTGATCGCGGATCCGGAGCGGCTGCGCGAGACCCTGGGCTATCTGCCGCAGGACTTCGGCGTCTATCCGCGCGTCTCCGCCTACGACATGCTGGATCATATGGCGGTGCTGAAGGGCGTGGCCTCTGCCGCGGATCGCAAGGTCACGGTCGAGACGCTGCTCAACCAGGTCAACCTGTGGAACGTGCGCAAGAAGGCGATCGCCGGCTTTTCCGGCGGCATGCGCCAGCGCTTTGGCATCGCCCAGGCGCTGATCGGCAACCCCCGGCTGATCATCGTCGACGAGCCGACCGCCGGTCTCGACCCCGAGGAGCGCAACCGCTTCCTCAACCTGCTGGCGGAAATCGGCGAGAATGTCGTCGTGATCCTGTCGACCCATATCGTCGAGGACGTGGCCGACCTGTGCCCGCGCATGGCGGTGCTCGCCGCCGGCAAGATCCGGCTGGAAGGGGCGCCGCTGGACCTGATCGAGCGGGCGCGCGGCACCGTATGGGCCAAGGAAATCCGCCGCGACGAGCTTCCCGACGTGCGCGAGCGCTACGAGCTGATCTCCACCCGCCTGTTTGCCGGGCGCACCATCGTCCACATCCTGTCCGAGGTCGATCCGGGCGACGGGTTCGAGCCGGTCCGCGGCGGGCTTGAGGACGTGTATTTCGCGACCCTCGCCCGGACGCGCCGCCCTGCCGACACCGCCGCCGTCGCGGCCTGAGGGGAGGACGCGCATGTTCCGCAAGATCGCGGGGTTCGAACTCCGCTACCAGTTCGGCAGCCCGGTATTCTGGGTCGTGTCGGCGCTCTTCTTCCTGCTGACGTTCGGCGCAACCACGAGCCAGAACATCCAGATCGGGTCGGGCGGCAACGTCCACGTCAACAGCCCGTTCGCCATCCTGCAGATCCACATCGTCTTCTCGCTGTTCTTCATGTTCGTCACGACCGCCTTCGTCGCGAACGTGGTGGTGCGCGACGATGAGTCCGGCTTTGGCCCGATGGTGCGCACGACGCGCGTCACCCGGTTCCAGTATCTGATGGGGCGGTTCGCCGGCGCCTTCCTGGCCGCCGCGATCGCCTTTCTCGCGATACCGCTGGCGATCTGGGTCGGATCGCTGATGCCCTGGATCGATCCCGAACGGCTCGGGCCGACGCTGCCCGCCGCCTTTGTCTGGGCCTATTTCGTCATCGCACTGCCCAACTTGCTGCTGACGGCGGCGATCTTTTTCGCGGTGGCGACCATCACCCGGTCGATGGTCGGCAGCTATGTCGGCGTGATCGTGTTCCTGGTCCTCTATGCCGTGATGAGCACGGTAATCGGGCGCCAGCCCGAATGGCGCGGTGTCGCGGCCTATGTGGAGCCGTTCGGCGCGGCCGCGATACAAAACTCGACCCGCTATTTCACCGCTGCCGAACGCAATCTGATCCTGCCGCCGCTGGACGGGGCGCTGCTCGCCAACCGGCTGATCTGGCTGGCAGTCGCGGTAGCCGCACTCGCCTTTGCGCTGTGGCGTTTCCGCTTTGCCGAGCGCGGCATCTCCAAGCGCAAGCTGCGCAAGCAGGCGCGGCAGGAGCAGAAGCTCGGCCAGACCGCGCCGCGGCTGGTCGAACGGCTGCCCGCGCCCCAGCCCGAGGGGGCAAGCTGGTCGCGCCTGTGGAGCCGTTGCCGGTTCGAGATGGCGCAGGTGTTCCGCAGCCCGGCGTTCCTGGTGCTGCTGATCATGGGCTTGTTCAACACCGTCGGCGCGCTGCTCTTTTCCGGCGAGATCTATGGCACGCCCGCGCGCCCGGTCACCTTTGCGCTGATCGAGACGCTGAACGGCGGCTTCGGCCTGATCCCGATCATCATCGCCATCTATTATGCCGGTGAGCTGGTCTGGCGGGATCGCGACCGCAAGATCCACGAGATCATCGACGCGACCCCGCTTCCCAACTGGGCCTATATGGTGCCCAAGGCGCTGGCGGTGTCGGGGGTGCTGTTCGTCACCCTGGTGATTGCGGCGATCGCGGCGATCCTGGTGCAACTGGGCCGCGGCGGCGGCGAAGTGTCGCTTGCCGAATATTGGAACTGGTATCTGCTTCCCCAGACGGTGGACATGGTGCTGCTCGCGATCCTGGCGGTGTTCGTCCAGGCGATCAGCCCCAACAAATATATCGGCTGGGCGATCATGGTCGTCTACATCGTCGCCACGCTGACGCTCACCAACCTGGGCTTCGAGCATCCGCTCTACCTCTATGGCAGCGGGCCCACCCCGCGGCTTTCCGACATGAACGGGGACCAGATCGGTGGTGCCGCGGCGTGGTGGCTGCGGCTCTACTGGGGCGCAGCGGCGGTGGTGCTGGCGACGCTGGCGCACCTGCTGTGGCGGCGCGGGACCGAGACCCGGCTGATGCCGCGGCTGCGGCGGGTGCCCGCGCGCTTGCGCGGTACCCCAGGCGCCATCATCGCGGCCGCCCTGGTCGTGTTCGTCGGCACGGGTGCGTTCGTCTTCTACAACACCAACGTTCTCAACGAGTACCGCACGCGGGACTCGAACGAACAGCGCATGGCGGATTTCGAGAAGAAGTACCTGCGCTACGAAAATGTCGTGCAGCCTTCGATCACCGACGTGAAGCTGGCGATCGACCTGCGACCCTCCGAACGGCGGATGACGGCGGAGGGCGTCTATCGCTTCGTGAACGACACCGCTCAGCCGATCGAAACGCTGCACGTCCGCCTGACCCCGGAGACCAAGCTGACCTCGGTCACGGTGCCGGGCGCCAAGCTCGTCAGCAACGACACGGATTTCCAGTACCGGCTCTACCGTTTCGACCGACCGCTGGCGCCCGGGGCCACCGGGACGATGCAGTTCCGGTCGGAACGTTCGCAGCAGGGCTTCCGCGCAAGCGGGGACGACACCCGGCTGGTCGCCAACGGCACCTTCCTCAACAATTCCGAGTTCGCGCCGCAGCTGGGCATGAACCGACAGGGACTGCTGACCGATCGAGTCACGCGGCGGCGCTATGGCCTGCCGTCGGAGCTTCGCATGGCGAAGCTGGAGGACGTCTCCGCCCGCCAGCGCAACTATATCGGAAACGTGCCCTGGGTGAATTCGGACATTACCGTCACCACCGACGCGACCCAGGTACCGATCGCGCCCGGCAGCCGCGTGTCCGACAAGACCGAGGGCGGGCGGCGGACCGCGCGCTTCGTCTCGACGGCGCCGATCCTGGCGTTCTTCTCGGTCCAGTCGGCCGATTATGCGGTGCGCAGGGACCGCCAGGGGCCGGTAGAGCTGGAGGTCTATTACCAGCCGAACCACGGTTTCAACGTCGACCGGATGCTCCAGGCGATGAAGCAGTCGCTGGACTATTACGACAAGGCGTTCGGGCCCTATCAGTTCAACTATGCCCGCATCATCGAATTCCCGGGCTATGACAGCTTTGCCCAGGCGTTCGCGGGAACGGTGCCCTATTCGGAGAAGATCGGCTTCCTTGCGGACACCCGCAATCCCGACGAGATCGACTATGTGAGCTATGTCACCGCGCATGAGCTGGGGCATCAATATTGGGCGCACCAGCTGATCAGCGCGGACCAGCAGGGCGGCACGGTCCTGGTCGAGACCCTGGCGCAATATTCGGCGCTAATGGTGATGAAGCACGTCTACGGCGAGGATAAGATCCGCCGCTTCCTGAAGTACGAGCTCGACAATTACCTGCAGTCGCGCGGCGGCGAGGCGATCGAGGAACTGCCGCTCGATCGCGTCGAGAACCAGGGGTACATCCATTACCGCAAGGGTGCGGTGGTGATGTACCTGCTGCAGGATCGCCTGGGCGAGGAGCGGGTGAACGCGATGCTGCGCGGGCTGCTCGACCGCTACCGCTTCAAGGGGGCGCCCTATGCCAATGCCATGGAGCTGGTCGACGGCTTCCGCGGGCTGGCCCAGACCCCGGGCGAACGGCAGCTGGTGGACGACCTGTTCGATCGCATCACCCTCTATGACCTGAAGGTGAAGACCGCGCAGACCCGCAAGCTCCCCGGCGGCCAGTACGAGACCGTGCTGACGATCGAAGGCGGCAAGGCCTATGCCGACGGCCGCGGCAGCGAGAAGCCGGCGGCTCTGGACGACCAGATTGACGTGGGGCTGTTCACCGCGCGGCCGGGGCTGGGATCGTTCGATCGCACCAACGTGCTGATGATGGAGCGGCGGCCGATCCGCAGCGGCACCCAGCAGCTGCGGCTGGTGACGGCGGCGAAGCCGGCGTTCGCCGGGGTCGATCCGTACAACAAGTACATCGACCGCAACAGCGACGACAACGTCGTCCAAGTCGACTAAGGCGGATCCGCCGGGGTTCGCCCCGGCGGAAATGTCCCGAAAGATTGACATTTGCCGGGGTTTGGGATAGGCGCCACGCCTTTCCTGCCCCGTGCATTATTTGAGGAAGCGTTCATGGCGCGCGTCACCGTCGAGGATTGTGTCGACAAGATCCCCAACCGGTTCGACCTGGTGCTGATGGCAGCCCAGCGTGCGCGCCAGATTTCCGGCGGCGCCGAGCTGACGCTCGATCGCGACCGCGACAAGAACCCGGTGGTCGCGCTGCGCGAGATCGCCGAGGAGACCGTCCGTCCGGATCACCTCAAGGAAGCGGTCATCACCGGCATGCAGAAGGTGCAGATCGACGACGAGGAAGCACCGGACGAGATCGGTTCGCTCGCAGCATCGGCCGAGGCGCTGCGCCTCACCGCCGCAGCCCCGCCGCGCAACCAGAATGTCGGCGGCGACTACGAGGGCTGAGCCCTCCACGCGCTGAAGACCGAAGAGGGGCGGCTCCGCTGGAGCCGCCCTTTCTTTTTGTGCGCGCTACATTGGGCTGGAGGATGTTCGAGCGACGCGCGGCCTGCAGCGGCGCACCTGTGGCCGGCGTGTGGTGCCGAGCACCGGGGTACTGGCCATAAAAATAGGCCGGTACGTTTCCGTACCGGCCTCAGGTCGTCCGCAGGAGGAACGTCGGTGGCGGCGGGCCTGTGCCCGCCGCGATCTCAGTAGTTGTAGGCCCGCTCGCCATGCTCCCCGAGGTCGAGGCCCTCGAGCTCGACTTCCGGGGTGACCCGGCCGCCGGTCACGGCCTTGGCGATGAAGAAGGCGATGGCGGTGCCGATCGATGCCCAGAGGATGGTGACGACCACCGCGAGCAGCTGCACGCCGAGCTTTTCGCCCATCGCATAGTCGGCAGCACCGGGGCCGCCGAGCGAGGGGGCGTAGACGATGGCGGTGCCGATCGCGCCGACCATGCCGCCGACGCCGTGGATGCCGAAGGCGTCCAGTGAGTCGTCATAGCCGAGCCTGGGCTTGAGGACGGTCACGGCGAAGTAGCAGATGACCGAGGCGACGGCGCCGAGCACGATGGCGCCGAACGGGCCGGAATTGCCCGCTGCAGGCGTCACCGCGACCAGGCCGGCGATGATGCCCGAGCAGAAGCCCAGTGCCGATCCCTTGTGGCCCGACACCCGCTCCGCGAGCATCCAGAACAGGCCGGCGGAGGCGGTGGCGACAAAGGTGTTGATCATCGCCAGCGCGGCCGAGCTGTTGGCTTCCAGCGCCGAGCCGGCGTTGAAGCCGAACCAGCCCACCCACAGCAGGCCCGTGCCGACCATGGTCAGCGTTAGGCTGTGCGGTGCCATGCGCTCGGTCGGATAGCCGATGCGCTTGCCGATCAGCAGCGCCAGCACCAGAGCCGAGACGCCGGCGTTGATGTGCACCACGGTGCCGCCCGCGAAATCGAGTGCGCCCAGTTCGAAGAACCAGCCGCCGGCCGCCCACACCATGTGCGCGATCGGGAAATAGACGATGGTGAGCCACACCAGCGCGAACAGCATGACGGCCGAGAACTTGATCCGCTCGACCACCGCGCCCAGCACCAGCGCGATCGTGATCGCCGCAAAGGTCATCTGGAAGCTGATGAAGACATATTCGGGGATCTCGACCCCCGCGGTGAAGGTCGCGGCTTGCGAGGCGGGGGTGACACCCGCCAGGAACGCCTT
This sequence comes from Sphingomonas sp. 3-13AW, assembly GCF_049311085.1. NCBI lineage: Bacteria > Pseudomonadati > Pseudomonadota > Alphaproteobacteria > Sphingomonadales > Sphingomonadaceae > Sphingomonas > Sphingomonas sp. 3-13AW. The sequence continues at coordinate 286,136 of NZ_JASNVZ010000004.1, read as the reverse complement.
GCCCAGGCCGGCGATATATTTGGTCGGCAGCGCGCCGTCCGGGCCGAACGCGAGGCTGTAGCCGTACATCACCCAAATCAGCATGGCGAAGCAGGCGACGGCGCCGATCTGCGTCATCACCGACAGCATGTTCTTCGTGCGGGCAAGGCCGCCGTAGAACAGGGCGAGGCCCGGCAGAATCATCGCCAGCACCAGCACGGTCGCCATCATCATCCAGGCGGTGTCGCCCTTGTCGACGGTGGCGGCGGGTGCGGCGGCAGGTGCCTGCAGGGCGGCGTCCTGCGCCCAGGCGGGCAACGCCGCGAAAACAGTCGTGCCCGCGGCAATCGCGAGCCTGGTCGGAAGCTTCATGATGTCCCCCTTCATCACAGCGCGGTCTCATCGGTTTCGCCGGTGCGGATGCGCACGGCCTGGCCCACGTCGAGCACGAAGATCTTGCCGTCGCCGATCGCGCCGGTGTTGGCAGATGCCTGCACCGCCTCGATCACGCGCGGCGCCATGTCGGATGCGCACACGATCTCGATCTTGATCTTGGGCACCATGTTGGTGCTGTACTCGGCGCCCCGATAGATTTCGGTCTGGCCCTTCTGCCTGCCGAAGCCCTTGACCTCGGTGACGGTCATTCCCGCCACGCCGATTTCGGTCAGTGCCTCGCGCACGTCATCCAGCTTGAACGGCTTGATGATGGCGATCACGAGTTTCATGCCGCGCCCCCCTTCGCAATGGTCCCTGAAAGAACCTAGCAAGGCGCGTGCCAGTTACCCGCAGCGCCTGGAAAGAAGGCAGCGCAGGTGATAAAGTCGTTACGGGGTCGTCAGGAAAGATGCCGCTTTAAGCAGCTGCCTAAAAATCAGGCAGCTTCTTCCGCGATCCTGCGGGCTGCCTCGACATCGTCTTCGTCGACCATGACGCGGGTCGGGATCAGCAGCCAGCTGCCATCGGCGATACTCGCCTCACCGTCGAAGGCGATGGCAGGGATGCCTTCGCTCTCCAGGCGGCCGACGAGGATCTGCGCCTCGATCCGCGCGAAGCGGCCGAGTTCGACAAGAGCCATCAGGCGTGGGCCGTGAGGCCAAGGGCCATCAAGCGGCGGTGCCGCCGACCGTCAGGCCCTCGACCAGCAGGGTCGGCTGGCCGACTCCGGCGGGGACGCTCTGGCCGCCCTTGCCGCACATGCCGACGCCCTCGTCGAGCGCGAAGTCGTTGCCGATGCCGGTCACCTTGGTGAGCACGGTCGGGCCGTCGCCGATCAGGGTCGCGCCCTTGATCGGGGCGCCGAGCTTGCCGTTCTCGATCCGATAGGCCTCGGTGCAGGAAAACACGAACTTGCCCGAGACGATGTCGACCTGGCCGCCGCCGAACGACTTGGCGAAGATGCCCTTCTTCACGCGCGACAGCAGCTCGGCCGGATCGTCGTTCCCGCCGCGCATAAATGTGTTGGTCATGCGGGGCATGGGGGCGTGGGCGAAGCTCTCGCGCCGGCCGTTGCCGGTCGGGGCGACGCCCATCAGCCGCGCGTTCAGGCGATCATGGATATAGCCCTTGAGGATGCCGTCCTCGATCAGGATGTTCTCCTGCGTGGGCGTCCCCTCGTCATCGATCGACAGCGATCCGCGACGGTTGGCGATGGAGCCGTCATCGACCACGGTCACGCCGGGGGCGGCGACGCGCTCCCCGATGCGACCGGAAAAGGCGCTGGTGCCCTTGCGGTTGAAGTCGCCTTCCAGGCCGTGGCCGATCGCCTCGTGCAGCAGCACGCCGGGCCAGCCCGGCCCGAGCAGGACCGTCATCTCACCGGCGGGCGCGTCGACCGCGTCGAGGTTGACGAGTGCCTGGGCCAGCGCGGTGTCGATCGCGCGGTTCCAGGTCTCGGGCTCGAACAGGTCGTCGTAGAGATAGCGGCCGCCGATGCCGAAGCTGCCAGTCTCGCGCCGGCCGTCCTGTTCGACCACCAGCGAGACGTTGAGGCGCACCAGCGGGCGCACGTCGGTGGCAATGAAGCCGTCGGGACGGACGATCTCGACCACGCTCCACGATCCGCTGAGGCTGACGCTGGCCTGCACGACGCGGGGATCGCGCGCGCGCGCCGCCGCATCGATCGTCTGGCACAGGTTCACCTTGTCGGCGAAGGGGACGAGGTCGAGGGGGTCGGCTGCGGTATAGAGATGGCGGTTGTTGCCCCGCGGCGGCGGCGCCTTGGCACCCTTGGCGGGATCGATCAGCGCCATGGTCTCGCCCGCGCGCAGGATCGCGTCTTCGCTGATCTCGTTCGCATGGGCAAAGGCGGTCGTCTCGCCCGACACCGCGCGCAGGCCGAAACCGGAGGCGGTGTCGTAGCTCGCGGTCTTCAGCCGCCCGTCGTCGAAGCCGAACGCCTCCGACCGGCGATATTGCAGGTAGAGCTCCCCGTCATCGGCCTGCGCGAGCGTGCGCGCGGCAAGGCGGGAGGCAGCGGCGGGTTCAAAGCCGTCGCGGTACAGGAAGGCGCGGGGATCGGAGGCGGTCATGTCCTCCGATATAGGGACGTCAGAGGCTGGCGCCAGACGGGATGTCGGGCAGCGTCGCCGGGTCGACACCGTCGGCCGGGCCGCCGACCAGCACGAAACGGCGGTCGCAATAGCCGCAATCGACATAGCCATGCTCGTCGATCTGCAGCCACACGCGCGGATGGCCGAGTGCCGGAGCGATCTCCCCGGCGCCATCGCAGGCGACGCGGGGAGTGGTGACGCGGATGAGTTCAGCGGGCGGAATCATGCATGTGCGATAGCAAGGCGGCCGGCGGTCGACAATGCTGCAGCGCGCGTAAGGGCGCGTCCTTTCGCACGGCGGGGATTGGCGTTGGCCGCGGCTGCGCCTATCCGCAGGGCCATGACCCAGGCCGCGATCCGCATCCGAGACCTTTGCAAGACCTATGAGGGCGGCAAGCGCGCGCTCGACGGCGTCACCTTCGATGTGCCGCGCGGGCAGATCTTTGGCCTGCTCGGCCCCAATGGCGCGGGCAAGTCGACGCTGATCAACACGCTGGCGGGCCTGGTCCGCAAGTCCAGCGGCACGGCCGAGATCTGGGGCTTCGACATCGACGAGCATCCGCGCAATTCCAAGGCGTCGATCGGCATCGTGAACCAGGAGATCACCTTCGATCCCTTTTTCACGCCGTCCGAGACGCTGGAGAACCAGGCCGGCCTCTATGGCATCCCCAAGGCGAAGCGCCGGACGATGGAGCTGCTGCGCGCGGTGCACCTGGAGGACAAGGCCAACGCCTATGCCCGCAGCCTGTCGGGCGGGATGAAGCGGCGGCTGATGGTGGCCAAGGCGATGGTCCATTCGCCGCCGGTGCTGGTGCTCGACGAGCCGACCGCGGGCGTCGACATCGAGCTTCGCCAGCAGCTGTGGGCCTATGTCCGCCAGCTCAACGACGCCGGGGTGACGGTGGTGCTGACCACCCATTACCTGGAGGAGGCGGAGGAGCTGTGCGACCGCATCGCCATCATCAACAACGGCCGGCTGATCGCCAATGAGCCGACCCGCGCGCTGGTGGGGATGGCGCAGGACAAGCTGGTCGAGGTGACGGTCGACCGCGACATCACGGCGCTGCCGAGCGCGAGCTGCTTCAGCAAGGTCGAGCACAAGGGCGATCGGGTGATGGCGATCACCTATCGCAAGGACGTGGCCAATGCGGGCGAGGTGCTCGCAGCCGTCACGCGCGACGGCTATGGCATCGTCGACGTTTCCACCAAGGAAGCCGACCTCGAGGACGTGTTCCTGAACCTGACGCGCGCCGCCAACGGGTGAGCACGACGGCCGCCAGCGAACCGCGCCACGCACCCGGCGCGCGCACGGCTTCCTCGGGAGTATCTGCATGACCGACCCGCACAGCAGCGATGTCCTGATCATCGGATCGGGGGCGGCCGGCCTCAGCGCCGCGCTGAACCTGGCGCAGCGCTTCCGGGTCACGGTGCTGGCCAAGGGACAGCTCGACGACGGCTCCACAGCCTGGGCGCAGGGCGGGATCGCGGCCGTGCTGGAGCCGGGCGACACGTTCGAGAACCACATCGAGGACACGATGGTGGCGGGCGCGGGCCTCAACGATCGCGCCACGGTGGAGTTCGTCGTCGGCAATGCACCGGCCGCGATCGAGCGGCTGGCGGCGCTGGGCGTGCCGTTCAACGTGGGCGACGGCGACGGGCGCTGGCACCTGACCCGCGAGGGCGGTCATTCGCACCGGCGCATCGTCCATGTCGACGACGCCACCGGCCGCGCGGTGCAGGAAGCGCTGATCGCGGCCGCGCAGGCGCATCCCAACATCACGCTGGTGCCCGACATGGTCGCGGTCGACCTCGCCACCGGCCGGCACGAGCTGCGCTATTCGGGCGCGGGCCGGGTTTGGGGTGCCTATGCGCTGGAACGCGCGACCGGGCGGGTGGCGCTGTTCACGGCGCGCGCGACGATCCTGGCGACCGGTGGCGCGGGGCGGACCTATCTCTTCTCAACCGCGCCCGGCGGCGCGACCGGGGACGGCATCGCCATGGCGTGGCGGGCCGGGTGCCGTGTCTCCAACATGGAGATGATGCAGTTCCACCCGACCTGCCTCTACAATCTGGAGGTCAAGAACTTCCTGATTACCGAGGCGGTGCGCGGCGAGGGCGGGCACCTGCTGAACCCGCGGACCGGCCACCGCTTCATGCCCGACCTCGATCCGCGCGCGGAGCTTGCCCCGCGCGACGTGGTAGCACGCGCGATCGATGCCGAGATCAAGCGCTTCGGCCTCGACTATGTCCACCTGGACATCAGCCACATGCCGCCCGAATTCGTGCGCGGGCATTTTCCCAACATCCACGACAAGCTGCTGGGCCTGGGCATCGACATGACGCGCCAGCCGATCCCGGTGGTGCCGGCCCAGCATTATACCTGCGGGGGCATCGTCGTGGACCTGGACGGTCGCACCGACCTGCCGGGCCTGTACGCGGCCGGAGAATGCACCGAATCCGGTCTGCACGGCGCCAATCGGCTCGCGTCCAACTCGCTCCTCGAGTGCTTCGTGTTCGGCGAGGCGGCGGCCCAGCACATCACCGCCCATTGGGACGAGCTGCCCCCGCCGCCGCCGATCCGCCCGTGGGACGAAAGCCGCGTGGCCGATTCCGACGAGGAAGTCGTCATCAAGCAAAACTGGACCGAGATCCGCCGGTTCATGTGGAACTATGTCGGCATCGTCCGCACGACCAAGCGGCTCGAGCGCGCGCAGCACCGGATCGCGATGCTGACCGAGGAAGTGAACGACTATTACGGCCATTTCCGGGTGACGCCGGACCTGATCGAGCTGCGCAACCTGCTGCAGTCGGCAGAGCTGATCGTGCGGTGCGCGCTCCATCGCAAGGAAAGCCGGGGCCTGCATTACACGCTCGACTATCCCGCGGCGCTTCCGGAAGCCGTCGACACGGTGCTGATGCCCTGAGCCCCCTGGAAATCCTTGGAATCCCGGGCATTCGGAGGGGTTTCACGGTTCGTCGCTGCAAAACCGTCGTTCGCCGCAACGTCTACCCGGTGTACTTGCCGGTCCGCCTGTTGTGACAGCATGGTTTCGGCCTTCGAGGGGCCAAGAATAACGTGACGTACGGAGAGCATTTTACCGCCACCCAGCGTGCGTTGATCCTGTTGGGATCTGCGCCCTTTGTGCTGATGGGCTGCGCGGTACATGACGTCCGGCAGGAGCCGGCGTCGCTGCTGCCGCCGCCGACCGCCTCCTCCACCTATCGCGTCGCGGTGCCCGTGCCGCCACCGCCGCCCCCGCTTCCGCAGGCGCCGGCGGGGCTGAACCGGGCGATCACGACGCTGCTCGCCAATTTCAACGGCACCGCCTCTGCCGCCGTCATCAGCATCGATCAGGGCTGGACCGCCGCCTATAACGGCAGCCGCCCGATGCCGCAGCAGAGCGTCAGCAAGCTGTGGGTGTCGATGGCGGCGCTCGACCTGATCGACCAGGGCAAGCTGACGCTCGACGATCCGGTCGTCGTGCGGCGGGAGGACCTGACGCTGTTTCATCAGCCGATCGCGACGCTGGTGAAGGGCGATGGCTATCGCACGACGGTGCGCGAACTGATGCGCCGCGCGCTCACCATGAGCGACAATACCGCCAACGACCGGCTGCTGAACTATATCGGCGGACCCGAGGCGGTGCGGTCGTTCCTGACCCGGCGCGGCATCCAGAATATCCGCTTCGGCCCGGGCGAGCGGCTGCTCCAGAGCAAGACTGCAGGGCTGACCTGGCGCCAGGAATATTCGCTGGGCGGCGGCTTCAACCAGGCGCGCAGTGCCTTGCCCCCGAGCGTGCGTCTGGCTGCGTTCAACGCCTATGTCGCCGATCCGCCCGACGGCGCCGGCGCCACCGCCATTGCCGAGGCGCTGATGCGGCTGAAGCAGGGCAGGCTGCTGACGCCCACTTCCACCCGCCATATGCTGGACACGATGGCGGCGTCGCGGACCGGCCGGGCGCGACTGCGCGCGGCGCTGCCGCCGGGCTGGACGCTGGCGCACAAGACCGGCACCGGCCAGGACCTGATGTCGCGGAACGCCGGCTTCAACGATGTCGGCATCCTGACCGCCCCCGACGGGCGCAGCTATGCGGTGGCAGTGCTGATCGGCGACACGACGGCACCGATGCGCACCCGTCAGGAGCTGATCCAGCAGGTCGTCCAGGCGCTGATCACCTACCGCAACTGAGGCGGCCGGGCGGTCGCGCCCGGGTAGCGCGGGTTCGGCTGGTCGAAGTCCGCGGGCGGGGCCTAACCCGCCCCTCGTAACCGGCCGGCGGCGCTGCTATCTCCGCCCCCATGCCCCATCTCTATCTCGTCGACGGCTCCGGCTACATCTTCCGCGCCTATCACCGGCTGCCGCCGCTCACCAACAAGCATGGCGAGCCCGTGGGCGCCGTCTATGGCTACACCACCATGCTGTGGAAGCTGGTCGACGACCTCAACAAGGCGGAGGGGCCGACGCACATGGCGGTGATCCTCGACAAGTCGTCGACCACCTTCCGCAACGAGTTGTACGACCAGTACAAGGCGCACCGGCCGCCGCCGCCTGAGGACCTGAAGCCGCAGTTCCCGATGATCCGCGACGCCACCCGCGCCTTCTCGCTGCCGTGCATCGAGGAGGAGGGCTGGGAGGCCGACGACCTGATCGCCAGCTATGCCAAGGCGGCGCTGGCGCAGGGCTGGCAGGTGACGATCGTGTCGTCCGACAAGGACCTGATGCAGCTGATCGAGGACGGCAGCCTCGACATGCTCGACACGATGAACAACCGCCGGCTGAGCACCGAGCATGTGATCGAGAAGTTCGGCGTGCCCCCCAGCCAGCTCGGCGAGGTGCTCGCGCTGATGGGCGACAGCGTCGACAATGTGCCGGGCGTGCCGGGTATCGGCCCCAAGCGCGCGGCCGAGCTGATCAACGAATATGGCGACGTCGAATCGGTGCTGGCCGCGGCCGACACGATGAAGAAGTCGAAGATGCGCGAGAACCTGATCGAGCATGCCGAGGCGGCGCGCATGTCGCGCAAGCTGGTGACGCTCGCCTGCGACGTGCCGCTGCCCGAGCCGCTCGACGGGCTGGAGCTGCAGGGCATCCCGGACGCGCCGCTGCGCGCGTTCCTGGAACATCATGGCTTTCGCACGCTCCTCAACCGGCTGTCGGCGGTGGCCGATCCGCCTGCCGAGGCGCCGGTCGCACCCGTCGACGACGACGCGGACGCGCCGTGCAACCACGACGGCTATGAGACGGTGGTCGACGAGGCCGCGCTCGATCGCTGGATCGAGAATGCACGCCACCAGGGTTGGGTCGCCGTCGACACCGAGACGACGGGCCTCGACGCGACCCGCGCGGAGCTGGTGGGCGTGAGTCTGGCGTTGCAGCCGAACCTCGCCTGCTACATCCCGCTGGGTCACGGCGGCCACGACCTGCTGGCCGAGGTGCCGGTGCAGCTCGATCGCGGGGTGGCACTCGCCAAGCTCAAGCCGCTGCTGGAGGACCCGGCCGTCCTCAAGATCGGCCATAATCTGAAATACGACATGATCGTGCTGTCGCGCTGTGGCGAGGGCGGCATCCGGGTGGCGCCCTATGACGACACCATCGTCATGAGCTTTGACCTGGATGCGGGCCGCCACGGCCATGGCATGGACGAGCTGGCGGCCACCCACCTGTCGCACAGCTGCATCGCGTACAAGGAGGTGGTCGGCACCGGCAAGAACCAGCGCGGCTTTCACGAAATCGACCTAAAGACCGCGACCCGCTACGCCGCCGAGGACGCAGACGTGACCCTGCGGCTGTGGCGGCGGTTCAAGCCGCGACTGCCGTATGAATCGGTCACGCGCGTTTATGAGATGGTGGACCGGCCGCTGGTGCAGGTGCTCGCCGACATGGAGTGCCGCGGCGTCAAGGTGGACGCGGGCGCGCTCGCGCGGCTGTCGGAGGAGTTCTCCGGACAGATCGCGGGGCTGGAGACCGAGATTCATGCGCTCGCCGGAGGGCCGTTCACCATCGGCAGCCCGAAGCAGCTGGGCGACGTGCTGTTCGACCGGCTTGGCCTGAAGGGCGGGCGCAAGGGCAAGTCGGGTGTCTATTCGACCGACGTCACCGAGATGGAGCGGCTGTCGGCCGACAAGGACCAGCCGCAGGGGGCGGAGATCGCCGCCAAGGTGCTCGACTGGCGCCAGCTGACCAAGCTCAAGAACACCTATACCGATGCGCTGCAGGCCCAGATCAATCCCGCGACGGGCCGCGTCCACACCAGCTACAGCCTGACCGGCGCCCAGACCGGTCGGCTCTCGTCGACCGATCCCAACCTGCAGAACATCCCGATCCGCACCGAAGTCGGGCGGCAGATTCGCGACGCGTTCGTGGCGGAGCCGGGCAACGTCATTCTCGCCGCCGACTATTCGCAGATCGAGCTGCGGCTGGCGGCGCACATCGCCGACGTGCCGCAGCTGCGCGAAGCCTTTGCGCGCGGCGACGACATCCATTCGCTCACCGCCACCGAGCTGTTCGGGGAGGTCAACCGCGATACCCGTGCGCGCGCCAAGACGATCAACTTCGCGATCCTCTACGGCATCTCGCGCTGGGGGCTCGCCGGCCGCCTGGACGTGTCTGCGGACGAGGCCCAGGGCATGATCGACCGCTATTTCGAGCGCTTCCCCGGCATCAACCGCTATATCGCGGAGACGCTGGAGGGGGTGAAGGAGCGCGGCTTCACGACGACGCTGTTCGGCCGCAAGACGCACTTCCCGCGGATCAAGTCCAAGAACCAGGCCGAGCGTGCAGGCTCCGAACGCGCCGCGATCAACGCGCCGATCCAGGGCACGAGTGCCGACATCATCAAGCGCGCGATGGTGCGGATGGAGCCGGCCCTGGCAGAGGCGGGGCTGCCCAACGTCCGCATGTTGATGCAGGTGCATGACGAACTGGTGTTCGAACTGCCCGAAGCGGATGCGGATGCGGCCCGGGTGGTGATCGAACGCGTGATGGGGACCGCGGCCGAGCCTGCGGTGACGCTGACGGTGCCCCTGGCGGTCGAAATCGGCGTCGGCCCCAGCTGGGGAGCGGCGCACTAACCGGGCGGCTGCAGCCGGCCTCCCTCCCCCGGGAAAGGGGGGCGGCCGGCATGTCATACCGTCACATGAAAGCCGCAGCCGTCGCGCATTCTGCAACAAGGGCTTATACGTACCGCCGGTCTCGCTTAAGGGGCGCGGATGAACCGCGCAGACGGCCCGACGAATAGTTCCTCCAGCGGCGATATCGCCGCGCTTGCAAAGGGGGGCCGAACCAATGTGTTCGGCTTTGTCCTGCGGTTGCTCGCGCGGCTTCCGTTCCTGTTCATCGCCGGCCGCATCTATGGCCCGGATACGGTGGGCCGGTTCGCGCTTGCCGTGCTGGTGGTCGAACTGGCGGCGCTGTTCGCGACGCTGGGACTCAAGCGCGGTCTTGCGCAGGCATTGTCCTCCACCGATCGGCCGCACGCCCATGTCGTGTGGGACGCGATGATGGTCGCGTTCGTCGCCTCGATGGTGGCGAGCGCGCTTCTCTACCTCTTCCCGCAGGTCATGTACCCCAACAGCGACATCGTTGGTTTCGACCGGCTGTTGCCGCTGATCGTGTTCGCGATCGCCTGGTCGGACGTGAGCCTGGCCGCGCTCGCCTATCGGCTGAACGTCAAGGCAGCGGTCACGGCGCGGGCCGTGGTGGAGCCGTGGACGATCTCGATCGCCGCCTGGGCGCTGTCCTATTACTCGACCCGCGACGGCTTGATCCTGTCCTATGTGCTGTCGATGGCAGCGGCGCTGATCGCCTCGCTGATCCCGTTCCTGCGCAGCTATGGCCTGCCGCACGGCTGGTCGCCGCACCTGCGGCCGATGCTGGCGCTGGCGCGGCGCAACATGCCGCTTGCAGGCGCCGATGCGCTGGAATGGGGATCGCGCAACGTCGACCGCTTCATCCTGGGCGTGCTGTTCCCGCCGGCGGTGGTCGGCATCTATTACATGGCGCAGCAGGTCGCCTCGCTGCCGCAGAAGCTCAAGACCAGCTTCGATCCCGTACTGGGTCCGGTTATCACCAAGAGCCTGGCCGAAGGGAACAAGGCGGCCGTCGCCCGCCAAGTCATGCAGGTCGGCTTCTGGATCATGGCTGCGCAGGCTGCGCTGGCGCTGGCAGGATCGATCCCGGCCGAAGGCGTGATGGGCATCGTTGGTCCGCAGTTCGTCAGCGGGGCGGGGGCGCTCTCGTTCCTGCTGGTGGCGGAGGTCCTCGCCTCGACCGGGGCGGTGTCGGAAGCCGCGCTCGTCTATGTCGCGCGCCATCGCAACCTGATGCTGTCGGGCGCCCTGCTGACGTTCCAGGTGCTGCTGAGTTTCGCGCTCGTCTTCCTGATGCGCGCGCTCGGCTATCCCCCGGAATGGCAGGCGGCGGGTCCGGCTGTTGCCCTGGCAGTGTCGGTCGGCTGCGGATCCTGGCTGAAGTCGCGGCTGCTTTCGCGCATCCTGGGCTATCCGGTGGCGGAGATCCGCAAGCCGTTCCTGGGCGCGATCGCTGCCGGTTGTGCCGTGGGTTCGGTCATCATGATGCTGCCGCCGTCGCTGGAGTGGGCGGAGATGATCTTTGGCGTCCCCGCGATCCTGATCGCCTATGGCTTTGTGCTGTGGCGCTGGGCGTTCCGGCCCTCTGACCGAGCGCTGTTCCGCAAGGCGCCGGCGACCCCCAGCTTCCCCACGGAAAAGCACAAGGTCTAGCCCGACTGCGCCGCTGGGTCGGCGCGGCGGGGGAGCGACGAACAAAAAAAAGGGGCGCCCCGCGACGCCCCTTTTCGATTGTAGCGATGGCGCCGCCGATCAGTGGCGGAAGTGGCGCATGCCCGTGAAGACCATCGCGAGGCCGGCCTCGTCGGCGGCGGCGATCACTTCTGCGTCGCGGATCGACCCGCCCGGCTGGATCACGGCGGTGGCGCCCGCCTCGACCGCGGCAAGCAGGCCGTCGGCGAAGGGGAAGAAGGCGTCGGAGGCGACGGCCGAGCCGATCGTGCGGGGTTCGGCCCAGCCAGCCTTTTCGGCGGCGTCCTTCGCCTTCCACGCGGCGATGCGTGCGGATTCGAGGCGGTTCATCTGGCCCGCGCCGATGCCGGCGGTGCTGCCGCCCTTGGCATAGACGATCGCGTTCGACTTGACGTGCTTGGCCACCGTCCAGGCGAAGCGGCAGTCGGCGAGCTCCTGCTCGGTCGGGGCGCGCTTGGTCACGACCTTGAGCTCTTGCGCCGAGAGCAGGCCATTGTCGCGCGACTGGACCAGCAGGCCGCCGGCGATCGACTTGATGGCAAGGCCGGTGCGCGCGGGATCGGGCAGTTCGCCGGTCACGATCAGGCGCAGGTTCTTCTTGGCAGCGAAGATCGCGCGCGCTTCTTCGTCAGCGTCAGGCGCGCACACCACTTCGGTGAAGATGCCGCTGATCGCGCGCGCGGTCTCGCCGTCGAGCGGGCGGTTGAGCGCGATGATGCCGCCGAACGCGGAGACGCTGTCGCAGGCGAGAGCCGCCTGATAGGCCTCCAGCAGCGTGTCGCCGGTGGCGACGCCGCAGGGGTTGGCGTGCTTGACGATGACGACGGTCGGCGGGCCGTCGCGGAACTCGGAGACGAGCTCAAGCGCGGCGTCGGCGTCGTTGTAGTTGTTGTAGCTGAGCGCCTTGCCCTGGAGCTGCTGGCCCTGGGCGATGCCGCGGGTGGTGCCGGTGTTCGGCAGGTACAGCGCAGCGGACTGGTGCGGGTTCTCGCCATAGCGCAGCATGTCCGCACGGGTGAAGGCGAGCGGCAGCGTCTGCGGCAGGGTCTCGCCCTGGTCGACGCTGGCGAACCAGCCGGCGATCGCCGAATCATAGGCGGCGGTTGCGGCATAGGCCTTCGCAGCGAAGCGGCGCCGCGTCTCGAGCCGCGTGGCGCCGGCGTTGGTGTCGAGTTCCTCGACCAGTGCGGCATAATCGGCGGGATCGGTGACGATCGCGACATGGGCGTGGTTCTTGGCAGCGGAGCGCACCATCGAGGGGCCGCCGATGTCGATGTTCTCGATGATCTCGTCGCGGTCGGCGCCCTTGGCGACCGTCTGGGCGAAGGGATAGAGGTTGACCACCACCAGGTCGATCGCGCCGATGCCGTGCTCGGTCATCGAGGCGACATGCTCCGGGTTGTCGCGGACGGCGAGGAGGCCGCCGTGCACCACCGGGTGCAGCGTCTTCACGCGGCCGTCCATCATCTCGGGAAAGCCGGTGAGGTCGGAGATGTCGCGGACGGGCAGGCCCGCCTCGCGGATCGCCTTGGCGGTGCCGCCGGTGGAGACCAGTTCCACGCCGTGGCGGTCGAGCGCCCGGGCGAGGTCGAGGATGCCGCTCTTGTCCGAAACGGAGAGCAGCGCGCGCGTGACGGTGACGTTCATGCGCGGCTCCTTCGACCCGTTTGGCCGGGGAGGCAAGGGGGTGCGCGGCCTTGCGGCTAGCGCGCGCGGTGGAAGCGCCAGCCGATGCCGGCGCCGCCGGGAGGCGCCATGCCGGTGAGCACCAGCTGCCGCGTGGCGTGCGGGCGGCCTTCGCCGTCGATCCACAGGCTTTCCTCGACCGCGAGCGCGGCGCCGCGGCAGCGGAACTGCCAGACGGCGCGTCCGTCGGCGAGGCGAAGGAAGGCGGCGAGGCCGTCTGCGGTCGGGGCGACCTCCACCCCGTGCCCGAGGTGGAAGCGGATCGCGAAACCGACGTCGCCCTGCTTGCCGCCGCCGCCGCGCGCGGACGCGGGGAGCAGCGTGTCCTCTCCCACCATGTCGCGGCCGTCGGTGGAGAGCGTGATCATGCGGCGGTGGATCAGCCCCAGGCGGCGAACATAGCCGTCGTGGCTCGCTTCGATCCGGCTGAGCTCGTCGGTCTCCTGACGGCTGAGCTCGACCTCCGTCACGCCCTTGCCGAGCGCGCCGTCGGCGTGGATCGCGGTGGAGTTGGAATCGCCCAGGACGAGGGTCGAATGGGCGGCGGTGGTGCGCAGCGCCGGAGCAAGGCTGGGCGGAAGCGTCAGGACCGCGCCGTTGGCACCGCCGCAGTTGACGACGATGCGCTGCCCGCCGTCCGAAAGCTCGAAGGCGAGGGTGGAGGCGCAGCCGCCGGTCGCCTGGCGATTGGCCGGCGGCGGTGCGGCGTCTACCACCACCACCGTCTTGCCCGCGGAGAGCCGCTGATAGCCCCATTCGCGCGCCTGGCGCAGCGGGCGGGTCCGCACGCCGGTTGCCTCGACGATCTGTTCGATGCGCTCGCCCGGGATCGGCGCGGACCCCTGCCAGCTGCCGAGCCCGCCGTCGGAGTGGCACACGCCCAGCAGCGCCGCGACCAGCCGGGTCAGCGTCTCGCCGAGTATCTCGGGTGCTTCCATCCGCCGCGCGGCATAGGTCTCGCGCAGCATGGTGAGCAGCTGGATCAGGTCGAGCTGATCGGCGGGCGAGCGGCCGAGGGTACCGCCGTCCTCGAACACCGCGGCTGCGAGCGCGCGGGCGAAGTGCGCCTCGCCGAACACGCGGCGCGGCTCCCCGCCGGGAATCATCAGGCCGGCCGCGATCACGCCCGACCAGGCGGCGACTCGCGGCACGCCGGCCGCGACCTTCGCGGCGCTGCTGTCGAGGTGGCGGGCGCCGCGGGCAAGCGCGTGCAGCACCTTGGAGCGATAGACGAGGTCCGTGCTCGACAGGATCAGCGGCGCGTGGGCGGTCCAGAACAGCAGGCGCCGGCCCCAGATATCGGCACGCCAGGCAGGGTCGGAGACCCTGGTCTCGTGCGCGGCGAGCCAGTGGCGCATGATCGCCTCCGCGATCGGCGCGGCGGTCGCGCGGGTCGCGACGCTCGACAGGTCCCGAAGCCAGGCGAAGCTGTGGAGATATTCCGCAAAGGGCGCGGAAAAGGTCGGGCGCGCGAGGGACAGTGCGTTGATCGGCACCGCCTCCCCGCGGAACAGCAGCACGCCGTCGAGCAGCGCCTCGCCGCGTTCGATGTCGCCGAAGAAGGGGTCGTCCGCGACCGCGATCAGCTTCAGCGGATGCTTGCCGCGCAGGCGCAGCGCGTGGAAGGGCGTGCGCCACGCCAGCCTTTCGAGCCGCTCCGAAAGCCGCTCGGCCAGTGACAGGCCCTTGCCGCCGCTCTGGCGGATGAGCCGCTTGCCCGCCTCGATCCCGTCGGGTCCGGTCTCTTCGGGAAGTGGGTTCGTCACATGCCTCTCAATGCCCGGATATTGTCGGCATAGGCAGCGGGGCCGCCGGCGAAGGTGGCGGTGCCGGCGACCAGCACGTTCGCGCCGGCGGCAACCGCCTGCGGCGCCGTCGTCCGGTCGATGCCGCCGTCCACTTCCAGGTCGATGTCGCGGCCGGTCGCGTCGATGCGCTGGCGCAGGGCTGCGATCTTGGCGAGCTGGCTCGATAGGAACTTCTGCCCGCCGAAGCCGGGGTTGACGCTCATCACCATGATCAGGTCGACCAGGTCGAGGACCGGGTCGACGGACTCCACCGGCGTCGCCGGGTTGAGCACGACGCCCGCGCGCTTGCCCAGCGCCTTGATCGCCTGGAGCGAGCGGTGGAGATGGGGTCCCGCCTCGGGATGAACCGAGATGATGTCCGCCCCGGCCTCGGCAAAGGGCTGGAGCAGCGGATCGGCGGGCGCGATCATCAGGTGCACGTCGAACGGCTTGGCGCTGTGCTGGCGCAGCGCCTTCACCACCATCGGCCCGATCGTCAGGTTGGGCACGAAATGCCCGTCCATCACGTCGACGTGGATCCAGTCGGCGCCAGCCGCGTCGATCGCGCGCACCTCTTCGCCCAGCCGTGCGAAATCGGCGGAAAGGATGGACGGGGCGATGCGAACGGGTCTGGTCATGATTGCCAGACCTCTAGCATGGCAGACCCCGCCCGCAACCGTGCGTCTCAGCCGATCCGGTCCATGCGTGCGATGAAGAAGCCGTCGAGGCCGCCCTGATCGGCGAGCATGCCGGGCAGCGTGCGGATCCAGCCACGCGGATGCGGTTCGATCCCCGCCGGAAGCACCTCGGCGGACGCCGGGACGAGCCGGTAGTCGGGATGCTCGGCAAGGAAGCGCTCGACCTGCGCCTCGCCCTCCTCACGCTCCAGCGAGCAGGTGGCGTAGACGAGCCGGCCGCCGGGCTTCACCCAGTCGGCGGTGCGTGCGAGCAGCTGTGCCTGGACCTCGGCCGCCTCGGCGATCACGGACGGGCGGACCCGATGGAGCACGTCGGGGTGGCGGCGGAAGATGCCGGTGGCGCTGCACGGCGCGTCGATGAGCAGCGCATCGACCGGAGCCTCCGGCTTCCAGCGCAGGGCATCGGCCGTGACGATCCGCGCCGAAAGGCCGGTGCGCTCGAGATTCTCGGACACGCGCGCCAGCCGCTTTTCCGACACGTCGAGCGCGGTCACGTCCCAGCCGGCCGCGGCGAGCTGGAGCGTCTTGCCGCCCGGAGCGGCGCACAGGTCGATGACGGTGCCGGGCCCCTCGCCCAGCAAGCGTGCCGGCAGCGAGGCGGCGAGATCCTGCACCCACCATTCGCCCTCGGCAAAACCCGGAATCTCCGGCACGGGCACCGATCCCGGCAAGCGCCGGTGGCGGGGGAGGAGTTCCACCCCCTCGGCAGCGGTGGTGTCGCCGCGCAGGCTGAGATCGATCGGCGGCGGCGTCGCGATGGCGGCGCGGGCACCCTCGACCCCATCCTCGCCCCAGGCCGCTTCCCAGCGGAGGTGGAACAGGGCCGGAAGCGTCGGCAGTTCCGGAAGCGTCGCCCCCTTGCGCATCAGCGTGCCGAAGACGCCGTGGACGAGCTTGCGGGGACCGCCGTCGACCAGCGGCAGGACGGTGGAGATGGCGGCATGCGGCGGCGTGCCGAGCGAGAGGACCTGGACCAGGGCGATGCGCAGCGCGAACCGGGCCTTGGCATCCTCCGGCAGCGGCCGTGCCGTCGCCGAATCGATAAGCGCGTCGAGATCGGGCAGCCGGCGGAGCGCCTCGCTCACGATCGCGTGGACGAGGCCGCGGTCTTCCCGCCGATCGAGGTCCGAGGTAGCACGGTCGAGCGCGGCTTCGAGGGCGATGCCGCGACGCAGGACCGCGTCGAGCAGGCGCAGGGCGGCGCGCCGGGCGGGAACGCCGGGCGGCTCGGGCGCGAGCTGGGGGCGGGCCAAGGTCAGCCCCGCCGGCCGGGTGCGCAAACCCCGGCGTGCGTGTTTTCGTGCGTGCCTGTCGAACCGTTCACTTGATCCCGTGCCTCCTGCCGCCGATGTGGAACATCGCGTACGTCCTTTTCCGGAGAGTCCCATGGGCCAGCGACCGCCCCACGTGAAGCCACCCGAGCATCTTTCCAAAAACCGGCCGGTGCCCGCGCCTGAGCCGGTTTCCCCGCCTTCCGACGATCCCCTCGGCAAGAACCCGGTGCGCTATGGCGACTGGGAGCTGAAGGGGGTCGCCGTCGACTTCTAGGGCGCGCTGGCTTGCGCGGGCGCGCCGGGCCTATTCCGGCAATTCGTCGCCGCGGGCGCGATAGAATGCCTTGACCGCGTCCCAGCCTTCTTCCGCGGTTTCGCAGAAGGTGATGAGGTCGAGGTCGCGGGGCGAGATCACGCCCTCTTCGCACAGAGCCTCCAGGTTCACGACCCGGTTCCAGAACTCGCGGCCGTAGAAGAGCACCGGGATCGGCGCGACCTTGCCGGTCTGGATCAGGGTCAGCAGTTCGAACGCCTCGTCGAACGTGCCGAACCCGCCCGGAAACACCGCGACCGCGCGGGCGCGCAGCAGGAAGTGCATCTTGCGCAGCGCGAAATAGTGGAACTGCATCGACAGTCCCGGCGTCACGTAGGAGTTCGGTGCCTGTTCGTGCGGCAGCACGATGTTGAGCCCGATCGATTCGGCGCCGGCCTCGGCCGCGCCGCGGTTCGCGGCCTCCATGATCGAGGGGCCACCGCCCGAACACACGACGAACTGGCGCCGGCCGTCCTCCGCCAGCGGGAAGTTGCTGGCGAGGCCGGCGAGTTCGCGGGCGACATCATAATATTTGGACTTGGCGATCAGCCGCTCGGCGATGCGCCTGGCGCGGTCGTCCTGGGCGAGTTCCAGAAGGGCCCCCGCCTTGCAGGGCTCGGGGATGCGCGCCGAGCCATAGATCACGAAGGTCGAGGCGATCTTGGCGGCATCGAACACCAGTTCCGGCTTCAGCAGTTCCAGCTGGAAGCGAACCGGACGCAGGTCCTCGCGCAGCAGGAAGTCCATGTCCTGGAAGGCGAGACGATAGGCCGGATGCTCGGTCTGCGGCGTCGAGATCTGGGTCCGGGCGCTCTCGGCCTCGTGCTTGGCGTCGCGAAATACGCGCGACGGTACTCGGGTATCGGTCATGACATTTCCTGCAACAGCCGGCGCGGGCAGAGGGCGCGCGCCGGGCGAAAGCGGTCCAATCTAGAGAGACGGGGCGCTGGCGCAAGCTAGCGGCAATAGCCGCCGCGGCCGCCCATGTCGAAGTGCAAGTGGTTGTAGTGCGCGGCATTATAGTCCGGGCTCAGGACGGTGCGGAACCGCCGGCACGCCGAGCGGCGGACGATCTGCAGGAACTGCTGAACCGCAGGATCGCGCGACTGCCACCCCTGTTCGATGCTGATGCGGCGGCCGTCGGCCAGCACGAAGCCGCCGACATCGATCGCGTTGGCAAGGCCGTGCTCCGACAGCTTGGCCGACCCGGCGGCACCCTGGCCGACGATGCCGCGACAGACATAGCTGCCATAGCTTTCGATCCGCACCACGTTGCTGCCCAGGATCTGGCGGGCGGCAGGGCCGACGCCGTGCTGGACCCAGCCGACAAAGGCGCGGGCGGTGGGGCAGCGGATCGCCTTCAGGCCGGAGGTAGGGGTGCCGAAATCAAGCAGCTGCACCGCGCCCAAAACCTGGCAGCCGCCGCCATAATCGCGATCCGGAAGCGGGCTGAACCGCACGCCCGCGCGCGACAGGTCGGCATAGCATTGGCGGGTGTCGGCGGGGGTCGGGCCCGTGAGCGTGATCGGCCCGCTGCCGCGCGGACGCGGCGGGCGCTTGTCCTTGTCGCCGCCCCCAAAGACGCAGGCCGAAAGCAGCAGCACGAGCAGAAGGGGCAGAAAACGACGGGAATCCAGATCCATCCCCAAGGTGTAGCGGAGTTTCGGGCGAAGGCGCCACCCGGGGCGGGGCCGGCCGAAGCCGTAGCGGCTCGGCCCGCCGCCTTTGGGCACCGTTCACCCAATTCGCGTAACGCACGCGTTGACAAGCTGCGTGCGATCGCTAGGGCCGTCGGCGGGCCACGCTGTCCCAACGCAGCGCGTGCTCTCTGTGAGGAGAGACTATTTTGACGGATACAGTTTCGGTTCCCGCCACCGGTGCGTCTGCCGCACCCGAAAAGCCCGCCACCAAGCCGGCGCGCCCCCATTTTTCTTCTGGTCCCTGCGCCAAGCCCCCGGGCTGGTCGCCTGAGAAGCTCGCCACCGAGGTTCTCGGCCGCTCGCACCGCTCGAAGATCGGCAAGGCGCGGTTGCAGCGCGCGATCGACCTGACCCGCGAACTGCTCCAGGTCCCCGACACCCACCGCATCGGCATCGTGCCCGGCTCCGACACGGGTGCCGTCGAAATGGCGATGTGGTCGCTGCTCGGCGCGCGGCCGGTGACGCTGCTCGCCTGGGAGAGCTTTGGCGAAGGCTGGGTGACCGACGCGGTCAAGCAGCTCAAGATCGAGCCGACCGTGCTCAAGGCGCCCTATGGCGAGATCGTCGACCTGACCCAGGTAAGCCCCGACCATGACGTGATTTTCACGTGGAACGGGACCACCTCGGGCGTCCGCGTGCCGAACGGCGACTGGATCGCCGACGACCGCGGCGGCCTGACGATTGCCGATGCGACCTCGGCCGTGTTCGCGATGGACCTGCCGTGGGACAAGCTCGATGTGGTCACCTTCTCGTGGCAGAAGGTGCTGGGCGGCGAGGGCGCGCACGGCGTGCTGATCCTCGGCCCGCGCGCGGTCGAGCGGCTGGAAAGCTACACGCCGGCATGGCCGCTTCCCAAGATCTTCCGCATGACCAAGGGCGGCAAGCTGATCGAGGGCATCTTCAAGGGCGAGACCATCAACACGCCGTCGATGCTGGCCGTCGAGGATGCGATCTTCGCGATGGAATGGGCGCAGCACGTCGGCGGGCTCAACGGCCTGATCGCGCGCTCCACCGCCAATGCGACCGCGCTCGGCCGGATCGTCGAGGCGCGCGAATGGCTCGACCATCTGCCCGCCGACCCGGCGATCCGCTCGAATACCAGCGTCTGCCTGAAGCTCGTCACCGACGCCGATGCCGACGCCCAGGCCGCGATGATCAAGAAGATGGCGTCGCTGCTGGAAGCGGAAGGCGCGGCGTTCGACATCGCCGGCTATCGCGACGCCCCGGCGGGCCTGCGAATCTGGTGCGGCGCGACCGTCGACACCGCCGATATCGAGGCGCTCGGCCCTTGGCTCGACTGGGCCTGGGAACAGGTCAAGCCGGCCTGATCCGCTTTCCGCCCCTGCCTGAGGCAGGGGCGCCGGGGCGCCTCAATCCGCGCCCGCCCTTCAAGGCTCCTGCCTTCGCAGGAGCGCTGCACACATTTTCCAAGGACCCAATCCATGCCCAAAGTCCTCATCTCCGACAAAATGGATCCCAAGGCCGCCCAGATCTTTCGCGAGCGCGGGGTCGAGGTGGACGAGATCACCGGCAAGACGCCCGAAGAGCTGAAGGCCATCATCGGCCAGTATGACGGCCTCGCCATCCGCTCCTCGACCAAGGTGACCAAGGAAATCCTGGACGCCGCGACCAACCTGAAGGTGGTCGGGCGCGCCGGCATCGGCGTCGACAACGTCGACATCCCCGCCGCCTCGGCGCGTGGCGTGGTGGTGATGAACACCCCGTTCGGCAACTCGATCACGACCGCCGAGCACGCCATCGCGCTGATGTTCGCGCTCGCCCGCCAGCTGCCCGAGGCCGACGCCTCGACCCAGGCCGGCAAGTGGGAAAAGAACCGCTTCATGGGCGTCGAGCTCACCGCCAAGACGCTGGGCCTGATCGGCGCGGGCAACATCGGCTCGATCGTTGCCGACCGTGCGCGCGGCCTCAAGATGAAGGTCGTCGCCTTCGACCCGTTCCTGACCCCGGAACGCGCGATCGAGATGGGCGTGGAGAAGGTCGACCTCGACACGCTGCTCGCGCGGGCCGATTTCATCACGCTGCACACGCCGCTTACCGACCAGACCCGCAACATCCTGTCGGCCGAGAATCTCGCCAAGACCAAGAAGGGCGTGCGCATCATCAACTGCGCGCGCGGCGGCCTGATCGACGAGGCGGCGCTGAAGGCGGGGCTCGATTCGGGCCATATCGGCGGCGCGGCGCTCGACGTGTTCGTGAACGAGCCGGCAAAGGACTCGCCGCTGTTCGGCACGCCGAACTTCATCTCCACCCCGCATCTGGGTGCATCCACGACCGAGGCGCAGGTCAATGTCGCGATCCAGGTCGCCGAGCAGATGGCCGATTACCTGGTGTCGGGCGGCGTCACCAACGCGCTCAACATGCCGTCGCTGTCGGCCGAGGAAGCACCCAAGCTCAAGCCGTACATGGCGCTGGCGGAAAAGCTCGGCTCGCTGGTCGGCCAGCTCGCGCACGGCGCGCTCAGCTCGATCGCGATCGAGGTCGAGGGTGCGGCGGCCGAGCTCAACCAGAAGCCGATTACCGGCGCGGTGCTCGCCGGCCTGATGCGCGTCCATTCGGACACGGTGAACATGGTCAACGCCCCGTACCTCGCCAAGGAGCGCGGGCTCGAGGTGCGCGAAGTACGCAACGAGCGCGAGGGCGATTACCATACGCTGGTGCGCGTGACGGTCCGCACCGAGGCCGGCGACCGCTCGGTCGCGGGCACGCTGTTCGGCAACCAGGCGCCGCGCCTGGTCGAGCTGTTCGGCATCAAGGTCGAGGCCGACCTTGCCGGGCACATGCTCTACATCGTCAACGAGGACGCACCGGGCTTCATCGGCCGCCTGGGCACCACGCTGGGCGAAGCGGGCGTCAACATCGGCACCTTCCACCTCGGCCGCCGCAATGCCGGGGGCGAGGCGATCCTGCTGTTGTCGGTCGACGAACCGGTGACGCCGGAGCTCGCCGCCAAGGTGCGCGCGCTGCCGGGTGTGCGCACGGCGATGGCGCTGGCGTTCTGATGACGGGCGGGGAGGGGCGCTGTCCCTCCCCAACCGCCGGCCCAAGCTTGTCGCGGGCGGACACATCCCGTAGCTGCCGGCCACGACACGGCGCGCCGATCCCGGCCGCGCCCAACAGGATGTTTCGATGACCGGCCTCTTGCCCGAAGGGTTCCACGATCGCCTGCCGCCCGCCGCCGATGCGGTCGCGCGGTTCGAAGGGCGCGTGCTGTCGGTCGCGCGCAGCTATGGCTATGAGCAGGTCGATCCCCCGCTCGCCGAATTCGAGGATGCGCTCGGCCGCCGGCTGAAGGCGGCGCGCGCGCAGGACGCCGTTCGCTTCGTCGATCCGGTTTCGCAGCGCACGCTTGCGATCCGGCCCGACATGACCGCGCAGGTCGGCCGTATCGCCGCCACCCGCATGGGCCATCACCCGCGCCCGGTGCGGCTGTGCTACGCGGGGCCGGTGCTGCGCCTGCGCGCCGCCGACCTCGACCAGCGGCGCGCGCTGCGCCAGATCGGTGCCGAGCTGATCGGGCTCGATAGCGTCGCGGCGGTCCGGGAGATCGTGAGCGTCGCGGTGGAGGCGCTGGCCGCCGCAGGACTGTCCGACGTCTCGGTCGACTTCACCCTGCCGGACGTGCTCGACGCCCTGGCCGGCGGTACGCTGACGACGGCGCAGCTCGACGCGCTGCGCGAGGCGCTCGACGGCAAGGATGCCGGCGCGGTCGCGGCGATCGATCCCGCCTATCTGCCGCTGATCGAGGCGGCCGGGCCGTTCGACCAGGCGCTGGCGCGGCTGCGCGAAAGCGACGTGTCGGGCAAGCTGCGCAGCCGGCTCGACGGGCTGGAGGAAATCGCCGGGGCGGTCCGTGACCGGGTGGCGCTGACGCTCGACCCGACCGAGCGCCACGGCTTCGAATATCAGAGCTGGGTCGGCTTCTCGCTGTTCGCGCGCGGCCTGCGCGCCGAGATCGGGCGCGGCGGCAGCTATGCGGTGATGGGCGAGGACGGCAGTGCCGAGCCGGCGGTCGGATTCTCGCTCTATGCCGATGTGCTGCTCGATGCCGGCGTGGGGGCGGACGCGCGCCGGCGGCTGTTCCTGCCGTTCGGCACGCCCGCTGAGACGGGCGCTGCGCTGCGCGCAGAGGGCTGGGTGACGGTGGCCGCGCTGACCGCAGAGGACACGCCCGAGGCGCAGCTGTGCACCCACCGCCTGGGGAGCGAGGGGCCGGTCGCGCTCGGCTGACGCGGCCCCCCGCGATCGGGATCAGGCGGGCTTAGTCAGCTTCAGCAGCCGGCCGCCTTCGCCATCTTCCAGCACCCAGATCGCACCGTCGGGGCCCTGTTCGACCTCGCGGATGCGCTCGCCCATCGGCCACTGGTCGCCCTTGCGCGCATTGGTGCCGTCGACGTCGACGCGGACGAGCGACTGGCTCGACAGGCCGCCGATGAACAGGTCGCCCTTCCATTCCGGGAACATCGCGCCGGAGTAGACCATGAGGCCGCCCGGCGAGATCACCGGGTTCCACGACACCTTGGGCGCCTCGAACCCGTCGCCGGGCTTGTGGTCCGGAATGTCGCGCCCGTCGTAATGGCTGCCGTTCGAGACCTTGGGCCAGCCATAGTTGCGGCCCGCGACGATCAGGTTGACCTCGTCGCCGCCCTTGGGGCCCATTTCCTGCTCCCACAGATTGCCGTTGGCGTCGACGGCGATGCCCAGCAGGTTGCGGTGGCCATAGGACCAGACCGCGGGATGGAAGCCCTTGGAGGCAAGTTCGGGCGTGCCCGCCGGCTTGCCGTCGAGGGTCAGGCGCAACACCTTGCCCAGGGTCGCCTTTGGATCCTGTGCGGGGTCGAACTTCTGGCGCTCGCCATTGGTGAAGAAGAGGTGCTGGCCGTCGGGCGCAAAGGCGATGCGGCCCGAATAATGGCCGTCGCCCGACACGAAGGGTGTGGCGCTGAACAGCTCGGTGACGCCTTCCAGACGCGCACCCTTGCTGTCCTCGACGAGGCGGCCGCGCCACAGTTTGACGCCCTTGCCGCCCGGACCAGCGACCGATCCGGAGAAATAGACGAGCTTGCTGCGGTCGAAATCCGGTGCCGCAACGACGTCCATCAGGCCGCCCTGACCCGCGCTGTCGGTGGCAGGGATGCCGCCCACCGGCGTGGTTGCGGAGGTGCTGTTCTGGCCTGACGCCAGTGTCGCCAGCACCATGCGTCCGCCTTTCTCGGTGACCAGCATCCGCCCGTCCGGCAGGAAGGTCATCGCCCAGGGGGCGTCGAAGGTGGCGACCGGCGTGACCGCGAACGGCAGGCCCTCCGCAGCAGCGGGTGCGGCGGCAGTGGGGGCGGCTTCGGCGATGTTGGCGTTCGCCGGGTCCTGGGGCGCACCGCAGGCGGCCACCAGAACGGCGACGGCGGTGCAGGCGATGGTGCGGTGCATGGTCATTCTCCCTTTTCTTTGCCAACGCGGGTCCTTGGCCGATGTTGCGGCGGCGGCGGCCCTTCGAAAGCTGCTTGTCCTGTTCTGACGAATTGCCTATATCGCGGCTGTTCTCGACATTGGAAACCTTGACGAGGTCGGACCCGACGGGCCCGGCGCTGATGGGGCATACCTGGGTCGAACGCAATTTTACGAACCGGCAACTGGCCGGCACAACGACTGGAGCGTGGATTGGCGGACATCGCCGAACTCAACCGGCTGATCGAGCCCGAGGCGAAGGCGCTCGGACTTGCGCTGGTGCGCGTGAAGATGCTCGGCGGCAAGTCCGACCCGACGCTGCAGGTGATGGCCGAGCGGCCGGACACCCGCCAGCTGACGATCGACGACTGCGCCACGCTGTCGCGTCGCCTGTCGGACGTGTTCGACGCGCTGGAAGCCGAGGGCCGCGATCCCATCGAGGGTGCATACCGGCTCGAGGTCTCCTCGCCCGGCATCGACCGCCCGCTGACGCGCCTCCAGGACTTTGCCGACTGGGCAGGGCAGGAAGCGCGCATTACGCTGGTCGAGCCGATCGAGGGGCGCAAGCAGCTCACCGGCGACCTGAAGGGTGTCGAAGACGAGCTGATCGTGATCGACGTCCGCAAGTTCCACGAGATGAAGGTGCCGTTCGCAGCGGTCGCCGACGCCAAGCTCACCATCACCGACAAGCTCCTCGCCGCCACCCAGCCGCTCGACGCGAGCGGGGCGGACGACATCATCGAAGTAGAAGGGTAAGCCCATGGCCACTGCCGTTACCGCCAACCGCGCCGAACTGATCGCCATTGCCGATTCGGTCGCGCGCGAGAAGCTGATCGACAAGGCCATCGTCATCGAGGCGATGGAGGACGCGATCCAGCGCGCTGCCCGCGCGCGCTACGGCGCCGAGAACGACATTCGTGCCAAGCTCGACCCCAACACCGGCGATCTGCGCTTGTGGCGCGTGGTCGAGGTGGTCGAGGCCGTCGACGATTATTTCAAGCAGGTCGACGTCGCCCAGGCGCAGAAGCTCCAGAAGGGCGCGGTCGTCGGCGACTATATCGTCGATCCGTTGCCCCCGATCGAGTTCGGCCGCATCGCGGCCCAGGCTGCCAAGCAGGTGATCTTCCAGAAGGTCCGCGACGCAGAGCGCGAGCGCCAGTATGAAGAGTTCAAGGACCGCGTCGGCGAGATCATCACCGGGGTCGTCAAGCGCGTCGAGTTCGGCCATGTCGTCGTCGACCTGGGCCGCGCCGAGGGCGTGATCCGCCGCGACCAGCAGATCCCGCGCGAAGCCGTTCGCGTCGGTGATCGTACCCGCTCGTTGATCCTGAACGTCCGCCGCGAGAACCGCGGCCCCCAGATCTTCCTTTCCCGCGCGCACCCCGACTTCATGAAGAAGCTGTTCGCGCAGGAAGTCCCCGAGATCTACGACGGTATCATCGAGATCAAGGCTGCCGCCCGTGACCCGGGTTCGCGCGCCAAGATCGGCGTGATCAGCCGCGACAGCTCGATCGACCCGGTCGGCGCCTGCGTCGGCATGAAGGGCAGCCGCGTCCAGGCGGTCGTCCAGGAAATGCAGGGCGAGAAGATCGACATCATTCCCTGGTCGGAAGACACGGCGACCTTCGTGGTCAACGCGCTCCAGCCGGCGAACGTCAGCCGCGTCGTGATCGACGAGGAAGAAGATCGCATCGAGGTGGTGGTGCCCGACGACCAGCTGAGCCTGGCGATCGGCCGTCGCGGCCAGAACGTCCGCCTGGCGAGCCAGCTCACCGGCAAGGCGATCGACATCCTGACCGAGGCCGATGCGTCCGAGAAGCGCCAGAAGGAATTCGTCGAGCGTTCGGCGATGTTCGAAGGCGAACTCGACGTGGACGAGACGCTGGCACAGCTGCTGGTGGCCGAAGGCTTCGGCGCGCTCGAGGAAGTCGCCTATGTCGAGGTCGACGAGCTCGCCGCGATCGAGGGCTTTGACGAGGACCTGGCCGCCGAGCTGCAGAATCGTGCGCAGGAAGCGCTCGATCGCCGCGAGGAAGCCAATCGCGAGGCGCGCCGCGCCCTGGGTGTCGAAGACGCCCTGGCCGAGATTCCGTACCTGACCGAGGCGATGCTGGTGACGCTGGGCAAGGCGGGCATCAAGACGCTCGACGACCTGGCCGATCTCGCCACCGACGAGCTGGTCGAGAAGAAGCGCGTCGAGCCGCGCCGCCGCAACGAGGACGCGCCCAAGCGGGCCGAGCCCAAGGGCGGCATCCTGGCCGAGTACGGGCTGAGCGACGAGCAGGGCAACGAGATCATCATGGCTGCCCGCGCCCACTGGTTCGACGACGAGGAGGCACCTGCCGCTGAAGCGTCTGCGGACGAAGCGTCTGGCGAAGAAGCTCCCGCCGAAGAAGCTCCCGCTGCCGAGGCTCCGGCCGAAGCGGCGACGGGCGA
Organism: Sphingomonas sp. 3-13AW; assembly: GCF_049311085.1. Taxonomy (NCBI): domain Bacteria; kingdom Pseudomonadati; phylum Pseudomonadota; class Alphaproteobacteria; order Sphingomonadales; family Sphingomonadaceae; genus Sphingomonas; species Sphingomonas sp. 3-13AW. The sequence goes on along the minus strand of NZ_JASNVZ010000004.1, from coordinate 259,470 downwards.
GGAGGCCAAGGCCTGATGCCGTTTGTCGACATTCGCCTGGCCGGCGCCGCCTCGCGCGAGCAGAAGGCGGCGATTGTCGCCGACGTCACGCGTTCGCTGGTCGAGCGGCTGGGCAAGAGCCCGGCCGCCGTCCAGATCAACATTACCGAGCTGTCGACCGAGAACTACGGTGCCGGCGGACAGCTGATCGTGGATCGTGACGCCGACATGGCGCGCCAAGCGGGGGAGGACGCGCATGCGGAACCCTCGCAATGATCCGGCTACGGTAACACCGCGCGCCCCCGGGCATCGCGGGAAGCGCACCACGACGACGACACCCCGCCCCCCGCGCGAGCCGCGCGAGGGACCGGAGCGTAGCTGTATCCTGACGCGCGAAACCGGCGAGCGGGCACGACTCGTGCGCCTGGCGCTGTCTCCGGACGGAGAAGTGCTGCCCGATGTCCATGCCAAGGCCCCGGGCCGCGGCGCGTGGATCGGCGTCGATCGCGCCGAACTCGACGCGGCGATCGCCAAGGGCCGGCTCAAGGGTGCGTTGTCGCGTGCGTTCAAGACGCAGGCAATCACCATCCCCGACGACCTTTCCGAGCGAATCGCATCGGCGCTGCAACGTGCGGCGCTGGAACGGCTCGGCCTGGAATCGCGTTCGGGCAAATTGGTGACGGGTGGCGAACGCATTGAAAAGGCGGCCCGCAGCGGCCAGCTCCACGCCCTGTTCCACGCCGCGGATGCGGGCGCGGACGGGGCGGGCAAGCTTGCCCAGGCGTGGCGTGTCGGAACGGATCGCGAAGGCAGCGGTGCGAAGGGACTGGTATTGCCGGTCGGCCGCACCATATTGTCCTTGGCGCTGGGGCGCGAAAATGTGGTACATGTCGGCGTGACCGACAGACCAGCGGCCAGTCGGGTCGGCGAAGCGATCGCCCGATGGCTGCACTTTATCGGACCCGTACCCTCCTCCGTGTCTTGCGAATCCGAATCGCAGGGCGCATCGGCTGTCGTAATCTCGGCGGCCGCACAGATTACGACGAAGCAGGAACTCGAGTAACGCATGAGCGAGACGGACAACGACAAGCCGAAGCTGGGCGCGCGGGCACCGCTGGGGCTGAAGCGCACGGTTGAGACTGGCAAGGTGAAGCAGAGCTTCAGCCATGGCCGGTCCAACACCGTGGTCGTGGAGGTCAAGCGCCGCCGCGTACTCGGCCGCCCCGGCGAAGAGCAGCAGCAGGCAGCGCCTGCGGCAGCACCCGCAGCCGAAGTGGCCGCGGCAACCCCGGCGCCTGCGCCGGCGGCACCGCGTGCCCCGGCACCTGCTCCGGCCGCGAACCCGCACGCCGGCCTCTCCCGCCACGAGATTCAGGCGAAGCTGCTGCGCGAGGCCGAAGAGGCCCGCATGACGGCGCTCGAGGAATCGCGTCGCCGTGACGAGCGCCTGCGCCAGGAAGCGATCAGCCAGGAACAGCGCCGCGCCGAGGAAAATCGTCGCGTCGAGGAAGCGCCCGTCGAGGCACCTGCCGCGGCGCCGACGCCGGCTCCCGAGCCGGTAGCCGAAGCCAAGGTTGAGGCGGCGCCCGCGCCGGCCGCGCCTGCTCCGGCAGCGCCCGAGGCACCGGTCGCCGAGGCACCTGCTGCTCCGACGCCCGCGCCCGCTCCGGTCGAGACGCCTGCGCCGGCACCCGCGCCGGTCGCTGCGGCTCCCAAGCCGGCCGCGCCCGCACCGCAGGCTGCCAAGCCGGCTGCCCAGGCGCCGCGTCGCCCGGCCGCCCCGCCGCGTCCGCAGCAGCCGATGATGCTGCAGCTCGACCCGTCGCTGCCGGCTCCGCGTCGCTTCACGCCCGTGCAGCGCCCCGAGATTCCGAAGCCCGAGCCGAAGCCCGCACCGGCGCCGGCACCTGCTGCGGAAACCACCACCCAGGCAGCCACGACGGCGAACAACGCACCTGCGAACCGCACCGGTGCTGCTCCGGCTCCGCGCCGCAACGACGCTCCCGGCCGGCCGACGCCTTCGCGTGACCGCAAGGGCGACGATCGCCGCCAGTCGGGCAAGCTCACCGTCACCCGCGCCCTGGGCGATGGCGACGGCGCACGCGCCCGCTCGCTCGCCGCTCTCAAGCGGGCACGCGAAAAGGAAAAGCGTCACTTCGGTGGCCCGCGTGAGCCGCAGGCCAAGCAGGTCCGCGACGTGCAGGTTCCCGAGGCGATCACCGTCCAGGAACTCGCCAACCGCATGGCCGAGAAGGGCGCCGACCTGGTGAAGGCGCTGTTCAAGATGGGCATGCCCGTCACCATGACGCAGACGATCGATCAGGACACCGCCGAGCTGCTGGTGACCGAGTTCGGCCACAACATCGTGCGCGTCAGCGACAGCGACATCGATCTGGCGCTCGACACGACCGAGGACGCACCCGAGACGCTGAAGCCGCGTCCGCCGGTGGTCACGATCATGGGCCATGTCGATCACGGCAAGACGTCGCTGCTCGACGCGCTGCGCGGCACCGATGTGGTGCGCGGCGAGGCCGGTGGCATCACCCAGCACATCGGCGCCTATCAGGTCACCCTGAAGGACAAGTCGAAGATCACCTTCCTCGACACGCCGGGCCACGAGGCCTTCACCGAGATGCGTGCGCGCGGTGCCGACGTCACCGACATCGTCATCCTGGTGGTGGCGGCCGACGACGGGCTGATGCCGCAGACGATCGAGGCGATCAATCACACCAAGGCATCGGGCAAGCCGATGATCGTGGCGATCAACAAGATCGACAAGCACGAGGCCAATGCCCAGCGCGTGCGCGAGCGTCTGCTCGAGCACAATGTCCAGGTCGAAGAGATGGGCGGCGAGACGCAGGACGTCGAAGTGTCCGCACTCAAGAAGATCGGCCTCGATACGCTGGTCGAGAAGATCCAGCTGCAGGCCGAACTGCTCGAGCTGAAGGCGAACCCGGATCGCCCGGCAGAGGGTGCCGTGATCGAGGCGAAGCTCGACAAGGGCCGCGGCCCGGTCGCGACCGTCCTGGTCAGCCGCGGTACGCTGCGGGTCGGCGACGTCTTCGTCGTCGGTGCCGAGAGCGGCAAGATCCGCGCGCTGGTCGACGACAAGGGCCGTCAGGTGAAGCAGGCTGGTCCGGCGATGCCGGTCGAGATCCTGGGCCTGTCGGGCGTGCCGATGGCGGGTGACCTGCTGCAGGTGGTGGAGAACGAGGCGCGTGCCCGCGAAGTCGCGGAATATCGTGCAGGCGTGATCCAGCAGAAGCGCACGGCCAGCGCCCCGGCCAGCCTGGAGAGCATGTTCTCCGCGCTCAAGGACAAGAAGGCGATCGAGTATCCGCTGGTCGTCAAGGCCGATACCCAGGGTACGGTCGAGGCCATCGTCGGCTCGCTCAACAAGATCTCCACCGACGAGATCCGGGTGCGGATCCTGCATTCGGGCGTCGGCGGCATCACCGAGAGCGATGTCACGCTGGCGGGTGCGTCGGGGGCGCCGATCATCGGCTTCAACGTCCGCGCCAATGCCAAGGCACGCGAGATCGCCGATCGGAACAAGGTCGCGCTGAAGTACTACGACGTCATCTACGACCTGGTGGACGAGATCCGCGCCGGCATGGCGGGCGAGCTTGGACCCGAGGCGTTCGAGACGGTCGTGGGCCGCGCCGAGATCCGCGACGTCTTCTCCGCAGGCAAGACCGGCAAGGCTGCAGGTCTGCTCGTGGTGGAAGGTGTCATCCGCAAGGCGCTCAAGGCCCGCATCACGCGCAACGACGTCATCATCTACCAGGGCGAGATTGCCTCGCTCCGCCGGTTCAAGGACGATGTCGCCGAAGTTCGTGCAGGCCTGGAATGCGGTGTGACGTTCACGCAGAACTTCACCGACATCAAGGCGGGCGACTTCCTTGAGACCTACGAAGTCGAGATGCGCGAGCGCACGCTCTGAGAACCCGCGTCACCCCGGTTTCGGCCGGGGTGACGCCCTGTTTCAAGATTGCACCATGAAGAACGAACCGCAGGAAAAGTCCGTCCGCACGCTCCGCGTGGGCGAGCAGGTCCGCCACATCCTGTCGGAAATCCTTCAGCGTGGCGATGTGCACGACGAGACGCTGGCGACCCATATGGTGTCGGTGACGGAAGTGCGGATGTCGCCCGACCTGCGCCACGCGACCGTGTTCGTGAAGCCGCTGCTGGGCAAGGACGAGGACGCGGTGCTGAAGGCGCTGCGCACCAACACCGCCTATCTGCAGCGTGAGGTCGCGCACCGCGTGAAGATGAAATACGCGGCCAAGCTCAAGTTCCTGCCGGACGAGAGCTTCGAGGAGGCCAGCCACATCGACGCGCTGCTGCGGGCGCCCAAGGTGGCGCAGGACCTGACCGACGGCGACTGACCCGCCGCCCTGTCCGACGACTGGCCCGACGCCTCTTTCGATCGAGACCCCCGCCCGATGGCCAAGCTCTATTTCTACTACGCCTCGATGAACGCGGGGAAGTCGACCATGCTGCTGCAGGCCGACTTCAACTATCGCGAGCGTGGCCTCAGCACCTTGCTGTTCACCGCCGCGCTGGACGATCGCGCCGGGCCGGGGACTATCGGATCGCGCATCGGCCTGTCGGCGCCGGCGGCGACGTTCGACGCCAGCACCGACCTGCTGGGGGCCGTCGCGGCCGCCCGCGCGGCGGCTCCGGTCGGATGTGTCCTGGTGGACGAGGCGCAGTTTCTCACCACAGCGCAGGTTGACCAGCTCGCGCGCGTGGCAGACGAGCTGGGGGTGCCGGTGCTCGCCTATGGCCTGCGGACGGATTTTCGCGGCGCCTTGTTCGAGGGATCGGCGCGGCTGCTCGCGATCGCGGACGCGCTGACGGAGATCAAGTCGATCTGCACCTGCGGCGCCAAGGCGACGATGAACCTGCGCGTCGATGCCAGCGGCAACGCGGTGCGGGAAGGCGCGCAGACGGAGATCGGCGGCAACGACCGCTATGTCGCGCTGTGCCGTCGCCATTTCGCAGAGGCGATGCGGGGCTAGCCGCCCCGGATTACCCGGTCGCGTCCGGCTGCGGGCTTGCGGCGGGGGCCCGGCGTCGCCACTGACGATCCATCATGGACATTACCCAATCCGTCTGGATGATCGCCGCCAGTGTCGTGACGCTCGTCATCGCCATCGTCTTTCACGAGGTCGCGCATGGCGTGGTCGCCAACTGGCTGGGCGATCCGACCGCGGCCGAGCAGCGCCGCCTGACCTTCAACCCGATCCGCCACATCGACCCCATCGGCACCATCGGCCTTCCGCTGCTGCTCGCGATCTCCGGCGCGCCGGTGTTCGGCTGGGCAAAGCCGGTGCCGGTCAATGCGCAGCGCCTGCGCAATCCGCGCTGGGACATGGTGCTGGTGGCGCTCGCGGGTCCCGGGATCAACATTCTGCTCGCCCTTACCGGGGCGCTGCTGATCGCGGTGCTGGCCTCCGTCAGCGGTTCCGGCGACGGCTCGGTGGCGCGTTTCATGGTCCAGGTTCTGCTCAACTTCGTGTTGATCAACCTCTTCCTGGCGGTGTTCAACCTGCTGCCGGTGCCGCCCTTCGACGGCGGCCACGTCGTGGAAGGCCTGCTGCCGCGCCCGCTTGCGCAACGCTATGCCCAGATCGGACGCTTCGGGATCGTCGTGCTGCTCGTGCTGCTGGTCGTCCTGCCGATGATCTCGCCCCAGGCCAATGTCGTCGGGCGGATCGTCACCCCCATCGTGTACGAGGTCGCGAACGCGATGCTGCGCCTCGTCGGGCTGGGGAACTGAGCGATGCACGGCTGGATATTGCTCGACAAGCCGCTGGGGCTCGGCTCGACCCAGGGGGTGAGCGCGGTCAAGCGTGCCTTGCGCGACGGCGGCTATGGCAGGTTCAAGGTCGGCCATGGCGGGACGCTCGATCCGCTGGCGACGGGCGTGCTGCCGATCGCGCTGGGGGAGGCGACCAAGCTCGCCGGGCGGATGCTCGACAGCGACAAGGTATATGACTTCACCATCCGCTTTGGCGAACAGACCGACACGCTCGACCTGGAAGGGACGGTGATCGCCACGTCCGAGGTGCGGCCAACCCGTGCCGGGGTCGAGGCGGTGCTGCCCCGCTTCACCGGCCCGATCGCACACGTGCCGCCGATCTATTCGGCGCTGAAGGTCGACGGCCAGCGCGCCTATGCGCTGGCGCGGGCAGGCGAGGAGGTCGAGCTCAAGAGCCGCGACGTCACGATCCACGCGCTGACCCTGGCCGATGCTGACGCCGACGCCGGCGCGGACGGGCCGCTGGAGGCGGTGACGCTGACCGCGCATGTGTCGAAGGGGACCTATATCCGCAGCCTCGCCCGCGACATCGCGCTGGCGCTCGGCACCGTCGGCCATGTGACCATGCTGCGCCGGGTGAAGGCAGGGCCATTCGGGCTGAAAACGGCCATTTCGCTGGACAAACTGGCAGAACTCGGTAAGGGCCACGCGCTTGCGCAAGCGCTTCTGCCATTGAGGGCAGGGCTGGACGACATCCCGGCTTTTTCCCTCACCCCCGACCAGGCAGGGCGGCTCCGTCAGGGGCAGCAGTTGGTCGGGATCGCCGCTGACGAGGGTCCGGCCTTTGCGATGCTGGACGATGTTCCGGTCGCCTTGGTCGAGGTCCAGCACGGGGTCGCCCGTGTCGTTCGCGGTTTTAACCTCGAATAGAAAGGACGACGATGTCGATCACCCAGGAGCGCAAGGAAGCGCTGATCAAGGAACATGGCCGCGAGAGCGGCGACACCGGCAGCCCCGAGGTTCAGGTCGCGATCCTGACCGACCGGATTGCCAACCTCACCGAGCACTTCAAGACCCACGCGAAGGATAACCATTCGCGCCGCGGTCTGCTGATGCTGGTCAACAAGCGTCGTTCGCTGCTCGACTATCTTCGCAAGAAGGATGCCGGGCGCTACACCGCGCTGATCGCGAAGCTGGGTCTTCGCAAGTAAGGAACGGCGCCCCGCGGGGCGCCGTTTTCTTTTCCCCACACCGCTGGGGATATGGCACAAGGGCATGCCGCCCCCGGCGGCGCCCACGAGATTCTCCGACGTCTCTCCGCGCGGAGCGGAAGCACGAAGGAGCAGGACCGAGCGCAATCCGGCGACTTGGTTCCGAGCCTAACGGCTCACCCCTGCGGGCAGACGCCCGCAAGCTGCCCCGGCAGGCATAGGGCCGCCGGAGTGAAGGAAACGACATGTTCGATATCAAGAAGACCAGCATCGAGTGGGGCGGCAAGACGCTGACGCTCGAGACGGGCCGCGTTGCCCGCCAGGCCGACGGCGCAGTGCTTGCGACTCTCGGCGAGACGGTGGTGCTGTGCGCCGTCACGGCCGCCCGCTCGGTGAAGGAAGGGCAGGACTTCTTCCCGCTGACCGTTCACTATCAGGAGAAGTATTCGGCCGCGGGTCGCATCCCCGGCGGCTTCTTCAAGCGTGAGCGCGGCGCGACCGAAAAGGAGACGCTGACCAGCCGCCTGATCGATCGCCCCATCCGCCCGCTGTTCCCGGAAGGCTTCTACAACGAGATCAACGTCATCGCTCAGGTGCTGAGCTATGATGGCGAGAACGAGCCGGATATCGTTGCGATGATCGCTGCGTCGGCTGCACTCACGATCTCGGGCGTGCCGTTCATGGGCCCGATCGGCGCTGCGCGCGTCGGTTATCAGGATGGCGAGTACATCCTCAACCCGACCCTGGAGCAGGTGAAGGAGGGCGAGCTCGACCTGGTCGTCGCCGGCACCCACGAGGCCGTGATGATGGTCGAATCCGAAGCCAAGGAGCTTTCGGAAGAGACGATGCTGGGCGGCGTGATGTTCGCCCACCGCGAGTGCAAGAAGGTCGTCGAGGCGATCATCGACCTCGCCGAGCAGGCTGCCAAGGATCCCTGGGAGCTGACCCCGGTCGTCGACCAGTCCAAGCAGAAGAAGAAGCTCAAGGACCTGATCGGCGCCGACCTGGTCGCCGCCTACAAGCTGACCGGCAAGCAGGACCGCCAGAACGCGATCAACGACGCGCGCACCAAGGCGCGTGAAGCGTTCGCGGACCTGAAGGAAAGCGATCCGGCCCAGTATCTGGGCGTGCTCAAGCTGGTGAAGAAGCTCGAGGCGGAAGTGGTTCGCACCGCGATCCTGAAGGAAGGCCGCCGCATCGACGGTCGCGACACCAAGACGGTGCGCCCGATCGAGGCGATGGTGCACTTCCTGCCGCGCACGCATGGATCGGCGCTGTTCACGCGCGGCGAGACCCAGGCGATCTGCTCGACCACGCTTGGCACCAAGGACGCCGAGCAGATGATCGACGGCCTGAACGGGCTCCATTACGAGCACTTCATGCTGCACTATAACTTCCCGCCCTATTCGGTCGGTGAAGTGGGTCGCTTCGGTGCGCCCGGCCGTCGCGAAGTCGGCCACGGCAAGCTCGCATGGCGCGCGCTGCACCCGGTGCTGCCATCGAAGGAAGAGTTCCCCTACACGATCCGCGTTCTGTCCGACATCACCGAGAGCAACGGCTCCTCGTCGATGGCGACGGTGTGCGGTGGCTCGCTGTCGATGATGGACGCGGGCGTTCCGCTCAAGCGTCCGGTTTCGGGCATCGCGATGGGCCTCATCCTTGAGGGCAAGGACTTTGCCGTGATCTCCGACATCCTGGGTGACGAAGATCACCTGGGCGACATGGACTTCAAGGTCGCCGGCACCAGCGAGGGCATCACCAGCCTTCAGATGGACATCAAGATCGCCGGTATCACCGAGGAGATCATGAAGGTCGCGCTGGCGCAGGCGAACGAAGGCCGTGCGCACATCCTGGGCGAGATGAGCAAGGCGCTGGGTGAGACCCGGACCGAGCTGTCGGCCCATGCACCGCGCATCGAGACCATGCAGATCGACAAGGCGAAGATCCGCGACGTCATCGGCACGGGCGGCAAGGTCATCCGCGAGATCGTGGCGACCACCGGCGCCAAGGTCGACATCGACGACGAGGGCGTGATCAAGGTCAGCTCGTCGGACGTGTCGCAGATCGAAGCCGCGATGAACTGGATCAAGGGCATCGTCGAAGAGGCAGAGGTCGGCAAGATCTACACCGGCAAGGTCGTCAACATCGTCGACTTCGGTGCATTCGTGAACTTCATGGGCGGCAAGGACGGTCTCGTCCACGTGTCCGAGATGAAGAACGAGCGCGTCGAGAAGCCGGGCGATGTCGTCACCGAAGGCCAGGAAGTGAAGGTCAAGGTGCTCGAGGTCGACCCGCGCGGCAAGGTTCGCCTGTCGATGCGCGTCGTCGACCAGGAGACCGGTGCCGAGCTGGAAGACACCCGTCCGGCACGCGAACCGCGCGAGCGCAGCGATCGTGGCCCGCGTGGTGACCGTGGCGACCGCGGCGGCGATCGTGGCGGTGATCGCGGCGACCGTGGCCCCCGCCGCGAAGGTGGCGATCGCGGCCCGCGCCGGGATCGCGGCCCGCGCCGTGAAGGCGGCGAAAGCGGCAAGAGCAACGATGATGGTGGCGACATCGGTCTGCCGTCGTTCATCACCGAGAGCTGATCGTACGATCCTTTCGGCATGAAGAGGGGGCTCGCGGTAACGCGGGCCCCTTTTTTCGTGACGTTTCCGACTCTTGGCGAGGACGGGCGATTGCCAGTGTCCGCGGCCTCGGGCAGAAGCGACCAGGATGGGGGCCAGGGACATATCGACGGGGCGGGCGCAGCAGCGCACCGCGAGGCGCCTGCTGGAGCGACTGCCCCTCGCAGCGGATCGACCGTGGCTGGCGCTGTCGATCACCCTCGCGTGCGTCGCGATTGCGGCGGTGCTCCGCTGGCTGGCCGACCCGTTGCTGCCGCCTGGCTTCCCCTATGTAACCTTCTTCCCGACGGTCATCCTGATCGCCTTCCTGTTCGGGACGCGGATGGGGACGGTGGCGGCGGTACTGTGCGGGGTGATCGCCTGGCATTTCTTCATCCCACCTGCCGGCAGTCTCACGCTGACGCGGTCATCGACCGTGGCGCTGCTCTTCTATGCCTTTGTGGTCGGGACCGACATCGCGCTGGTGCACTGGATGCAGCGCGCCAATCGCAAGCTGGGGCGTGAGCGCGAGCTCAGCCGCACTCTGGCCGACACCCGCGAACTGCTGTTCAACGAGCTCCAGCATCGTGTTTCGAACAACCTTCAGGTCGCAGCCGGGCTGTTGTCCGTGCAGAAGCGGCAGGTGACGGACCTTCAGGCGCGCGCTGCGCTGGACGAGGCCGCGCGCCGGCTGGGGCTGATCGGCCGGATCAGCCGCCAGCTCTATGATGCGGCGGGCGCCACCCGCAACATGCGTGAGTTCCTGGAGCCTCTCTGCGCCGACGTGGTCGAGGCAAGCGGCCGCACGGGCATCCGCTGCTCCATTGATGTCGCGGAGGACGCGATCCTGTCGCCGGACGCTGCAGTGCCGCTGGCGCTGATCGTGGCAGAGGCCATGTCGAACGCGATCGAGCATGGCTTCAAGGATCGCGACAGCGGGAATATCGACGTCCGCCTGGCCCGCAGCGGCGACGGGATGGTCATCGTCGAGGTGCGGGACGACGGGCACGGCCTGGCAGAGGGGTTCTCGATTGACGCTTCGGACAGCCTGGGACTGCGGATCGCGACCATGCTCGCGGGGCAGCTCAACGGCCGCTTCGAGATGATTGGCGGCGCGGGCACGACCGCACGGCTGGTGCTGCCGGCCTGACCCGGCGGGAACAAGAGTTCTCCGCACGCAACGCGCGCCAAAGTCCGTCAAATCTGGGAGTGGGGAGCTTCTGTTGCCCGGTGCCCCCCGTACCGCTGGAATCCGCTTCTGTTGCCCGGTGCGGTCCAACCGCGCATTTTAGAATAACCTTAGGCCGTTAAGCCTTGGGGTTACGCCGCAATAGCGAGTGCTTCGTTATCGTTGGCACTTGTGTACGGGCCGTTGCGGTGGTCCCATTCCGAGCGAAAACAGCGCCTTTCAACACACGTCGATCCTGGTTCGGCCCCGTCAGGACCGGCCTGGAAGGCCAGTTCTGGTGGAGCCGCCGGGTACTGCCCCCGGGTCCGCTGCGCCTAGTCTACGCCGCAGTTTATCGCCATAGCCGGCCGAAGCCGACAAAATGCATATAGACGCTCGGTTTGGGCAATTAAAGCCTGCCGTGGTCTTTTCATGGCCACAATGCACTGGCATGGGCTTGACCATTATGTTGACCCAGCGTTCCCGGTATGCGCTGCGCGCAATGTTGTTCCTGGCCGCCCAACCTCCGAGCGTCGCACCCACCCCGATGCACCGGATCGCGACCGGGGCCAATGTCCCGCGCAAGTTCCTAGAGCTGATCCTGGCGGACCTCCGCGAGGCCGGCTTCCTGCTGTCCACGCGGGGCAAGGCGGGGGGCTATCGCCTTGCTCGCCCGACGCACCTGATCTCTCTGGGCGAAATCATCCGTGTGATCGAGGGGCCGCTTGCGCTGGTGCCATGCGTCAGCCGCACCGCCTATCGTCCCTGCGGCGATTGCAAGGACGAGGCGGCATGCGCGATCCGCATCGCCATGGCGCGGGTGCGCGACGAGACCGCGCGCATCCTCGACGGTACCAGCCTGGCGGATGCGACGGCCGAGGAACTGGCCGCCGCCTGATCGCGGCGGCGGCAGCGGCGCAGGCGGCTCAGGCGTCCCTCTCCTTCATCGCCTCCAGCAACCGCTTCACTTCCTGCGAGCGGCCGCGCGGCAGGATGAGGATGTCCTCGCCGCTGGCGACCACGATCAAGTCCTTGACCCCCACCATCGCGATGCGCGCGCGATCGCTGCGGACGAGGCAGCCGGTGGTGTCGATCGTCAGCACTTCGGGGCCGCAGACATTGTCGTTCTCGTCCCGGGCGCTGATCGCGTGAAGTGCGTCCCAGCTGCCGACATCGCTCCAGCCCATCGACACCGGGACGACGGCGACCCGCTCCGCCTTTTCCATCACGGCATAGTCGATCGACTCAGAGGGCGACTCCGCGAACGCATCGGCATCGGGGTAGACGCGCTTTCCCTCCCGTCGCGCGCGGTCCATCGCCGTCTGGCTGGCGACCAGCATCGCCGGGGCGTGGGTGCCCAAGGCCCCGAGGTACATGTCCGCGCGAAACAGGAAGATGCCGCCGTTCCAGGCGTGATCGCCATCGGCCAGCATTGCCTCGGCACGATCGCGCGGCGGCTTCTCCACGAAACGCGCGACGCGGTGCGCGCCCGGCGCGATCGCTTCGCCGACCTTGATCCAGCCATAGCCGGTTTCCGGCGCATCGGGGGTAATGCCGAAGGTGACCAGCCACCCCTCTGCCACCAGCGGCAACGCCGCCTCGATCGCGGCATGGAAGGCCGGGACGTCGGCGATGACATGGTCCGACGGCATCACCAGCAAAGGGGTGGCATCGCCGCCAGCCGCGACAGCCGCCAGCGCGATTGCCGGCGCGGTGTTGCGTGCCATGGGCTCGAGCACCAGGGCCTGGGCCGCAGCCCCGATCTCGCCCAGCTGTTCCTCGATATCCTGCGCGTGTGCGGTGCTGCCGACGACGATCGAGGCGGCGAACCGCGGGCCCGATGCGCGGCGCGCCGTCAACTGGAGCATGGTTTCTTCGGCCGTCAGCGAAAGCAGCTGTTTGGGACGTTCGCGCGTAGAGATCGGCCACAGCCGGGTTCCCGATCCTCCCGACAGGATAACGGGGATGATCGCGGCTTCGAACGGCATGTAGCGCTTCTCCATCGAAAAAGGGTGCCGAACGGGGCACAAGCCATTAGACGCCAGGACGGTGCAGCGCACAATGCTCAGTTGATGCCCGTGTTCAGCTTTTCTTCGGTTATTGTTGCGAGAGGGAAGGAGTGCCGGTCGGGCGTATGCACCCGGCCAGGAAACCGGGCTTTATGATCAGGCTGTTCAAGCACTATATCCCTCATGCCGTGCTGTTGCTCGGCATTCTCGATTTCGCGCTGTTGATGGTGGCGGGCGAACTCGGCTGGATCGTGCGTGCGAGCCAGATCGACATGGCGGTGGAGCCGATCCACACCCGGATTCCCCAATTGCTGAGCTTTGCGGTTTCGCTGGAACTCGCGATGATCGCGGTCGGCGTCTACGGCGCCGAGGCGCTTCAATCGCTGCGGTTCGCGGCTGCGCGGCTGATCGTCGCGGTCGCGCTCGGCGCGATCGGGGTCGCCGTGCAGTTCTTCCTGGCCCCCGGGATCACGTTCTGGCGCTCCAACCTCGTCTACGCGATGGGCTTTGCCGTTGTGCTGCTGCTGCTGGTGCGGATCCTGCTCGGCCGGACCTTGGGCGGGCATGTCTTCAAACGGCGGGTGGTGGTGCTGGGCGCGGGGTCGCGCGCGGCGCGGCTGAAGGCGCTGGCGCAGACGCCGGGTGCCGCCTTCGTGGTGGTGGGCTATGTCGGCATGGGCGACGCCAAGCCGGTGATGCCCGAGGCGATCGGCCGCGAGGCGATCAGCAACCTTGCCGAGCATGTCGTGCTCCTCAACGCGGGAGAAGTCGTGCTCGCGCTCGAGGAGCGCCGCAATGCGCTGCCGCTCAAGGACCTGCTGCGGATCCGGACGACGGGCGTGCACGTCAACGAACTCTCGACCTTCCTAGAGCGCGAGACCGGCCGCGTCGACCTCGATACCGTGAACCCGTCATGGCTGATCTTTTCCGACGGCTTCTCGTCCGGACGCGTGTTCTCGAGCCTGTTCAAGCGGCTGTTCGACGTCACCGTCAGCCTGCTTCTGCTCACCCTGGTCCTGCCGGTGCTCGCCGTGGCAGCGCTTGCCATCAAGCTCGACAGTCGCGGGCCCGTTTTCTACCGCCAACGCCGCATCGGCCTCTATGGCCTGGGCTTCGACATCATCAAGCTGCGCTCGATGCGCATCGATGCCGAGGTGGGCGGCAACGCCGTCTGGGCGGAAAAGGACGATCCCCGCATCACCCGCGTGGGCCGGATCCTGCGCAAGCTGCGGATCGACGAGCTGCCCCAGTGCTGGAGCGTGCTGAAAGGCGACATGAGCTTCGTCGGGCCCCGCCCCGAACGCCCGCAGTTCGTCGACGAACTGGAACAGCAGCTGCCCTATTACGCCGAACGGCACATGGTGAAGCCGGGCATCACCGGCTGGGCGCAGATCAACTATCCCTATGGCGCCTCGCTCGACGATTCCCGGCAGAAGCTGGAATATGATCTCTATTATGCCAAGAACTACTCGCCCTTCCTGGACCTGCTGATCCTGCTCCAGACGGTGCGCGTGGTGCTCTGGCCAGAGGGTGCGCGCTGAATGCTGCCCGACCTCATCCTGTGGAGCCATGCGCTTGCCGCGCTGCTGTTCGGGATGCTGGCATTGTGGGCGGTCCAGGCGCCGGAACTGCCGGGATCGATCCGCACGAGCTTCGCCGTCGCGCTGGTGCTGACGGCGTTGTGGGCGCTGTCCGTCGCGGGCATCGGCAACGGCGATCCGGTCACCCTGGTGTTCGAGGGGCTGCGGAATCTCGCCTGGCTGATGGTGATGCTGGTCACCCACCGCTGGGGCGGCGCGCGCTACCTGACGCTGCCGGTCGCCTATGCCGCCGTCGCACTGGTGATCGTGCTGCAGGTGGTGCTGCAACTGCTCGCCACCGGCACAGACGTCCCAGCCGCCGCGGCGGAGCTGATGCGCACCGCCCTGTTGATGCGGGCGCTGTCCGCCGCGGCGGGTCTGGTGCTGCTCTATGGGCTGAACACCGGGCTGGGGCGCTCCGGCTTGCAGCTGGCGATGACGGCGATCGGCGCCCTGTGGCTGATCGACGTGAACTTGAGCGCGCTTCACTATCTGACCGGAGAGGCACCGCGCGAGTTCCAGGCCATGCGGGGGCTGGCGCTGGCGGCGCTCGCCGGGGTGATCGCGCTTGCCTTTCATCGCAGCGGAGGGCGCGAACTGCGCGTGTCGCGAACCGCGACGCTGCACTCGCTCTCGGTGCTCGGCCTGCTCGGCTACGTGTTAATCATGATCGCCGGCAACACCGCGCTTGCGAGTGTCGGCGGGACGCACGCCCGCATCCTCCAGACCGCGTTCGTGCTCGGGGCGACTGCCGCGATCCTGACGCTGATGTCGTCGGCGTGGCTGCGCGCCTGGGTGCGGGTCAAGCTTACCAAGCACCTCTTCCAGCACCGCTACGACTATCGGGTCGAGTGGGCGCGCTTCACGGAGACGCTGGGGCGGCCACAGGGGGCGGCACCGCTGGCGGAACGCGTCGCCAAGGCGATCGCCGACCTCACCCAGTCGCCCGCCGGCATGCTGCTGATCGCGGGTGACGAGGGACTGGAGCGCACCGCCGGCTGGAACTGGCCGGTGGACGGACCTGCGCCGGAACCCGCCGCCGCGCTTGCTCAACACCTCGCGGCGACAGGCCGGGTCATCGAGCTCGACGGTGCCCGCGCCGGCACCGCCGAGCGCATGGATTCGGATGCGGTGCCGGACTGGATGCTCGCCCTTCCCGAGGCGTGGATCATCGTGCCCTTGCCGCATCTGGGGCAATTGGTCGGAGCCATCCTGGTGGCGCGGCCGCCGCTCGACCGCGCGCTCGACTGGGAGGATTTCGACCTCCTCAAGATCGCCGGTCGGCAGGTCGCCAGCTATCTCGCCGAAGCGCGGGCGACCGAGGCCTTGCTGGAGGCGCAGCGGTTCGACGAGTTCAACCGGCGGTTCGCCTTCATCCTCCACGACCTCAAGAACCTGGTGAGCCAGCTGAGCCTCGTCGCACGCAATGCCGAGCGGCACGCCGACAATCCGGAGTTCCGTGCCGACATGGTCGCGACCCTTCAGGAGTCGGCGGCGCGGATGAACGACCTGCTTGCCCGGCTCGCGCAGCGCCAGCCCACGCCCGTAGGGGCAATCGGCGTGCTCGACCTGACGGCGCTGGCGCAGGGGATCGCGGAAGCGCGACGGGCGCAGCACCCGGTCGAAGTCGAGGGGGAGCAGCCGGTCTACGCGATCGCCGACCCGCTGCGGCTTGAACAGCTGCTCGGCCACCTCGTCCAGAACGCCGTCGAGGCGAGTGCCGCCGATGCACCGGTCACGCTGCGCGTCAGCGATGGCGAGGACATGGCCGTCATCGAGGTGGTCGACCGCGGGCACGGGATGACACCGGCCTTTGTGCGGGACCGGCTGTTCAAGCCCTTCGTCTCTTCAAAGCCCCATGGTTTCGGCATTGGCGCCTTCGAGGCCACCCAGCTTGCCCAGGCGCTGGGGGGGCGGATCGAGGTGAGCAGCCGCGAAGGCAGGGGATCGACGTTTCGCGTGCTGCTGCCCCGCGCGCTCGCATCAACCATGGAGGAGGCGGCATGAGTGCCGAGACGCGGCGGCTGCTGATCGTGGAGGACGACCTGGGCCTCCAGCGGCAGCTGCGCTGGGCGTATGAAGGCTATGCAATCACCGCGGTCGGAACCCGCGAAGCGGCGCTCGCGGCGCTGCGCGCGGAGGAGCCGGCGGTGGTCACGCTCGACCTGGGTCTGCCGCCCGATCCTGACGGCACCACCGAGGGGTTCGCGACGCTGGAGGCAATGCTCGCGCTCAAGCCCGACACCAAGATCATCGTCGCGTCGGGGCACGGTGCGCGTGAAAGCGCGCTCAAGGCGATCGCGATGGGGGCATTCGACTTTTATTCGAAGCCGATCGACATCGACACGCTGGGGCTGATCGTCGCGCGTGCCTTTCACGTCCATGCGCTGGAGGCCGAGAACCGCCGGCTGGCCGCGCGGATCGATGGCGAAACGGCGCTGGGCGGCATGCTCACCGCAGCGCCGGAGATGCTGAAGGTCACCCGCACGATCGAGCGGGTGGCACCTGCCGATGTGTCGGTGCTGCTGCTGGGCGCGTCGGGCACTGGCAAGGAACTGCTCGCGCGCGGCGTCCATGACGCGAGCCCGCGTGCAGAGGGCGCTTTCGTGGCGATCAACTGCGCCGCGATCCCCGAGACGCTGCTGGAGAGCGAGCTGTTCGGACATGAGAAAGGGGCCTTCACCGGCGCGATCAAGACCACGGCGGGCAAGATCGAGGCCGCGCATGGCGGCACCTTGTTCCTGGACGAGATCGGCGACGTGCCGCTGCCGCTTCAGGTCAAGCTGCTCCGCTTCCTGCAGGAGCGGGTGATCGAGCGGATCGGGGGGCGCAAACCCATCCCGGTCGACACGCGCATCGTCTGCGCGACCCACCAGGACCTCGACGCGATGGTGGCCGACGGGCGGTTCCGCGAGGACCTCTACTACCGTCTTGCCGAGATCGTGGTGCGCATCCCGTCGCTTTCCGAGCGTCCGGGCGATGCCGGCCTGCTCGCACGGCACTTCCTGCGGCGGTATGCGCGGCAGATGAATGCCGGCGTGACCGGATTTGCCCCCGATGCACTGGCAGCGATCGACACCTGGGCGTGGCCGGGGAACGTCCGCGAGCTCGAGAACCGGGTGAAGCGCGCCGTCATCATGGCCGATGGCAAGCAGGTGACGGCTGCCGACCTCGATCTCGACCATGGCGAGGCGGAGCCGATCAACTTGAAGGCAATCCGCGAAGAGGCCGACCGCAACGCCATCCGCCGTGCGCTGGCCCGCGCGCAGGGCAACATCTCCGGCACGGCGCGCTTGCTGGGGATCAGCCGGCCGACGCTCTACGACCTGATGAAGGCGTATGACCTGCCCTGAGCTTGCCTGACGGCACCGCCGCCGGGTAGCGCGGGGACATGGACGCCCACACCGACACGCTCGCCCGGATCGCCGCCGCGCTCGAACGGCTGGCGCCGCCGCCGCCAACCGCGGCCGATCCGCTCGCGCATCCGGCCTATTTGTGGGACGGCACCGTGCTGAGCGCGGCGCGCGCGTTCGATCCGCTACCGCTCGACCTGCTCTCCGGCATGGATGCGCAAAAGGGGAGCTTTGTCGCCAATCTCCAGCGGCTGGCCGCCGGCATCGCGGCGCAGGACGTGCTGCTGTGGGGGGCGCGCGGGACCGGCAAGTCGGCGCTGGTGAAGAGCGCGGTCGCGGCCGTGCAGGCCGAGGGGACAGCCATCGCGCTGGTCGAGGTGGTGACGGCGCGGTTGGAGACGCTGCCGGCGCTGTTCCGGGCGATTGCCGACACGAACCGGGCGTTTGCGATCTTCCTGGATGACCTGGGCTTCGACCATCCCGGCGAGGCGCGGGCGCTCCGTTCGATGCTGCAGGGCGGAGCGGAGGCGCGGCCCGCCAACGCACGCCTGGTGGTAACCTCCAACCGCCGCCACCTGATGCCGCGCGACATCGCCGAGCAGGCGAGCGCGATCAATCCTCGCGATTCGATCGACGACAGCCTCGCGCTTGCCGACCGCTTCGGCCTGAGCCTTGGCTTCCACGTCGTCGACCAGGATGCCTATCTCGCGATCGTCACCGGATACTGCGCGACCCATGCGCTGCCGTTCGATCCGACCGACGCCGTGGGCTGGGCGACGCGCCGGGGCAGCCGCTCGGGACGGGTGGCGTGGCAATATGTGATCGACCTCGCCGGTCGCCACGGCCGGGCCCTGTAGCGCGGCCTCAGCCGGCCAGTGTCTCGATCTGCTCGGCCAGCTCCAGCCAGCGTTCCTCCGCCGCGTCCTTGTCGGCGCGCGCCTTGGCAACCGACGCCATCAGCGCGTCGAACTTCTTCGGATCTCGGGTGTAGAGGTCGGCATCGGCGAGCGCCGCTTCGTCGCGGGCGATCGCCTGCTCCAGCTTTTCGATCTGGCCGGGCAGCAGGTCGTAGTCGCGCTGGTCCTTGTAGCTGAGCTTGGTCGGCTTGGCGCGAACCGCCTCCGCCGCCGGCGCCGCCTTGGGCTTGCGCGCTTCGGCCTTGGGCTTGCGGCGCGCCTCCCAGTCGGCATAGCCGCCTACCACCACGTCCACCGTGCCCGATCCGTCGAGCCCCAGCGTCACCGTCACCGTGCGGTCGAGGAAGTCGCGATCGTGGCTGACGATCAGCACGGTGCCGGCATAGTCGCCGATCACCTCCTGCAGCAGGTCGAGCGTCTCCAGGTCGAGGTCGTTGGTCGGCTCGTCGAGGACCAGCAGGTTGGAGGGGCGTGCGAACTCGCGTGCCAGCAGCAGTCGCGAACGCTCGCCGCCCGAGAGGGTGCCGACCTTCGCCTCGGCGATGCTCGGGTCGAACAGGAACTCCTTGAGGTAGCCGTGGACGTGCTTGCGGACCCCCTGGACCTCGATCCAGTCGCCGCCGTCGGCGAGCACGTCGCGGACGCGCTTCTCCGGCGACATGAGCTTGCGTTGCTGGTCGATGACGATGCCGTCGAGCGTCTTGGCAAGCTTGATCCGTCCCGAATCCGGCGCCAGCTCGCCCGTTAGCAGGCGCAGCAGCGTGGTCTTGCCCGCGCCGTTGCCGCCGACGATGCCGATGCGGTCGCCGCGGCGTACCCGCAGCGAGAAATCCTTGATGACGTTGCGGTCGCCGAACGCCTTGGTGACATGCTCGGCATCGATCACCACCTTGGTCTTGGTGTCGTCGCTTTCGATCGCGAGCTTGGCGATGCCCTGCGGCCCGGTCATCGACGCACGGTCGGCGCGCATCTTGTGCAGCGCCTCCAGCCGGCCCTGGTTGCGCTTGCGCCGCGCGGTCACGCCGCGGTGGAGCCAGTGCTCCTCGATCTTGAGCTTGGCGTCGAGCTTCTCGGCGGCGCGCTGCTCCTCGGCCTGTACCGCCTCCATCCAGGCGTCGAACCCGCCGAAGCCGATCTCGCTGCGCCGGATGGTCCCGCGGTCCAGCCACAGGGTCGAGCGGGTCAGCCGGGTGAGGAAGGTGCGATCGTGGCTGATCGCGACGAAGGCGCCGTTGAAGCGGCCCAGCCATTCTTCCAGCCATTCGATCGCCGAGAGATCGAGATGGTTGGTCGGCTCGTCGAGCAGCAGGACGTCCGGGTTCATCGCCAGCGCCCGCGCGATCGCCGCGCGCCGCCGTTCGCCGCCGCTCGCGGTCGCCGCCTCACGCGACAGGTCGATGCCGAGCTGGCTGGCGATTGCCTCTACCTCATGGATTTCCGCGGCATCGTCGCCATGGGTCGCAAAGTCGTGCAGGGTCGCAAAGCCGGATACGTCCGGATCCTGTTCCAGGAGGACGACGCGGGTGCCCGGGACCACGGTGCGACGGCCTTCGTCGCCTTCCAGCGTGCCGGCAATAAGCCGGAGCAGCGTCGACTTGCCCGCGCCGTTGCGCCCGATCAGTGCCAGCCGGTCGCGCTGGCCGATGTGCAGGTCGAGCCCGCGGAACAACCAGCCGGATCCCTGGATCAGGCCGAGACCTTCGTAACTCAAAATGGGTGCTGCCATGGTGGCGCAGGTAGGCGGCTGCCGCACCGGGGGCAAGTTGCCGTGGTGCAACACTTGTGCCACCTGCCATATTCATAGGCTATTCAACGCGCTCACCCTATGCCAACCAGCATGAAGATGTTGTTTCGAGCCGGTCTCTGCGTGTGCGCACTGCTGCCTGTTGCAGCGGTTGCGGCTCCCGTGGCCGGCGTGCAACGCCATCGCAGTGACCAGGAAGCCGCGATGGAAGGCCGCAAGCAGGGCCGAATCCTGCCGCTGCGCGAGATCGAACGGCGCGTGACCGGCAAGATGCGCGGTGCGCAATACCTGGGCTTCGACTTCGACGCCGGCACTGCCATTTACACGCTCAAGTTCCTGCGCGATGGAGCCGTGATCTGGGTGGACGTCGACGGCCGGACTGGCGAGATTGTCGGCCGGACGGGAAAATAGAGCCTTCGCGAAAGGGTGAATATGCGCGTTCTGATCGTCGAGGACGAACCGAATCTGGGCCGGCAGCTGCGGGCGACGCTGGAAGGCGCCGGCTACGCCGTGGACCTCGCCACCGATGGCGAGGAGGGGCATTTCCTGGGCTCCACCGAGACCTATGACGCGATCATCCTGGACCTGGGCCTGCCCGAGATCGACGGGCTGACGGTGCTCGATCGCTGGCGGCGCGAAGGGCGCACCGCCCCCGTGCTGGTGCTGACCGCGCGCGACAGCTGGTCCGACAAGGTCGCCGGGCTCGACGCCGGGGCCGACGACTATGTCGCCAAGCCGTTCCAGACCGAGGAACTGATCGCGCGGCTGCGCGCGCTCATCCGTCGTGCATCGGGCAATGCCTCCGCCGAGCTGATCGCGGGCGACATCCGCCTCGACACCCGGTCGGGCAAGGTCACCAAGTCCGGCGAGCCCGTGAAGCTGACCGCGCAGGAATATAAGCTGCTGAGCTACCTCATCCATCACAAGGGCAAGGTGGTCAGCCGTACCGAGCTGATCGAGCATATCTACGACCAGGATTTCGACCGGGATTCGAACACGATCGAGGTGTTCGTCACGCGCATCCGCAAGAAGCTGGGCTCCGATGTGATCACCACGATCCGCGGCCTGGGCTACAGCCTCGACGAGCCGGGCGCGCCTGCGCCGCTGGCGTGATCCCGGGCCGGCCCCTGCAATGACAATCTGGGGCGGCCTGCTCGACACCTGGGCTGCGCGCCACGACAAGGCGGCCGCGCCGGTCCAGCCCGGTCCGGGCGATCCCCCGCCGCGCAGCTATGTGCGGGTGACGGGCTCACTCAGCCGCCGCATGATCCTGATCGCGGCGGTGTGGATCCTCTTGCTGCTGTCCGGCGGCGGCTATGCGCTCGACCGGGTGCTGAGCTCGGCGATCACGCGCAATTTCGACGACCAGCTCGACTATCTGCTGACCTCGATGATCGTGACGGCCGAAATCGGGCCGGACGGCGAAGTGGTGTTCAACCGCAACCTGGGCGACCAGCGGTTCCTGGAGCCCGGCTCGGGTCTCTACTGGCAGGTGAGCGGCAAGGGGTTCGAGCCGTTCCCCTCGCGGTCGTTGTGGGACCGCAAGCTGCCCGAGGGGCCGCCGCACCACGACATGGAAATCCACACCTACGACAGCAACGCCTTCCCGGACGAGAAGCTGCGGATCGTCGAGCGGGACCTGACCCTGCCGGGATCGCCGGTGCGCTGGCGGTTCCAGGTGGCGGAAACCCGCGACGTGCTCGACGCGCAGATCAACGCGCTGCGCCGTACGCTCATCCGCAGCTTCCTGCTGCTGGGGCTGGGGCTGATCGTGATGGCGGCGCTGCAGACCTGGTACGGGCTGCTGCCGTTGCGCAAGCTGCGCTATTCGATCGCGCGGCTGCGAAGCGGCGAAGCGTCGCGGCTGGAGGGGGCGATGCCGGCAGAAGTCGCGCCGATGGTCGAGGAACTGAACGCGCTGGTCGAGCACAACGACCGCCAAGCGGAAGAGGCGCGGCGCCACGCCGGCAACTTGGCGCACGCGCTCAAGACGCCGCTGACCGTCATCATGAATGCGGCGGCCGCCGGACAGGACGACCTCGCCGACACCGTCATTCGCGAGGCGCGCACCATGCGACGCCAGGTCGACCACCATCTCGCCCGCGCGCGCGCCGTCGGCCGCCGCGGGAGCGCACATAGCCGCACGCCGGTATGGGAATCGGTCGAGGCGGTCGAGCGGGCGGTGGGGCGGCTCTACCCCAATGTCCGGGTCGATGTGGACGGCGCCAAGAATCTGATCGCCCGGATCGAGCGGCAGGACCTGGACGAGATCCTCGGCAATCTGGTGGAGAACGCCGCGAAATATGGCGGCGGCAGCGTGTTCGTGACGGTGCGCGCCGACATGGGTTTCGCCGAGATCCTGGTCGAGGACGACGGCGTCGGCATTCCGGAGGCGGACCGCCAGCGCATTTTCGATCGCGGCGTGCGGCTGGACAGCGGCAAGCCCGGCACGGGCCTTGGCCTCGCCATCGTGCGCGACGTTGCCGAAATCTATGAGGGTACGGTCACGCTGGAAGAGAGCGAGGACTTGGGCGGGCTGCTGGTGCGGCTGCGCCTTCCCGCGTTCGGCTGAGGCAGCGCGCGGCGTGAGCCGCACTCTCTAGAGAATGTGCAGCCCCATGCGCCGTACGGCCATGGCGTAGCTGCGCATGCCGTCGAACGCGCGGTCGGTCAGTGCGACATAGGCACGGCGGCGGTCGTTCGGATCGTCCTCGCGCTGGAACAGCCCCGCCTCGGTCATGGTGGTGATCCAGCGCAGTGCGGTGGTGGGCGGCACTGCGGCAGCGATGCACAGGCTGGAAACCGACACCGATACCTTTTCCAGCCGGGCAGCCATCAGGTCGAGCAGCATGTCCCAGGCGGGATCGGCGAAAAGCTCCGCGTCGAAGAACTGGCCGCGCAACCGTCGCGCCCGGATGACCGAGCGGATCGCGGCGGGCTGTGGCAACAGGTCTTCGGTTTCCTGCTGGCCTCCCGTCTCGAACCGATAGCCGTCATGCGGCGGCGCCGGATCATAGGAATCGCGGGCGCCCTGTCGGCGAGAGGCATCGGCGAGGCTGAGGCGCGCCAGTGCGTCGGCGATGCGCGCGACCTCGTCGCTCAGGCGCCGGAGCCGCTCGCTCTCGCTCTCGTTCGCTCCCCCATATTGGATCGTTTCCTGGCGCCCGGCGATGGCAAGCGCGGCGACCCGTTCGGGAAGGCTGGGATCGCACAGCAACTGCACTTCGCCAGCGCTTGCCTGAGCCACGACCTGATCGAGTTGCGCAGCGCTGAAGGATAGGACCAGCCGCGCGTCATAGAAGTCGCTGACCGCCCGGCCCCATTGCAGCAGCCGGTCCAGCGTCTCGGGCTCCGCACCCGCGGCCTCGATCAGCACCATGTCGAGCGCGGGCAGGTCCCTGGGCGGGGCGGTATCCTCGGGATATCCGGTGGACGCGACAATCCGCGCGCCGATCATCTCTGCCGCATCGCTCGCGGTCTTCGCGCTGGACGGATCGTTCGCGACGATGAGCAGTCCGGCCGCCCGCGACGCCCCCTGCAGCGAACCGAAGCCCTGGTCCGGAGACTCAGAAGCGAGCGAAGACGATCCCAGCATGACGAGGCCCCAATCCCTTACCGGACGTTAAGCATCCGGCCTGGAGCATTCCTCGCATAGAAAAACACCAGTATCAATCGAGCGCCTTGACGATCTCTTCGGTCATCTTCTTGGCGTCGGCGAGCAGCATCATGGTATTGTCCATGTAGAACACCGGGTTGTCGACCCCGGCATAGCCGACGCCGCCCATCGATCGCTTTACGAACAGGACGGTCTTGGCCTTTTCCACATCCAGGACCGGCATGCCGTAGATCGGCGAGCTCTTGTCGGTCTTGGCAGAAGGGTTGGTCACGTCATTGGCGCCGATCACGAACGCGACATCGGTCTGTGCGAACTCGCTGTTGATGTCTTCCAGTTCGAACACGTCGTCATAGGGGACGTTCGCCTCCGCCAGCAGCACGTTCATGTGGCCGGGCATGCGACCCGCGACCGGGTGGATGGCGTATTTCACGCGGACGCCGTGCGCCTTGAGCTTGTCGGCCATCTCCCGCACCGCATGCTGCGCCTGGGCGACGGCCATGCCATAGCCCGGGACGATGATGACCTGTTCCGCCTGGCTCATCAGGAAGGCCGCATCCTCGGCCGAGCCGCGCTTCCACGGGCGGTCGATCGCAGCACCCTCGCCGGCGCCGCCGCTTTCCGCGCCGAAGCCCCCGGCGATGACGCTCAGGAAGCTGCGGTTCATCGCCCGGCACATGATGTAGCTCAGGATCGCACCCGACGAGCCCACCAGCGCGCCGGTGATGATCATCGCGCTGTTGCCGAGCGTGAAGCCCATCGCGGCGGCGGCCCAGCCGGAATAGCTGTTCAGCATCGACACCACGACCGGCATGTCCGCGCCGCCGATCGGGATGATCAGCAGGAAGCCGACCACGAAGGCGAGCACGGTCACCGCCCAGAACATCCACGGCGTCTGGGTGTGGGTGAACTGCGCGGTGAGCGCGAGGATCGCGCCGAGCACGGCCAGGTTGATGATATGGCGGCCGGGCAGCAGGATCGGCTTGCCCGACATGCTGCCGTTGAGCTTCAGGAAGGCGATGACCGAGCCCGAAAAGGTGATGGCACCGATCGCGGCGCCCAGCGTCATCTCGAGCCGGCTGACCGGATGAATTGCCGCGAAGGGCTGCCCGATCATCGGCACCACCAGTTCGGCAATCCCGAAGGCCACCGGGTTGAGGAAGGCGGCGGCGGCAACCAGCACTGCGGCAAGACCCACCAGCGAGTGGAAGGCCGCGACCAGCTGCGGCATGGCGGTCATCGCAATCCGCCGCGCGGTGACGAGGCCGATCACCGCGCCCAAGGCGATCGCGGCGAGGATCTCGAACACGGTCACCGTATCGATTTGCGCAAACAGCGGGCCTGTGGTCGAAACGAAGCCCGATGGATGGGCGACGACGAGCCCCACCGTCTGCACGGGCATGTGGGTGAGGAGCGTGGTGACCACGGCGATGGTCATGCCGGCCATGCCCAGGCGATTGCCGCGGCGGCTGGTGGCGGGCGACGAGAGGCCGCGCAGCGCGAGGATGAAGCAGACGCCCGCGATCAGGTAGGCAAGCGCCACCCAGGGGTTAACCGAAGCCGTGTGTTCCATCCTGAACCCCCTTTCCGTCTCCCCGGCGAGGGCCGGGGACCATCATTCCACCTGCGCTTGCGGCGCGATGGCTCCCGGCGTGGCGCCGGGGCGACGAAGCTAGTGTTTGGCGGCCGCGTCCGGCCGCTCCTTCTTCTTGTACATGGCGAGCATCCGCTCGGTGACGGCAAAGCCGCCGAAGATGTTGATGCTGGCGAGCACGACCGCGAGCAGCCCCAGCCACTTGGCGCCCGGGGCGCCGGCTGCTGCAGCGGCGACCAGCGCACCGACGATGATGACCGAGGAGATGGCGTTGGTCACCGCCATCAGCGGCGTGTGCAGCGCCGGCGTCACCTGCCAAACCACGTAATAGCCGACGAAGCACGCCAGCACGAAGATCGACAGGATCGAGACGAAGTCCATGGCCTTGCCCTTTCGTCAGCTGTTCCGGGGAATTGCGCGCAGGCAGGCTTCGAACGCCGCCCTTGCCGCCGGGTCCCCGTCCGCGACCGTCACCCATTTGCCGTGCGATGCGACTGCGCCGCCCAGCATCAGATTATCGTGGTGGCCGAAATCCTCGACCACGGCGTCCCTGTCGTCGCCGACCAGCGCCCGCATGCGGGTGGCGAAATCATCCCCTGCCGACGAATAGCCGTAGATCGGCCGGTCGAGCGCGGCGAAGAACCCGAGTTCGAAAGCCGTGCCGGCGTCCGCCCCGACGCCGCGGAACGGCGTCAGGTTGGCGACGATGGCATCTGCCGCCCGCATCCGCCCCAGATTCCCGCGGTAGATCGCGACCCCATCTTCGAAACTGCCGATCGCCGATGGGCTCGCCTCGACATCGAACGGGAAGATGCCCTCGAAGCCCAGCGACGCGCACAGGTCCAGCTTGTGCCGCGCGACCGCTGGTGCGTCGGGCAGGAACACGTCGGGACCGGCAAGATAGAGGCGGAGCGCCACCGGGGTCTCAGGCCTCCAGCAGCCGCGGATGCACCACCGCACCGTCGCGCGTCAGGCGAATGCCCTGGGTGACCTCGTCCTCGTCGGGAAGCACGGGGCGTCCCGCCTCCTTGTCCCAATAGGCGGAGAGGAAGTTGTAGAGGTTGCGCGCGAACAGCGCCGAGGTGTCGGCGGCAAGCCGGCTCGGCACATTGCGATAGCCAAGGATGCGCACGCCGTGGCGCTCGACCACTTCGCCCGCCACCGCGCCCTCGACATTGCCGCCCTGTTCGACGGCAAGGTCGACGACGATGCTGCCGGCACGCATCGTCTGAAGCTGTGCGTCGCTGATCAGCCGCGGTGCCGGACGACCCGGAATCAGCGCGGTCGTGACCACCACGTCCTGCTTGGCAAGATGGCTGGAGACCAGCTCTGCCTGCGCCTTTTGATACTCGGGCGACATCTCGGTCGCGTAGCCGCCCGATCCTTCACCCTCGATCCCGGCGACATTCTCCACGAAGATCGGCTTGGCGCCGAGCGACAGGATCTGCTCGCGCGTGGCAGAGCGGACGTCCGTGGCGGATACCTGAGCGCCGAGCCGGCGTGCGGTGGCGATCGCCTGGAGCCCCGCCACGCCGACGCCCATCACGAACACCCGCGCCGCCGACACGGTGCCGGCCGCGGTCATCATCATCGGAAAGGCGCGGCCATAGGCGGCGGCTGCATCGATCACCGCCTTGTAGCCGGCGAGGTTCGACTGCGACGAAAGGATGTCCATGGACTGGGCGCGCGTGATGCGCGGCATCCACTCCATCGCCAGCGCCTCGACCCCGAGCGCGGCATAGCCGTCGACGCGGGCGCGCTCGCCAAAGGGATTGAGGCTCGCGACGAGCCAGGCGCCGCGTTTGACGCCACCAAGCGATTCGGGCGGAGGGCCCTGAACCGCGAGGATCACGTCGGCGTCCGCCAGGACCTGCGCGCGCGGCCCCAGCGTGGCGCCGGCCGCGGCATAGTCAGCGTCCGCAATCGAGGCGCCGGTGCCGGCCCCGGTTTCCACGGCGACGCTGGCGCCCAGCTGGATGAACTTCTTGACCGTCTCGGCGGTCGCGGCGACTCGCCGCTCGTCCGCGGCGACCTCGGACAGAACGGCGATTTTCATATCAGGCCGCGATCAACCAGACGACCAGCGCAGTGATGATCAGGACCACAATCGTGGTCCATTTCATCAATGCCATAAACCCGTTGTAGGTTTCGGTATGGGCATTCACGTCGCCATTGCCGGCCATTTTCGGATCCCCTGCCATTTTTCCTTTAGAGCCAAGCTTAGCCGCGTGCCTAGAATCCGCCAACCCCAGTTGGCCAAGCTTAAGCGAGCCTTTACCCTCTGTGCTATATTACGACCGCAACGAGGCTTCGGGAGTTGGGGATGACGCGCAACGGCCAGCGCCTACTTCTGGTGATTGACGATGACCCTGCACAGCGCCGCCTGATCTCGGTGATCGCGGCGCGACGTGGCTGGCGGACGGTTTTCGCCGACGATATCGACTCGGCGCTCGAAACCCTTGCGACTCCGGACGGGCTGGCGCTGGATGCGATCCTGCTCGACCATCGATTCCCTGAATCCGAGGTGGAACTCGCCGGGCTGATCGCGGCGTTGCGTCGCAACCGCCCCGCGCTGCCGCTGTTGATGCTGACGTCGGATGGATCGGTCGCACAGGCGGTCGCGGCCATGCGCGCAGGCGCCAGCGATTTCCTGGTGAAGCCGCTCGCGCCGGAGCGGCTGCTGTCGGCGCTCGATGCTGCCGCAGGTGCCGCCGACACCGGCGAGCTTCGCCCGCTGGCCGAAAAGCTCTCCATGCCGCTCGCGTTCGACGAAGTGGTGGGGTCCGCGCCCCAGTTCCGCGCGGCGCTGGCGATCGCTGCCAAGGCGGCGCGGGCGCGTGTGCCGGTGCTGGTCGAGGGGGAGAGCGGCGTCGGCAAGGAAGTGTTGGCCGAGGCAATTCACGCAGCCTCGCCGCGCGCCCGGCGCTCGATGGTGCACGTCAATTGCGGCGCGATCCCCGGCAACCAGATCGAAAGCGTGTTGTTCGGACACGAGAAGGGCGCCTTCCCCGGCGCCTTCGAACGTCGCACCGGCCGGTTCGAGGAGGCCGACGGCAGCACCTTGTTCCTGGATGAGGTCGGCGAAATGCCGCTCGCCGTCCAGGCGAAGCTGCTCGACGCGATCGTGTCGGGCGAGGTGAGGCCGATCGGTGCCACCTATGCGCGCGGCGTCGATGTGCGGGTGATCGCCGCGACCAACCGCACGCTCGCCGACGAGGTCGAGGCCGGGCGCTTCCGCGAAGATCTCTATTACCGGCTCAACGTCGTCCAGCTCACCATCCCGCCGCTGCGCGAGCGGCCGGGGGATGTTGCGCCGCTGGCGCGGCACCTGTTGGCCCGAATCGGCCGCCAGCCCGGTTTGCGGGCGCTCGGCATCACCGACGAGGCGCTGGCGCTGCTCGCTGGCTATGATTGGCCCGGAAACGTCCGCCAGCTCCAGAATGCTTTGTTCCGCGCGGCGGTGCTGTGCGAGGGCGACGCGCTGACCCGCGCCGACTTCCCGCAGATCGCGCAGCTTTCCGACGAGGAGACCGTGCGGCGGCCCGCACCCGTGCGTCCGACCGAGGCCGGGGTGACCCTGTTCCGTCCGGACGGCAATCTGCGCGCGCTCGACGAGATCGAGGCCGATGTGATTCGGCTCGCGATCGGCCACTACCGTGGGCGGATGAGCGAAGTCGCCCGCCGCCTCGGCATCGGCCGCTCGACGCTGTACCGCAAGCTCGGCGAACTCGGGATCGACCAGAGCGCGGCCTGAGCGCCGATCACAGGCACGTCCGCTGCGCGTCCGCCACGGCGCGGGCGCGATCGTTCTGGGCCGGGCCCGGACGGATCTTCGTGGACAGGCAGGGTGTGCGCTCCAACGTTACCGGCAACAGGTACGAGGTCGGCCGGGTCGGCTGGTCGACATTCTCGACCACGTCGTAGCGCAGGATCAGCGCATCAGGATGGAAGCTGCCGTCCTCCTCACGCCCACGCCACTCGATTCGTTTCCCAAGTTCGCTGAAGCCGCCGCCACTGATCGAGGGCAGGCCCAGATTATGCTCGCGGCCGCCCATAACCAGTATGAGGTTCTGCCGCCCGTCCGCCTCGACGAGCTTCAGCCGATACCCGCCCAGGCCCGGACAGGCTGATTCGAAGAAGCCCGCTTCATCGGGAGCCGAGCGCACGACCTGGCAGTCCGCAAGGCTGGTGTAGCGGGAGACGCGGCCATCCGTGGTGGACGGCATTCCCGTCGCGCGCGAGCCTGTTGGCGTCGGCGTCGGTGCAGCCGTTGGTTCCTCGACGGCCGAGCCATTCCGCGCCGGCTCCTCAGGTGGGGAGCCGCCGCAAGCGCACAGGCAGAGCGCGAGGAGGGGGATGAATGTCCTCATGCCGCCACCAACGGGCCGGACACGCGATGGCTCCGCCTCATTCGGAGAGCGCCGTGTCGCGCAGGCCGCGCCAGACGCGGAGCGCCTGCACCGTTTCCGGCACGTCATGGACGCGGATCAACTGTGCGCCCATGTCCGCTCCCTTGAGCGCCAGCGTGAGGGAACCCCCCAGCCGCTGGTCGGCCGGTGCCTCGTTCGACAGCGCGCCGATCAGTCGCTTGCGGCTCGCGCCCAGCAGGATCGGGCAGCCGAGGCCATGGAAGATCGCAAGGCCGTTGAGCAACGCCAGATTCTCTGCAAGCGACTTGCCGAAGCCGATGCCGGGGTCGACCAGGATCTTCGCCCGGTCGACGCCGCCGTCCACCACCGCCTCGATCCGCTGCTCCAGCCAGTCGAACACGTCGGTCAGCACGTCGGTGTAGCGGGGACGGGCATGGCCTCCCGCCTCGGGGTCCGGCGAGTGCATCAGGACGACGGGGCAGCCTGCGTGGGCCACCACCTCCAACGCGCGCGGGTCGAACAGCAGGGCGGCGACATCGTTGACGATATGCGCGCCGGCCGCGAGCGCCGCTTCCATGACTTCCGCCTTGCGGGTGTCGATCGAGATGGCAGTGCCGCTTGCGGCGAGGCGCTCGATCACCGGAACGACCCGGGCGATCTCGTCGCCCTCCCAGACCGTCGCGGCGCCCGGCCGCGTCGATTCGCCGCCGACGTCGATCAGCGCCGCGCCGGCCTCCACCATGCGGTGTCCGGTGGCGGCGATCGCTTCCGCATCGCTGCCGTTCCTGCCGCCGTCCGAGAAGCTGTCCGGCGTGCAGTTTAGAATGGCGGCGACGCGCGGCTGATCGAGGCGAAGCACGCGTTCGCCGCAGGTAATCGGCGCGCGCTGTGCCGTGATGCGCCTGTGCAGCGTCTCGAGCCGCTCCCCCTGCGCGCTCGACACCCGTTCGAGGAGACGGGGGAAGTCGGCGAGCACTATTGTTGTCCGCACCCCGCTGGCGGGAACCAGCAGTTCATAGGCGGCGAACCATTGCATCCCGCCGGCGAGCCGGGCGGCCTGGCCGTCGAGGCCGACGGGCGTGTCGACCAGTTGCACCGGACGGAGGTGGAGCGTGGCGTCGGTTGGGATCGGGGGAACGGTCATCCCCATGCTTTCGCGCAACCGCGACGCTGCTGCAACGGCACCGCCTCCGGATCCCGCGGCCATGCTCCCGCGCGGGCGGGAACATGGGGCAGATGATCAGGGCTGGGTTGCGAGCAGGTAGGTCTGGCGCAGCGTGTCGATCGCCTGGAGGCGACCCTCGCTCTCGTGATGCCAGAAGGTCCAGCCGTTGCACGAGGGTGCGCCCTGGAGCGTCGCGCCGAGCTTGTGGATCGAGCCCGTCTCCACGCCACAGGCCAGCGAGCCATCGGCACGCACCACCGCCTGGAAGCGGCGCTTGGCATCGGTCAGCACCATGCCCGGGACGATCATGCCGTTTTCCACCAGCGTACCGAACGCGACGCGGGGCGTGCCCTTGGGTGCCTGCATCGTGCGCAGCGACGATTCGTCGAGCGGCAGTGCCTCGGCGATCCGCTGGGCAGCGGCCTCGATATAGACTCCCTCGCGCTCGATGCCGATCCAGCGGCGACCCAGGCGCTTGGCGACGGCGCCGGTGGTGCCGGTGCCGAAGAACGGGTCGAGCACGACGTCGCCCGGATGGGTGGCGGCCAGCAGCACGCGGTAGAGCAGCGCCTCCGGCTTCTGGGTCGGGTGGACCTTGTGCCCGTCCTTCTTTAGCCGCTCCGGCCCACCGCAGATCGGGAATTCCCAGTCGGAGCGCATCTGCAGCTCATCGTTCAGGGTCTTCATGCTGCGGTAGTTGAAGGTGTACTTCGACTTCTCGCCCATCGACGCCCAGATCAGCGTCTCGTGCGCGTTGGTGAAGCGGGTGCCGCGGAAGTTCGGCATCGGATTGGCCTTGCGCCACACGATGTCGTTGAGGATCCAGAAGCCCAGATCCTGGATGGTCGCGCCGACGCGGAAGATGTTGTGGTAGCTGCCGATCACCCAGATCGTGCCGTCCGGCTTCAGGATGCGGCGCGCCTCGGCCAGCCAGTCTCGGGTGAAGCGATCATAGGTCGCGAACGAATCGAACTTGTCCCACGCGTCGGTGACGGCATCGACATGGCTGCCGTCGGGGCGGTTGAGATCGCCGCCGAGCTGGAGGTTGTAGGGCGGGTCGGCGAAGATCATGTCGACCGACGCAGTCGGCAGCGCGCGCATGTGCGCGATGCAGTCCCCCTGCAGGATGGTGTCCAGCGGCAGGGCCGCGCGCGGTCCGGACGCCGATTTCGGCGTACGCGTCCGCACTTTCTCCAGCACCCCCATTGATTCACGCCCCCTTGTTAACCTGTGCGATCCTGCGGATCGGCGGACTCGGGTCAAGCAAACATTTGTTTACCAGATTCGCCCGCGATTCCCGGGAGATTCCCGAACGGGACCCCGATCCGAAGATGTTGAGTCTGTTGTTGCCATGATGCCCCCACCACTGGTGGTGTGGCGCAAAGGACTCAGCCGGCAGTTTCCAGCGGCAGCCACGCCTGGGCGACCGGCGCGAAGGAGCGGCGGTGCAGCGGCGTCGGCCCCAGCGACTTCAGCGCCTCAAGATGCGCCTTGGCCGAATAGCCCTTGTTGGAGGCCCAGCCATAGCCGGGATGCCGGGCATCGGCCTCGATCATGATGGTGTCGCGATGGTGCTTGGCCACGATCGAGGCGGCCGCGATCGACACGCACAGCGCATCGCCGCCGACCAGCGCGCGCGAAGGGTGCGGCCAGTCCGGGCAGCGGTTTCCGTCGACCAGTACCATGCCGGGGGCCACCCCCAAGGCGTCCACGGCGCGGTGCATCGCCAGCATCGTCGCCCAGAAGATGTTGATGCTGTCGATCTCCTCGACGCTGGCGATCCCGATGCCGACCTTGGCGCAGGCCAGGATCTCGCCACACAGGCGCTCCCGGCGCAGCGCGGTCAGCGCCTTGGAGTCATCGATCCCGTCAGGGATGCAGTCGGGGTCGAGCACCACTGCGGCGGCGACGACGGGACCGGCGAGGGGGCCGCGACCCGCCTCGTCGACGCCGGCGACGGGCCCCGGGTGCAGGCGTTCATGGGCGTAATCAGGCATTTGCGATGCGCCATGGCGGAAACCGCCGCATCTCGCCAGCCTGATAGAGACAGATGGCATTGCCGGCGGGATCGGTGAGCCGCGCCTCGCGCCAGCCCCAGGGCTGCTCGACCGGCTCCTGGGTGAAGACCACGCCCTGCTGGCGCAGGTAGCGCACCGCGATTTCGAGGTCGCCGACCTCGAAATAGACGACGGGACGATCGGTCGCCTCGGCCATTTCGATCGAGAAGGTGGCGCCGCCCTCGCTCTCGAACCGGGCGTAGCGGCGGCTGGAGCGGACGATCTGGCGCAGGCCGAGCATGCGGTAGAAGCGCTCGCTTGCGGCAAGATCAGTCGCGGGCACCGTCACCTGGTTGAGCATGGGCGACCAGCGGCTGGCGTTGAGGTCGAGCCGGACGCCCTGCTGCGCCATCGGGCCATGGCCCTGGCCCAGCGGCTCGGCACCCAGCATCGCGATCCGCACGAACCGGCGCGCCCGCGCGATCGCTTCGGGGAGGCTCCACTCGCCCGCAAGACCGCAGGCGATGGCGGTGGATAGGGTGCAGCCGGTGCCGTGTGTCGCGGTGCTGTCGATGCGGGGGTCGCTCCACTCCACGACCGGCGGCCCGCCGCGTTCGGCAGGGTAAAGCCGGTCGACGACGGTCGGCCCATCGTCATGGCCGCCCTTCACAAGGACGGCGCAACCATGCGCCCTTGCGAGCTGCCTCGCCGCTTCGGCGCGCGCTTCGACGGTCGGGAGCGCCGCGTCGACCAGCGCCTCGAGCTCCGGGAAATTGGGCGTGACCAGCGTCGCCCGCGCCATCAGCCGCTCGAACGCGCCGATGGTGGCGCTGTCCGCCAGGCGCGCGCCGCTGCTCGCCACCATCACCGGGTCGAGCACCACCGGGATGCCCGGCAGCTGTTCGAGCCGTTGGGCGAGGGCAAGCGCGGTGCGTGCCGATCCGATCATGCCGAGCTTGATGGCGTCGACGCCGATGTCGGAGATGACCGCTTCGATCTGCGCCAGCACCATGTCGGTGGGGATCGCGTGGACGCCGTCGACGCCCAGCGTGTTCTGGGCGGTGATCGCGGTGATCGCCGTCATGCCGTGGCCGCCCAGCATGGTGACGGTCTTCAGGTCCGCCTGGATGCCGGCGCCGCCGCCCGAATCGGAGCCGGCGACGATCAGGATGCGGGGGATCCTCACGCGCGGAACCGCCGCTCGGTGGAGGCGGGGTGGTCCTTCAGCGCCTTGCCGACGCGCGCCGGCCGGTCGAGCAGCTCGCCGCCGCAATTGGGGCAGCGCTCATCCAGCGCGTCCGCGCAGTCGGCGCAGAAGGTGCATTCGAACGAGCAGATGAAGGCGCCGCCCTGGTCGGCGGGGAGGTCCGCGCCGCAGCGCTCGCAGTCCGGGCGCATCTCCAGCATCAGGCGGCAGCCTTTTGCACGGCGTCGCAGATGCGGGTGACGACCGCCTCGACCTGCGCGCGATCGTCGCCTTCGGCCATCACCCGGATCACGGGTTCCGTCCCCGATGGACGGATGACCAGCCGGCCGCGGGTGGCGAGCTCGGCCTCGGCCTGGGCGATGGTTTCGATCACGCGGCGATCCTCCAGCGGCTTGCCCCCCAGGAAGCGCACGTTGCGGAGCAGCTGGGGAAGCGGATCGAAGCGGTGGAGCACCTCGCTCGCGGGCGCGCCGGCGCGGGTAACCTCGGCAAGAACCTGTAGGGCGGCGACCAGCCCGTCGCCGGTGGTCGCATAGTCGGACAGGATGATGTGGCCGGACTGCTCGCCCCCGACATTGTAGCCGGACGCGCGCATCTTTTCGAGCACGTGACGATCGCCCACCTTCGTGCGGACCATGCCGAGCCCCTGTGCTGCGAGATGCCGTTCAAGGCCGAGGTTGGACATGACGGTGGTGACCAGCCCGCCGCCCTTCAGCCGACCCTGACGCGCCCAGCCGGCGGCGATGGTCGCCATCAGCTGATCCCCGTCGATGACGCGGCCGGTCTCGTCGACCACGATCAGCCGGTCGGCGTCGCCATCGAGCGCGATGCCGATCGCGGCGCCTGAAGCCACCACGGTCTCGCTGAGCAGCGCCGGCGCGGTCGAGCCGACGCCATCGTTGATGTTCTTGCCGTTGGGCGAGACGCCGATCGCGACGACTTCGGCGCCGAGTTCCCACAGCGCCGAAGGGGCCACCTGATAGCCGGCGCCGTTGGCGCAATCGACCACGATCCGCATGCCGTCGAGCCGCAGGTCCCCGGGGAAGGTGGATTTGGCAAAGTGGATGTAGCGGCCTTGCGCATCGTCGACGCGGCGGGCGCGGCCGATGTCCGGTCCGGGGGAAAGCGGGATGTCGCCGTCGATCAATGCCTCGATCGCGGCCTCGTCCGCGTCCGACAGCTTGAAGCCGTCGGGCCCGAACAGCTTGATGCCATTGTCTGCGTAGGGATTGTGGCTGGCCGAGATCATCACGCCGAGGTCAGCGCGCATCGAGGTGGTGAGCATCGCCACCGCCGGCGTCGGCATCGGGCCGACCAGCACCACGTCCATGCCGACCGACGTGAAGCCCGCAACCATCGCGTTTTCAAGCATATAGCCCGACAGGCGGGTGTCCTTGCCGATCACGACGCGATGGCGGTGGTCGCCGCGCAGGAAGTGCGCGCCCGCAGCCATGCCGACTTTCATCGCCATCTCTGCGGTCATCGGTGCCTTGTTGGTGGCGCCGCGAATTCCGTCGGTACCGAAATATTTTCTTGCCATCGGCTCAGCTGCCCTCAGGTTGTGCCGCACGTGATCGGCGTGGATAGCGCGCGTTTTGACGAAGGGCGAGCATGTCGCAAGCGGCACGTATTCTGACCGGACTGGTGGCGGGGCTGGCGCTGGGCGTATTGCTGGCCGCGCAGGCGCCGCAAACGGCGATCGCCGGCATCGCCTGGGCGGAGCCGGTCGGCACCGCCTGGCTCAATGCGCTGCGCATGACGATCGTGCCGCTGGTGGTCGCGCTGCTCGTGACGGGCGTCGCCCAGACGGCCGAGGCGGCGCGCGCCGGCCGGGTCGCGACCCGATCGATCCTGCTGTTCGTAGTGATCCTGTGGCTGTCCTCGGCAATTGGTGCCGCCGTCACCCTGGGGCTGCTCGACTGGTTTCCGCTGCCGGATACCGCTGC
The DNA here is from genome assembly GCF_049311085.1 of Sphingomonas sp. 3-13AW. Classification (NCBI taxonomy): domain Bacteria; kingdom Pseudomonadati; phylum Pseudomonadota; class Alphaproteobacteria; order Sphingomonadales; family Sphingomonadaceae; genus Sphingomonas; species Sphingomonas sp. 3-13AW. The sequence continues at coordinate 223,244 of NZ_JASNVZ010000004.1, read as the reverse complement.
CGCGGCGCTGCGGGCGACCTTTGGCCAGGCCGGACCCACCGCCGAGGTGCCGCCCTTCACCGAGTTCCTGGTGGCGATCGTGCCGACGAACCCGGTCGCTGCGGCTGCGAACGACCAGTTCCTGCCGCTGATCCTGTTCACGCTCGTCTTCGCCTTTGCGCTCACGCGCCTTTCCGGTGAGCCCCGCCACCTGATGGTGCGGCTGTTCCAGGGGCTGGCGGATACGATGCTGATCGTGATCCGCTGGGTGTTGTGGCTGGGGCCGCTCGGCGTCTTCGCGCTCGGCTATGTCGTCGGCGCGCGGGCAGGCACCGCCGCCTTTGGCGCGCTGGTCCACTATGTCCTGATCGTCATGGCCGTCGGCATGGTCGTGTGGGTGTTCGCCTATCCGCTGGCGATGGCCGGCGGGCGCGTGCCCCTCGGCCGGTTCCTGCGTGCGACCGCCCCGGCCCAGGCGGTGGCGATCAGCACCCAGTCGTCGCTCGCCTCATTGCCGGCAATGCTGCGCGGCGCCGAAGAGGCGGGCGTGCCGGTCGCCACGTCGGGGGTCGTGCTGCCGATGGCGGTGGCGCTGTTCCGTGCGACCGGACCCGCGATGAACGTCGCGGTGGCCGTCTATGTCGCGCATGTCTTTGGCGTCCACCTGGGGCCGGGGCAGATCGCGGCGGGCATCGCGGCGGGCGCGATTACGACGATGGGGGCCGCGAGCCTTCCCGGCCAGATCAGCTTCGTCTCCTCGATCGCCCCGATCGGCGTCGCGATGGGCGTGCCGGTCGAGCCGCTGGCGCTGCTGGTGGCGGTGGAAACCTTCCCCGACCTGGTCCGCACCCTCGGCAATGTGACCATGAACCTGGCCGTGACCAGCGTGATCTCGGAAAGAGTCGCGGGCAAGACGATGCGGACCGAGGCGGACGCGCTGCTGGCCGGCGAGGAATTGCCGGCACGCTGACGGGGCGGGCCGCGGGGCGGCCCCCGGCGCCTAGCGCATCAGCACCAGTTCCTCGGCCATGCTCGGGTGGAGCGCCACGGTCTGGTCGAAATCGTCCTTGGTGAGCCCAGCCTTCACCGCGATCGCCGCCGCCTGCAGGATCTCGGGCGAATCGGGTCCGATCATGTGCAGCCCGACGACACGACCCGTGTCACCGTCGCAGATCATCTTGTAGAGCGCGCGCTCGTTGCGGCCGGCGAGCACGTTCTTCATCGGGCGGAAGTCCGACTGGTAGACCTTTACCGAGCCCAGCTTGGTCCTGGCCTGCGCCTCCGTCATGCCGACGCCGGCGATCGGCGGGTGGCTGAACACCGCAGAAGGAATGTTCTCATAATCGACGCGGTGCGGCTTGCCGCCGAACACGGTGTCGGCGAACGCCTGCCCCTCGCGGATCGCGACAGGGGTCAGCTGCACACGATTGGTGACGTCGCCCACCGCATAGATGCTGTCGCAGCTCGACTTGCTGTCGGCGTCGACCTTGATCGCACCCTTTTCGTCGAGCTCGACCCCGGCCTTTTCCAGCCCCAGGCCTTCGGTATTGGGGACCCGGCCCGTGGCGAACAGCACGCAGTCGACCGTGATCGGATCATGGTTCGACATCTTCACCGTCAGGCAGCCGTCCGCGCCCTTTTCGATGCCTTCGAACTCGGCATGGAAGCGGAAGTCGATGCCCTTGAGCATCGAAATCTGGAGCAGCCGGTCGCGGATGGTCTCTTCATAGCCGCGCAGGATCACGTCCGTGCGATTGACCAGCGTCACCTTGCTGCCGAATTCGTTGAAGATCCCGGCAAACTCGTTGGCGATATAGCCCGCGCCTGCGATCAGGATGCGCCGTGGTACCGCGTCGAGGTGGAAGACCTCGTTGGAGGTGATGCCGTGCTCATGCCCGGGGCAGGCCGGGACCGCCGGTCGCGCGCCGACGGCGATCAGGATCCTGGCCGCGGTGATCGTGCGGCCGGATGCCAGCGTCACCTGGTGCGCGCCCGATACCGTCGCCCGCTCCTCGATGATCTCGACGCCGTGGTTGGTCAGCGTGCCCGTATAGGCCTTGTTGATCCGGTCGACCTCGCTCAGCACATTGTCGCGCAGGCGGGGCCAGCTGAACGCGCACTGGTCCGGAACGTCCCAGCCGAAGTGCCGGGCATCGCGCAGATCCTCGGCAAAGTGGGCGCCATAGACGAGCAGCTTCTTGGGCACGCAGCCGCGAATCACGCAGGTCCCGCCGACGCGAAATTCCTCTGCGACCGCCACCTTCGCCCCATGTGCGGCCGAGACGCGCGCGGCGCGAACGCCGCCCGATCCGGCGCCGATGACGAAGAGGTCGTAGTCGTAGTCTGCCATGATGCTCGCCTGAAGGAGGGCGCGGGGGGTGCGCGAAGGATCGTGGGTATAAGGTGTGGTCGGCGTGCGGGTGGCGCAACGCCCCCGCACGCCGATCCAGCGGATCAGTCGCCGAGGCCGGCGCGACGCAGCAGGTCGGTGGTCGAGGGATCGAACGCCATGCCGCCCTTGTCGGCGGCCTTGGCCATTTCCTTGCCCAGCTCGACGCCGAACTGGTCGAACGGATTGATGCCCAGCAGCACCGCGTTCACGAAGGTGCGGTGCTCGTAGAAGGCGATCAGGGCGCCCAGCGTGCGGGCGTCGACCTGGTCGAGCAGCAGCGTCGAGGACGGCCGGTCACCGGGATAGGCGCGCGCCAGGTCTTCATTGTCGCGTCCCGCCATCAGTGCCGCGCCCTGCGCGAGCGCGTTCAGCAGCAGCTGGCGATGGTGCGCGTCGTTGAGGACGTCGCCCGGCTCGATCGCGGCGACAAACTCGACCGGCACCAGGTGCGTGCCCTGGTGGAGCAGCTGGAACACGGCATGCTGCGCGTCGGTGCCGACGCCGCCCCAGGTGATCGGCGCGGTCGGGCGGGTGACCGGCTGCCCTTGCGCCGTCACGCGCTTGCCGTTCGACTCCATCTCCAGCTGCTGCAGATAGGCGGGAAGCAGCCGCAGCCGCTCGTCATAGGCGAAGGTCGCGCGCGTCTCCGCCTTGCGAACCTGTGTGTAGTAGAGGTCGGCAAAGGCCGCGAGCACGGGCGCATTGCGCAGCGGCTCGGAAAGGCGGAAGTGGCGGTCCATCTCCGCCGCGCCTTCCAAAAGCTCCTCGAACACGTCCCAGCCGAGGCCGATCGCAGCCGGAAAGCCAATCGACGACCACAGCGAATAGCGGCCGCCGACGCTTTCGGAGAAGGGCAGCACGCGGGTTTCGTCGACCCCCCATTCGATCGCCTGCTCCGGGTTGGCGGTGAGCGCGATCACCTGGCCATAGGGATCCGCAACGCCATTTTCGGTCATCCACCCGATCGCGCTTTCGGCGTTCAGCAGCGTCTCCGTGGTGGTGAAGGTCTTGGATGCGATCACCAGCAGGGTTGCGGCAGGATCGAAGTCCTTGATCGCTTCCTCGAGCGCCAGCCCGTCGACGTTCGAGACGATGGCGACGTCGTAGCGGTTCGAGTCGCGGCCCAGGGCGTCCATCAGCAGGTCCGGGCCGAGCGCCGAGCCGCCGATGCCGATGTGCAGCACGTGGCGAATCGGGCCGAGCGCATCCGCCTCGATCGCGTCGATCAGCGCGCGCATCCGCGCCTGGAAGCCGCGCGCCTGGGCGACGCTGTCCGGGCTGCCCTCGCCGCGCTGGGCGGTGTGCTCGGCGGCGCGGCCCTCGGTGACGTTGATCGCTTCCCCCGCGAACAGCGCGTCGCGCCGTGCGGCAAGCCCGGCCGCATCCGCCAGCTCGGCGAATGCCCGGAGCCCGGCGGCATCGAGGTGTGTCTTGGACCAGTCGAAATGAATTCCGGCAACGTCGAGCGTCAGCGTCTCGAGCCGGTTGGGCTCTGCCGCGAACAGCTCGGTCAGGGGCTGGGGCGTCAATGCCTCCACGGCCTTCCAGGCGGTGTCCGTCATGCGTTTTCTCCTTCAAGCCGTCGTCGTGCGGGGACCTAGCGTGGCACAGCCTGCTCGGCTACTCCCCAACCGCCGACTTGACGCGGCGGGGACTCCCCCGCAGAGCAGTTGCATGGCCACTAAACCCGCCGCCCGTCCCCCGCGCTCCGAGCTGCGCGAGACGGTGCTGTTTTTCCTGAAGCTAGCGATCTTCGTGTTCGTGATCCGCAGCTTCCTCTTCTCGCCCTTCAGCATTCCTTCGGGATCGATGCTCCCGCGGATGATGGTGGGCGACTATCTGTTCATCACCAAGTGGAACTATGGCTATTCGCGGTACAGCCTGCCGTGGAACCTGCCGCTGATCCCGGGCCGCATCTTCCCAAGGACGCCCGACCGGGGCGACGTGGTGGTATTCAAGGCGCCTCCGGAGGGGCGGGACAATTGGGTCAAGCGCGTGATCGGCCTCCCCGGCGACCGGGTGCAGATGCAGCACGGGCAGCTGTTCCTGAACGGCAAGCCGGTTCCCAAGCAGCGCATCGCCGACTTCGTGCTGCCGGTCACACCCAATTTCGGCTGCCCGTTCCAGTTCCAGGATGAGGACGCGGCCGGCAAGCCGGTGTGCCGCTATCCGCAGTATGAGGAGACGCTGCCCAACGGAAAGCGTTTCCGCGTTCTCGACCAGGGTACGACCCCCGCCGACGATACCGGCGTCTACACGGTGCCCGAGGGTCACGTCTTCCTGATGGGCGATAACCGCGACGACAGCGCGGACAGCCGCTTCCCCGTGGCCGCCGGCCAGGGCATCGGCTTCGTTCCGATGGAGAATCTTGAGGGCAAGGCGGTCGTGACCTTCTGGTCCACCGACGGCAGTGCCCAGTGGCTGCTGCCCTGGACCTGGATCAGCGCCGCGCGCTTCAGCCGGATCGGGGAAGGCTTCTGAGCACCGCCTCCCTCTCCAGCTGGCTCGCGGAGACCTTTGGCCGCAGCGACCTGCCCCTCAAACCGTTCGAGCGGGCGATGACGCATGGCAGCCATGCGGGCGAAAGCTATGAGCGGCTCGAGTTCCTGGGCGACCGGGTGCTGGGGCTGCTGATGGCCGAATGGCTGTTCGAGCGGTTCCCCGAGGAGCCCGAGGGCAAGCTGTCGCGCCGCATCAATGCGCTGGTGACCGGCCCGGTGTGCGCCGAAGTCGCGCGCGACCTTGGCGTCGTGCCGCACCTGCGCTTGGGCAAGCAGGCCCGCGACGATGGCGCGACGCAGAGCGACAATGTGCTGGGCGACGTGATGGAGGCGCTGATCGGCGCCTTTTATCTGGAGGCGGGCCTGGACGCGACCCGGGGCTTCGTGCGCCGGCTGTGGGCCGACCGTATCGAAACCCAGGTGCGCGCGCCCAAGCATCCCAAGTCCGCGCTGCAGGAATGGGCCGCCGCCCACGACCGGCGCCCGCCCGAATATACGGTGGTCGATCGCTCCGGACCCGGCCACGCCCCGCGCTTCACCGTGAAGGTGTCGATCGGCAAGCTTGCCGAGGCGTCGGCGCAGGGCACGTCCAAGCAGGAAGCGGAAACCGCCGCTGCCAAGGCGCTGCTGCGCGAACTGGAGCGTTGAGGCGCTATCCGGTTGATCGGCGACCTTCTGCGTCCCACAATCTTTCTTTCCAGCATTTAGGCTAGCACATGAACTCCTCCACCCAACGCTGCGGCCTTGTTGCCGTGGTCGGCGCCCCCAATGCGGGCAAGTCCACGCTGGTCAACGCGATGGTCGGCCAGAAGATCGCGATCACCAGCGCCAAGGCACAGACCACGCGCACCCGGCTGATGGGCATCGCCATCGAGGGCGACACGCAGCTGCTGCTGGTCGACACCCCCGGCATCTTCGATCCGCGCCGCCGGCTCGACCGCGCCATGGTTGCCGCCGCCTGGGAAGGCGCCGAGGGCGCAGACGCGATCGCGTTCGTCGTCGATGCCAAGGGTGGCCTCGGCGCCAAGGTGACCGACATCGCCGAGCGGCTTGCCCATCGCCGCGAGCCCAAGCTGCTGATCCTCAACAAGGTCGACATCGCCGACAAGCCGCGGCTGCTGACGCACGCGGCGCGTCTCAACGAGCAGATGCACTTCGACGAGACCTTCTTCGTCAGCGCCCAGACCGGCGACGGCGTCGCCGAGCTGAAGGCGGCGCTTGCCGCGCGCATGCCGGAGGGGCCGTGGCACTTCCCTGAGGACCAGGTGTCCGACGCCACCGACCGGATGATGGCGGCGGAGATGACCCGCGAGCAGATCTACCACCAGCTCCACGCCGAGCTCCCCTATTCGATCGCGGTCGATACCGAGCTCTACAAGGAGCGCGACGACGGATCGGTCGAGATCCATCAGCAGATCCTGGTCGGCCGCGAGAGCCAGCGCGCGATCGTGCTGGGCAAGGGCGGAGCCCGCATCAAGGAGATCGGCGCCAAGGCCCGCGCGGAGCTTCAGGCGGTGATGGGCGTGCGCGTCCACCTCTACCTCCACGTCAAGGTCAAGCCCGACTGGGAGAACGACCGCACCCTCTACCGCGACATCGGCCTCGACTGGGTGGAGTAAGCGCTCAGCCTTGGGCGAGCAGCCCGTCCACGCATTGGGGCACCAGCTGGGTGGCGGGGCCGAGCCGGCTTTCTTCGAACCAGTGGCTGCCGGCGGAGCGTTCGAGGTTGAGCTCGAGCGTCGCGGCACCGAAATGCGCCGCCATCTGGACGAAGCCGGCGGCGGGGTAGACCGCGCCGGAGGTTCCGATCGAGACGAACAGGTCGGCCTCCGCCAGTGCCGCCTCGATCCGGTCCATGCCGTAGGGCATCTCCCCGAAGAAAACGATGTCCGGGCGGAGCGCCGCCGCCCCGCACGCCGGGCAGGGGGAGGCCGGGGGCAGCGCGCCCTCATGCCGGTTGCGGGTGCCGCAGGCAGCACAGAGCGCCGAGCGCAGTTCGCCGTGCATGTGGAGCAGCCGCCGCGCACCCGCACGCTCGTGCAGGTCGTCGACATTCTGGGTGACGATCAGCAGTTCGCCCGGCCAGCTGGCATCGAGCCGCGCCAGCGCTTCGTGCGCGGCATTGGGAGCGACATTATCCAGCGCGGCACGCCGCAGGTCGTAGAAGCGGTGGACCAGCGCCGGATCGCGGGCGAGCGCCTCGGGCGTGCAGACGTCCTCGACGCGGTGGCCCTCCCACAGTCCGCCCGGGCCGCGGAAGGTGGCGAGCCCGCTCTCGGCGGAGAGACCAGCGCCGGTGAGGAGGACAAGGTTGCGGATCGACGCCATTCGGCTGATGTAGCGTCGTGGCGGGACAGTCGCCAATGCACAAAGCGGCTTGAAGCGGTCGCGGTGTGCGACTAGCTGCCTGCTGCGATGCAACAAATGCTTGAACTAGCCCGTTCCACCCCTGTGAGCGACAGCCAAGAAGACCGTGCCAGCAACAGCGACATCCTGCGCTTCGCGATGATGCAGCGCATCTGCGTGTCGGCGGTGTACAACAACATGGACATGCTGCTGGCCCCGCACATGCTGTGGACCAAGCATGGCGACCTGCACGTCGATGCCGTGACGGTCGAGCGCGCCGGCGGCGCCCCGAAGGTCGCCAAGCTCGGCACCTTCAAGCTGGCCGGGCTCAGCAACCTTGCGCTGACCTCGCGCCTGTTCACGCCCTTTCCGGACTTCAAGGCGAACGATCCCAAGTACGCCGAAGCGCCGATCGCGCACGTCGCCTGATTCATCCTCTGTCGCTCCGGCTTGTCGGCGGCGGCGGCTTTCTGTCATGAGTTGCGTTCACCGGTCTTCCACGTGGAGGGCCGGGACTTCCCGTGCGCATGGGCCGCGGGGCACAACATGGCGGGGCAGATGACAGGCATCGGAATCTATGGGCGGCTGGGCCGTATGGGGCAGGCGATCGCGGCGGTGATTCCGGAGCTGGGCGCGACGCTCGCCGGGGGCGCGGACGCGGGCGAAAGCCCGGACGGCATCGCGCGCAAGGCCGACGTCCTGGTCGATTTCTCCGCAGCCGTGGCGCTCGACGCGCATCTGGCGGCAGCGCGGGCGGCCGGCACCCCGATCCTCATCGGCACGACCGGGCTTTCCCGGGCGCAGCATGCCCGCATCGACGAAGCGGCAACCGAGATCCCGGTGCTCCAGACCGGCAACACCTCGCTTGGCGTCGCGTTGCTGTCGCGGCTGGTGCGCGAAGCCGCGGAACGGCTGGGGTCGGAGTGGGACATCGAGATCGTCGAGATGCACCATCGCATGAAGGTCGACGCCCCTTCCGGCACCGCGCTGATGCTGGGCGAGGCTGCGGCGAAGGGTATGGGCGTGGAGATGTCGGAGGTTGCGGTGATCGGCCGGGCCGGGCTGGTGGGCGCCCGGGCACAGGGCACGATCGGCTTTGCGGCACTCCGCGGCGGGCGGGTCGTCGGCGACCACCAGGTGATCTTTGCGGGCGACGGCGAGCGCATCGAGCTCTCCCACCGGGCCGACGACCGCGCGATCTTTGCACGGGGCGCGGTGAAGGCGGCGCAGTGGTTGGTGAACCAGGCGCCCGGGCGCTACAGCATGGATGCGGTCCTGGGCCTTTGAAGCGCGCCGACGTCTTCGAATTCTACCGGCGGCTGGCCGAGGCGAACCCGCATCCGGAGACCGAGCTCGAATCGGTCAACGACTTCACCCTGCTGGTGGCGGTGGTGCTTTCCGCCCAGGCGACCGACGCGGGCGTCAACAAGGCGACGCGCCGGCTGTTCGCCGAGGTCGACACGCCTCAGAAGATGGTCGCTCTGGGCGAGGAGGGGCTGAAGCAGCACATCAAGACGATCGGGCTGTTCAACACCAAGGCCAAGAACGTGATCGCGCTGTCGCAGGCGCTGATCGCCGATCATGGTGGCAAGGTGCCCGCGGATCGCGACGCCCTGGAAAAGCTGCCGGGGGTGGGGCGCAAGACCGCCAATGTCGTGATGAACGTCGCCTTTGGTGCCGAGACGTTCGCGGTCGATACGCACATCTTTCGTATCGGCAACCGCACCGGCCTGGCCAAGGGAAAGACGCCGCTGGCGGTGGAGCTGGTGCTCGACCGGGTTACGCCGCAGCCATTCCGCCTGCACGCGCACCACTGGCTGATCCTGCACGGTCGCTATGTCTGCAAGGCGCGGACGCCGGAATGTTGGCGCTGCATCGTGGCGGACCTGTGCGCCTACAAGCCCAAGACGCCGCCGCCGGCAGCGCGAAAGGCACCGGCTGCCGCCTGATCGACAGGGCCCCACTCGGCTGCCGGTTCCCCGTAGGGACCGACAGCCGGGGCTCTCCCAAGCTCGTTAGAAGCTGTACGCGAGGCCGACCGAGCCGAGCCACTGGTCGCGGTCGCCCGCGATGCTGGTGACCGGGCTCTTGGCGAAGTCGTTGAGCAGGCGGCGATAGACGACGCCACCGAATGCCTGGAGACCGCCGCGCAGGTCGCCGGTGAGCGACACCGCGCCGACGCCGCCCAGGGTCCAGTTCTTCCAGCCGCCGCGCGCGTTGAACACCGGCAGGCCGCTGTCTTCGCTCTGCTCCGGATTGATCCCGAAATAGCTGCGGGCATAGCCACGCTCGGCCCGCTCGCCGGACACGAAGACGCTGACGATCGCCTTGGTGCTGAGCGGCGTCAGGTAGCTGATGGTCGGCGTAAAGATGCCGGCCGAGTGCGCGCCGGTCACGCCCTTGCGATAGCTGGCCGAGAAGGACACGCGATCGAACTCGCTGGTGATCACGCCGGTCTTGGCGATGCCGAGGTAGCCGCCGAGCTCGAGCGCGGCCTTGCGCTTGCCAAGGGCCTTGATGCGCTCGTCGTCGATGCCCTTGGTGCTGGCGCGGTTGAGGTTCAGGACGGCGACGGGGCCGGCCTGGAAATCGATCCCGGGACCATAGTTGTCCGGGACCAGGTCGACGCTCAGGCGGTTGCCGGCGAGCGTGAAGTTGAAGCCGGAGACGCGGCCGATCGCGGCCGGGATCGGCGAGAAGCCATAGTCGTCCGAGCCCTCGTAATCGGGGAGGACGGCGGCGCCCAGGCCGACGATCGCAAAGTCGCTGCCGTCGTCGGTGTTGCGCATGGTGGAGGGATCAGCGTTGTCCTGCGCAAAGGCAGGAGCGGAGCCGAGGGCGCAGAGAGAAAGCGCCAGCGCGGCGGTGGCGGTGCGGAAGATGGTGGCCAAGGAACGGGTGCCTTTGAAGGTTGTTACTGCCGCGTAACGCCGCGTCCCGACCTTGGCTCCCGCGCTTCGTCTCAATTCGTATTACAACAGATATCGAATACGAATCTGTTGCCGATCTGCATCACCGGGCAGCGCGAATTGCGCAGCGGAGAATCGGGGCGGACCAAAGCCCATCGCCGGGTTCCGCGAGAAGCCAAAGCCCTCGCGCGGCATGCCGGCAAAGGTGTCGAGCTTGCCGTTGCCGTTCTCGTCATGGATCACCGACACCGCATAGGTGCCGGGGGCGAGCCCCTCGATCCGGACCACATGCTGCGAGGCGGGCACGGAGCGGGTCACGGCCGTGGGATCCTTGCGACAGCCGGGAAAGCTCTTGGGGTTGGTGGTGACGCACAAGCGGATCATCCCCTTGTCGTTGCGCACCTGCGACAGCGTGACCTCAAGCGTCGTGGCCGGCGCCGCCCCCGTCAGGAACAGCAGCGCTGCTGCGCCCCAGCCGAACCGCAGCGCTGTTGCGCGGGCGTGCATCGTCATTCTTATTCTTTCCAAAGCTGCCGAGTCCGTCATCGGTCCCGCACAGGCGGTCCCAGAAGCGGAAGTAGAGTCCGAAATTGCAGCCATAACGCTGATGGTGCCGCTGGTGATGGCTGGCGGTGATCAGCCAGCCGCCGAGCGGCCCGCCCCAGACCGCACGAGGAAAAATCTCCCACCCCATGTGATTGGTGACCCCCATCACGGTCATCACCGTGAGCACCACTGCCAGCGCACCGACATGGATCGGGATCAGGAACACCAGCAGCGGAATCACGAAGGCGCCGGTGACGGCCTCGATCGGATGGAACGCCATTGCCGCCCATGCCGTCGGCGGGCGGCTGGCATGATGGACCGCATGCGCGACGCGGAACACCTTCGGGCGATGCATCCAGCGATGGCTCCAGTAGAACCAGGTGTCGTGGAGAAAGAGGTAGAGCAGCACCGACAAGGGCAGCCACCAGAGCGGCCGGTCGTGCAGGTCGGTGTAGATCTGCGTCCAGCCGCGGTTCTGCCAGCCCCAGGCGACGACACCGGCGGGGATGCCATAGATCGCCGCCGAGATCAGGCTCCAGCGGATCTCGCGCACGATCTGCTGGTCGAGTCCCTGGTAGAGGCCGGGCTGGCGCAGCCGTGTCGCAAAGGCAAACCCGCCCGACGCCAGCAGGTAGCGCACGCCCACGATCGCGGTCATCGCGATGGCAGAAAGCAGGATGGCAAGGGCGACCGACATGGGTGCGCTGTAGCGGTTCCGGCCCCCCGGCGCCATGCCGCGCTACCCTTTCACCGCCGCACAAGCTCGGCTAGGCGTGCGGAATGCCGACCTATCATACCTGCGACCTGGCGATCCTCGGCGGGGGACTTGCCGGTGGTCTGATCGCACTGGCGCTTGCCGAGCGCCGGCCGGAGCTGGTGCTGCGGCTGGTCGAGACCGGCGAGACCTTTGGCGGCAACCACCTCTGGTCGTTCTTCGACAGCGACGTGGCACCCGCCGATCGCTGGATTATCGAGCGGGTCATCGGCCACTCCTGGCGTGGCTATGACGTCGCCTTCCCCGGGCACCAGCGCACCCTCGATGCGACGTATAACAGCGTCGAGTCGGAGCAACTGGACGCGGTGTTGCGCGCGACCTTGCCGGCGGACGCGCTCCTGACGGGCCGCCGCGTACTGGCGGCGAGCGCGACCGCGGTGGTCCTCGACGACGGCGACCGGATCGAGGCCGGGGCCGTCATCGACTGTCGCGGCCCGGGGGATCTGTCGATGCTCGACTGTGGCTGGCAGAAGTTCCTGGGCCAGGAACTGGTGCTGGAGCAGCCCCATGGCCGCGAGCGGCCCGTGGTGATGGATGCGCAGGTCGCGCAGCTCGACGGCTACCGCTTTGTCTACTGCCTGCCGCTGGGGCCCGACCGGATGTTCGTCGAGGACACCTATTACAGCGACGGCCCGGACATCGACGACGCGGCCCTGCGGCAGCGCATCCGCGACTATGCCGAGGGGCAGGGCTGGCGCATCGCCGAAGTCGCGCGCGAGGAGCGGGGCGTCCTGCCGGTGGCGATGGGCGGCGACTTCGACGAATATTGGCGATCCAGCCCGCCGATCGCGAAGGCGGGAATGCGCGCCGGGCTGTTCCACCCGCTCACCGGCTATTCGCTGCCAGACGCGGTTCGCACCGCATCGGCGATCGCGGCGACCAACGATCTTTCCGCCGCGGCGCTGGGCGAGTTGACGCACGGCCTCGCGCGCACGACATGGAGGCAGCGGGGATTCTACCGCATGCTTTCCGCAATGTTGTTCAAGGCAGCGCAGCCAGAGCTGCGCTATCGCGTGCTGGAGCGCTTCTACCGGCTGGACGCTGCCCTCATCGGGCGCTTCTATGCCGGCGGGTCGAACTGGGCGGACAGGGTGCGTGTGCTCGCGGGTAAGCCGCCCGTCCCGGTGGGGCGCGCGATACGAACGATTTGGGACATGCAGGCCAGCGGCCGGGAGAAACGATCTTGAGAACGGCAACGGTGATTGGCGCAGGGTTCGGCGGCTTGGCGCTTGCCATCCGCCTGCAATCGGCCGGGGTCGAGACGACTCTGATCGAAGGCCGCGAAAAGGCCGGTGGCCGCGCCTATGTGTTCGAACGCGACGGCTTTACCTTTGACGCAGGGCCCACGGTGATCACCGATCCCGATTGCCTGCGCGAACTGTGGCAGCTGTCCGGCCACGACATGTCCGGGGACGTGACGCTGGAGCCGGTGCTGCCCTTCTACCGGCTCAACTGGCCCGACGGCACCAACTTCGACTATTCCAACGACGATACGCTGCTGCGCTCGGAGATATCCAAGCTCGATCCGCAGGACGTCGACGGCTACGCGCGCTTCCTGGAATATTCGAAGGGCGTGTACGAGGAAGGCTATGTGAAGCTGGGAGCCAAGCCGTTCCTGGACTTCCGCTCGATGCTGAAGGCGGCTCCTGCGCTCGCCAAATACCAGGCGTGGCGTTCGGTCTATTCGATGGTCTCGACCTTCGTGAAGAACGAGAAGCTGCGCCAGGCGCTGAGCTTCCACACGCTGCTCGTGGGCGGCAATCCCAGCACGACCAGCGCGATCTATGCGCTGATCCACAAGCTGGAGCGCGACGGCGGCGTCTGGTTCGCCAAGGGCGGTACCAACCAGCTGGTGTCGGGCATGGTCGCGCTGTTCGAGCGGCTGGGCGGGACGCTGATCCTGGGCGACCCGGTCGACGAGATCGAAACGCTGGGCGACCATGCGACCGGCGTCGTCACCCGCAGCGGCAAGCGGATCGCGGCGGACGCGGTCGCGAGCAACGCTGACCTGATCCACAGCTACAAGGACCTGCTGCGCAATTCCCGCAGCGCGCGCCGGACCACCGCCGCGCTGGAGAAGAAGCGCTTCTCCCCGTCGCTGTTCCTCGTCCATTTCGGCATCAAGGGGACGTGGCCGGGCATTCCACACCACATGATCCTGTTCGGACCCCGCTATCAGGGGTTGTTGTCCGACATCTATGACCATGGCGTGCTGTCGGAGGATTTCTCCCTCTACCTGCACCACCCGACCGTCACCGACCCGAGCCTGGCGCCGGAGGGGCATTCGACCTTCTATGCGCTGGCGCCGGTGCCCCACATGGGCAAGCTGCCGATCGACTGGGACACCATCGGTCCGATGTACGAGAAGCGGATTCTGGACGAGGTCGGGCGCCGCCTGATCCCCGACATCCACGACCGGATCGTCACCAAGTTCAGCTATGCGCCGCCCGACTTTGCGCGGGACCTGAACGCGCATCTGGGTTCGGCCTTCTCGCTGGAGCCGATCCTGACGCAGAGTGCCTTTTTCCGGGCGCACAATCGTGACGATCATATTCCCAACCTCTATTTCGTAGGGGCGGGCACGCATCCCGGCGCCGGCATCCCCGGCGTGGTCGGGAGCGCCAAGGCGACGGCGGGGCTGATGTTGGAACACGGCCGCTGACCGCGCCGCACTAGGCAATTTCAAGGACGAGTTTTGTGAAGCGACTGGCAATTTATTGCGGTTCGGCGACCCCGTCGGATCCGGTGTACATCGACAATGCGCGCTTCGTCGGCCGCACGCTGGCGGAGCGGGGCATCGGCGTCGTCTATGGCGGCGGCCGCCTGGGCCTGATGGGCGCGGTGGCCGATGCCGCGCTGGAGGCGGGCGGCGAGGTGATCGGCGTGATCCCGACCGCGCTGGTCGACGCCGAAATGGCGCACCGCGGCTGCACCGAGCTGCACGTCGTCGAGACCATGCACCAGCGCAAGCAGGCCTTCACCGACCTGTCGGACGGGTTCGTGACGATTCCGGGCGGCACCGGCACGATGGACGAGCTGTGGGAGGCGATGAGCTGGGCGCAGCTGGGCTATCACAGCAAGCCCGTGGGCCTGCTCAATGTCGCGGGCTATTATGACGGGTTGATCGCCTTCGTCGAAAAGATGGCGGAGGTCGGCTTCCTGCGGCCCATGCACCACGACATCCTGCTGGTCGAAGACCAGCTCGACGCGCTGCTCGAGCGCATGGCCGGCCATCAGGTCGCCCGCCCGATCTTCTCGATGTCGAGCAGCGAGCTCTAACCGGATGTCGGCTGCGGCGCACGCCGACCGCCCGAGCCGCGACGCGATCGTCGCCACGGCGCGCGAGACGATCGCCGTGGGGTCAAAGAGCTTCGCGGCCGCGAGCCGCCTGTTCGACGCGCGCACGCGGGAGCGGGCCTGGCTGCTCTATGCCTGGGCGCGCGCGTGCGACGACCTGGCGGACGGGCAGGAACTGGGCCAGGGCATGACCGTGGTTGCCGACGCCCCCGCGCGGCTGGCGCAGATCACCGCGCAGACGGACGCCGCGCTGGCAGGGGAGTGGGTCGGCGACCCCGCATTCGATGCGCTGCGCATCGTCGCTGCAGAGGCGCGGCTGCCGCACGCGCTGGTCCATGACGTGATCGCGGGCTTCGCGCTCGACGCCGCGGACTGGCGGCCGCGTACGGAGGACGACCTTTACCGCTATTGCTATCATGTCGCCGGCGCGATCGGGTGCCTGATGGCAGTCGTGATGGGGGTGGACCCGGCCGACGAGGATACGCTCGACCGAGCGTGCGACCTGGGCATCGCCTTCCAGCTTTCGAACATCGCCCGCGACATCGCCGAAGATGCCGCTGCCGACCGCTGCTACCTGCCGGTCGAATGGCTGGTCGAGATCGACGTGCCGCCGGGCGAGCATATGAAGCCGCCGTACCGCCCGCGGATCGCGATGCTGGCAAAGCGGCTGGTGGACCAGTCGGAACGCTATGAGGCCAGCGCGCGCGAGGGGACCCCGGCGCTGCCGTTCCGCGCCGCCTGGGCGGTGCTGGCAGCCGCCGACATCTATGGCGGGATCGGGCGTGCCGTACGGGCGCGTGGCGAGCATGCCTGGGACCATCGCGTGACGACGTCCAAGGCGCAGAAGCTCGCTGCCATTGCGCGGGCCTTTGCAGCGGCGCAGGGGCGGGCGGGACGCTATCCCCGGGCTCCGCGCGACCCTGGACTGTGGCAACGCCCCCGCCACGCGTGACGGGGGTACCCGCGCGGGTCCACCTTCAGGGCCGTTCGCCGACCTGACGCAAAGCGATGGGAATAGCCCGCGCTCGTCTGGATGATGCTTGCCGTAGTGGGAGGTGGGCTGCCTTCCGGTTCCCGGCCGAAGCCTGGGAACCGGAGCAGTTTTGGTGCGGTCGAGAAGACTCGAACTTCCACGGCCTTTCGGCCACAACGACCTCAACGTTGCGCGTCTACCAGTTCCGCCACGACCGCACATGAACTCCGTGGGGAAGAACCCCCGGCTGGTAGGCGAGCGCCCCTAGCAGCCGATTCATGGGCATGCAACCGGCTTCGCCACTTTCTTGCATTACCGTTGGCGTCTAGAGCCCCGGCTCCGCCGCGTTTCACGAGAGATTTCCTTGCCTTCGACCGGAATCGCCCCCGCCGTCCCGTCGCCCCGGGCCGAGATGCTCCGGATGCTGGGGCTTGCCTGGCCGGTGATGCTGACCGGCCTGAACTGGACGCTGCTCCATGTCACCGACGTGGTCGTGGTCGGGCTGGCGGGCACTGAAGAAGTGGCGGCGCTGGGTGCGAGCAGGACGCTGACCTTTGTCGGCATCGTCGTGGTGCTCGGCTGGCTGTCGGGCGTGCTGGTGTTCGCATCGCGGGCGGATGGTGCAAAGGATCTGCCGGCGACCGGCCGGGTGCTGCACGAGGGGCTGATCGTCGCGCTCTTGCTGGGCCTGGCGACCGGTGGCGTGCTGTTCGCCTTTGCCGAGCCGCTGTTGCGGCTGCTGGGGGTCGCTGAGGACCTGCAGCAGCCCGCCGGCGCCGTCGTCCGGGCGATGGCGTTCGCCTATCCGTTCCAGCTGCTCAGCATCGCCACCAGCTATTTCCTGGAAGGGATCAGCCGGCCCCGGCTGGTGGCGGCCGTCAACCTGGGCGTACTGCCAATCAACGCGGTACTCGCCTGGGCGCTGGTCGGCGGTCACCTGGGCCTGCCGGGCATGGGTGCGGTCGGCGCGGCGACCGCGACCGCCATCGCCTCGGCAATCGGCGCGATCGTGCTGCTGGGGTACGTGCTGCGCCTGCCGGATGCGGGGGCGCGCCACATCGGCCGGTGGCGCGGCGAAGCGGCGCCTCGGCTCACCGGCGTGCGGGCACTGCTTGGCTTTGGATTGGTGCCGGCCGTGGCCTCCGGGCTCGAACTGGTCGGCTTTGCAGTGCTGATCGGCCTTTCCACGCAATTGGGCGCCGCGGCCGCACATGCGTTCCAGATCGTGTTCTCGATCCACAACGTCACCTTCGCGGTTGCGCTGGGGCTAGGTTCTGCTGCGGGCGTCCGTGCCGGCAATGCGGTGGGGGAAGGGGTGCCGCGTCAAGCGATCGCCCGTGGCGCGCTCGCGGCAATGCTCGCGGCGGGGGCGACGGGCTTCCTCGCGCTTGTCCTTCTGTTCCTGGGTGCCTGGGTCACCGGGCTGTTTCCAGCGACCGCGGAAGTCCATCTGCTCGCTGCAGCAATGCTGCTGCGTTGGGCGCCGTTCATCCTGTTCGACGGATTGCAGGTCGTGCTGGTCTATACGCTGCGGGCGCTGGGCGACCAGGTGGTGGCGGGGGTGAACAGCATCCTCGCCTTCTTCGTGGTCACCGGCGGTGCCGGCTGGCTGCTGGTCAGCGCCGGGGTCGGCCCGATGGCGCTCGCCTGGGCATCGGGCATCGGCATGCTGGTCGCAGCGCTGCTGCACGGCGCGCGCCTCGCCTGGCTTGCGCGCCGCCTGTCCGCTTCAGCGGCGATCAGAGCCCGCTGACGAAGCTCAGTTCCAGCATCTTGGAATTCGCCGGCACGTCCAGCTTGGCCGAGTTGAACCCGATGGTGCCGCTCGGCCCCAGATCGCGCTGCGAGGGCGTGATCGTCCAGCTGTAGACGACGCGGTCCTGCTGGTCCTTCAGGTCGACGCGAATGTCCGGCACGCGCTGACGCTCGCCGGTCGGGTTCACCACCTTGCCCGAAATGGCGAAGAGTTCGTTGCCGCTCGGCAAGTTGCGGCGCTCGATCTGCTTGTCCGCAAACAGCAGCGGGGTGTCGACCTTCCCGATCGGCAGGCCGACTTTGGCCGCGATGCCGGGGGTGCCGAGGTAGAGAATGGCGGCGATGCCGACGAGCATCGCGATGCTGGCGGCGACTGCAAAGGCAGTCCAACGCCGGATCGGGTTGCGACGCGGGCGAAAGGGCGGGCGCGGTGCGAATGCGTCGTACAGCCGGGGCTCCCCGCGTTCGGCGCGTTCGCCCTCGGGATCGACATAGCGGTGCGCGGCAGCCGGCGCGGTCGGGGCTGCAACCGGCGGCACCGTCGTGGCCGCGGGCGGCGGCGGCGTGACGGGGGCGGCTGGCGGGGGCGGCGGCGGTGCCGGCTCGGCCGCCGGAGCGACAGCGGCGCGCTCAGGCGCTGCTTCGGCCGCGGCCAGGTCCAGCAGCGGGGGCCGCTGGAACCAGCTGTGCTTGCAACTGGCGCAGCGCACGGTGCGGCCGTCGGGCCCGATCGCATTGTCGGGCACCACATAGCGCATGTGGCATTGGGTGCATTCGAGGATCATCGACGCGGCAAATCCGATCTGGGCATAGCAATCCTAAGCATGCCGAAAGCGGTGCTGGCAAGGGTTGCGCCCAGTCGCACGCTTGAGCAGGTCCGGCGGCTGTGCGATGGCGGCGCCGCGAAGCTTCAAACGGGGTGGCCGGCGCCGGCAATGGCCAATATCGTACAGTTCGAGAATGTCGGCCTTCGCTACGGCAATGGGGCAGAGACGCTGTCGGACGTGAGCTTCACGTTGACGACCGGCTCCTTCTATTTTCTCACCGGCCCTTCGGGCGCGGGCAAGACCTCGCTGCTCAAGCTGCTCTACCTCGCCCAGCGTCCGAGCCGGGGCGTGATCCGCCTGTTCGGGGAGGATGCGGTGACGTTGCCGCGGGCCCGGCTGCCCGGCTTTCGCCGGCGGATCGGCGTGGTGTTCCAGGACTTTCGCCTGGTTCCGCACCTGTCGGCTTATGACAATATCGCGCTGCCCCTGCGTGTCGCGGGCGTGCCGGAAGCCGATGTCGCCGTCCCCGTGAACGAGATGCTGGCCTGGGTGGGGCTGTCGGATCGCGCCGACGCGCCGCCCCCGACACTGTCGGGGGGCGAGCAGCAGCGGGTCGCGATCGCGCGCGCGGTGATCGGCCGGCCGGAAATCCTGGTTGCAGACGAGCCGACCGGCAATGTCGATCCGGACATGGCCGAGCGGCTGTTGCACCTGTTCGATTCGCTCAATCGCTTGGGCACCACGGTCGTGGTGGCGACCCATGATTATGAGCTGCTCCAGCGCATCCCGGCCGCGCGCATGATGCGGCTGGAAAAGGGCAAGCTCGCCGATCCCACGGGGCAGATCCGCTTCCCGCCGTCGTCGGACGGGGCGCGCTGATGGCGATGCGCGCAAGCGACCGTCGATTGCTGGGGGACCGGCAGGGGCGCCGCACCATGGTGTGGATCATGGCGATCATGATTTTCCTGACGGTGCTGGCCGCCGCCATGGGCCTTTCGGTCGCCGGCGCCGGCGCCGCGCTCGACCGGCAGCTCGCCGGGCGGTTGACCGTGCAGGTGGTGGAAGCCGACGCCGCCAGGCGCGACGCGGCAGTCGCCCGCCTGCTTGCCGGGTTGCGCCGCGAACCCATGGTCGCACGCGCCGTCGAGGTCGATCGCGCCGAGCTTGCCGAACTGATGCGGCCCTGGCTGGGCGAGGCGGGGCTCGACGCCGACCTTCCGATCCCGGCGATGGTCGACGTCGACCTGCGCCAGAACGACGATGCGGCGGTGGCGGTGGTGACCCGCGTGGCCCATGCCGCGACCCCGGCCGCGCGGGTCGACTGGCATGCCAGCTGGCTGGCGCCGGTACGCGGATTCCTGCGCACGCTGGGCTGGGTCGCATTCGGACTGGTGGCGGTGATGGCGACCGCAACCGCCGCGGTTGTGCTGCTGTCGGCGCGCGCGGGGCTGGACACGCACCGCGGGACCATCGACATTCTCCACATGCTCGGTGCGACCGATGTCCAGATCGCCCGCCTGTTCCAGCAGCGGATCGCCGTCGACACCCTCGCCGGTGGGCTGATCGGCACCCTCGCGGGGCTGGCAGTGGTGCTGGTCGTGGGGCTGCAGATCGGCAGCCTCGATTCGCAGGTGCTGGCAGGCCTCGGTCTCTCCACGAGCGACTGGCTGCTGATCGTGGCCACGCCGATCGCCTTCATGCTGCTGGCCATGATCGCCGCGCGGATCGCCGTCTTGCGCGCGCTGGGGCAGGTGCTGTGATCTGGCGCGTGCTCTCGGTCGTGGTCATCGCCTGGGTGCTGGGCTTTGCACTGTTCACCGTCGCCCTGCCGCGGCCAGCGCCCGACGTGCTGGTGACCGATGCCGTGGTGGTGCCCACCGGCGCACCGGGGCGAATCGACCGTGGGCTCGCGCTGCTGCAGGCCGGAAAGGCCCAGCGGATGCTGGTGACGGGGGTGGACCCGGATGTGCGTCCCGGCGAACTCGCCGTCGCCTATAAGGTGCCGGTGCAGGTGATCATCTGTTGCGTGGACCTGGGCCATGACGCTGTCGATACCCGCTCCAACGCCGACGAGACGGCGACCTGGGTGCGAACCCACGGCTATCGCACGGTGCGGCTGGTCACCTCCGACTGGCACATGGCGCGGGCAGCGCTGGAGCTGCGCTATGCTCTGGATGCGGACGTGGAGGTGATCGCCGACCCGGTCCCCGGCACGCCGCGCTTCGGCATCCTGTTCGATGAGTACAATAAATATCTGGTGCGTCGCGTCGTGCTGACGCTGGGGGTGCGCATATGATGCCGCGGCTGCGGACGCTCGTGTTCGACGTAATCTTCAGTATCTTTACCCTGTGGGTGGTGATCACCGCGCCGTTGATGGCGCTGCTCGGTCCGCGCGCGCTCAAGTGGCATGCCGAAGGCTGGGCGCGGGTGCAGGGCGTCCTCGCCCGCTGGCTGCTGGGCGTTGAAGTTCGGGTCGAGGGGACCATCCCGGAAGGGCCGTTCCTCTTTGCCGCCAAGCACCAGGCGATGTTCGAGACGCTGGAGCTCGCCTGGCGGATCGGTGCGCCGATGATCGTGATGAAGCGCGAACTCACCCAGATCCCGCTGTGGGGCTGGGCAGCGCAGCGCTATGGCAGCATCGGCATCGACCGGGCAGGCGGCGCGGAGGCGCTGCGCGCGATGCTGCGGGAGGCCAAGGAGGCACGCCGGGAGGGCCGCGCGGTACTGATCTTCCCGGAAGGTACTCGCGTCCTGCCGGGCGAAACGCCGCCACTGCGCTCCGGCTTCGCCGGGCTCTACAAGGCGCTGGGGATGCCCGTGGTGACGGTGGCGCTCGACAGCGGGCGGCTATGGCCGCGCAAGGGGATCAAGCGGTCCGGCACGATCACGCTGCGGTTCGGCGAGCCGATTCCGACGGGGCTGAGCCGGACGGAGGTCGAGGCGCGGGTCCATGCCGGCATCAACGCGCTGGAGCCGGCGTTCACTGCCGACTGAGCATCGTTCAGATGCCCGCGTACCAGTCGTAATCGGCGATATCCTCCCAGAGGCCACCCTTGCCCCCGGCGATGCCGTCCAGGCTGGCGACCGCCTCGATCCGCTCGACGTACTTCGCGTGCTTGTAGCCGAGCTGCCGCTCCACCCGGAGGCGCAGCGGCGCGCCGTTCGGGATCGGCAGCAGCCGGTCGTTCATCGCCCAGGCGACGATCGTCTGCGGGTGGAATGCGTCGATGAGGTCGATCGATTCGTAATAGGGCCGCCCGCCCAGCCGGTCGGCGCAGTGGAAGACGATGTAGCGGGCGCCGTCGCGAAGTCCGGCCAGGTCGAGCAGGCGCGAGAGCCGCGGCCCGCTCCACTTGCCGATCGCGCTCCAGCCCTCGACGCAGTCGTGGCGGGTGATCTGGGTGCGCGCCGGCATCGAGCGGATCTGTTCGAGCGACAGGGACAGCGGACGTGCCACCATTCCACCGATTGCGAGCCGCCAGTCCGCGAAACCAGCCGCCGCATGGGCGGCATAGGCGGGCGTGTCCGGCCGGGCGGTGCCGTTGGAGCGGAAGATCGGCGAGCGCTGGTCCGGCCGGTATTCGGGCGCGAGCGCGTTGCGCGCCGTCAGCCCGCGCTGAAGCCAGCGCTGCGCATCCTCTCCCTTGAACAGCAGGTCGCGAACCGCGGGGGCATTGCCCAACTGGTCACAGCCGGCCACGAGCCCGGCGGCACCCGCCGTCATCCCGGCGAGCACGCGGCGGCGCGTGAGGATGCGGCTCATGGCTGCTCATTCTCGGGCACGCGCCACCATCCCGTCACCATCGAGCGCACCTCGTTGATCGGGCCCGCGAGGATGACCAGCGTCAGGTGGACAATCGTGAACAGGGTGATGGCGGCGGCGGCCAGGAAGTGGATCGACCGCGCCGACGCGCGCCCTCCGAACAGGTCGAGCAGCCACGGCCATGCCGCGTTCATCCCCGGCGACAGGGTCAGGCCGCTCAGGATCACGACCGGGAGCGCCACGAACAGGATCGCGATGTAGCTGAGCTTCTGGAAGCTGTTGTAGTCGCGCGGCGATTCCGGATCGTGGAACCGGAAGGCGAGGTGGGCGCGGAAGTCGGCCCGCAGGTGCCGCCGCGACCATTCCCCGCGGCGGATGGCAAGGTCGCGGGCGATGTGGCGGTTGAGCACGCTCCCGATCAGGAAGACCAGCAATCCAAACGCCAGCACCAGCGCGAAGAACAGGTGCCAGCGGCGCGCGAGCGCAAGATTGTAGGTGGAGGGGATGGTGATCCAGCCGGGAAACCGGTCGAAGCGGATCCACGCCTTGTCAAAGTTCGCGCCATATTCGCCCCAATAGAGCTGCGGATGCGCGTTCAGGATCATCAGGCCGCTGCCGATCATCACGAAGATCGCCACCGCATTGACCCAGTGCCACAGCCGCGTGAGCGGGCGGTGACGATAGACGGCGCGGGGCGGCTGGCGGCTCACGGGGCGACGATAGAGGGTGTGGCCGGCGTCGGGTAGCCCCCAGGCCGTTCCGCGCGTTAGGAGCGCGCATGACCGACTTCCACTTCTACGAGCCCGCCTCCGGGCACGGCTTGCCGCACGACCCGTTCAACGCAATCGTCGCGCCGCGTCCGATCGGCTGGATCAGCACGCTGGGAGCCGATGGCCGCCGCAACCTCGCGCCATACAGCTTCTTCAACGCGTTCAATTACAAGCCGCCGCTGATCGGATTCGCCTCGCAGGGGCGCAAGGACAGCCTCGCCAATGCCGAGGCGAGCGGTGAGTTCGTCTGGAACCTGGCGACGCGTGCGCAGGCGGAGGCGATGAACCTGAGTTCGGCGGTGACGGATGCGGACGAGTTCACGCTGGCGGGGCTGGAGGCGCTGCCCTCCCGCCTGGTGGCGCCGCCGCGAGTCGCGGGCAGTCCGGTCCAGTTCGAATGCAAGGTCACCCAGATCGTTCGCTTGGAGACCAAGGAGGGCCGGGCGCTCGACCAATGGCTGGTGCTGGGCGAGGCGGTCGGCATCCACATCGACACGGCGTTGCTGGAGGACGGTATCTATCAAACCGCACGCGCACGGCCGATCGTGCGCGGCGGCGGCCCGGCGGATTATTTCGAGATCGCCGAGGATTCGCTCTTCCAGATGCGGCGGCCTGGCTAGAAGTCGCTCGCGCTGCCGGGCGGCACCTCCTATCGGGCAGGGATGAGCGAACACGATCAAGCCAGCGAGACGGAACGATATTGGCGCGACGGCTATGTGCCTCTGCGCGCACTGTTTCCGCGCGAGGTGCTCGACGCCTTTTACATGCAGATGCGGGGCGATCTGGAGGCGGCGGGCAGGCCGTTGCAGTCGTTCGTCGCCGAAGGGCCGCTGCTCCGCGGGCGCGCCATCGAGCTCTACGCATATCAATATGCGCCGATGCTGACCTTCCTGTGGGGTCTCACCCCGCGCATGTCGGCGGCGACCGGGCGCGACCTGCTGCCGACCTATGCCTATTTTCGGGCGTATCAGCGCGGCGACATCTGCCGGGTCCATTATGACCGCCCCTCGTGCGAGCACAGCCTCTCCCTGACGATTGCCTATGCCGAGGATAAGCCCTGGGCGCTGTCCGTCGCCACCGATGCCGGGGACGGGCCAAACGGCAACGTCACCGAGGACTTCGGCAGTCAGGCATACGGATCCGTCGAAATGGCGCCCGGCGATGCCGTTCTCTACCAGGGGACGCATCGCTTGCACGGGCGCCTGGAGCCCAATCCCAACAGCTGGTCGGCGCACCTGTTTCTGCACTGGATCGAGCGGGGCGGCCAATATGCCGAACATGCGTTCGATCGTCCCGCGATCGAGCGGGCCACCCGCGGACGGCCGGGTCAGCCGTAGGCGCGCCAGAAGAAGGCGGCGGTGGTGACTGCGGTCACGCCGAGTGTCCACAGCCGGATGGTGCGGGGCGAGAGGCGGTCGCCGAGCCAGGCACCGGCCGAGCCGCCGACGATCCCGCCGAGCAGCATCGGGACGCAGGCCGCCCAGGCGACCATGCCGAAGGTGATGAAGACGGCCGCTGCGGCCAGGTTCGCGGTCGCCAGGATCAGGGTGCGCGGTGCCGCCATCCGCTTGGGATCCGCTCCCACCAACAGGCCGAAGACGGCGGTCACCATCATGCCGATGCCGCCGCCGAAATAGCCGCCATAGATGCCGAGGAGGAGCTGCGCCGCCACGAGCGTGCGCGGGCCGATGGTGGTGTGCGACTGCAGCCAGGCGGCGCCCCGCTGGCCCGCGGCGATGGCCGAGAAGGCGCACAGCAGCAGCCAGGGTACGATCACGTCGAACGCGGCAGGCGCGGTCACCACCAGCAGGTAGCTGCCGATCAGGGCCGCTGCGAAATTGACGCTGTTGAGGAGGCGGAGCGAAACCCCGCCGAGCGGCCCCAGGCCGCGGCGATAGGTCCAGGCGCTTGCCATGGCGGCAGGCTGCATCGCGACATTGCTGGTCGCGTTGGCGATGGTGGCGGGCAATCCGATCCCGACGAGTGCGGGCATGGTGGCGAAAGCGCCGCCGCCGGCCAGGGCATTCATCGCGCCGCCGGCGCAGCCGGCACCGGCTGCGAGCGCGATGACCCCCCAGTCCACGACGCGATCAGCCGAGCGCCGCCAGCTTCTCCTCGGCCTCGCGATCGAGTTGCGCGCGGCTCTTCTTCTCGGCTGCGGTCTTCAGCTGTCCGCAGGCCGCGTCGATGTCGCGGCCGCGCGGGCGCCGTACCGGGGCGGAGATGCCGGCCTCGAACACGATGTCCGAAAACGCGTTTACCCGCGCCGGCGTCGAGCATTCATAGGCCGCACCCGGCCACGGATTGAAGGGGATCAGATTGACCTTGGCCGGCAGCTTGTACTTGCGCAGCAGACGAACGAGCTCGTGCGCGTCGGCGTCGCTGTCGTTCTTGTCCTTCAGCATCACATATTCGAACGTGATGCGGCGCGCATTGTTGGCGCCGGGATAATCGGCGCAGGCCTGCAGCAGCTCTTCGATGCCGTACTTGCGGTTGAGCGGCACGATCTCGTCGCGCACTTCCTTGGTGACCGCATGGAGCGACACGGCAAGGTTGACGCCGATCTCCTCGCCCGCGCGCGCCATCATCGGCACCACGCCCGAGGTTGAGAGGGTGATGCGCCGCTTCGACAGGGCCAGGCCGTCACCGTCCATAACGATCTGGAGGCCGGTCTTCACCTCGTCGAAATTATAAAGCGGCTCGCCCATGCCCATCATCACGATGTTGGTGAGCATGCGCCCCTCGGGGCTGGACGGCCATTCGCCGAGCGCATCGCGCGCCAGCATGACCTGGCCGACGATCTCGCCCGCGGTGAGGTTGCGCACCAGCCGCATCGTGCCGGTGTGGCAGAAGGTGCAGTTGAGCGTGCAGCCGACCTGGCTGGAGACGCACAGCGTACCGCGGTCGGCGTCCGGGATGAACACCATCTCGTAATCCTGCGCGTCGGGAGATCGCAGCAGCCACTTGCGGGTGCCGTCCGACGAGACCTGCGCCTCGACCACATCCGGGCGGCCCACGACGAATCGCTCGGCCAGCCACGGGTGCTGGGCCTTGGCGATGTCCGTCATCTGGGTGAATTCGGTCGCGCCGCGATTGTAGATCCAGTGCCAAAGCTGCTTGGCGCGGAGCTTCGCCTGGCGAGGCTCGAGACCTGCGGCCTCCAGCGCCTCGCGGATCGCGGGCTTGGGCAAACCGACCAGGTCGACTCGGCCATCCGGGCGCGGTGCCTTGGCCGTCGTGCGGGGCACGGGCACGGGATCGATGTGCCCGGGAATGGGCATCGGCGGCGTCGACACTGTCAGCATGGGCGCGCATATAGTCGATTTCGCGGGCAAATTCCATGCCCGCCGCATTTCCCGCCCGCCGCTGTCGCTTAGCCCTTGAGGCAGGCCAGCGCCGCCGCGTCGATCGCGGTCGCCGCGCCCTTCAGCGCATAGACGTCGACGAAGGGCCTGCCGCCCTGTGCCACGCTCTCCACGCTCATGCTGCGACCGCCCCGCATTGCCGCAACGATCGCAGCGTCGGCGGCGGCATCGGGCGCCCAGGCATCCATGTCGCCGGCGCGCAAGGGAAAGCGGCGGTCGCCGATTGATAGCGCCACCAGTGCGGACGGCGCCCGCCGGCGGCTGAGCCGCAGGTGGAGCTGGTTGCGGACGTGCGCGCCCGGCCAGGTCGCGACGCTCGCAAAAGGGTAGAGCGCGGTCCGGCGCGAAATCGGCTTGGAGATCGCATAGCAGCGCCGCGGCGCGGCGTCGGCAAAGGCGCCCCAGCGTTCGAAGATGCCGATGGTGCGGCGGTTCGGGGGGGCAGCAGCGGGCGCCGTCGCCTGGACGAGTGCCGCTGCGGCCAGCAGGATTGCGATCACGCCGGTGCCGAGTGCGAGATGTCGCCGCTGCCCCGATGCACCACCGTCTCGACCCCGTGGTCGATCCGGACGATCGAGCCCTGCGGAAGATCGGGCGCGAACGGCGCGCCGAATTGCGGCAGCACGTCCTGGCCCGTCATCACGCCCCGAAGGACGCGGCTGGACATGCCGTGGGTGATCACCAGCCGGTCGCCGGGATCCGCATCCGTATCTGCCAGCCATCCGGAGACGCGGGTGGCGATGGCGTCATACCACTCCCCGCCCGGTGGCGGGCGGCGGTAGAGGCGATATTCATAGTCCATGAAGTCGGGTGCCTCTTGTGCGACGTCCCGATAATAGCGTCCGGTCCAGTCGCCCATGTTGATTTCGACCAGCCGCGCGTCGGTTCGCGCCGCGTGCCAGTCGAGTTCCAGATGCTCCGCGATGATCGCAAGAGTTTGCAAAGCACGGCCGCTGGTGGACGCCCACAGCGTCAGCGCCGGCTTCGGACCCAATAGCTCTCGCAGCGCGATTCCCATCGCATCTGCCTGGGCAAAGCCTGCCCGGGTCAGCGGGGTGTGCGGGTGGTTCCCCTGCATCCGGTGCGCGACATTGTAGACGGTCTCACCGTGCCGCGCGATGAAGTCGCGCCCCTGCCGTGCCTTGTTCACCATCGCCCTGTTTTCAAGCCCCTGTTGCGTGAATGCAACAGAAAACGCCGTTTATGTGAGGTTCATGAAACATCGCCGCCGGCCACCTATTTGAGCGCCGTGCCCGGCGTAACTCGGGCAAGTAAATGGGAGTTTGTTGTTATGCGTTATGTTGCTCTGGGCCTGTTGGCCGCTTCTTCCGCATTTGCCGCGCCGGCCATGGCGCAGGACAACCCGAACTTCACTGGTCCTCGTGTCGGCGTCGTCGCCGGGTACGACGCCGTGCGTCCGGGCAGCAGCGAGGATTCGGATATCGACGGGGATAACCAGACGGTTGACGGCTTCCTGTACGGTGTTGACGTCGGCTACGACTTCGCGGTTTCCGGTGCAGTCCTGGGTGTCGAGGCGGAACTGACCGACTCGACCGGTAAGGTGAACCCGAACCGTACGGATCCGAACTACTTCGGCTATGGCCGCGTGGCCCCGGGCCGTGACATCTATGTCGGCGTCCGCGCCGGTGTGCTCGCGACCCCGCAGACCCTGGTCTATGCCAAGGCCGGCTACACCAACGCCAAGCTGAACGTGACGGGCGTGAACGGCGCCGTCGACCTGAAGCGCAACTATGAGCTCGACGGCTTCCGCGTCGGCGCCGGTGTTGAGCAGGCGATCAGCGAGAACACCTACGCCAAGCTCGAATACCGCTATTCGAACTACTCGAAGGCGGACTTCCGCTTTGGCGACGGCACGACCACGGACCGCTTCGACGTCGACACCGACCGCCACCAGGTGCTGGTCGGCGTGGGCATGCGCTTCTAAGCGGCTTTCCGCTTGCAGCCTCCCCGGGATGCCCGTCGCGCCCGGTGATCGCGTCGCAATCGGAACAAGGAGGGCCGGAGCAGCTTGCTCCGGCCCTTTTTTGCGCGCTAGAGGTGGCGGGATAGACCAATCCCACCCGTTCGGGTGGCCAGGACGAGGGCGGGCGCCCGGGGGTTTTTGAAAAGATGAAGGCGACGATCGAACGCGCGACCCTGTTGAAGGGCCTGAGCCACGTCCAGTCCGTCGTCGAACGGCGGAACACGATTCCAATCCTGTCGAACGTGCTGATCGAAGCGGCGGAAGGCGGCACTATCCGCCTGATGGCGACCGACCTCGATCTCCAGATCGACGAGACGGTTGCAGCCGCGGTCGACCAGCCGGGCGCGATCACGGTGTCGGCGCACACGCTGTTCGACATCGCGCGCAAGCTGCCGGAGGGCGCACAGGTGCAGCTGTCGGCGGCAGAAGGCCGGCTGACGGTGGTCGCGGGCCGTGCCCGCTTCAACCTTGCGACGCTGCCGCGCGACGATTTCCCGGTGATCGCCGAGGGCGAGCTGCCGACTCAGTTCGAGTTGCCGGCGGAGATGCTCAAGCAGATCATCGACAAGACGCGCTTTGCGATCTCGACCGAAGAGACGCGCTACTATCTCAACGGCATTTTCCTGCATGTATCCGAGGATGCCAACGGAGAGCCGGTGCTGAAGGCGGCGGCGACGGACGGCCACCGGCTGGCGCGCGTCACGCTGCCGCGTCCCGAGGGCGCGGAAAAGATGCCCGACGTGATCGTCCCGCGGAAGTGCGTGGCCGAGCTGCGCAAGCTGCTGGACGAAGTCGATGGTTCGGTCGGCGTGTCGCTCTCGGGTTCCAAGATCCGGTTCGACCTGGGCCAGGCGATCCTGACGTCCAAGCTGATCGACGGCACCTTCCCGGATTATTCGCGCGTCATCCCGACTGCGAACGACAAGCTCCTCAAGCTCGATCCCAAGAGCTTCATGGAGGGCGTCGACCGCGTGTCGACCATCGCCACGGAAAAGACCCGTGCGGTCAAGATGGCGCTCGACCGGGACAAGATCACGCTTTCGGTCACCAGCCCCGAGAATGGGGCTGCGGCCGAGGAAGTGCCCGGCGATTACAGCTCTCAGCCGTTCGAGATCGGCTTCAACAGCCGCTACCTGCTCGACATCCTCGGCCAGATCGAGGGTGACCTGTGCGAGGTGCACCTGGCCGATGCGGCGGCGCCGACGCTGATTCGCGAAAACGACAAGTCGCCCGCGCTCTACGTCCTGATGCCGATGCGCGTGTGACTGCCGCGCCGGAGGAGCAATCCTCCGGCATCGGCGCCTCCGTTGCGGGGGCGGCTTCGGCTAGCTGGCGAGGAGGGCGCTGGCGCGGGCCTTGCCCGCGTCGCGAATCGCGCGGGCCTTGGCCTCTGCCTGTTTCTTGACCAGCTTGGCCTCTCGCTCCTGCGCTTCCGCGCGGACCTGAAGCCGCTGCGCTTCATAGCCGCCGTCCTGACCGGCCTGCTGGCGCAACTGCTCGGCTTCGGCCTGCATGCCCGCGACGATGTTGCCCGCCTCGGCCTCGATCGCGTCGGCCTGGGCGTCGGCCACCTCGCGCAATTGCGCGGCCTGTTGTTCCTGCGGCGTCTGGGCGCCGCAGGCGCTGACGGCGAGGGCCGCCGCGACGATCCACATTCTCCGCATCATCATCCCCTCTGTCGTTTCGCTTGAGGCAATTCTCCGCGAGCCGGAAGGTTGCGTCGCACTGGGGCGCGGCATGCGCTACAGCGGCGGCACCGATGCTCGTGCGCCTGTCCCTTACCGATTTCCGCAACCATGCCGACGCGGTGCTGGCGCCCGGACCCGGCTTCGTCGTGCTGTCCGGCGACAATGGGGCGGGCAAGACCAACGTGCTGGAGGCGGTGTCGCTGCTTGCGCCCGGCCGTGGCCTGCGGCGGGCACCGCTGTCGGATATGGCGCGGCAGGGCGGCAGTGGCGGTTTCGGGGTGGCGGCGGCCCTCGCGGACGGCAGCGCGCTCGCGACCGGCACCCGTCCCGACGCGCCGGAACGGCGGCTTGTGCGCATCAACGGCGCGGCAAGTGCCGCCAATGCGCTTGCCGAGTGGCTGACGGTGTTGTGGCTTACGCCCGCGATGGACCGGCTGTTCGTCGAACCCGCCGGCGAGCGGCGGCGATTCCTCGACCGGCTCGCACTAGCGTTGGTACCGGGCCATGCCCGCCACGCCAGCCGCTATGAGGCGGCGATGCGCGAGCGCAACCGCCTGCTCACCGACGAGCGCCCGGCCGACCCGGACTGGCTGGCGGCGCTCGAGGTGCGGATGGCCGAGCACGGCGCCGCGATCGATGCCGCTCGCCGCGCGACTGTGGCGGCGCTCCGCGAGCGAATCGCTGCCAGCCCCGAGAGCGAGTTCCCGCGCGCCGGGCTGAAGGTCGAGGGGTGGGGCGGTGATGCCGATCGGCTGCGGGCGGAACTGGCCGGGGGCCGCGGGCGTGATGCCGCCGCCGGGCGTGCACTTGCCGGACCGCATCGGTCGGACCTGGCCGTGACGCATCTGGAAAAGCAGCAGGCGGCGCACCTGTGCTCGACCGGCGAGCAGAAGGCGCTGCTGTTGGGGCTCGTGCTCGGCCATGCTGCACTGGTGGCGGAACGCGCTGGGCGGCCGCCGCTGCTGCTCCTGGACGAGGTGGCCGCACACCTCGATCCGGGCCGGAGAGCAGCGCTGTTCGAGCGGCTGGCAGGCGGTGGCCAGGTGTGGCTGACCGGCACCGAACCCGGATTGTTCGACGCGATCGGGGCTGACGCGACTCGCTTCCATGTCGCGGATGGACGGGTGCTCGATGCCTAACCTTGACTTTTGCGGGGTTTGCGCGCATTTGCGGCATTGCAGCGACGCTTAACCAAGCAGCGTGATCCGGCCTTGCGGCCGAGGCTCGCGTCGCGCTCACCGGCTTCCCAAGTCACGCGGGTCGCATTTTTGCCCCGCCCCCCGTGTGTCCGTTTGGGCGCATGCGCCGGCTACCTACAGGCTTTCCATGTCCTTCCAGTCCCTTGGTCTTTCCAAGCCGCTTCTCGATGCGCTTGCCGAAAAGAACTATACCGATCCCACCCCGATTCAGCGCGACGCGATCCCGCTCGTGCTGGAACAGCGCGACCTGCTCGGCATCGCCCAGACCGGCACCGGCAAGACGGCCGCCTTCGTGCTCCCCTCGCTCGACCTGCTGGTGAAGGCAAACGTCCGCCGCAAGCCGATGCGCTGCCGCATGCTGGTGCTCGCACCGACGCGTGAGCTGGTCAGCCAGATCGCCGACAATGCGCGCACCTATGCCAAGTACACCAAGCTGAATGTCGCGACCGTGTTCGGCGGCACGCCCGTCAGCCGCAACATCCGTGACGTCGCCGCCGGCGTCGACATCCTGGTGGCAACCCCGGGCCGTCTGCTCGACCTGATCGACCAGCGCTGCCTGGCGCTCAACGAGCTCGAGATCCTGGTGCTCGACGAAGCCGACCAGATGCTCGACCTGGGCTTCATCCACGCGCTGCGCCGCATCGTGTCGATGGTCCCCAAGGATCGCCAGACGCTGTTCTTCTCGGCCACCATGCCCAAGGACATCCGCGACCTCGCCGACAAGTATCTGACCAACCCGGCCGAAGTGAAGGTGGCGCCCGTCTCCTCCACGGCCGAGCGCGTCGAGCAGTATGTCACGTTCGTGCAGCAGCAGGAAAAGCAGGCGCTGCTGACGATGTTCTTCCGCAACACCAAGGTCGATCGCGCGCTGGTGTTCACCCGCACCAAGCATGGCGCCGACCGCGTCGTGAAGCTGCTGGCGGCCAATGGCATCGCCTCCAACGCGATCCACGGCAATAAGTCGCAGCCGCAGCGTGAGCGCGCGCTGGGCGAGTTCCGTTCGGGCAAGGTGCCGATCCTGGTCGCGACCGACATCGCCGCACGCGGCATCGACGTGTCGGGCGTGAGCCATGTCGTGAACTTCGAACTGCCCAACGTCGCCGAGCAATATGTCCACCGGATCGGCCGCACCGCGCGTGCCGGTGCCGATGGCATCGCCTTCGCATTCTGCGCGGAGGACGAGCGTTCCTACCTGCGCCAGATCGAGAAGCTGACCCGTCAGAAGATCGATGTCGTGCCGCTGCCCGAGAACTTCCTGGCCGAGGCGGCGAACATCAAGGCGACGCGCGCCCCGCATGCGCCCGATCGGCCCGAGCGTGCTCCGGGGGATCGCCAGTTGCCGCGTCCGCGTGCCACCCACAGTGCCAAGCCCGCGGGCTCGGGCCGTGGCGGTCCGGTCGGCAACCCCTCGCGGGGCGGCGGCGCGGGCAAGCCGGCCGGCGAGCGTCCGGCAGGCGCGCGCGCGGGCGGCCCGCGTCGTGGCGGCCGTGGCGGCCGCCCGAGCAGCGGCGGCCAGGGCATGGCGCGCTAAGCGCCAGCTTCTTTTAACCCAAGGCACAGATCGACCCCGTGCGCGTTGAACGGCGCATGGGGCTTTGCCTGAACATCCCGAACACCGTGCCCCGCTGATGCCAGGTTGGCTGGAAGCGGGCCTTTGGGGCCTGCTCGGCGGTTCCGCGCTGTTGATCGGCGCGGCCATCGCCTGGATCGCGCCGCTGCCGCAGCGGCTGGTCGCGGCCGTGATGGCGATCGGTGCGGGCGTACTCATCTCCGCCGTCGCGTTCGACCTGATGGACGATGCGTTCGCGCGTGGCGGGCTCGATTCGACGGCGGCCGGCTTCGTCGGCGGTGCCGCACTCTACACGCTCGGCAATGTCTGGCTGTCGCGCCGCGGCGCTCGACATCGCAAGCGTTCCGGTTTCAACGAAGACCGGGCACAGACGCATGCCAGCGAGGGCGGCGGGCTGGCGATCGCGCTGGGCGCGCTGCTGGACGGCATACCCGAATCGATCGTGATCGGCATCAGCCTGATCGGCGGCGGTGGCGTGGGTACCGCGGTGCTTGCCGCGGTCTTCCTCTCGAACATTCCGGAAGGCCTGTCGTCCGCTGCCGGCATGAAGAAGGCGGGGCGCTCTGCCACCTATGTCTTTGGCGTGTGGAGCGGGATCGCACTGGCGAGCGGGCTGGCCGCATTGCTGGGCAACCTGATGCTGGCGGGCGCAAGCCCGGACGTGGTGGCGCTGATCACTGCCGTGGCCGCGGGCGGGATCCTGGCGATGCTGGTGGACACGATGATCCCGGAAGCGACCGAGAACACGCATGAATTTACGGGGTTGATCGCCGTGGCGGGATTTTTGGCCGCATTCTGGCTCAGCAAGGCCGCATAGGGCGCCCGAAACCCGCATTTTGCTTCCGTTTGTCGGGTCGAATCCCTATATCCTCGGTATGGCGACGAACCCCAATACGAACGATTATGGCGCGGATTCGATCAAGGTCCTGAAGGGGCTGGACGCGGTCCGCAAGCGTCCTGGCATGTACATCGGCGACACCGACGACGGCTCCGGCCTCCACCACATGGTGTTCGAGGTGAGCGACAATGCGATCGACGAGGCGCTTGCCGGCCACTGCGACCGGGTACTCATCACGCTGAACGCGGACGGCTCGGTTTCGGTCGAGGACAATGGCCGCGGCATTCCGACCGGCATCCACGCCGAAGAGGGCGTGTCTGCGGCCGAGGTCATCATGACCCAGCTGCATGCCGGCGGTAAGTTCGAGAACACCTCCGACGACAATGCCTACAAGGTGTCCGGCGGCCTGCACGGCGTGGGCGTGTCGGTGGTGAACGCGCTGTCCGAATATCTCGACCTCACCATCTGGCGCGATGGCGAGGAGCATTACATGCGCTTCCGCCTGGGCGATGCAGTGGCGCCGCTGAAGGTCGTCGGCCCGTCGAACGGGAAGCGCGGCACGCGCGTGACGTTCCTGCCCTCGACCGAGAAGGTCCCGGGCGACGGCGGCACGTTCAAGAACCACACCGAGTTTGATTTCGACAAGCTGGAGCATCGCTTTCGCGAGCTCGCGTTCCTCAACTCGGGCGTGCGGCTGGTGCTGGTCGACGCCCGGCGCGAGGAGCCGCGCGAGGTGGAGCTGTTCTACGAGGGCGGCATCGCGGCGTTCGTGAAGTGGCTCGACCGCAACAAGCAGCCGCTGATGCCGGATCCGATCGCGATCACGGGGCACCGCGACGATGTCGGCATCGACGTCGCGCTGGAGTGGAACGACAGCTATTATGAAAACGTGCTGTGCTTCACCAACAACATCCCGCAGCGGGATGGCGGCACCCACCTGGCGGCGTTCCGTGCGGCGTTGACGCGCACGCTCAACAATTATGCCGACAAGTCGGGGGCCCTGAAGCGCGAGAAGGTGACGCTCACCGGCGACGACATGCGCGAGGGCCTGACCGCGATCGTCTCGGTCAAGCTGCCCGACCCGAAGTTCAGCTCGCAGACCAAGGACAAGCTGGTTTCCTCGGAAGTCCGCCAGCCGCTCGAAAGCCTGATGGCCGACAAGCTGGCCGAATGGCTGGAGGAAAATCCCCAGGTCGCGCGCCAGATCATCCAGAAGGTAATCGACGCCGCCGCTGCACGCGAAGCTGCCAAGAAGGCGCGCGAACTCACCCGCCGCAAGGGCGTGATGGACATCGCGTCGCTGCCGGGCAAGCTTGCCGACTGCCAGGAGCGCGATCCCGCCAAGTCGGAACTGTTCCTGGTGGAGGGTGACTCCGCCGGCGGCTCTGCCAAGCAGGGCCGCAACCGCCACTTCCAGGCGATCCTGCCGCTGCGCGGCAAGATCCTAAACGTGGAGCGCGCGCGCTTTGACCGGATGCTCGGCAGCCGCGAGATCGGCACGCTGATCCAGGCGATGGGCACCGGCATCGGCCGCGACGACTTCAACCTGGAGAAGCTCCGCTACCACAAGGTCGTCATCATGACGGACGCGGACGTCGACGGCGCCCATATCCGGACGCTGTTGCTGACCTTCTTCTATCGTCAGATGCCGCAGATCATCGAGGGCGGGCATCTCTATATCGCGCAGCCGCCGCTCTATAAGGCCACCAAGGGCCGGTCCGAGGTGTATCTGAAGGACGACGCCGCGCTCGACACCTATCTGGTCGACGCGGGCATCGCGGCGCAGGTGCTGGAGACGCCGGTAGGTGCGCGCAGCGGCAGTGACCTGAAGACGCTGGTCGATCATGCCCGCCGCATGCGCACGCTGATGCGCTATGTGCCGCGGCGCTATCTGCCCGAGATCGTCGAAGTGCTGGCGCTTGCCGGTGCCCTCGATCCCGAGGTGACGCGTCCGCAGCGGGAAGAACGCCTTGCCGACGCGGTCCGCCGCCTCGACAGCACGGACGGCGATGCGCGCTGGAGCGCCAGCATCTCCGAAGACGGCGGCCTGCACTTCCGCCGCGTATGGCGCGGGGTCACCGACCATCATGTGATCGAGGCCGCGTTCCTGACCTCCACCGAGGGGCGCAAGCTCCACACGCTGACGGCCGAGGAAGCGGAGAGCTATGCCGCGACCGCCAAGCTGGTGCCGGCGCGCGGCGTGCAGCAGACGGACGCGAGCGACCCGATCGCCGACCTGGAAGAGAGCGAGGCCGCACCGGTCGCCGGCAAGGGCGAGGTGCTGATCGCCCGGCCGAGCCAGCTGCTCGACGCGATCCTGGCCTCCGGGCGCAAGGGTCTGTCGATCCAGCGCTACAAGGGCCTCGGCGAGATGAACGCGGAACAGCTGTGGGAGACCACGCTCGACCCGCAGAACCGCTCGATGCTGCGCGTCGCGATCGAGCAGGCGGACGTGGCCGACGAGATCTTCACCCGCCTGATGGGCGACGTGGTCGAGCCGCGCCGCGAGTTCATCCAGGAAAACGCGCTGAGCGTCGCCAACCTGGACGTCTGAGACCGCCGCACGGCGCAACCAACGTCGATGATCCCGCAGGCGCCAGACCGGCGCCTGCGGGACTGCCCTAGCCGACTTCGCCATTTACGAATGGGACGAATCCTTTTCCCGGCTATTCCTGGGGCAGAGGTGGCTATGCCAGAGCACGTCCACGTTCTTGCCTGTCGGCCGGACGGTCTCGATCCCGCCGCCCTTCGGCTGCCAGGGGACGATCGCCCGCGTGGCGCCGGCGTTCCTCGCTGTGCTCGGACGCGATGACGCCGGCGACCTTGACCCGCTTCGACCGGATCAGGCTTGCCGTCCTGGCTGCGGATCCGGCGCTTTCGGCCCTGCGCCTGTCCGGCTGCATTGTCGCCGCGATGGCGGGGGTCTGCGGCATCCTGATGCTCATCGGGCATTGGTATCCCCTGCCCCGCCCGGCCTTTGTCCTCGCGCTGATCGCGACCATGCAGGGCTCGCTGCAGATCCACGACCGTACGGCGTCCGGCCAGGCCGTCACTCGCCTCTATGCCGGCACCGCCGCCTTTGCGGCGGTCGCGCTCATCTCTGCCGTTCACGGATCGCTCCACCAGAT
Organism: Sphingomonas sp. 3-13AW; assembly: GCF_049311085.1. Taxonomy (NCBI): domain Bacteria; kingdom Pseudomonadati; phylum Pseudomonadota; class Alphaproteobacteria; order Sphingomonadales; family Sphingomonadaceae; genus Sphingomonas; species Sphingomonas sp. 3-13AW. The sequence goes on along the minus strand of NZ_JASNVZ010000004.1, from coordinate 186,699 downwards.
CAACGTCGCGCTGGTGATCATCGTTTTCATCGCGACCTATGTTGCGCGCTTCGGGGTGCGGTGGCGCGCCGTCGGCATGTTCACGGTGATGTGTGCGGTCGTCGCCGCGTACCTGAAGGAAGACGAACGCGACCTGAGGACGGTGGCAGCGGCGTTGATCGTCTCCGGCATCGTCGTTCACGTCGTGCAGAACATGCTGACCCCCAGCCGGCCGGAGCGGGATTTCAGGCGTCTGGTGAGCACAGTCCTCTCCGTCTCCGGAAAACTGCGCAGCATCGTCGGCGTCGCGCCCCTGGAGGAGGGCATGACGGAGCGGGAGAAGCGCCGCCGCCACGAGGATCTGCGCCTGGCCGGGGGTGCCCTCACCGCCGATATCCGGACGTGCGAGGCGGCGCTGCCCCTCGACGCTCCCGGCCAGGATGCGGGCGAAACGGGGGTCGCCCTCAAGCTGCTCGACCTGCAGCTCGCCGCCGAGACCCTGCTCGCGCTTACCGGCCCGCACGGTGACGCCGCGGGGCAACCTGCCACGGACCGTATCGAGCGCGCAGTCCAGGATCTTCGGGACGCGGAAGAGGCGCTGGAGACGGCCGTGACGGCGCTGCCCGTCAATTTCCCCTCAGCGGCCGCGGGCGCGTCGCCTGCCCAGGCCGCGCCATTTTTCCCAAAGCGGGGGGAGTGGTTGCAGGACCGGATGCTGCGCCAGTCCCTTCAGGTGACGCTGGCCTGCGCCATCGCCGCGAGCCTTGGTGAGGCGATCTCCACCCAACGGTGGTTCTGGGCGGTCATCAGCGCGTTCATGATCTTCAACAACGCGCAGTCGGGACAGGCAGTCGCGGTGCGGGGGCTGGATCGCGCCTGGGGCACCGCCCTCGGCATCGTGATCGGCATCACCCTTGCCACGCTGACGCACGACCATCTTGTGTGGCTCGGCGTCTCGCTGGCGTTTTCCGTCTTCATGACCTTCTTCATCGCGCGGGTTTCCTACATCGCGATGAGCCTGTTCCTCACCATCTCGCTGTCATTGATCTATGGGCTGATCGGCATCTTCACCCCCGAACTGCTGGTCCTCCGCCTGGAGGAAACCGCGATCGGCGTGGGCTCCGGCATGCTCGCCGCGCTGCTGCTGTTTCCGATCAGCATCCACCAGCAGGTGATGAAGGCGATGGACGGCCTTTTGTCCTCGCTGGGCGACTTGTTGCAGGCGATCGCGGAGGGACGGGGGATCGAGGATGCGCGCGCGTTGGCGCAGCGGGCCGCGGCGACGGATCGTGCGCTGGGCGGGGTGCTGACGGCGATCGGGCCGATGCGAAGCAACTGGGCGGTCGGGGCGATGGGGACCGCGGGACGCGACACCCTGCGCACGGCATATCTGATGGCTTCTGCAGGGCATCGGCTGGAGCGCCGCTTCCGCGAGGCCCGGCCGACCGAAGCGGATGCCGCGCGATTGCTTGCGCTGAGCCGACGCCTTCGCAAGGTGGCGGGCAAGGAGGTCGCCGACAACCCCACCGGCGGGGCCAGGGTGGACACCATGCCGGGCGTAACTCCTGAGCCCGACGACATCGTCGGGCGATCGGTGGGGATCCTCTCCAGGATGCTGGATTCGATCGAGGCGGCGCGGCGCCCCGGCGGCAAGCCTCACGACCCGCTAGCGTCCGCCTCCGCGGTCAGATCACAAGCCAGATCGCGGCGATGATCATGGTCAGGAAGGTCACGATCACGCCGGCTTTCGAAAACTCGGCGGACGAGATGTGCAGCCCGCGATCCCCTGCCTGCTCGACGATGAAGATCCCCGCAAGGCTCCCGAACACCACCAGGTTGCTGGAGAAATGCGTGCCGAGCGAAAGCGCCGCGCCCAGGTAATCCGCGTTGGTGTGCGCCTGGAGATAGGGGACCAGCATCATGACGGCCGGATTGTTGCCGACCACGTCGCTCAGAATGCTGCTCGTCAGGAACAGGACGGGCGGGCTGTTGATGTCGATGCCGCTTGCAGCGAAATCGGTCAGCATCTTCTGCGGCAGCCCGGTCGCCGAGAGGCCGGCGTTGACCACGAACAGGCCCATGACGAGGAGGATGAGTTCTCCGTCGACTTGCTGGAGGACCGACTTCGACGAGACCTTCCTGCTGATCAGGAGAAAGCCCGCGGCGGTCAGCGCAATGATTTCGCGCGGCCAGTCGCTGAAGATGAACGCGATGATGACGACTAGGGCAGTCACCGTCGCCTTGATCGTCTCGACCAGAGAGAAGGATGGGGGCTCGTCCCCGGCGTTCACCGCCTTTCCCGACGCGGGCGCCGAGGCTATCCAGCGATCGCGGTACAGCATCGAAATGACGATCCAGATCACCGGCAGCGACAGCAGCGCCGGGATGGCGGTGATCTCGGAAACGCCGGCAAAGGACAGGTGCAGCTTCTGTGCGGCGATGATGTTCTGGGGGCTGCCGATGATGGTGCCGGCGGCACCGGTGTTGGCCGCAAAGCAGAAGCCCAGCAGGAAGGGGACGGGGTTGAGGCCGCGGGCCAGGGTGATCGAGATCAGCAGCGGGCACATGGAAACCGCGACGACATCGTTGGTCAGAAACGCCGCCGTGATGCCCCCCACCAGGATCAGGATCGCCAGCAATGCCCGTGGAGAAACCTTCGCGCCGGCGGCCTTTTGCGCCAGCCATCCGTAGCAGCCGGCCACCTCGAACGCGCCGGAGACGATCATGAGGCCGAACAACATGCCCATGGTCGAATAGTCGATCGCGTTCCACGCCTGCTGCGGAGTCAGGCTGCCGACCGTCATCATGGCCATGCCGCCGATGACCGCAGCCCCGGTGCGGCCCACGCGGAAGCCCGGCAACGACCCCAGGGCCATGGCCAGATAGACCAGGAAGAAGATGAGGAGCGTCAGGTCCATGGGAAAACTCGTCCACCCCGCGTTGCACGGCCGGTGAGGCGATGCGGAAGGATCGCCTCACCGGAAGGAAGGGCGGCGGGTCAGTCGGGGCTACCCGACTTCATGCCCCACAGGCTGTAGGCCCGCTCGCCGTACATCTCTTCGTCGAGGCCCTCGCGCTGCACTGCCTCAGGCACCCGGAGCCGGGTGAGCTTGTCGAGCACGAAGAGGATGATGCTGGTGACGACGACGGCGTAGATAACGACGATCGCGACGGCCAGCGCCTGTACCGAGAGCTGGTGGCCGCTGGCGGAGACTGCGTTGATCGCGGGACTTGCCAGGACGCCGATCAGGAGCGAGCCGGTGATGCCGCCGATACCATGCGCCCGGAAGACTTCCAGCGTGTCCTCGACCTTCAGCCAGGTCTGGATGTACTTGGCGAAATAGCAGGCGGTGGCGCCCAGCGCGCCGATGAGGAGCGCCGCCATCGGCTCCACATAGCCCGAGGCGGGGGTGATCGTGGCGAGGCCCGTCACCGCACCGACGAGGACTCCGGAAAAGGACGGGCGTCCGGCGTGGCGCCATTCCCAGAACATCCACACCAGCATCGCGATCGACCCGGCGAGCATGGTGTTGGTGAAGGCATAGGCGGCCAGCGCATCGGCGGCATAGGCGCCGCCAGCGTTGAAGCCGAACCAGCCGAACCACAATAGCCCGGCGCCGAGCGCGACAAGGGGTAGGCTGGCGGGAACCGGTCCGCTTTCCCCGGTCGGGCGCCGGCCCAGGTAGAGGGCGGTGATCAGCGCGGAGGACCCGGCCGAGGCGTGGATCACGATGCCGCCCGCGAAATCGACGACCCCCATCTCCGACAGGAAGCCGCCGCCCCAGATCCAGTGCGCGACCGGCAGATAGACGAAGATCGTCCACAGCGCGACGAACCAGAGGAAGGGAGCGAAGCGCATCCGCCCGACAAAGGCTCCGGTCATCAGTGCCGGCGTGATGATGGCGAACATCATCTGATAGCCGAACACCAGGATGAAGGGGACGTTGGCAGCATAAGTGGGGTCCGCCGCCACGCCGATGTCATGCATGCCGAAATAGGTGCGGATGTCGCCGATGAAGCCCCCGACGGACGGCCCGAACGCCATGCTGAAGCCGCCGAACACCCAGATGATCCCGACCACCCCGATGCAGACGAAGTTCTGGATCATGACCGACAGGACATTCCGTTCCCGAACCAGCCCGCCGTAGAACAACGCCAGGGCCGGCGTCATCATGAGGACAAGCGCGGTGCAGGCCAGCAGAAAGGCGGTATCGCCCGGTTCAATTCCTCTCATCAGCGCTTCCTCTCAGTATTTAGGGTCAGGCAGGAGCTTTCGTCATGGGCGGCAGACTGTCCGAGGAGCCGGGGTCTCCCGCGGCGGGAGCATGTCCCGCTCGGCCGAGGGCATGATCGGCAAGCGGCGTGTGCGGGTGCGGAGGCGCGAATTTGCGCGGCGCGATGAACAGGTACATCGTCAGCACATAGGCGGAGGTGAACGCCGGCAGCCCGATCGGCGCCAGGATCAGGTCGAACGCGCCCTGCAGGAACACCGTCACGATGACGCCGAGCGCGGCGTACCCGACCACCAACGCCGACGGCTGGACGAAGACGACGCTCAGCGCCATCGCCGTCAGCACCGGGCTGAACCCGTACAGCCCCTGCGATACGAGCGACGGATCGGCGCGCATTACGAAGGCCGTCACCAGGGCGAGGAGCGATCCGCCCACCGCCGCGATGCCGGCGGGGCGGGAAGCGACGAAGATGCCGAGCAGGATGATCGCGCCGCTGATCCAGCTGTCCAGCAGATAGACCTGGCCGATGTTGCGGAAGAAAATCTCGACCAGTTCGATCGGCCTCGGCAACGCCGCCGCACCCATCAGATAATCGGACGCCAGCTTTTGCGTTTCGCTGAGGACCCGCAGCGATCCGAACGAGTAAGAACCGGCCATCAACAGCCAGCCGGTCAGGACGAAGGGGCCGGTCGACCCCGGCACGCCCCAGCTCTTGGTCAGCGTCGCGGCGAAGGCTGCGGTCACGACGGTGGTGAGCGCTGCGCCGACGATGATGTACAGCCACAGTTGCGGAGATGTCGCGACGAACGTTGGCAGCGCGATCCCGATCAGGATGCCGTTGAACCCGAACAGGCCCTGCAACCGCGAGCTTTCGTCGAACGCGAGGATATTCGCGACGGCGGTCGCGACGACCACGCCAAGGATCGCCCCGAGCGACGTCGCCCATACGCCTGAGACGAAGGACGCATAGAAGATCGCGAGGAAGAACAACGCCCCTGTGATCGCATTCTCCATGAAGAAGACTTGCGAGGTCCCCTTCAGGCAGGTCGTCAGGAAGTTACCATTCTTACCACGCATGATCATTCCCTTTAGAATGTCACTGCCACAGGAAATCTTTTGCCAGAGTGCGCCCGCATGCCTCCTCGCGAACCGCGGTCCAGAACCGCTTGACCTCTGCACGCACGTCGTAGCTTTCCACGCCGATCGCGCGGAACATGAGGCCCGCACCGCCCGGCAGCTTGGAAACCCCCGACATCGCGCGCGGCTGGTCAGGGCCTGCGTTGATGCCGATCCGTTCGTCGATCCGCGCCGCCGTGTCGGGCGGCGTCAGGCACAGCACGTTGGCAAAGGCGTCATAGCCGCGCGCCACCGCCGGCAGTTCGATCGTGTCGTTGCCTTTTTCGACCAGCAGCTTTTCTGCGAAGATCAGCCGTCCGTCGGGGCGGCGGGCGCGCACCCGCGTCGACAACAGGTCGAAGCCGAAGCGTTCCGACGCATGGTGATGCTTGCGCCCGCTCATGATCATGTCGGCGTAGAGGACCGTCGCGGTTTCGTCGGCGACGATCTCGGTCTCGCTGACGAAGCGGGAGTCGCGATAGGGCAGGGTGAAGTTCGGCAGATATTCGAGATAGGAGCCCGCCGCGGCGCGCACCTCCTGATATTGGGAGGCGTAATTGGCATCCATCCGGTGGATGCGATTGAAGCCTTGCGAGGTGACGTGCGCGCACGCGCCTTCCCCCACGTCGATGGCGATGCGGTAGCGATCGCCCTGGAGGATGCCGCCGCCGACCGAGATGACCGAGACGATCGGCAGCTCTGGCATCGCCTCGTCCCAATACAGCGCCTGCTGCACCAATAGCGGCGCCACGCGGTAGAGGTCGTCCAGCACCGAGCGCCCGTCCCGCAGCGAGAAGCCCAGTCGCAGCTCGCCGACCTTGCCCGGCCCGGCCGCGCGCATCTGCGCAGGCTCGGTCTGGAACCCTGCGAGCTCCCGGTATCCGTCGATCCGTGCGAGTTGCTCGTCCAGGGCCATCTTCTATCCCCGCGCCGCAGCCGCCGCCAAGGGGGCGGGGCTGACGTCGAACAGCGCCATGTCCATGATCATGTCCATCAGCGTCTCCACCCCCTCGCCGGTCTTGCAGTTGGTGAAGACGAACGGCTTGGTCCCGCGCATCAGGCGGGAGTCGCGGTCCATCACCGCAAGGCTGGCGTCCACGAACGGGGCGAGATCGATCTTGTTGATCACCAGGATGTCCGACTGGCAGACCCCGGCGCCGTTCTTGCGCGGGATCTTGTCCCCGGCCGCGACATCGATGACGTAGATGTAGAAATCCGCGAGCGCGGGGCTGAACGTCAGCGTCAGATTATCGCCGCCGGATTCGATCAGCACCACGTCGCTGTCGGGATAGCGACCCTCCAGTTCCTCCACCGCGGCGATGTTCATCGAGGGATCCTCGCGCACCGCCGTGTGCGGGCACGCGCCGGTTTCGACGCCGACGATCTTCTCCTCGACCAGGATGCCCTGCAGCGTCCGGCGGACCTGCTTGGCATCTTCGGTGGTGACCACGTCGTTGGTGATGATGAGCGGCCGCACGCCGCGATCGATCAGGCGGGGCGTGATCGTTTCGATCACTGCCGTCTTGCCGGATCCGACCGGGCCGCCGATGCCAATGCGCGTGATCTTCTTCATCGGTTGCTCCCGGTTGGGCAGGTCAATTCATGAACAGGCGCAGGTGCGTCCTGGTGTGATGGGCGACGACGATCTCGAACATGGGCGCGAAGCCGGACATCTCCTCCAGATCGAGCGAGCGCACCGCGCGGTAATGATCGTCGGTGGAGGACTGCGCATCGAACAGCAGCCGCTGCGTCGTGACATGGTCGATCCGCATCAGCCGCAGCGCGGCGTTCAGCACCATCGACGCCAGCCCATATTGGTGGACGGTGAAGGCTTCGGCCTCATGCGCACCCAGGCCGTCGAGGATGATCGCCTGCGCCACCGGAAAGCACCCGGGCGTCGCGCCTTGGCGGATGTCGCCCAGCCAGCGCGTCAGCATCGGCGACGGCGCGATGGTGGCGGCGAGCTCGGCGAACTTCTTGCCCATCCGGGCCAGCATCATCTGCTGCTCTTCGCCGACGCGGCGGATCCAGAGCGCATGATCGGCCTCGACCACCCGCTCATACTCCCCCCGGGAAGCGGCCCGGCACGCATTGAGAAGCGCGACGCCGTCCATGTACGCGGCTTGGCGAAGGACCAGCGTCAGGTAATCCTTCAGGGTCGCCGCATCGTGGACGACCTGTAGCTGCACCGCCGATTCCAGCCCTTGCGAGAAAGAGAAGGCGCCGACAGGCAGCGTCGAATCCGCAAACTGAAGCAGGCGCGTCAATCGGCTGAGGTCGGGGCCGACAAGCTGCGCCTGGATCTTCACTGGCCGACGCCCTGTAGCTGGCCGGGGCGCTCGCCCTGGTCCTGCCCGTTCGCTTCGCCGTGGTGGTGGTGCGGAGTCGCGTCGGCACCCCCGAACAGCAGCCGGATCTCCTTGGGATCGAGGCGCTGTGCAACCTCCTCCCCCGGCTCGAACCGGATCGACGCATGCTGGAACGCGTGCGTCCTCATGACGGAGGACATGACCTTGCGATCGACCGACAGCGGCACGTAGATCGTCTGGTCCTTGATCACGGCGGGCCAATGCTGGTTGCCGAGCGCATGGCCCAGCTCGAACACCAGCCGCAGCATTTCGGACCGCGCCATGATCGGCGGCAGGTCCAACTCGATCACCATCACTTCCTTCAGCGGGATGCGGGCGACCACGATGCGCTGGGTCGCGGGATCATGGTGGAGCACGTCGCCGTCGTGCAGATGCTCCGACCGGGGCAGCGAGATGGCGAGTTCGATGCCGCTTTGCGTGGCCTTGCGCAGCCGGCTCTTGGGCGCTTCCCATTGCTCGAGGACAAGATCCTCGACTGTCGCACCCTTCCACCCCTGATCCCTGACGTTTCCGAGTATCTTTTCCACCAGGATCATCATTCTCTCCGCTTGGTGTCGAACCTCGCCCGCGCCGGCGGCGTCAGCTGAAGAAGTGCAATTGCGTGAGCGGAAGCGATTGCGCCGGCTCGATCGTGGCGTGGACCCCGTCCACCGTCACCGCGAACGTCTCCGGATTCACCTCGATGACCGGCAGCGCGTTGTTGCGGACCATGCTCGACTTGCCGATCGTCCGCGTGGCGTAGACCGGGACCACCTTCGACTTGAGCTCGTACCGGTCGACGATGCCGTCCTCGAGCGCGGCGCGGGAGGTGAAGGTCACGCGCGTCCGCGCCAGCGCGGACCCCATCTGCCCGAACATCGGCCGGTACATCACCGGCTGCGGCGTCGGCAGGGAGGCGTTGGGGTCGCCCATCAGCGCCCAGGAAATGAACCCGCCCTTGATCACCATCTTGGGCTTGGCGCCGAAGAAGGCAGGGGACCACAGGACCAGGTCGGCCATCTTGCCGACTTCGATGGAGCCGATGACCTGGCTGACGCCCTGCGTGATCGCCGGGTTGATCGTCACCTTGGCCACGAAGCGGAGCACCCGCTCATTGTCGTTGTTCGACTTGTCGCCATGATAGGCGCCGCGCCGCGCCTTCATCAGATGGGCGGTCTGGATCGCGCGCATCCACGATTCCCCGACCCGCCCCATGGCCTGGCTGTCGCTGGAGATGATCGAGATCGCGCCAAGGTCGTGCAGCACGTTTTCCGCCGCGATTGTCTCCGGCCGCACGCGGCTTTCGGCAAAGGCGACGTCGGTCGGGATCTTGGGGCTGAGATTGTGGCAGATCATCGTCATGTCGAACAATTCGGCCTGCGAGTTCACGCCGTAGGGCAAGGTCGGGTTGGTCGAACTGGGAAGGACATTGGGCAGCCCCGCCACGCGAATGATGTCGGGCGCGTGGCCGCCGCCCGCACCCTCGGTGTGGTAGGTGTGGATCGTCCGCCCCTCGAAGGCGGCGATCGTGTTTTCGACGAAACCCGCCTCGTTGAGCGTGTCGGTATGGATGCAGACCTGCACGTCGAACCGGTCGGCCACCGACAAGGCGGATCGGATCGCTGCCGGGGTCGATCCCCAGTCCTCGTGGATCTTCAGCCCCATCGCGCCGGCGACGAGCTGTTCCTCGATCGGCCCGGCCGTCGAGCAATTGCCCTTGCCCAGCACGCCCGCATTGACCGGCCATCCGTCGAACGAGCGGAGCATCGCCTCGATGTTCCAGGTGCCGGGGGTGATGGTCGTCCCGTTGGTGCCATCGGTCGGGCCGATGCCGCCGCCGAACAGGGTGGTGATGCCGTTGCTGAGCGCCGCCTGCGCCTGCTGTGGAGAGATGAAGTGGACATGGGCGTCGATCCCGCCCGCCGTCAGGATCAGATGCTCGCCGGAGATCGCGTCCGTGCCGGGCCCAAGCGCCAGCGACGGCGTCACATTGGGCATGATCGATGGATTACCCGCCTTGCCAATGCCGCAGATCAGGCCGTTCTTGATGCCGACGTCGGCCTTGATGATCCCCTGGATCGCATCCACGATGGTGACGTTGGTGATGACCAGGTCGGGCGCCCCGCCGGCGCTGGTAAGTTCATTGTCGAACCCCATGCCGTCGCGCAGCGTCTTGCCGCCGCCGTACACGGCCTCCTCGCCATAGACGCGGAGATCCTTTTCGATCTCGATATACAGGTCCGTGTCGCCCAGGCGGATCTTGTCGCCGGTGGTCGGGCCGTACAGGTCGGCATATTGACGCCTGGAAATCTTCGCCATGGTTCAGCTGCCTGATCTTGAGGGGGCAAGAGAGTCGGCGGTGCTCAGGACTGGTCCTTGAACCCGTAGCGCGCGATCCGCTCCTTCGCGTCGGCGAGACGCGGCCGAAATGCGTCGTAGCTCTCGTTCCCGACCCAGCCGTTCACCAGGCCGTTGAACCCGATCGCCCGCTGCCTGCCCTGGAACGGGATCAGCACGACCTCCTTCTCGTCCCCGGGTTCGAAGCGGATCGCGGTGGTCGCCGGAATGTTCAGCCTTCGTCCGAACGCCTCCTCCCGGGGGAATTCGAGCGCCGAATTGACTTCGAAGAAGTGGAAGTGGGATCCGACCTGGATGGGCCGGTCCCCGGTATTGCGGACCTTGATCGTGGTCGTGGGACAGCCCGCGTTGATCTCGATATCGCCGGATGCGAGTATCAGCCCGCCTACAGGCGCCGTGTCGGTTTTTGCGGCCATGACGCGATCCTCGACTACTGGATGGGGTTATGGACGGTGACCAGCCGGCTGCCGTCGGTGAAGACCGCCTCGACCTGGACATAGGGGATCATGTCGACGACCCCTTCCATGACATCGGCCCGGGTGAGGGTCTTGCGGGCCAGGTCCATCACCTCCTCCACCGTCTTGCCGGCACGGGCGCTGTCCAGCGCGGCTGCGGCGATCAGGGAGACGGCTTCGGGATGATTGAGCTTCAGCCCCTCGTCCTTGCGACGCTGAGCCACCATGGACATCATGAAGATCATCAGCTTGTCGGTTTCTCGCGGCGTCAGATGCATGGCGGACCTCTGAAGTCTGGATGCCTCGCTTCGTCCCGCGTCTTTCTTTCGACCGAAAGGCAAGCGCTCGAGGGAGCAAGTGTTCCTACCTCGGGAAGTACTCCAAGGCCGAACCTCCGGCATCTGTGGTATCTACGTAGTAGCGAGGCACCTTTCGCAGGCGTCCCGAAAATCAGCGCAAAGACGCTGCGTGTCGCTCAGGCTTGGTTGTTCTTGGCGCCCAGCGACTCGCCGATCTTCAGGCCCGCCATGACCAGGACGAAGCCCACGACCAGATTGGCGCTGGCGTAGACGACGCCGACGCTTGCCCGCAGTTCCGACGTCGAAAGCAGCACGAAGGTCGCATAGGCGAGGCTCGAAAAGGTCGACAGGCCGCCGGTGAGCCCAGTCCCGAGGAAGAGGTTCGTATCCGCCTGGATCGCATGTCGGGAGTTGAGGCCGTTCACGAGCCCCAGAACAAAGGCTGCAACGACATTGCCCACGAAGATCGACCAGACGAATCCGTCCCGCGCCGTGGGTACCCCCATCATCAGTAATTCCCGGATCACCGCGCCTGCAGCGCCGCCGACGAAGACCAAAGCGATTGCGCGGATCATTCGAACCTCCATGCTACAGGGCGCGCGCCCGTTCGGGTTAGCCCGCGTGCGCCAGGGCCGCGCCAAGACCGGCCGCCGCGACTCCGACGGCCACTTGGACCACAAGGTAGAGCGCTGCCTTGCCGGCAAATCCGACGCGGGAGATCTTTGCGGCGTCGAGCTCCATCGTGCTGAAGGTCGTGTAGCCGCCGAGCAGGCCAGTCAGGACCGCGGACTTCAGGAAGCTTCCGTACCGGTCGTGCCACTCGACCGAGAACAGCACCGACAGATACCCGATCGCGAACGCCCCGGTGATGTTGATGAAGACGGTCGACCAGGGGATGCCGCCCCGACCGCTGCTGGGGAAAAGCTTGCCCACGCCCCAGCGGAGGAGCGATCCCGTGCCGCCGCCCAGCGCCACCAGGGCAACGTCAGACATCAGCATGGCGCACCTTTGGCAGCAGGAGGCACCGGAGAGGCGCGGCCCAGGGTCGGTGGATGGAGGCCGGGGAGCGGGGATAGTGGCTGCATTGCCTGGAATCCGATCACACGGGTTGACCGGAAGCCGCGCCGGCAGCGCGATCGCCGATCCGCTATTCGCAGGAACCGCGCCCTGTGCCTCGGCACGGCCGACGCTCGGCAAAACGGGTGCGGTGGACGATGACGATCCTAACGTCGCGGCAGGTCGCTGACACCATAGTATTATTCCTGATCTACTTTCCCGCCACTCTTGCCCATTGAGCTAGTGGAGTTCGCGCAAGTGTATCGAGCGACAGGGTGACAGGAGATGCGTCCATGACCGTGAGAAATTCCATTCGCGTCTTGGGCCTCGCCCTGGCTGTGCTCCCCGGTACTGCCTTTGCCCATCCAGGCCATGAACTCGTTTCTGGTGCGGCAGGCGGGTTGATGCATCCCTTCACCGGGCTGGACCATATCCTGGCGATGCTGCTCGTCGGGATCTTCGCCTATCAGCTTGGCGGTCGCGCGCTCTGGGCGTTGCCGCTCACCTTCCTCGCAGCCATGGCGGCGGGTGGCCTGCTCGGGTCGGCCGGTCCCGAGTCCTGGATGGTGGAGACCGGCATCGCCCTGTCGGTGATCGGCCTTGGCGCCGCGGTGGCGCTCAATGTCCGGGCACCGGTCGCCCTCGCGGCGGCGGCGGTCGGGGTGTTCGCGGTCTTCCACGGGTTCGCCCATGGCGCCGAAATGCCGGCGACGGCGGACGCGGTCTCCTATGGCGCCGGCTTCATGCTCGGGACCGCCATCCTCATCGGGACCGGGATTGGCGCAGCATTCGCGCTGAACAAGGCGCGGGGAGAACCTGCCGGCGGGCTGATGCGCTCGGCGGGAACGGTCGCGGCAGTCGCGGGCGTCGGAATCCTCACGGGCATGGTGTGAGCATCGCGGGCGGGCGCGGCGACGGGGTCGCTGTCGCCCCGCTTCGGCGACAGGGGCCGTCGGCAAGAGCCGGTTGACCCAGCAGGCTTGGCAGCGCAGCAATTGCACATGGCCAGTCTTCCTTCGATCACCAACGATCCTGACATCCGCTTTCTCGGACGCCTGCTCGGCGACGTGATCCGCACCTATGGCGGGGAAGATCTGTTCAAGCGGATCGAATATATCCGGGCGGCATCGGTCGATCATCATCGCGGCGTCGCCGACGCCGACGCCGTCGATCCCGGGCTCGACCGGCTGAGCCTGGACGAGATGATCGCGTTCGTGCGCGGCTTCATGCTGTTTTCGATGCTCGCCAACCTCGCCGAGGACCGGCAGGGCGTCGCTGCCGAGGAGGGGGCGGACGTCGCACATGCGCTGGAGCGGCTGGCAAAGCACGGCATCGGCCGCGACGCGGTGGTCAAGCTGCTGGACAATGCGCTGCTGATGCCGGTGCTGACGGCCCACCCGACCGAGGTGCGGCGCAAGAGCATGATCGATCACCGCAATCGCATCGCGGACCTGATGGCATTGCGCGATGCGGGCGTGGAAGAGACCGAGGACGGCGACCAGGTCGAAGAAGCCATCCTGCGGCAGATCGCGCTGTTGTGGCAGACCCGCGTGCTGCGCCGCGAGCGGCTGTATGTCGCCGACGAGGTGGAGACGGCGCTGAGCTATCTGCGCGACGTGTTCCTGCCGACGCTGCCGGCGCTCTATGCGCATTGGGAGCGCGTACTGGGTGCGCGCCCCGCGTCGTTCCTGCGGCCCGGCAGCTGGATCGGCGGCGACCGCGACGGCAATCCCTATGTGACTGCCGACTCGCTGCGCCTGGCGCTGTCGCGTTCGGCAGAGGCGGTGCTCGGCTATTATCTCGACGGCATCCACGCGCTGGGGGCGGAGCTGTCGATCTCGACCGAATATGCCGAGGTCGAGGAAGCGGTAGAGGAACTGGCGGAAAAGAGCGGCGACACCGCCGCGAGCCGCGCCGACGAGCCTTTCCGGCGGGCGCTGTCGGGCATCTATGCACGGGTCGCAGCAACCTATCAGGCGCTGACCGGCAAGGTGCCGCCCCGGCCGGCCACGCTTCCTGGGGAACGCTATCCGGACCCCGGCGCCCTGCGTGACGATCTGACGGCGATCGCCCATGCGCTCGCCACCGGCGGCATCGGTCCGCTGGCGAGCGGGGGTGCGCTCGGGCGGCTGATCCGCGCCGTCGACACCTTTGGATTTCATCTGGCGACGCTCGACATGCGCCAGAACAGCGCGATCCACGAGCGCGTCGTGGCAGAGCTGCTGAAGGCTGCGGGCGTGGAGGCGGACTATGCCGCGCTCGACGAGGACGCGCGGGTGGCCCTGCTCCGGCGTGAACTGGAAAGCCCGCGGCCATTGGCCTCGCCCTATTTCACCTATTCCGATGAAACCGCGTCGGAGCTGGCGATCCTGCATGCGGCTGCCGAGGCCCATGCCCGCTACGGCCGCGACTGCATCCGCCATTACATCGTGTCGATGGCACAGTCGGTGTCCGACCTGCTGGAGGTCAACCTGCTGCTGAAGGAAGCTGGCCTCTATGTGCCGGGCGATCCGCCGCAGGCGCATGTCATGGCGATTCCGCTGTTCGAGACGATCGGCGACCTGCAAGCGGCGCCCGAAATCATGCGCGCCTGGTTCGCGCTTCCCGAAGTTGCCGCCGTCGCCCGGGCGCGCGGGCATCAAGAAGTGATGATCGGCTATTCCGACAGCAACAAGGACGGCGGGTATCTCACCTCGACCTGGCAGCTCAGCCGCGGGTCGACGGCGCTCCAGCCCGTGTTTGCGGAAGCGGGCATCGGCATGCAGCTGTTCCACGGCCGCGGCGGCGCCGTCGGGCGCGGCGGCGGGTCCTCGTTCGCGGGCATCCAGGCGCAACCGCCCGGCACCGTCCAGGGCCGTATCCGCATCACCGAACAGGGGGAGGTGATCGCCGCCAAATACGGCACGCGGGCAAGCGCCACCGCCAATCTGGAAGCGGTCGCATCCGCCACGCTGCTCGCGAGCTTGGAGCCGGAACGGCTGGCGACCGCCGATTACGAGCGCTTTGCAGGGGCGATGGACACGCTCTCCGAGAGTGCGTTCCGGGCCTATCGCGGCCTCGTCTACGAGACCGAGGGCTTCCGCACCTTCTTCCGGCAGATGACGCCGATCAGCGAGATCGCCGGCCTGAAGATCGGCTCGCGCCCGGCCAGCCGCAAGAAATCGGACGCGATCGAGGATCTGCGCGCGATTCCCTGGGTGTTCAGCTGGGCGCAGGCGCGGGTGATGCTGCCGGGCTGGTATGGCGTCGGCCAGGCCATCGCCACGTTCGAGGACAAGGGACTGCTGCGCGAGATGGCGGTGGGTTGGCCGCTGTTCGCCGCCACGCTCGACAATATGGAGATGGTGCTCGCCAAGTCCGACATGGGGATCGCGGCGCGCTACGCCGGGCTCGTCGAGGACCGGGCGCTCGGCGACACGATCTTCGGACGGATCCGGGACGGTTGGCAGCTGACCCAGGACGGGCTGCTCACCGTCACGGACCAGTCGCGGCTGCTGGAAAAACACCCGTCACTCGAGACCTCGATCCGGTTGCGACTGCCCTATATCGAGCCGCTCAACCTGCTGCAGATCGAGTTGCTCAAGCGGCACCGCGCGGGCGAGGACGATGCCCGCATCGGCGACGGCATCCTGTTGTCGATCAACGCCATCGCGACGGCGCTGCGCAACAGCGGCTGAGGCTGAGGCTGAGGCTGAGGCTGGGCCTCAGCGCTCGCGCGTCGCCGCAAAGCGGACCTTGGGATAGCGGTCGGCGACATAGCCCACTTCCCACGCCGACTTGGCGAGGAACACCGGGTTGTCGTCCCGATCCCTGGCCATGGAGGTGCGGTTGAGATCGGCGAACGCCTTGAGGTCCGCAGGGTCTTCCGCCGAAACCCAGCGGGCGGTTTCGAAGGGGGCAGGCTCAAGCCCGGCCGCGACCTTGTACTCGGCATCCAGGCGGCTCAGCAGCACCTCGAGCTGGAGCTGGCCGACGACGCCGATGATCCAGTTGGAACCGATCTCGGGATAGAAGACCTGGGTCACGCCCTCCTCGGCCATGTCGTCGAGCGCTTTGCGAAGCTGCTTGGTCTTGGTCGGGTCCTTGAGCGCCACGCGGCGGAGGATTTCCGGCGCGAAATTGGGGAGCCCCGTGAAGCGCACCTCCGCCCTTTCCGACAGCGTGTCGCCGACGCGCAGCGTGCCGTGGTTGGGGATTCCGATGATGTCGCCGGGAAATGCCTCGTCCGCCAGCTCGCGCTCGCGGGCAAAGAACAGGATCGGCGAATGGACCGCGATCGGCTTTCCATGGCCGCTCGGCGTCAGCTTCATGCCGCGCTTGAAGGTGCCCGAGCACAGCCGCATGAACGCGATGCGGTCGCGATGGTTGGGGTCCATGTTCGCCTGGACCTTGAACACGAAGCCGGTGACTTCCGGGTTGCTCGGATCGACGGGCGCCGGTTCGGCGGGCTGCGGGCGCGGCGGCGGCGCGTGTTCGGCAAGCGCCTTGATCAGCGAATCGACGCCGAACTCCTTGAGCGCGGAGCCGAAATAGACCGGGGTCAGGTCGCCGTTGCGATAGGCTTCGGCGTCGAACTCGGCATAGCCGGCCATCGCCAGCTCCGCGTCCTCGCGCAGCTTCGCCACGCCTTCGGCCGACAACAGCTCGTCGAGCTTCGGATCGTGGAGACCGGTCGTCTCGACCACCTTGCCCTGGAACTCACGGCTGGGACCCTCTGGCAGCAGCAGGCGGTTGCTGCGCAGGTCAAAGATGCCCTCGAACGCGCCGCCCATGCCGACCGGCCAGGTCATCGGCGTCACGTCCAGCTGGAGCAGGTCGGCGACCTCGTCCAGGGTCTCGAACACCGGGCGGCCCTCACGGTCGAC
The DNA here is from genome assembly GCF_049311085.1 of Sphingomonas sp. 3-13AW. Classification (NCBI taxonomy): domain Bacteria; kingdom Pseudomonadati; phylum Pseudomonadota; class Alphaproteobacteria; order Sphingomonadales; family Sphingomonadaceae; genus Sphingomonas; species Sphingomonas sp. 3-13AW. The sequence continues at coordinate 169,991 of NZ_JASNVZ010000004.1, read as the reverse complement.
CTTGTTGACGAAGGTGATGATCGGCACGTTGCGCAGCCGGCACACCTCGAACAGCTTGCGCGTCTGGCTTTCGATGCCCTTGGCGACGTCGATCACCATCACCGCGGAGTCGACGGCGGTCAGCGTGCGGTAGGTGTCTTCCGAGAAGTCTTCGTGGCCCGGCGTGTCGAGCAGGTTGAAGGTCACGCCCTCGCGCTCGAACGTCATCACCGACGAAGTGACGGAGATGCCGCGCTGCTGCTCGATCTTCATCCAGTCGGAGCGCGCACGACGGGCAGCGCCGCGCGCCTTGACCTCACCCGCGAGATGGATCGCGCCGCCGAACAGCAGCAGCTTCTCGGTGAGCGTGGTCTTGCCGGCGTCGGGGTGGGAAATGATCGCGAAGGTGCGGCGGTCGGAAACGGTGGGCATCAATATTCCAGCAAATGGGGGAGGGCCCCCCTTGTCGGCGGAAGCCCTGCCCTGCTTTTGATCGGGCGTCAAAGTACGGTGCCGCGACCCCGAAAAACGTGGGGGCTATCGCCGTACGCTGCGGGCGGCGGCGACCGTGACATGCGCGGTGAGAACGTCACCCGCGCTTGCACCGGACATGGTGGCGCGCTCGGTCTGGCGCAACCGTTCGACCGCGCGCGCGATCTGCGGCGAGCTCCACCGGCGCAGTGCATCCAGCGTGGGCTGTTTCTCGCGGAAGAAGACACGATGCCGCTCGACCACTTCCGCAGCGCGCGCGCCGGCGTCGATCTCGGCCCGCATCTCGGCGAGCGAGAGCAGGCGGCGGACGGTCATGCGCAGCAGCGGGACCGAATGATTGCCGGCCGCTTCCAGCGCCGCCACCTCGCTGCCCGCAGTCGCGGCGTCGCCGCCGATGATGGCCGCGATGGCGCCGAACATCTCGGCTTCGCCGAGATCGGCACCGATCGCCTCAAGCGCCGGGAGGCCGGCGTCGCGGGGCTGATCGGGTGCGGCGTCGAGGTACAGGGCGAGCTTCTCGATTTCGCGGGCGAGGATCGCGCGGTCGCCGGCGCTGGCGACCGCCAGCCGTTCCGCGGCTTCATGGGAAAGCCGCAGCCCCTGTTCGCGCGCGATCGCGGTCGCGAGTCGCCCGGCCGCCTGAGCGTCCGGCACATAGCAGGCGCATTCGAAGGCGTTGGGGGATGCGGACACCAGCTTCACCAGCTTGCCGGTGTTCTTTACCGAAGGCGCGAGGGCGACCACCGGGTTGCCGGCGCGTTCGGCTGCCAGCAACAGGGTCACGGCCTCCAGCGATTCCTCCCCCATCCCGTTGACGCGGATGTGGCGGGCCCCGCCGAACAGCGACAACGAGGCGGCCTCGTCGGCTAGCGCGCCCGGGCGCGCCTTCAGCGCCGCGCCGTCAAATTCGATCCGCTCGGCATCCGGGCCCATCGCGCGGGCGAGCCGCTGGGCGAGTTCGGCCGCACCCGCTTCATCCGGGCCGTGCAGAAGATAGAGGCGGATGTCGGGGGCCGGCTTGTCGAGCCGCGGCCCGAGTGTGTCGGGCTTGGCCTTCACTGCTCGACGGGCGCGTCGGGCTGCCGTGCAAACAACGCCAGCCGCGCGACGATCTGGTCCGCGACGATCGCCGACAGCCGTTCCAGTGCCGACTGTTCGGCGGCGATGGTCGCATATTCGGAGCTGACCACGTCGATGCCGACGTCCGACCCGGCGGTATCATCGAGTACCGTTTCGCCACTGGTGGCGTCGATCAGCTGGTAGCGCGCGCGCAGCGACCGGCGTTCGCGCGTGACGGCGTCATCGCGGCGCACGCCCAGTCCAATGATCTCATCGTCCAGTGCCACCTGGAGACGATAGCGCGGCGTACCCTCGGCACGGAGCCGGTCCTGAAGCGCCGTCGACACCAGCCAGCCGCTCTGGCCCGGGATCGGCTCCACCGTGACACCCGAAAGCATCGTGCGCACCGGCCCGGACTCGCCGCCTGCATAGAGCGGGCGAAGACCGCAGCCGCCCAACAGCAAGGGCATGCAGGCGAGCAGCAGCGGGGCGGCGCGCCGGATCATGCGACGATGTTCACCAGGCGATCGGGAACCACGATCACCTTGCGGGGGGGCTTGCCCTCCATGGCGCGCTGGACGTTGGCCGAGGCGAGCGCTGCCGCCTCCGCATCTTCGCGCGAGGTGCCCTTGGCCATGGTGAGCGTGTCGCGCAGCTTGCCGTTGACCTGCACCGCGACGGTGACTTCGTCCTCCACCAGCAGCGCGGGGTCGACTTTCGGCCAGGGCGCATCGGCGATGAGCCCGTCGCCGCCATTGGCGGCCCAGGCTTCCTCGGCGATGTGCGGCACCATCGGCGACACCAGCCGCATCAGCGTGCGGATCGCCTGGGTCCGCGACGCAGACGGCGCCGCCTTCTCGATCATGCCGGTCAGCTCATAGAGCTTGGCGACCGCCTTGTTGAATGCCAGCGCCTCGACATCGACGGCGATGCCGGCGATCGTCTGGTGCAGCTTGCGGTCGAGCGCCTTGTCGTTGCCCTGCGCGTCCGCCTGCTCGGCTAGACCGTCGAACAGCCGCCACAGGCGCTGGACGAAGCGCCAGGAGCCCTCGATGCCGGCTTCGCTCCACGGCAGGTCCCGCTCGGGCGGGCTGTCGGAGAGCATGAACCAGCGCACCGCGTCGGCACCATATTGGTCGACGATGGGGCCCGGATCGACGGTGTTCTTCTTGGACTTGGACATCTTTTCGACGCGGCCGACCGTGATGGCCTCCCCCGTCGCGATTTCCACGCCGTCGCGAACCTCCGCCGGGCCGAGCCAGCGACCGTCCGAGGACTTGTAGGTCTCGTGCGTCACCATGCCTTGCGTGAACAGGCCGGTGAACGGCTCCGCCACGTCGATCAGCCCGGTGCGCTTGAGCGCCCGCGTCCAGAAGCGCGCATAGAGCAGGTGCAGGATCGCATGCTCGACCCCGCCGATATATTGCCCGACCGGCAGCCATTGCTCGGCAACCGCCTTGTCGAAGGGTTTGTCCTTGGGCTGGCTGGCAAAGCGGATGAAGTACCAGGACGAATCCGCAAAGGTGTCGAGCGTGTCCGTCTCGCGCCGGGCCGGCTTGCCGCAGCTCGGGCAATCGACGTGCTTCCACGTCGGATGGCGGTCGAGCGGATTGCCCGGCACGTCGAAGCTGACGTCCTCCGGCAGCACCACGGGCAGCTGGTCCTGCGGGACGGGAACGGCGCCGCAATCCTCGCAGTGGATGATCGGGATGGGTGTGCCCCAGTAGCGCTGGCGCGAGACGCCCCAGTCGCGCAGGCGCCACACCGTGGTCCCTTCGCCCCAACCCTCGGCCTCGCCGCGCGCGATGACGGCTGCCTTGGCCGCATCGACGTCGAGGCCGTCGAGGAAGTCGGAATTCACCAGTCGGCCGGCGCCGGTATAGGCTTCGTCCCCGGCGAAATCGCGCTCGACATGGTCGCCGTCGGCCACCACGCGATGGACCGGCAGCTGGTATTTGCGTGCGAAATCCAGGTCGCGCTGGTCGTGCGCCGGCACGCCCATGACGGCGCCGGTGCCATATTCCATCAGCACGAAGTTCGCGATGAACACCGGCAGCGGCAGGCCCGTGAACGGGTGCGTCGCGGTTGCCCCGGTATCGTAGCCCAGCTTCTCCTGGGTCTCGATTTCGGCCGCGGTGGTGCCGCCCTGCTTGCAGCGATCGATGAAGGCCTGTGCCTCCGGATCGCGGGCAGCGGCTGCCTGGGCGATCGGGTGGTCCGCGGCGACCGCCACGAAGCTTGCGCCATAGATCGTGTCGGGGCGCGTCGAGAAGACCTCCACCGACTGGCCGTCGGAGACCTGGAAGCGGATCTTCATGCCGCGGCTCTTGCCGATCCAGTTCTCCTGCATCAGCTTGACCTTCTCGGGCCACTGATCGAGCGTCTGGAGGCCGTCGAGCAACTCGTCGGCGAAGTCCGTGATCTTGAGGAACCACTGCGAGAGCTTGCGCTTCTCTACCAGTGCGCCCGAACGCCAGCCGCGGCCGTCGATCACCTGCTCGTTGGCGAGCACGGTCATGTCGACCGGGTCCCAGTTAACCGCCGATTCCTTGCGATAGACGAGGCCGGCCGCATAGAGGTGCAGGAACAGCGCCTGCTCATGCCCGTAATAGTCCGGCTCGCAGGTCGCGAGCTCGCGGGTCCAGTCGAGCGCAAAGCCCAGCCGCTTCAGCTGCGCCTTCATCGTGGCGATGTTGTCGCGGGTCCAGCTGCCGGGGTGCACGCCCTTTTCCATGGCGGCGTTTTCGGCGGGCATGCCGAATGCATCCCACCCCATCGGGTGCAGCACTTCATAGCCCGTCATGCGGCGGAACCGCGCGAGCACGTCGCCCATGGTATAGTTGCGGACGTGGCCCATGTGGATGCGCCCCGACGGATAGGGGAACATCTCGAGCACATAGCTCTTGGGACGCGGACTATCGTCGCGGGCGGCGAAGGTGCGGCGTTCTTCCCACAGCTTCTGCCACGCTGCGTCCGCCTTCAGTGCATTGAAACGCGAGGCCATTTCAGGGGTACTTGCCTCAGCCGATCAGCGCGCCGCGGCGCAGGTCGCGCGCACGGGTCAGGATGATGTCTTCCAGCTTCTGGACGGTCGCGGCCTGGACCGGCGCTTCCACCCACTGGCCGTTCTGCTGCACCTGGCGCAGGGCCGCCACGCGCAGGGCGTCGGCGCGCAGATCCTGGTCGAGGATGCTGACCGTCACCTTCATGCGCTCCGTCGGCGTGGCCGGGTTCACATACCAGTCGGTGACGATGACGCCGCCGTTCGAGTCGGTCTGGAGCAGCGGCATGAAGCTGAGCGTGTCGAGGCTTGCGCGCCACAGGTAGCTGTTGACGCCGATGGTCGTCACCTTGGAGGCGGCGAGATCGGTCTTCAGGCCTTCTTTGCGCCCGCCGCAGGCAGTGAGCAGGAGGGCAATCGCGAGCGGACCCAGGATCGCGGTGCGCAACGGGCGGATCATCGGCGTTTCCTTGGAAGAACGGAACATCGGTGCTTCTATAGAGGGTAGCGGTGCAGCCGCAAGCGGCGTGGCTGGGCGGGCGCAAGCCACGGGCCTGTGGGACGTTTGCAACACTTGCCAGGAATCGTGATCAGCCGGTGGCGAAACGCAACGGAATCATGCTAGCGCTATTTTGTAGTGGGAGGAGGACTGGGGTGCTTACGAAGCGCGGCATGGCAGGATTAGGGATCGGGGCGTTGACCGCCGCGGTGGCCTTGGTCGCGCCCGCGCTTGGCGCGCCGGACTCTCCCCGCGTGACGACGATCCGCCAGACGATCCCCGCCGGGATCATCGGCGGTTTCACGCCTTCCTCGGCCGATCCCAAGCTTGCCGCCATCCTGGCACGCAGCGGTATCGATGGCAGCGGCTTCCGCTTCACGCCGTCCGAAGGGCAGCGCGTCAGCAAGCGGGCGGTGACCGTGGCAGTACGCGCCCGCAGCCAGCCGGCAGCGATGCCGGAGCGTGGGGCAGTCGACACCAACGTCGGCCCGACGCTCGCACCCATCGCCTACAATTTGGGTACGTCGGTAGGCTGGAAGCGTTTTGCCGCTGCCGGCGATCTCTCCAAGCTTGATCTTGGCGTGCAGCCGAGCAACCCGGATCGCATCGGCGCCGGGACGGGCAAGACTGGCCGTCGTGCGAGCAGCATCTCCATCGTCACCGACAAGTCGGGCGAGCCGGCGAAGCTGATCGCGGAGGCACCTGCTGCCACGATCGACGTCGGCGGATCCTATTCGCTGACCCGTCATTTCGACGTCACCGCGGGCGTGCGCTACAAGTCCGAGAAGGACCGGCTCCTGCGACTCGAAGATACGCGTCGCGACAGCCAGGCGCTGTACGTAGGCACCGCCTTCCGCTTCTGATCGGGCGGGCGTTACCGCGTCCAGGCATCGATCCCAGCCCAGCCGTGAACGCCCAAAAGGCGAAGACTGCGCGCGCGCCGTTCGTCCATGCCGCCGAGCGCGATCACCGGAATGCCCGAGTCGCGGGTCAGCAGGCCGAAGCGAACCCACCCGAGCGCGGCGGCGCCGGGATGCGAGCGAGTCGGGAACACGGGTGAGACAAGCACGGCGTCCGCGCCCGCGCGGCGAGCGGCGACCAGATCGCGGCGGTTGTGCACGGGCCATGTGACGAGACCGCGGTTCGGGCCCCTGTTGCGCGCGCCATGCTGCCCGTCGGCACCCGGCAGCCGCGGCCCGGCCGCCAGCAGCACCAGGTGCCGGCGTCGTGCAACCCGGCGGACGCGGGCGTAAAGCTCGCCACGCTCCCGCTTCGGCAGCTGATAGTGGCGGAACACCACGCCCGCGCCCCGCGGCAGCCGCTCCAGCGCGCGCCACAATCCGTCGCCCATTCGCGGATCGGTCATCAGCCAGTGGCGGGGGAGGGGCTGGCGGGGGCGCATCGCGCTACCTATAGCGCCCCCGATGACCACCGACGATGCCCCCCAGCGGCTGGCCGATGTGCGCGAACGGATCGCGCGCGCCGAACAGCTTGCCAAGCGCCCTGCCGGCGCCACCACCCTCATTGCGGTCTCCAAGACGCATGCGGCGCCCCAGATCACGCCGCTGATTGCGGCAGGCCAGCGCGCGTTCGGCGAGAATCGCGTGCAGGAGGCGCAGGGCAAATGGCCTGCGCTGCGGGAGGTGACCCCCGACCTCGAACTGCACCTCGTGGGACAGCTCCAGTCGAACAAGGCGGAGGATGCGGTTGCGCTGTTCGATGCGATTCATTCGGTCGACCGGCCGTCGCTGATCGCCGCGCTCGCCCGCGCAATGGACCGTCAGGACCGGCGCCCAGCCTGCTTCGTCCAGGTCGACATCGGCGATGAGCCGCAAAAGGGCGGCGTCGCGGTGACGGGCCTGCCCGCGCTGCTGGCGGAGGCGCGTGCGGCAGAGCTGCCGGTGGTCGGGCTGATGTGCGTGCCGCCCGCCGGGCTGGAGGCAGCGCCCTGGTTTGCGTTGCTGGCGAAGCTCGCCGACGACCACGGGCTGCCGGGCCTCAGCATGGGCATGTCGAGCGACTATGAGACCGCGGTGACGCTGGGTGCCACCCACGTCCGCGTCGGCACTGCCCTGTTCGGGGAGCGTTGATGCGGTTCGACGCGATCCTGTTCGACTTCGACGGGGTGCTGCTGGAGAGCGAATGGGCGGGCAACCGCCACCTCGCCGAGTATCTGACCGCCGCCGGCCACCCGATCGGCACCGACGAGGCGATGGCACGCTTCATGGGACGCGCGGGCAAGGACTTCCTGCATGAAGTCGAGGCGTTCCTGGGGCGCCCCGTTCCGGCCGATTTCCACACGGCGCGTGCCGCAGAGGATGCGCGGGCAGTCGCGGAGGGCGTCGAGGAAGTGGCGGGTGCCGTCGCGTTCGTGCGGTCGCTGCCGCCCGAGCTGCCGCGCGCGATCGCCTCGTCGAGCTCGACGCGCTGGATCACCGCGCACCTCGATCACCTGGGCCTGCGCGATGCGTTCGGTGACAAGATCTTCAGCGGCCGCGAGCATGTCCGTCGCGGCAAGCCGGCACCCGATCTCTACCTCTATGCCGCCAAGGCACTGGGCGTGCCGATCGAACGCTGCGTGATCCTGGAGGATTCGCCGATCGGCGCGACCGGCGCGGTCGCGTCCGGCGCCCATGTCATCGGGCTGTGCGCCGGCCAGCATTGCGGCATCGGCCATGCCGATGTGCTGCGCGACATCGGCGTCCACGACATCGCCGCCAATTTCGACGAGGTGGCGCGGCTGGTCGCCTGACCCGCCGCGCCCCCGCCGCCCCGCTTATTGCGCGGGGAAGCCCCGCCGCTTGAACAGCGCGTTGACGTCCGGATCGCGGCCCCGGAAGGCGCGATAGGCTTCCTTGCGGTCGGTCTCGTTGCCCGTCGACAGCAGCATGGTGCGGAAGCGATCCGCCGTCGCCTTGTCCCAGACGTTGCCCGTCTCGGTAAAGGCGGCCCAGGTGTCCGCGTCCATCGTCTCCGACCACAGGTAGCTGTAGTAGCCGGCGCTGTAGGCGTCGGACGAGAAGAGGTGATTGAACTGCGGCAGGCGGTGCCGCATCACCATCTCCTTGGGCATCCCCAGTTCGGCGAGCGTGTCGCGTTCGAACGCGTCGACGTCGGTCACCGGCGTCTCGCGATCGTGCAGCTTCATGTCGACGATGGCCGACGACAGATATTCGACGGTGTCGAAGCCCTGGTTGAAGGTCGACGACTTCTCGATCTTGTCCACCAGTGCCTGCGGCATTGGCGCGCCCGTCTGATAGTGCTTGGCATAGCGATCGAGCACGTCGCGCGTGAGCAGCCAGTTCTCGTTGACCTGGCTGGGGTACTCCACGAAGTCGCGCGGAGTGCCGGCTAGGCCGGGGTAGTTCACATCCTGCAGGAAGCTGTGGATGGCGTGGCCGAACTCGTGGAACAGCGTGGTCGCGTCGTCCAGGCTGATGAGAGTCGGCTGGCCGGGTGCGCCCCGCACGAAGTTGTTGTTGTTCGACGCAAGCACGTTGCGGTGGCCGCCCAGCTCCTGCTGGCCGCGATAGCGCGTCGCCCACGCCCCCGAACGCTTGCCCGAGCGGGCGAAGCCGTCGAAGTAGAAGACGCCGACATTGTGGCCATCGCGCTTGTCGGTGACGACGAAGGTGCGGACCGCCGGATCGAAGACCGGGATCTCCCCGGTGTTTTCCTTGAAGTCGAGGTCGTAGAGCCGACCGGCGGCGTAGAAGGCGCCCGCCAGGATGTTGTCGAGCTGGAGGTAGGGCTTCACCTCGCTCTCATCGAGGTCGTACTTCGCCTTGCGGACCTTCTCGGCATAGAAGCGATAGTCCCAGGGCTCGATGGTGATGCCGGCGCCCTCCTGGTTGGCCAGCGCCTGCATGTCGGCGACCTCCTGGCGCACGCGCGCGACCGCGGCCGGCCACACGCGCATCATCAGCGCGGAGGCATTGGCCGGCGTCTCCGCCATGGTGTCGTCCATGCGGTACCAGGCATGGTTCTTGAACCCGAGCAGCTTGGCGCGCTGCTGCCGCAGCTTCAGGATCTCGGCGATGGTGGCGTTGGTGTCGTTGGCACCGCCATTGTCGCCGCGGTTGACGAACGCGCGCCAGACCTTCTCGCGCAAGCCCCGGTCGGTCGCATAGGTCAGCACCGGCGCCACCGAGGAGCGGGTGTTGACGATCGCCCATTTGCCCGGGAGCTTGCGCTCGTCGGCGGCTGCCTTCAGCGAGGCGACGAAGCTGTCGGGAAGCCCGGCGAGCTGCTTGGGGTCATCGACGACGATCCAGGTTTCCTCGTCGGCCAGCACCTTTTCGCTGAAGCGATTGTACGCGACCGACAGCGCCTGGTTGAGCTGCGACACCTGCGCACGCTGCGCATCCGTCAGGAGGGCGCCGCGCCGCACGAAGCTGCGATAGGTGCGCTCGAGCAGCCGCAGCTGCTGGGGCGTCAGCTTCTGGGAGGCGCGGCTGTCATAGGCCGTCTTCACCCGGGCGAAGAGCTTGGGGTCGAGGTAGAGCTCGTCATAGAAGGCGGAAAGCTTGGGGCGCCATTCGCGGTCGATCGCCTGCACTTCCTTGGTGGCGAGGTTGCTGGTGTAGACCCCCCACATCGAGCCGACCCGGTCCATGAGGTCGCCGGCGAGCTCCATCGGCTCGATCACGGTCTTGAAGGTCGCGGGCCGCTTGTCGTCGCGGATCTTGAGTATTTCGCGGCGCAGCTCCGCCATGGCGACCGGATAGGCGGCGGGGAACATCGCCGGCGTCACCTTGTCCCAGGGCGGGACCCCGTCATACGGGCCGGTCCAGGGGGCGAGCAGCGGGGCCGGGTCGACCGACGTCGCAGCGGCTGGGGTCTGTGCCATGGCGGCTCCGGCAGGGGAAAGGGCAAGGATCGTGGTGGCGGCCAGAACGGCGCGCAGGCATGCAGTCATTGAGGACTCCGATAGGGGTTTGGGAGAGCCTAAGCATCGGGAATGGAATGGCAAGCAGGGGGCCGGCCATGGATCGTGCCGATCGGTGGTTGACTCAGGGCGGCATTAGAACAGAATAGGAACATATCGAGTCCCTGCGAGTCCTAGCTGTTGTCGTGACCCATGCTCAAGCCCCTGTCCTGGACGCATTGCGTGCGCAGCTGCGCGCCATCGAATGCGGCCGCTATCGCCGGCGCGAGGTGCTGCCGTTCGGGGTGCCGGCGCTCGATGAAGTGCTGGCCGGAGGCGGCCTGGCGCTCGACGCGCTGCACGAGGTTGCGGGCGCGGGCCCGGACATGGCCGACGATTGCGCGGCCACGCTGTTCCTGGCTGGCATCGCTGCCCGGGCCTGGGGGCCGGTGCTGTGGGTAGTGCGCCGCCGCGACCTGTTCGCGCCGGGGCTCGCCCAGGTGGGGCTCGGGTCACACCGGGTGATCTATGCCGAGGCTGCCGACGACGCCGAACTGCTCCAGCTGATGGAGGAGGGGCTGCGCCATCGCGGCCTGGGCGGCGTCATCGGCGAGGCCAAGCGCGTGCCCATGTCGGCCACTCGCCGGCTGCAGCTGGCAGCCGAGGGCGGGCGCACCATCGCGCTGCTGCTGCGCCGCCACGGCCGCGCGGACGCCGATCCGCTGGCGGTCCCCTCGGCCGCATCGACGCGCTGGCGGGTAGCATCCGCGCCCTCGACGCCGCTGCCGGTGGCGGGCGTCGGTCGCGCCCGCTGGAAACTCTCGCTTGTCCGCCAAAAGGGTGGCGAGCCCCGCGACTGGACCGTGGAGGCATGCGATGAAACGGGTCGCTGCGCTCTTCCTGCCCGACTGGTCGATCGACCGGCTGCGGCAGGCAGAGCGAACCGTCGCGCCGCCTGAGGCCCGCGCAACCAGCAGGTTCGAGGCAATCGGCCGAGCCGCCGAAGGGGAGCGCGCAAGCCAATGCTCGGTCCCCCGGGGCGGCGGGTGGCGGCCGGGCGCGCGCTGGGCACGCGCCGAGGTGGAGGCTGCGATCGAGCAACTACCCTCGCACCAGCGCCCGCCGCAGCGGGAGCTGGGCCGTACCAGCGTGGCCGCCGACAATCCCTTCAAGGCTGCGCGGCCGATCAGGGATGATCATCGCCAGGGCCGTCCCCTCGACGCTTCGCCGGCCTCGGCCGCCTGGGCGGCGGACGCCGGCGCCGTGGACCGGGCGATCGCGGCGATGCCGCTGCACCAGCAGCCGCCGCTTCGAGAGCTCAGCCGCCGTTCGGAGGTGATGGACCATCCGTTCAAGGCGATGCCGTCGGACGAGGTTGGAGGCGCGCGCCCTGTGCTGGCACCGCCGCCGCTCGCGCAGGCGATGCCCGATCGAGGCGAAGGCGATGATGCCGCAGGTCGCTTCTTCCAGACCGGGCGCGCGCTCGGCGGCCTTGTCGCGCGGGTAGGCGTGGAGGAAGTGCGGGCCGCTATCCCGCAGGGGAGGGACGCGGTCCCGTTGGTCACCGTCCAGCGCGAGGGCGGTCGCGTGGCGATCGTGGCGGTATCGCGCGCTGCGCAGGCGCTGGGATTGCGGCCCGGGATGGCGCTGACTCAGGCGCGCGCGCAGGTGCCCGACCTGCAGGTGCGCGATGCCGATCCTGCCGGCGACCGGGCCGACCTGCGTCGCCTAGCGATGATGCTCGCCCGGCGCTGGACGCCGGTGGTGGACCTGTCCGACGCCGACGGGCTGCTGCTCGACCTGACAGGCGTCGCGCACCTCCATGGCGGCGAGGCGCGGATGGCGACGCGGCTGGTGCGGCTGCTGGCGCGGCATGGCGTGCACGCCTGTGTGGGCATCGCCGATACGGCGGGTGCCGCCTGGGCGCTGGCCCGGCATGGACGAGAGGCGGTGTGGATCTGCCCGCCCGGCCGCCATGTCGAGGCGATGGATCCGCTGCCGGTGGGGCTGCTGCAGCTTTCGGAAGCGGGGGTCGAACTGCTCGCGCGGCTGGGCGTGACCCGGATCGGGCAATTGCGGACCCTCCCGCGTGGGCAACTCGCGCGGCGGCTGGGCGGTGCGGTGCTTGCGCGGCTGGACCAGGCGATGGGCGCCCGTGCCGAGCCGCTCGACCCGGTTGTGCCGCCCGAGCGAATCCAGGTCGTGCAACGCTTTGCCGAACCGATCGCCACGGCAGAGGCGATCGCCCACTGGCTCGGCGAGCTGGTGCCCAGGCTGGTGCGGGTCTTGCGCGAGGACGGGCTGGGGGTGCGGCAGGTGGAGCTGGCGCTCGACCGGGTGGACGGCGTGCCGCAGCGTCTGCGGATCGGGCTGGCCCGCGCCAGCCGCGACCCCGAACATCTGTTGCGCTTGCTGGGACGGCGGATCGAGACAGTGGAGCCCGGCTATGGCATCGACGCCATGGCGCTGCACGTGCGCCGCGCCGAGCCGCTGGCGGCGCAATCGCTCGCCCCCGCCTTGGTCGAGGAGGCGTTGCCCGACCTGGGCGTGCTGGTCGACCAGATCGTCAATCGGATCGGTACAGCGCGGATGTGGCGCGTGGCCCCGGTCGAAAGCGACGTGCCCGAACGCATGCTCAAGCGAGTCGCGCCGCTGGATGCCGAGGCGCTTTTGGCAGCGCCCTTGCCGGAAGACGACGTCCGCCGCCTGGACGGGCGCGAAGCCGACCACCCCTGGCACGTGCGCTGGCCGCGTCCGGTGCGGGTGCTGCGCCGGCCAGAGCGGCTCGACCATGTCATCGCCGAACTGCCGGACCAGCCGCCGCGACGCTTCACCTGGCGCGGGACGATCCACCAGGTGGTCCGTGCCGATGGGCCGGAACGGATCGCAGGGGAATGGTGGCGGCGTCCTGCAGAGCGGCACGCGGTGCGCGACTATTTCCGGGTCGAGGATGCGGAAGGACGGCGTTTCTGGCTGTACCGCAGCGGCGATGGCCTGCGCGCCGAGACCGGCGATCTCAGCTGGTGGCTGCAGGGCATGTTTGCGTGACCTATTCGGAGCTTCAGGTCACCACCCATTTCTCGTTCCTGCGCGGTGCGTCCTCGGCGGAGGAGCTGTTCGCCACCGCGTCGGAAATGGGGATGCCCGCGCTCGGCATCACCGATCGCAATTCGGTGGGCGGCATCGTCCGCTCGCTGGTGGCGGCTGAAAAGGTGAGTGCGCAGGGCAATCCCATCCGGCTGGTGGCGGGATGCCGGCTCGACCTGGTCTCGGGCGCGTCGCTGCTGGTCTGGCCGGAGGATCTGGCGGCCTGGTCGCGGCTCACCCGGTTGCTGACGCTGGGGAAGAACCGCGCCGACCCAAAGCGGGGCGAAAAGGGCCAGTGTTTCCTCCATTGGGAGGATCTTGCCGATACCCGGGGGCTGGTGGGATCGCTCGTGCCCGGCATGGACGGCGTAGGTGAGGACGAGCTGCGCTGGATGGCGGACCTGTTCGGCAGCGATCGCGGACATGTCTGCCTGAGCCATCAGCGGCGTCCGGGCGACCGGATGCGGCTGCACCAGACCGTACAGGCCGCCGCCCGCCACGGGCTTGTCCCGCTCGCCACCGGGGACGTGCTGTACCACCACCCCGATCGCCGCCTGTTGCAGGATGTGCTCACGGCAATCCGCTGCAAATCCACCATCGACGACCTGGGTCTGCGCCGCGAACGGTCGGCCGACCGCTGCTTCGTACCGCCCCGGACGATGGAACGCCGCTTTGCCGAATTGCCGGAGGCGATCCGCGCGGGAGCGGCGATCGTGGAGCGCTGCACCTTTTCGCCGCGCGAGCTGAGCTACCAATATCCCGACGAGATCGTGATGAGCGGCAAGACGCCGCAGCAGGCGCTGGAGCAGCTGGCGCGCAAGGCGCTCGATGCCCTGTTCCAGAAGCCGCCGTTCAACGGGCGACCGGACCCGCGCTATGTCGAGAAGCTCGAGTATGAACTCGAGCAGGTCCGGCTGATGGACTATGCGCCCTATTTCCTGACCGTCAATTCGATCGTCACCTATGCCCGCGCCCAGGACATCCTGTGCCAGGGGCGCGGATCGGCCGCCAATTCGGTGATCTGCTATGTGCTGGGCATCACCTCGATCGACCCGATCGAGCACCAGCTGCTGTTCGAGCGCTTCATCTCCTCCAGCCGCGGCGAGCCGCCCGACATCGATGTCGATTTCGAGCATGAGCGGCGCGAGGAGGTGATCCAGTGGATCTACCAGACCTATGGCCATGAACATGCCGCGCTGACGGCGGTGGTGAGCCGCTTCCGCGCGCGGGGTGCCGTGCGCGAGGTCGGCAAGGCGCTGGGCCTGCCCGAGGACATGACCGGGGCGCTCGCCGGGCAGGTATGGGGCTGGTCGAGCGAGGGCGTGGCCGACGCGCATGTCGACGCGCTCAACCTCGACCGTTCTGACCCGCGCTTGGCGCTGACGCTGGAACTGGCGCGCGAGCTGATCGGCACGCCCCGCCACCTGTCGCAGCATCCCGGCGGCTTCGTGCTCGCGCGCGATCGGCTCGACGGCCTGCTGCCGGTCGAGCCTGCCGCCATGCCGGATCGCTGGGTCGTGGAATGGGAGAAGGAGGATATCGAGGAGCTCGGCTTCATGAAGGTCGATATCCTGGGCCTGGGCATGCTCGGCTGCATGCGGCGCGCGTTCGATCTTCTGGAGGCGCACAAGGGGCTTTCGCTGACGCTCGCCTCGCCCGAGCTTCAGAAGGAAGATTCAAAGACCTTTGCCATGATCCAGCGTGCCGACACGCTGGGCGTGTTCCAGATCGAAAGCCGGGCGCAGATGGCGATGCTGCCGCGGATGTTGCCGGCGACCTTCTACGACCTTGCGATCCAGGTCGCGATCGTCCGGCCGGGCCCGATCCAGGGCGACATGGTCCACCCCTATCTCAAGCGGCGCGAGCAGAAGCGGCGCAACCCCGACATCGAGTTTTCCTACCCAAGCCCGCGCCTGAAGGCGGTTCTGGAAAAGACGCTGGGCGTGCCGCTGTTCCAGGAACAGGCGATGAAGGTCGCGATCGAGGGCGCCGACTTCACGCCTGCGCGCGCCGACGAGCTGCGCAAGGCGATGGCGACCTTCAAATATACCCAGGGCGTCGGCCAGTTCCGCGAGGAGCTGATCGCCGGCATGAACAAGAACGGCATCTCCGAAGAATTCGCCGACCGGCTGGTCAAGCAGATCGAGGGCTTTGGCAGCTATGGCTTTCCCGAGAGCCACGCCGCCTCCTTTGCCAAGATCGCCTATGCGTCCTCCTGGATGAAGTGCCACCATCCCGACGTGTTCTGCGCGGCGCTGCTCAATGCCCAGCCGATGGGCTTCTATGCCCCCGCCCAGATCGTCCGCGATGCGCGCGAGCATGGCGTCGAGGTGCGGCCGGTGTGCATCAACGACAGTCGCTGGGACACGCGGCTGCTGGGCGGAGCGACGGGGGACCTGGCTCCCGACGCGGCAGCGGCGCTCCGCTTGCCGCTGCGCCTGGGGTTCAAGGTGGTCCACGGCCTTTCCAATGCCGATGCCGCGCGGCTGGTGATGACGCGGGGCGAGACGCCGTTCACCTCGGTCGAGGATGCGTGGCGGCGCTCGGGCGTGCCGCTTGCTGCGCTGGAGAAGATCGCGCGCGCCGATGGCTTCCAGGCGCTGGGGCTCGACCGGCGCCAGGCCTTGTGGGCGATCAAGGGACTGGCGGCGGCGCCGCTGCCGCTGTTCGCGGCCGCCGACGCGCGCGAGGGCGCGCTGACCCCGGAAGTGACGGAAGCGCCGGTCGCGTTCGAGCCGCTCACCGCCGGGCGGGAGGTGGTGGAGGATTACCGCGCCACCCAGCTGTCGCTGCGCGCCCATCCGCTCGCCTTCCTGCGCGGGACGCTGCGTGCCGAGGGGGTGGTGCAATGCGCCGACCTCAAGACGCTGAAGGACGGCAGGCGTGTCGAGGTCGCCGGCGTGATCCTGGTCCGCCAGAAGCCGGGCAGCGCCAAGGGCGTGCTGTTCATCACCATCGAGGACGAGACCGGCGTCGCCAACGCGATCCTGTGGCCCGACCGGTTCGAGGCGCAGCGGCGCACGGTGATGTCGGCGGCCATGATCTCGATCGTCGGCCGGCTCCAGCGGGAGGGGGAGGTGATCCACGTCATCACCGACCGGGTGGTCGACAGGACGCCGATGCTGCGCAGCGTCGGCGATCTCGACCTGCCGCGCCTGACGGGCCGGGGCGACGGTGCCACGAACAGCAGCGGTCCCGATCCCCGGGAGCCGCGCGATCCGGCCGTGTGGAAGCCGCGTTCGCACTACCACCCGCCGTTCCGGACCGGCTGCGACCCCGAGGACGCGATCCCCATCCGCTCGCGCGACTTTCATTAAGCGCGAGCGTGGGCATTAAGCGCAAGCGCGGGGGCCGCGAACGCTAGCCGCAGCCGCCGGCCCCGCCTAAGCGAAGCACATGCAGCTCACCATCGAGACCATCGCCTTTCTTGCTGCCGTGGCATTTCTGGCCGGGACCATCGATGCGCTTGCGGGTGGCGGCGGATTGCTGACCCTCCCTGCGATGATGGCCGCGGGCGTGCCGCCGGTGGCGGCGCTTGCCACCAACAAGCTGCAGAGCACGATCGGCACCTCGTCGGCATTCTTCACCTTCTGGCGGGCGGGCCACGTCGACCTGCGACAATTCGCGATCCCCGCGATTGCGGCGTTCGCGGGCTCCGCGCTCGGGGCGACCGTGGTGCAGCACGTCAGTTCGACGTTCCTAACCGCCCTTATGCCGGTGCTGCTCATCGCGATGGGGCTCTATTTCCTGCTCGCCCCGCCGATGCAGCAGGTCGATCGCCATGCACGTGTCGGCCGGCTCGGCATTACGCTGATCGTCGCTGCGATCGGCTTCTACGACGGCTTCTTCGGCCCCGGCACGGGATCGTTCCTGACGCTGGCTCTGGTGGCGCTGGCCGGCCTCGGCCTGGTCCGTGCGATCGCCAATACCAAGCTGCTGAACCTGTCCACCAACGTGGCCGGGCTGCTCGCCATGATCGCGGGCGGGCATGTGCTGTGGCAGCTTGGCGCCGTGATGGCGCTCGGCAATGTTGCCGGCAACCAGCTGGGTGCCCGCCTGGCGATCCGCTTCGGGGGCACCGGCGTGCGCCCGCTGCTGGTGATCCTGTCGGCAGCGCTGACGGCCAAGCTGCTCGCAGACCCCGCCAACCCGATCTGGCAACTGTTTTAGGTTGGCCGATCGCGGGATTTCGGCTGCTCGCGAGTTGAAGTCCCGGCGCTCGCCGACTGGACGTTGAAGCCTGTGCTTGCAGGCTTTGCGCAACCGGAGACTGCCGGGTCGCCACCTGTAACTTCTTGTTCGTGCTCGTGAAAAGAGGTCGCAGGCTTGCTGCAGTATAACGCATAGGCGCCAAGTCCGCGCGCCTGATAATGAGGCCGAGCCGGTGAACAGGGCAATCCTCGACTGCGAAGTCAAACGCGGCACAAAGCTTGTCGGCGAGGGAATCGCCCAGTTCGGCTGAGATGTCCGATCGGGCATCGCGGCTCTTCTATTGTTCGCAACCGTCCCAGAACGCGCAGTCTGATGCAGTTCCTCTGTGTTGCCGACTTCGGCTTGCTCTGACATACGAGCCGAGTGTCCAAATACGCCTCTTCCGGCCTTAATCATTCTCGTTGGTCCAAACGGGTCAGTCGATGGATTGACGGCGTCTGTCTCGTGGCGTTGATCGCGGTGATCGTGACCGTGATATATGGGTTTTGGCTGCGCGCGATCTGGGCGAATGGCTATTATCTAGCGGTGGCAGTCGCGATCGTCGGCGCGTTCGTCATCCTCATCGGGCTTGCACAACAGGCGATCGCCGCACGCGACGTGGCAACTTGGCGCGATATGGCGGAATGGCAAATTCGCGCCGCGCGCGCCAAGGCAGCGCAGGTAAGTCCGGTGGAGTCCGAAGAGATTGAGCCCGATTCGGCAGCCTATTACGAGGTTCTTGTGAACACGCTGGTCCGCCAGACCGAAGATCAGGAAGAGGTCTACACGCGTGAGCGGTGACCCGCATCTGGAACTCGGCGAGAGCGTCCCGCGCTTCTTCTCACATTGGCTGGCGGCATGTTTCGGACACTTCCTGATGGTGTTGCTGCCGCTCATTACCGACTGGGCCGACGTACAGGACGCGACGTGGCCTAGCTGGTGGTCGTTGTTGCTGCTGGCGGCGTCGACCTCCCTCATCGCAGCGATCATCAACGCGAACCTGCCGGTCACCCCGCGCGAGATGATCAAGAGCGTGGCTCTCGGCTTTGCGCTGAACGCCACGGTCGTGATGTTGCGGCTCGTTTGACGACTTTAGTACGTCCCGACCGTGACCCGATCGTGCCGCTGCAGTTCTTGCGGGGGCTCGCGGCTTCGGGCGTGGTGCTCGAGCATCTATTCGATCGGTACAAACGACGCGGCGTGATGCCGGAGGGCGTGCCGGAATTGCTCGGCAATCTGGGTCAGACGGGCGTTGCGACGTTTTTCGCGATCAGCGGCTTCATCATGGTCTATATCTCGCTGCGCAGCGGCCAGGCGCCCCAGGGCGGTCTCGCCTTCTTGCGCGGTCGCTATCTCCGCATCGCCCCACTCTACTATCTGACCACGATTTTGATGGTCGTGTTCGCCTGGGCCACCAGTGGCGCCCGCGCGGATCCGAACTACCGCCTGCCGACTGCAACCGAGTGGGTGCTTTCGGCAGCGTTCGTTCCGCACCGGGGTGCCAAGGGCGTGATCCAGCCGATCTATGAGCTGGGATGGACGCTGCACTACGAGATGTTCTTCTACCTGCTGTTCGCGATCGGATTGTCGCTGTTCGCGCGTCGCGGCGCGTACCTGACACTAGGCCTCTTAGCCCTGCTTGTTGCGATCGGGACCCGGATCGGGGCCCCGCCCGATGTGGTGGGACCGCGGGTCCTCGCCTATGTGTTTACGCGTCCCATCGTCGTTTACTTCGGGATCGGGATTGCGGTCGCGCTGCTCCGGGATCGGTTGAGCCGGCAGTTTCCGGCCCTGCCCGTGCCCATTCTCATCGTGACGCTGGCGGCCGCCTTGATCGTCGCGTCTCTCGATATTTCCGAGCTGATGACGATGGTCGCGGTCGCGATCGCGCTCGTCGTGACGGTGCTGCCCTGGCGGGCAAGCGGGAAACCGGGCCGAGTGTCCGCATTCTCCCGCGCGTTCGGCGATGCTTCGTACAGCATCTATCTCACCCACAGTTTCCTGCTCGGTGCATTCGCCGCCGCTACCGCGTCGATTGCTGCACGCGGCCTTCCGGCGCTGGCGGCGATGGGCCTGCTTTCCTGCCTCCTGTGTTTCGCAGTCGGCTGGCTAACATGGCGGCTGGTGGAAACGCCGATCGGCAACCGCATTCGTGGACGGCGGCCTACCGAGATCGATCGTACCGCGCCCTAGTCGGCAGATCGCGGCGACCCCGGCAAGGCATGCCGTTCAGGAAATGCGGGCGGTTCGCCGACAACAGGCGCGTGCGATAACACGCGGCGCTCGCCTAACCCGACCGAAGCGGCGGACTCGCCGACGCGCGGTCCTGTCAGCACTGGCCGCTCTGTCGGAGGCACAGCACCCGCCGAGCGGGTCTCGGTCGCGCCAGTGCCGCGAGTGGGGGCGGCCGCCACAGGCTGCAGCGGAAGCGCCGGCTCGTTCCCGGCATAGACACCCCGAAACGCCTGCGACCGGCCTGCCCGCCCGCTCCATCGGTAAAAAATGTGGGGCCCGATGATGGCGACCTTGTCCAGGCTGGCTGCCCAATAAGGAACGACATAGTTGGCGTGGTAATGGGTTGCCCAGCCAACGGGCGCGAAGACTGCGCCGCCCAATGCCGCCGCTGCGACTGCTCGGGAGCGGAGCCAACCCTGCCGGGACGGGGTGCGTGCCCGCGACCCATCGCAGACAAAGGTGAACTGACACCCCGTGCGGCGTTCCGCACCGTCGAGCACGACGCCGCAGACGGTTTTGGGATAGGCGGGATGGCGGACGCGGTTGAGGATCACCTGGGCGACCGCGCGCTGGCCGTCGTCCGTTTCGTTGCCCGCCTCATAATAAAGCGCCATCGTCAGGCACTCCAACGACCGCTGAAAGTCGCTCGCCTTACCGGTTCGCAGCAGGAAGGTGGAGGCCGCCTCGGACGCACTGGCAGGTGCGGGCGCAGCCGCATTCCACGCAATCGCCTGTTGGCGTGAAAGTGGCCGCAGGGTCGCCGGCGCAAATGGGGCCTCGATCCGGGCCTCGCCCAGTTCGCGCGCCGTCGCAGGCATTGCCGTGCTCTCGCCCGGTCCCTGCCGAAGGCTCACCACTGCGAAGGCGATCGACCCGACGATCAACAAACCCGCGAGCGCCGCAAGGAGCAGGGCAACGCCGTGCCGGCGGCGGGGCGGGAGGGCGGAGACATGCTGCGGGTCCAGCAAGAGCATCGGCGTCGGGAGGCCGCCTGGCACTGGTGGCCGTCGCATAGGGTCCATGAGATCCACGCCGCTGGTTACTGCGTTGATACGGCACGCGCCACCACGTAACGAAAGATCATGATCCCAGCATTCGCCCTCCTGCTCGCCTTGTCGGCGCCACAAGCAACGTCCCGGAACGACGCACTTGTCGCTACACCGACATCTCCGTCGGGAGGGTTGTTCAGCGCCGGTCAGCTACGCCAGCGTTGTCTCTCCAGCGGGGCGGCGGACGCCTCGTACTGCTTTGCCTATATTGCCGGCGTGCATGATGCGGTGCGCGCATATGAGGCGTGGCTGAACCTGCGCGAGTTCTGCGCGCCGCGCCGTGTGCCCCAGGGAGACCTGCGGCGTGCGTTCATGAATTACCTGAGCGAACATCCCAACGACGTGGGCGGTGAGGCAGCCTCGGTCGTCGTCGTGTCGCTGAAGATCGCCTATCCCTGTTCCACCGAGGAGCGGCAGCCAGGCAGCCCCGGGACGCCCTGACCACCCTTGTGGTCGGGCCCGCCCCGGTTGCCTATGTCCTACTTCGAGGTGTCGTCGTATTTGTAGCGATGATAGTCATAGGCGTCTCCGTACCCAGACTTCTTGGCGTTATACTTGGTCATCACGCATCCGATGACGTTGCCGTTCGCGCGCTGCAGGCGTGACAAGGCCGTGCGTGCCTGGCCAAGCCGCGCCCCCGAGGCTTCGGCGACGAACACCGTCGCCTGCACCGACGCAGTAAGCTGGACGGCATCCGCGAGGGCCAGCACCGGCGGGCCATCGATGATGACGAGGTCATAGTCGTCCTGCAGCGAAAGCAGCAGGTCGCGCATCGCCGAACCGGCAAACAGGGTAGCGGGATCGGGAGGCAACTGGCCGCTCGGGAGGAAGCTCAGATTTGTAATGCCGGTCGGCACGATCGCAGCGTCTCGCATCGTGATTCGGGCGAGTACCGACGAGAGGCCGGTCTCGCTGAGCGGCATGCCCAACGCGCGATGCAGCGACGGACGCCGTAGATCGGCATCGACCAGCAGCACGCGACGCCCGAGTCCGGCAAAGTCACGCGACAGCGCGAACGACGTCGTCGACTTGCCTTCCGACTTGCTGCTGCCGGTGACCAGGATCGAGCGCGGCGGCCCCTGGTTCGACGACAAGTCGATGGAGGTGCGGATCGCGTGGTACGCTTCCGAAATCTCGGATTTGGGATCGTCGAGCGCTTCGGCGGGCGCGACACCCTTGCTCTCCGGCACGACGCCCAGCAGCGGTACGTGAAGCTTTTCCTCCACATCCTGTGGATCACGGATCGAATCGTCGAGATAGTCGCGGCCGAACGCGTAGAACAACGCCAAGACCATACCCAGCAGCAGCGAGAGCGCGACGTTGAGCAACGGACGGGGCGACGTCGGGCGGCGGGGCTGTTCTGCCGTATCCACGCTCGACACGTTGTTCGACGTGATTCCTGCCTCGGCGCTCACTTCCTTGTACCGCTGCAGCAGGCTCTCATAGAGCTGGCGGTTCGTATCGACCTCGCGCCGCAGGATATTGTAGCGCACGCTGCGCGCCTGTTCGGCAAGCGTCGCCCCCTGCAGCGAGACGACCTGCTGCGTCAGCGCCTTGTGCTGCCGTTCCGCGGTCAGATACTGGTTGTGGATCGCGCGGCGGGTCTCTTCGGCGAGCTGACGGATCTGCTGCTCGAGAGCGCTTATCTCGGCCAGCGTCTGGACGATGACGGGATGCTCGGGCTTCAAGCGCCGACGAAGTTCGCTGAGGCTGGAAATATCCTCCGCGCGCTTCTGGCTGAGCCGCTGGATGGCCTCGTTGGCTTGGACCTCGGGAAGCGTCATCAACGGTGCGTTGCGCGCCTGCTCCCAGCGTTCGCGCATCCGCAGCCGGGTTGCTTCGGCCGTTGCCGAATCCGCGTTCAGCTGGACAAGGTTCGATGTAACGAGCGACCGGGGAGCATTGTCGCTCTCTGCCTGCCGCGCGCCGGCACTGGCGTCGATCAAGCGCGCGGAACGCGCATATTCGATCAGTTCGCGCTCCGACCCCTCAAGCCGTGTCTTGGCCAGAGCCAGCTGGTTCTGGAGGAAGCGGCGCGAATAGGATGAGGCGGAGAATTTCCGCTGGATGTTCGCTTCGATGAAGTTAGTCGCGTAACTGTTCGCGATCTCGGCGGCGAGCGCAGGGTCGCGGCTTACGAAGATGATATGAACCACGCGCGAGTTGCGACGCAGGTCGATCGTCAGGTTCTTTTGCAGCACGTCCACGACGATGTCCGCGATGCTGCCTTCGCCGGGCTTCAGCTCGATCTGACGCGCACCGGTCATGCGCTTCAGGAATTCGTCGTTCGCAGCCAAACCCAGGCTGTCGGACACGCGCCGGGCAAGCGCGCGGCTGTTGAGCACGTCGACCTGGGTCTGCAGAAAGCGGTCGGCATCGCTGCCTGCGACCTGCGGTTCCGAATCTTCCGTGCCGAGCACCTTGGCGACCTGCTGGTCGATCTGGATGCTGGCTTCCGCCGTGTATTTGCGCGGCATCAACAGGACGGAGGCGACGCCGAGCAGCAACGCGGCAACGACGATCGCGATCATCACGTAGCGATGGCGAAACACCGTCGACCAGACGGCCCGCAGGTCGATCGCGGGCTCCTCTTCCAGGGGTTCGTCCCGCTCGTGGAACTGCATTGCGGCGATCCGCCGGTCGTTCGGCGTCAGTACACCGAGAGAGACGTCGCTCCCCATCATCAGTTCGCTTTCCATTGGCTAAGCGTCGTTCGTGTGCTGAGCCACAAGCATGTTCCGGCTCCCCCGGCCTTCGAAGCTACGCTCGGAAGTGCTGCCTGGGCCGTGCGCAGCAGGAAGGGGCAATGCGGTGTGGTCAGGATCGGCATCAGAATTGCGCGAAGACGCCCAGCAGCGGTGCTGCCCGCAGCATGTCATGCCACGCCGCCTTGCCGATCGAATGACCGACGATGATCGTGTCCCGCGGCGCAATCGCCGGATCCGCATCGTCGCCGCGTCGAATCCGCTTCAGATCGAACACCGCGCCCGTCCGTTTGCCGTCAATGTACCGGATCACGATCACCTGCCGGAGGGCGGCGTTCTCACTCTCCCCCTTGGCGAGCGCGATGGTGTCGAGCAGCGTCGTGGGACCCGATATCGGGTAGATACCCGGCTCCTTGACGTCTCCCTGTACGGTCACGCGCTGCGAGACCGAGGTGGCGACCGTCACGGTAAGCTGTGGATTGACGTAGAACCGCTCACCAAGCTTGGCGGTCAAGATGTCGGCAAGCTCGATGCTCGTCTTGCCCGCCGCATGCACTCGCCCGATCAACGGCATCGAAATAATTCCGGCGGCATCGACAACGACGCCGCGCGCGGAAATGTCGGGTTCCTGATAGACTGCGATGTCGAGCGTATCGAGCGCGCCGATCCGATACTCTTCTACCCGCGGCTCTCCAGCGGGGGCCGGGATCGTCTCATATGCGCGGGCGCCCATATGAAGATTTTTGCCGATGTTGTCGTTGGAGCAACCGCCAAGCGCAACGCTAAGCGCGGCTGCGCCGATCAAGGATGCTCGCATTGGTAGAATTTGCCCCTTACCCCCGTTAAGCACTCGCATTCCCTAATACGCGCGGTCAAGTCCGAACAGCGGATGGTCGATAGTATTCGCATGACTCTAGCCGTCGATGTCGGGGCGTGTTCACCCACTTGAAATCTGGATGGCGTCGATCGAAATCCGGCTGTTCTGCCCGCCCCGGTCGCGCAAAGTCACGCCGATCTGTTGCACGGGGCAATCCGGGCCGATCATCACGACTCCGCTGACGGGCCGCCATGCGGCATCGGATCCATCCAGCGCGATGTCACCCGCGAGCGAAGCCTTGCCGTCCGTGATGCAAGCAACGGTTAGCGTGGCTGGGACGTCGCTACCGCGGACCATCCCGCTCACGCGCCAGCGACCCGGCGGCAGCGCGACGATCTGTGCGAGTGCCGTTCCGCTTGCCAGCCCGTCCGACACGATCTGGATCGCATGTCGGCTCGTCCCCGCACCGCGATCGATTGGGAAGACGCGCACGCCCGGGAGGCTTGGCGCACCCCAGGCGTAAGGGGGAACCCCCGCAGGGATCTGCGCGGGCAGTGCTTCGAAGTCCCCATCGGCGATCGACCCACGACCACCGCTCGCGAGCCAGACTTCGCGAGCGGCGCCGACATCACCTCGATCCGCGAGCCGCCAGCGCATCAGCAATGTTTCATGCGGGGTGGCAGGCACGCCGGCGACGCGCAATTTCGCCAGGAAATCGAGCGTCCGCGGGACCGACGCGGCCGAGTCATCGGCGATGGTGTTGAAGAAGCCCTGCCGCCAATAGGGCCGATCGGCGAGCCGGCCGATCAAGGCCTCGACCCCGGTGGGCATCAGATAGGTCTCGCGCATCCGTGGCATAAGCGCGTCGGGCAATTGCGCGCGGCGCAGCAGCGCATCGATCCGCTCGGCCGCGACCGCCGTGCTGCCGACCTCAAGCGCGCGTTGCGCCAGCCACAACTGCATCAGCGTATCGCGCCAACCCAGCGCCGCGCCCACCTGGAGCAACTGGCTACCGCGATCGGGTGCATCGAGGGTGAGATCGGCAAAGCCGTGCGCGCGGACCGCCGCGGCATCAATCGGTACGATCGCCAGCGCCCGTTCTGCAGCGATTCGGGCCTGTTTGGGCCGACCCGCGAGCTGTTCCTGATCGGCGAGTGCAGACCAGGCGGCCGCCGACCAGGGCGCAACAGCGGTTGCCGCAGCCGGCTTCTTGTTGAGGACCAGGAACCGGCCAAGCGTATCGCCGCTTGCTACGATGCCGACGAGGAGCGCGACGAAGGCCGTACTCCACGCCCACCATGGCCGCGCTTGCCCGGTGGCAGCAGCCGGGCGCCCGACCGCTGCGAGCAGTCCCAGTGCTGCCCCGAACACGCCGGCAATCCCGGCCATGCGCAGGGGGTAATCGACGAGTGAGAAAAGGAGGATGAGCGCAATCGCCGCCCCGGCCGCTACGACGGTCGCGCGCTCCTGACGGTCGCGACCCGTCTTCCAGGCCGAGATCAAAGCGACGATCAACACTACGAGGGCGAGCACAAGCAGGACCGCAGCGGGCAGGCCGCCCTCAAGAACCACTTCAAGCCAATCGTTATGCGCGTGATTGACGCTCAGCGGCGAGACTTGCCCCAGAGGTTCTACGGCGCGGTATACTCGCTCGAAACTCCCGAACCCGCTGCCAAAGGGGAAAACTTCTCGCACCAGATAGGCGGAGTTCTCCCAATATTGGTAGCGCAGTTCCTCGGCGACGGTTGCGAACCGCGCCAGTACTTTCTGCACGAGCTCCGTCCGCAACAAGAGGAGGCCGCCGACCAGATATAGTGTCGCCGCCCCGGCCAGGGGGCGCCCGCTCCGGCGCACTCCGACGATCAGCGCGAGCGCGACGATCAAGGCCAGCGGCAACAGCATCAGTGCGGTGCGCGAGCTTGTCGCGAGGATGCCGAGCGCCAAAAACGCGACCGTGCCCAGGGTCACGGCGAGCCGCGCAGGGCCGGTGCCCAGCACCCCCGGGACTGCCGCAAACGGGATCGCGACGAGCAGCAACATCGCTTGATGGTTGCGATTCACGAAGAAGCCGACGCCGAATCCCCGGTGCGCGGTCTCGTACAGGATCGGTGCGCTGGTGGCACCTGCCGCGACCTGTAGCGCCGCAAATACGGTTCCGATGGCTGCCGCGCCGACGATCAGCCGAAGCATCATGATCCTGTGGCGCAGCGAGAGCGCCGCGACGGTCACCATGGCCGCGAACGGAACCAGAAACGACAGCAACGCGGCAAGCGTCGCGTCGGGCGCGAGGCTGAGGGCGTGCCAGCGATCACTCCATCCGAGAATCCCATAGACCTGGACAGCGGTTTCTCGGCCAGGGAGCGCCTGCCACCACGTCGGCGGCAACGGTGGGAGCTGCAGCGCCAAGACGAGTGCGGCCGCCGCGAACAGCCACAGGAACTTGCGGAGGGCAGGGGTGGTAGACCCCATTGAGCCTGACCACACCGCACCCACGATCAGACCCAGCGCAAGCAGCTGCGCAACGAGCTCGACCAAGGGGTAGCCGGTTCCAGCACCTCCGCCGAATACCAAGACGGCAAGGAAGAGGAAGGAAGGGACTTTGGCTGTCTCGATGGTAGCAAACGGACGGCGAACGGAAACGCGGCTCATTGCGGCTGTCTGCCACGAATCGACTTAAGAGACACGTTAATCTGTGGCTGCGGCGCGATAGATTGATGGCCGGCAGGAGAGATGTGCATAAAAAAGCGGAGCGCTCTTCACGAGCACTCCGCCTTTATCATTCGCACGAGCCAGCAACAGCTCAGTGAGAGTTAGTTCGGGCTGGAATCATCATCACCGCCGCTCGCGACGATCGCGACCACAGCGACCAGGGCTCCGACGCCCAGCAGTGGCAGCAGGATCGGCGTGCCGGCAAGGTCGTTCTCGCGACCAGCCGAGGTGCTCGCGCGCGGCGATACCTGCGTCGACTGGACGCGCTTCACGCTGTCGAAGCTGACAGCCTGCGGGCGTGCAGGGGCTGCATAGGCTGCGAAAGCAAAGGCTTGGCTGGCGACTGCGGCTCCGAGAAGCAACTTCCTGAACATAACGACCCCTTTTGAACGGTGCAAAACACCTTTCGACCAGTTACGCATGCTCCACTGCTGAAGTCAAGAAGACGCGCTGGTCCTGATGCAATCGAGAGAATCATGGCAAGGCTCGAGGCGATTAATCGGAGAGTTCACTTCGCTCGCATGCCGGCTTTGTAATCAATGGTCTTGGCCCGGAACGCTTGGCGCGGTCCGATCGTCCAGCGTGCTGACGATGACTTCCTGCTTCTCGCCTTCCAGATAGATCGCGCTCAGCACGCCTGTACGGTATGCGCCGGTATCGACGCAGATTCGATTCGCCCGGATTTCGGCCCGCGGCGTAACACTATGGCCGTGCACGATAACTGCGCCATGGTCGCGCCGGTCTTCCAGGAAATCATCGCGTATCCAGAGCATGTCGTTCCGGGTCTGGCGGTGCAGCGCGACCCCGGGGCGGATGCCGGCATGGACGAAGTAATAGTCGCCAGACCGCACGCTGAGCGGCAGCCTGCGGAGCCAGGCGATCCACTCCCGCGGAATTGCGGCCCGGGCACGCTGGAGGTAGGCGCGGCGATCCTCGTCGGGACGGAGCGGCGCAACGCCGAAACTGGCCAGTGTCTCCTCGCCGCCGACGGCAAGCCAGCCGCGCAGCGCGTCCATGTCGCCGTCCAGGGCCTGCAGCATCGCTTCTTCGTGATTGCCCAGCAGGACGATTACATGATCGGTCTTGCGCTGGAGATCGTAGAGCATTTCCATGACCTCGGCACTGTGCGGGCCGCGATCAACGATGTCGCCTACGAAGACGAGATACAGCGAGCGCGCTGGCGGTAGGGCATTGGAATGTGCCCCAATTTTATCCAGCAGCAGCCTCAGCAGATCAAGGCGTCCGTGGATATCACCAATGGCGTAGATGCGTTCCCCGGAATCGGTACTTGGCAAGGGATCGTCTCCGGTATAGCGTTCTATACAGTTGTCGCGGGGGCGGCGCGCCTTAGCGTTATCAGGCCGATACAATCAATTCGATGGTATGTGATTGTTTCGGGGGGCGGCAGTAAATTGTGGGGCGCGGGCTTTAGCGGATGGCATTGCTCCGACAGAGCGAGGGTGCAAATGCTGCGAGCCCTAGTTATGCGCCAGTGAATGGATACGGGAAGTCGAGGGGCTGAGAATTGGTCGGGGTTGTATCAGCATCGGCCGTTGTTGCGCCCGAACGCCCGCGTACGGATAATGGCGGCAGGTTGCTCGCCGGCGATCGCGTCGCCATTCCGGCGGTCTCGGGGCAGCGCGTCGGGGGGCGTGACGGGACTGAACGCCTGCGTATTTTGCTCGTCGCCTCGGCTGGCGGCCACTGGACCGAGTTATACCGTTTGCGGGATGCGTTCAAAGGAGCGGACTGCCAGTTTGTCAGTACCGCGCCGGGGCTTACGGCGCCGTTAGGGGAGCGAGAGGTTCTGTCGGTAGCCGACACGGCCCGCGATACCATCCCCACATTATTGCCAACGATCGCCAAGCTGATGCGGATCATCCGCCGGTTCGATCCGCAGCTTGTCGTATCAACCGGCGCTGCGCCTGGTGCTCTTGCCCTATTTATTGCCAAGCTGTTCGGAGCACGGACGATCTGGATCGACAGCATTGCCAACAGTGAGGGTCTCTCCCTTTCAGGCAAGCTGGTGCGACCGGTTGCGGATCTTCGGATTACCCAGTGGGAGCATCTGGCCCAGGACCATCCATCGTTGCGGTTTTTCGGCCAAACCCTGTGATTCTTCTTTCGGTTGGCACGCAGTTGCCTTTTGATCGTCTTGTCCGAACAGTCGATCACTGGGCGAGGGATCAGGGTCGCACGGACGTCGTCGCGCAAATTGGCGTGACGCGTTATCGTCCGGTCGCCCTGCGGCATTTCGCGCACCTTGGGTACGATGAGTTCCGCGAGCTGCAGCGGCAATGCACGCTGATGGTCTGCCACGCCGGTATGGGGTCGATCATCACGGCAATGGAGTTCGGCAAGCCGATCATCGTCATGCCTCGCGATCACCGGCTTAGGGAGCATCGCAATGGGCATCAATATGCAACGCTGCGCCAGTTCGGCGGCCGCCCGGGCATCTACCCGGCCGAGAACGAAAAAGAGCTGACCTCCCTTCTCGACCGGACCGATATGCTGACGGCAACGCCGACCGCCGGTACCCACGCAGACGCAGGGTTCGTCGAGCAGTTGGCCCACATCGTCAATCAACCCGTGGGTTCGCCGCTCCTCCGGCGCATTCGGCGCTTCTTCTAGCTGGGATCGGGACTTCTACTAGGCGGCCCTCCGATCCGAAGTCTGCTTCTGCGACGGTGCGTACGCACTCCAGGGGAGTGTCCGACGACCTCGTGACTATACCCCACAAGATAAGGTTAGGTCTCGTGGCGATCACGAAGACCACTCCTCGTTGTAGCGACGTCGACGGATCGTTTCTCGGGACTAATCCGTCAGGATGAAGGACAGGCGTTTCGAAACATATTGGTAGTATGTCCGGGGTCCTCGCACGACGAAGGCCCGTCGCCAGCGCGCAGGCGGATGCTCGCGGCGGTCATACTCCTGTCATTCGGCTCCTTAGCATTTGGGATGCCGTAAACCGATTAGGGCGTTCGTGGGCTAGGCCGTTGTTGCAGCGCGCCAAGTTGCTTGCTGGCCTCTCCCGTGCCTGTTAGGAATGGACTGTGTGTAAAGGGCTTGGGGGGTCACGTGAGTAAAATAGCGGCGTTTACAATGACAGCCGCACTTGTGCTTGCAGGATGTTCGAAGTCGGGTCCTCCGCCTATCTCGAGCGGAGAGCGGTACGTTGCCGGCGAAGTCAACGAGGACGTCTATCGGCTTGGTGCAGGCGATAAGATTCGCCTCCTTGTTTATAACGAGCCCCAGCTGGGCGGTGACTTCTCGGTTAGCTCGGACGGCGAGCTCTCGCTGCCACTGATCGGCAACGTTCAGGTCGCCGGCAAAACCGTTGAGAAGGTATCGCAGGAAGTACAGGCTCGCCTCTCCAATGGATATCTGCGCGATCCGCGCATCAACATGGAAGTGGTGACCTATCGTCCGTTCTTCATCCTCGGTGAAGTGCGCTCGCCCGGACAATATCCGTATCTGAGTGGTCTGACCGCGATGAACGCGATCGCGACCGCGCAAGGTTACACGCCGCGCGCCGCCAAGAAGACGGTGCGAATTCGGCGGTTCGGGGAACAGTATGAGCAGGAGTATGTCCTGACGCCGAACCTGCGCATTCTGCCGGGAGACACTATCCGCCTTACCGAACGGTTCTTCTGATATTGCGTGCGGTTTGGGGGGGGCGATCCTTCCGTGCTCGTTCACCAAAGACGAGTGCGGTACGGCCCGTGGCGCAGAGATACGGTTCTAGCTGCGCGGCACTGTGTTTCGGTGGCGCAATGCTCGCCGTGCCCGGTGTCGCGATGGCGCAGGTCAGCAGCCTGTTGTTGCCACCCGCCACCAGCAGCGGCGATGTCTACGATCGCGGCCACAACGTCAGCGTGACGGAGCGGGCGCGTCCTGAATATGATGCGCTCGGCGTCCGTGTAGGAAGCTTCATCGTCAATCCGCAGCTCACGTCATCTGTCGGCTACAGCGACAACGTCTTCAACGACAATGGCAACAAGCGGTCCGACGTCTATGCGTCCCTCGAACCCTATGTGAACCTGGCCTCCGACTGGTCCGTACACCAGTTCCGGCTGACAGGGGCGGCGGATCTCCGCCGCTATGCCACGCAGTCGCTGCGTGACCAGAATGCGTGGAATGTGCAGGCGACGGGGCGTGTTGACGTGACGAGCGCGCTGAACGTTCGGCTCGATGGCCAACTAGACCGAACGTACGAGTCGCCTTTCTCGTCCGACGTCGTCGCCAATCTGACCCGCCCGTCCCGGTATCGGCGCAGCTTCGTGGGAACGCGCACGACCTATGATGCCGGCCGATCGCGGGTCATCGCTACGCTGGATCGCACGTCCTACGACTTCAGTTCGATCCGGTTCGGGGACGGCAGCGTCCGCGATCAGGGCTATCGTGACCGGACGAGCTATAGCGGAACTACGACGTACGAACTCGGCTTTTCGCCGAGTCTTTCCGTCTATGCCCGGGCGGAAGCAGACCGGAACAACTACGACGTGGACCGCGCTTTCGGAGCGCCCAATCGCGACTCGAATGGCTATCGGGCGGTGGTCGGCTCGAACTTCGATATAGCGGGTGTCGCGCGCGGTACGATCGGCGTCGGGTACAGCTATCGCCACTTCGATGCGCGGGAAACCTATCGGAACACGCAAGGTTTGTCGGTAGAAGCGCGCGCGGACTGGTTTCCGAGCGAACTTACCAGCGTTGGCATCTTGTTGCAGCGCCGCCTCGTCGACGTCGACTTGACCAATATTGGCACGTCCTGGGAAAACCGGATCCGTGTCACGCTCGATCACGAACTCCTTTACAACTTGATCCTAAGGTTCGGTGGGGAAGTCGGCCAGCGCGACTATCCAGAACGCGATGTCTCGACAGATATATATCGCGCTGAGCTTAGCAGTCGGTATCAGATGACGCGATGGCTGGGTCTTGAGGCGAACATCGGATATGGATCTAGCCGTCCCAGTCAGGACGGTCTCGGTAGACCCTTCGACGAGTTGCGTGGCGCTGTCTCTGTTCGTGTCAGGCGATAGGGCGCGTATGTTGTTTCCGGTACCTAATTCGATTTTCTCCAGATACGTAGGAAGACTTTGACATGAAGGTCGTCAACGCGGCTGAGCCCGAAACGCGCCTGGGCGATCTGATCCGCTCGGTGCGTGAGGTGGTGCGCCGCCGAATCCTGATGCTGGTGGGCATCACGGTAGCGGTCGCCGCCATCGGCATCGTGTTAACGCTACGTATCACGCCGGTGTACCAGGGCGTCACCCGACTGCAGATCGACCCCAGCCGGACGCCCTTGGCGCGGACGCAGAGCGAGGCGCAGGCGCAGCTCGCGAGCGAGGCGATCGAGACGGAGGTATCGGTCATCCGCTCGATCGATCTTTCGCGAAACGTCGTGAAACGGCTTGGTCTCATCAATGACCCTGAATTCGGCGGCGGGCCGACGCCCGAGGGAGAGCCGGTGCTTTCTCCGGCCGCAAAGCTCGACGTCGTCGCGCGTGAGGTGAACAGCCATCTCGACGTTTCGCGCGATCGCCTGACCTATATCCTGGTCATCAAGTTCAATTCGGAGTCTTCCGAGAAGGCTGCGCGCATCGCCAACGCCTTCGCTGCTGCTTATCTGGACACCAAGGTCGGCAACAAGATCGGTACCGCCGAGCGGCAGTCGCAATGGTATCAGAAGCGGATGGCCGAACTGGCAGCCGAGATCCGCGCGGCAGACGAGCGCGTTGCGGAGTTCCAGGCACAGGCGGGCATCGTGCGGGGTACGTCGAACCAGGTTGGAACTATCGTCGACCAGCAAGTGGCGCCTTTGTCACTTCAGCTGGCCAGCGCCGAATCCGTTGCGGCCGAGGCCCGCTCGAGGGAGCAGGCGGCACGCCGCCAGGTTCTCAGCGGAAGGCTGGATTCGATCTCGGACGTGCGTCAGTCGGCAACCGTCCAGGACTTGCGCAACAAGCGTGCCGTCCTGACGCAGACCCTTGAGGATGTTCGCGGGCGCTATGGCGAGCGCCATCCCGACTTTATCAAGGTCCGGGATCAGGTGGCGGCGATCGATGCGGAACTGAAAGAGGAAATGGGGCGCGTCGTTCGTTCTCTGGACGCCGATGCCGGTGCCGCAGAGGCTCGGGCAGCGAGCCTGCGCGCGGCAATGACGCGGCTTGAGGAAAAGCAGGCGGGCAACGCGCGCGCCTCGGTCATTGCCGCCAGCCTTCAGCGCGACGCGGACGCCAAGCACAGTGCGTACGAGAAGATGTCGCAGATGGCGCTGGAGTCGCGTCAGGCTGCGCAGAACTCGATCGCGCAGGCGCAGATCATCGACAATGCCGAACCGGCCCAGGCGCCGAGCTGGCCCAACCGTCCCCTCCTGTTCCTGCTCTCGCTTATTGCGGGTCTCGGCGTTGGTATCGCCGTGATCGTCACGCAGGAATTGATGGTCACCGGTCTCAGGAGCATCGACGAGGTCGAAGGCGAACTGGGCGTGCCGTTGATCGCGGCGGTTCCGAATATCCGCACGGATCATCCTGCGGATATCGTGGTCGACAAGCCTACGTCGCAATATGCCGAGGCGCTCCGGAATGCGCGCGCGTCGCTGATTGGTGTTCGCGGGAAGGAGCGACCCAAGATCATCGCATTGACCTCGGCACTGCCGAGCGAGGGCAAGACGACGACCGCGCTCGCGCTCGCACGGGTCATGGCGATGAACGGTGATCGCACGATCATCGTGGATGCAGACGTGCGGCGTGCGCAGCTCCGCATGCTTACGCCGACCCGCGCCGATGGCGTTGGCCTTATCGAAGTGCTTCACGGGGAAGCGACGCTCGATGAGGCGATCGAGCCGAGCGCACTCGAGAATCTCGACCAGATCATCGTTCACAAGCCGTATTTCTCGTCGGAGAATCTCTTCGGCAACGACTTGATGCCGAAGATTCTTGAGGAGTTGTCGGAGCGGTACGACACGATCATTCTCGACCTGCCGCCGCTCGTGGGTCTTGCCGACGCGCGCTTCCTGGCGGCCCTGGCCGACGCGGTCGCGCTGGTCATCCGCTGGAACAAGACGCCGAAGCATGCTGTCACGTCTGCGGCGTCGTGGCTTCAGTCGGACGGCGCCAATCTGGTCGGCTCGATCTTCACGATGGTCGACACCAGCTCGCAGAGCGTCGGGTCGTACTATTACTACTCGAAGCAATACTCGCAATATTACCAGGAGGCGTGATCCTTTCCGCCAAGCGTCATTCCGCTGACCGCAGGATGACGCTTGGCGACTGAGGAAGAGTAGCGTCGCGGCAAGAGCCTGATCAGCGGTCAAGCTGTTCCCTTGGGCAGGCGGCAAAGCGGAACACCGTCCGGGATCGTATGGCTGAGCCGATCAAGGACCACTCGGCAACCTGCCGCGATCAGCCGGCAATAGAGCCTGCCACAATGAGCGCCTCAGCCGCGGCTCCAGCGTAGTCGCAATTGTCGCGCGAGCTGAGCACTCCTCGGCCGACGACCGCTTCGAGCATCCCGGCCTAGTGTGAGGCAGCGCAAATCGCTCCACGAGCGGTCGGGGCGCGCTACCTTCGCCGGCCAACCATCACAACCAACCGTCGAGGACGCGGAACCGGTAGGCCGCCAGTGAGAGCGGCCTACCCTTTCTTCGCGACGGCAGGTCGCCGGCGGTGCGGCGATACCGTCACCGCACCGCGGCGCACTGACTGGCTGCGAATGGCTGATAGGGCGCCGGCTTGCACGGGGCCGGCTCGCCCCAGATCCAGGAAGACCCGACATATCCCAGGTACACGCGGCCGAAGACGTCGGGATCCGCGCCAACCACACTCACCTGATCAAGCGTTCCCGCTGGAAAATCGACGAGCCGCTGCCAGCTCGCAGCATTATCGATAGACCGCCAGATGCCGTACTCTCCAGAGACCTTCCCGGAGAAAAAGATCGTGGGATAGCGGGCGCCCTTGGCGGCCTTTCCGAAGGCGATATCATCGACCCGCGTGACGTTGGGTACGATCTGCCAGGTGCGGCCGCCATCGGTGCTGCGACGCAGGGCCGTGTCCCCGGTATGTTCGAACGCGGAGGTGAAGAACAGGTGGCCGGCATGGCCGGGGACCGACCGCAACTTGGCGGCCATGTCGCTCGAAGGCGCGATTTCACCCTCGAATACCTTGTTCCAGGATTTGCCGCCGTCTTCGCTAAGCCAAAGACCCTGAAGGGCGGCATTCTCTCCGCCGCCACTATGATAGTGGTAGAAGGTGGCCGGCAGGGTCTTGTCGGCGGTCATGGTCTTGCGCTGTAGCCACAGGTCTCGAAATGACCCCGGCGTCTCCCCCACGGCACCGGGCAGGCGCACGGCCGTCCAGCTGCGGCCGCCGTCGAGGGTGTAGAAGGGCAGCCGGTTGAACGCCGGGGCCCAGATGATGTTGTCCGCATCGCTCGCCGAAACCGCGATCGTGCCGAACGACATCTTCCAGGGATCGTCCTCCTTGGTGCCCGGCGGCGTCGGCAGCGTGCTGAACTTGCGCCACTTGCGCCCGCCATCAGTGCTGACGCCCGCCATCACGGCGTTTCCGTCTTCCCAGCAGCATCCTGTCCGGGCGTCGGACGCATTGGTGACGACGAAGCCGGGCTTGGCCGGAGTCCAGTCCATCTGCTGCACCGACATCAACGACCGCTCATTCGGCCCGAAGGTGGTCGAGAAGGCGTTGAGGTCGTCCTTCACATGCATGCCGAAGTCCCAGCCGGCGAAGATGGGGGAGTGCCCCGGCGGCTGAATCACGTCGTTGGCGACGAGCTCCTCGATACCGCGCGTCTGGCTGATCCAGTCGAGCGACACGATCCCGGGTGGGACATCGGCGTAGAAAACGCCGGTTCCCGCAGCCACCCACAGGCGGTTCGGCACCGCCGGGTCGAACATCAGGTCCGCGGTGGTGAAGAAGCTTCCGTTTGCCACGCGCAGCCATGGTGGGTCGCCGGCGCCCGGCTTCGAGCTGTGCGAGATGCTGCTCCAGCTCGCGCCACCATCGTTGCTCATATAGCCTTGGCCGCCGCGGTCGACGGCGATCACCTGATCGCTGCGGGGGTTCGCGACTACCGCCGCGTACTCGCGCGCGGTCAGGCCTAGTTCGGTCGTCAGATCGCGCCAGCGGCTACCGTCGTACGACCACATCGACTTGGTCAGATCGTCGACGCCGAAGAACGTGCCCTTTCGATCGAATGTCCCGCGCTGGAGCGTCATGGGCTGCGCACCGGCCGCGGGCAGAGGGGAGAAGGTCGCGCCGCGGTCGGTCGAAACGAACATTCCGTTGCCCGGTGACAGCGCGAAAAGGCGCAAAGGCTTGCCACGGACGGCAGGCTCGAACCACAGCATCGTCCCCGGCGCCTGTGCACCGGCATCGGGCTTGCGATCCTTGCTGACCGGAACGGATGCGACCCGCGCCCAGCTCGCGCCTGCGTCCGCCGAGCGCCACAGGCCGGCTGCCGGGGTTCCGAGCAGGACGACGTCCGGGTTGGTGGGATCCACTGCCATGAACGGCCCGTGCAGGCGGAACTCGCTGTTCGCGTCCCAGATCAACGGGAACGGATTCCCTGCGCTCGGCTGCGTCCAATGCTTGCCGGCATCGTCGGAGCGATAGACCCGTCCCTGAAGTGCCATGTAAATGCGCGTCGCGCGCGACGGCGCCACGACGATCTCGTACACGCCGGCCGCCGCCCCGTTCTGGGTGCGCACGGTGTCCGGCATCGAGGCTGCGGTGACCAACTGGCTCCAGCGGTTGGCGTCCGCGTTCCAGATATAGGCCCCGTAGACATCGGTGCGCGCAACGAAGGTCTTGCCGGCGGCGTCCGTCGACAGGCCGGAGATCATGCCTCCGCCACCGATCGCGACATGTTTCCACTGATAGGCTTCGCCCGCGACCGGCGCGCCTGCCTGAGACAGTGCTGGCGGAGGACTATGTGCCTCCGCATCCGCGGTGAACCAAAAGGCCGCCGCAGCGGCGAGCGCAAGCACGATCACGGCAGCCGCGATCCACGGCCACCGGCGCGGGCGAGGTTTGACAAAATCCTGATATCGGACGGCCCGGCGTGCATGTGGCTCCATCGAACTCCCTGCGGTTCCCTGATTGCGCTTTCGATCAGTCACGTGTTCTGGTCGCGAGATAGTAGATCGCCAACGGGCTGGTCACCAGGTAGCGCCAACCCAGCCGGACCGGTTCGCGCGCTGCGCGGTACAGCCACTCGAGGCCCGCTGTCTGCATCCACCTGGGTGCTCTTGAGACGCCGCCCCCGTAATGGTCGAATAGTCCGCCGCACGTCCTGATCCAGGCGACCCCACCCAGAAGGTGCCGGTGGTCGACTGCGAAGCGTTCCTGGACCGGGCTGCCCATGCCGACCCAAAGCACGTCCGCGCCCGAAGCGCGAATCCGTGCGCAGATTTCCTCAGCCGCCTCGGGCGGAAAGAAGCCGTGTCGTACACCCACCACCTTCAATCCCGGAAAGCGGCTGCGCAGATGTTCCGCTGCGCGTGCCGCGACGCCGGGGCGCGAGCCGAGAAAGAAGAAGCGGATGTCGGTGCGCGCAGCAAGGCTCGCGGCATCGAGCAGGAAATCGGTGGTGGCGATCCGCTCTTCGAGCGGTTCGCGACAGTATAGCCGGCTTGCGAACACGATCGGCATGCCGTCGGCGTCGATCAGATCGGCACCGTCCATCAACTGTCGATATGCTGGGTCGCGATTATAGGCTGCGATCACGCTGCCGTTCGCCGAGGTGACGATGCGTGGAAGTGCACGCTTGCCGCTGCGCGCGCGCTCGACATCCGAGACCATCAGCGCGGCCAATTCCTCGCGACGAAGTCGGGCGATCTTCATCCCGCCGATTGTCGCGGTGCGCACAGGATCGAGATCATCCTGGTTCGGCAGCAATTCAGGTCTCAACGCCTCGGCCTCCACCAAGTCCATCGCGTACCTTGCGGGCAGACACCAGCGTAGCGCAAAGAAAGCACATCATGGGGTACAAGAGATAGGTGTAGCGCGACACAGGCTGGAATGGCAGCATCAGTAATGTCGTGGCCAGCACCATGATCGCAGGATAGATCGCACCGTCGCTTCCTGAGCGCCGGATCAATACCGCCAGGCCAAGCAGGCCCCCCAAGCCGATCGCCTGGAGCATGAACGCGCGGATGCCACCGGTAATGCTATGGTTCGGATCGATGATCCAGCGATCGGGGATCAGCATCTGGCGGCCATGCCGCAACCACAGGCGCGCCGCGGCAACCGGATTCTCCGCTATCCACGCTCTGCTTTCGGCGCCGCGCGCATCGGCATACGCCACCTCTCCAAACTGGATGACCTGGCGGCGCGCTTCTGGATTTGCGGTTGGATGGATGGTGCGCAGACGCTCCGCCATTGCGGCTGACTGGTCTGCCGCCTCCGCCATCTCCCGATTGTTCGCGATCGCAAGTTCAAGCCCCGCATTGCTGCGCAACGGCACAAATTCGCCCAGCACCAGACCATTGCGGACCGTCCATGGTACGATCGGTACAGACAGCATCCCGACAGCGACCGCTGCGGCGGTGATGTTCGCGCGCATCGGCAGTCTTGATATGCCGAGGAGTGCCAAGCAAACGAACGCGCTCACCCCGAGCGGGGGGTTAACGAAGAAGAGCGTGCAGGCGCAAAGGATCGGCGCGACCGGATATGTTGTCGCCCCCAGCGGAACACTGCGATACGCCGCAAGCACGCGCTCCAGAAACAGCGCCGCCAGGAACGTGGCCAATCCGCCTTCCCAGACACGGAAGTCGACGGTCTCGGCCGTGAAATAGGCCGGAGCGAGCATCCCGACTGCCAAGCCAGTGAGCCGTGCGGGGCGGGGGACACGGAGGTGATCGAAGGCGCAATACAGCAGGATGTAGGTGCCCACGGAAAGGGCGATCGACCAGCCCGCCAGGATGACCTCGGCAGCGGGCGACCGGGGCGCAAGAAAGCGGTACACCAAACCTGCTAGCGCCGGGCCGAGGGGCAGCAGGTGCGCGGTTGCGCCATGCCCTGCTCCGTAAGCGCCCGCCAGCCCGCGCCCCTCGCCCAGGGCGATGGCGACGTTCATCGCCTCTCCCATCGCACCGTTCGCGGGCCGCAGCATCGCCGATGCAGCCCGTTCGACAATGCCGCCCAGCGACAAGAAAATCTCAGGCGCGTAGCCCCGAAGCGCGCGCGCCATCAACGACGCGCAAGCACTTGCCGGCGACGCAATATCCTGGTCAGCCGCGTCCGTAGGCGGTGATGCGCACCCGCACTGGCGTTCGATTCCCGATAGGTGATTGCGATCGCAACGATCAGGAACACCTCGACCAGCGCGGCACCGTTGAGCAGGCTCGATTCCGTCAAGTTGTGCCCCAGGCAAAAGGCGATGAGCGTCAGCAGCAGCGACCGCCGCGGCTTGGGGATCGAGAGGCTGAGCAGCAACCGCAGCAACGGCCAGATTGCCAGCGCAATCAGCCCCAGAACCAATCCCGGGATGCCCATGGTCACAAGCAGGTCCAGGTAGCCGTTATGGCCGTGGGGCGCATAGACCGCGACCCAGCCCGTCGTCAGTGTCCAGATCGGGCTCTTGTCGCCAATCAGCCAGAACGAGCCAAAGCCCGCACCGGTCCAGGGGTGCTCGCGGGCGTACTCGATCAGCAGCGGCCAGATCGAGCCTCGCCCCGTCAGGGTGCCGGGATCATTGACGATTTCGGCAAGCGCGGCGCTGTTCATCGAGAGGATTTGCGCTGCGATGGCAGCGACAATCAGCAGGAACACGCCCAGCGCAGTCCGGTGGTTCGCGCTGTACGGCCGGATCGCGAACCCCAACAGCATCGCAGGGATCAGCAGGACCTGGGAGGTGCGAGAGTTGCTGAAAAACAGGAAATTCGCGGCCGCCACGATCACCAGCGCGGAGGCGATCTTGGGAAACTGCTTGTTGTCGAACAGGAACAGCAGGATCGTCAGGGCGCAAGCCGCCCCGGCGACGTTCTTGTGCGGGATGATTCCGCGCCAGTCGCCGACAACCGACGACTGCTCCCCGAAGACCTCCCCATGCACACCGAACGGCGTGTAGAAAACGACCAGATAGTTGATCACCAGCAGCAGGATCATTGCCCACCGAAGCAGCCGCAACGTGCGTGCGGGGCCAAGATCGCCGACATGTCGGAAGACGAGC
Organism: Sphingomonas sp. 3-13AW; assembly: GCF_049311085.1. NCBI lineage: Bacteria > Pseudomonadati > Pseudomonadota > Alphaproteobacteria > Sphingomonadales > Sphingomonadaceae > Sphingomonas > Sphingomonas sp. 3-13AW. The sequence goes on along the minus strand of NZ_JASNVZ010000004.1, from coordinate 130,113 downwards.
CAGATCACGATCGCCGTCTGCGCGACCCGACGCAGCGAGATCAACGGAGCGATGGCCCAGGTTACGCTGAGGAAACAAAGGGCAAGTAGCAGAGTGAGCGCCGCCGGCACGCATAAAAGCTCGCTCTTGCTCGGTATCCCGGCTCCGACCAGCAGGATCAGCAGGACGCCGACATATAGTATCTGGTTGACCGCGTCGCCTTCGCCGATCGGAATCTGGAACGCCCATTCCTGCAGCGGCGCGGTTCCCACCAGAACGAGCCAAAGAAAAATAGCAAAGGTGAAGTTGGCGACGACGTATCGACGGCGCGCGCGCTTCCCCATCGGCTGCGCGCCAGAAAAGGGGCGGCCATGCGCCTGGCCGATTACGGTCGCCATGTGGTTTTCCTATCCCGCACGTAGCACCGGGGCTAGTAGCGCTTCGTACGCATCCAGCATTCGGGCGTTCGAGGCTTCGCCACCAAGATGTGTCGCCAGCGCTGCCCAATGTGCCCGTGTCGCCGGCTGCCGCATCTCCATGATCGCAGCCGCCAGTGCCCGTGGATCATCTAGCGGCACGATGATGCCGCATTGCGTGCCGTCTTCAGCGGTGACCCCCTCAACTTGCACAGCCACGTCCGACACGATGAGCGGAAGGCCGAGCCGTGCCGCCTCGATCAGGGCGAGGCTGTGCCCTTCATAGCGGCTGACCTGCACGAACACGTCGGCGGATGCCGCCTTCGCCAGCGCCACGTTCCTTGGAAGCAGCCCACAAAGGGTTACGCGGTCGCCAAGACCCAGTTCGGCAATCAACGCGCTGAGGGCCGCGTGTTCTTCGCCGCCGCCGATGATTTCGAGCACCGCGTCGGGCACATGCGCCATCGCGCGGATCAGAACGGGATAGTTCTTCTGATAGGCAAGGCGACCGATCGCCACCAGACGCAGGGGCCCGTCGGCGCCGTGCCGCCTGGGCAGAGTATCGAGTAAGCGCTCGATCCGTTCGGACAAGGCGTTGTGGATCGTTCGCGTTTTGGCGCGATACGCGTCGGGCTTGCCGGACAGGGTCGCCGTCACTGCGTGGGACACGCTGACGATCCCCGCCACGCAGGGAAGGCACCCGGTCCAGCCGTCGATCCGATCGAGCAAGCGATTGTGGGTGGAAATCGGCGAGTGGTGCGACACGAATACGCGGGTCGGTACCCGTGCGACCGTCACCGCGATAGGCAACAGCACGTTGGCGGCCGGCATCGACGACACCACCACCGCCGGTCGATGGCGACGCAGATAGCCGACGAGGGCCGCAACCATGCGGAGCGCCGCGATCGGCGAGCGCGGGCGCCGGGAGACGACCGGATGCCATTCCTCCTCGTCGGCAGCTTTCGCATCGGGGTCCGGCGGCGGATACAGCACGAGGCCGGCAGTCCGATGGCCGCGTTCGCGCAGTCCCTCGGCGATGTCGGCCCAAAGCTCCAGGATGCCACCTGCCGTCGAATGGGTGATCGCGAAATGGATCGTGTTGTCGTGGTCGCTCATGCGACTGCGTGCCTCGCAAACCAGGCGCGATCTTCGCGAGAATCGCGCATCCATCGGTCGATCATCTCGCCCCATTTCACGGGGTTCTGCATGCGGTGCCACGCGGCTGCGGAGCCCTTCGAGACGCGCGCGTACAGTGCCGGGTCGGACACCAGGCGTTGAACCGCCTCTGCCAGCGCGCGCGGCTTTCCTGCCGGAAAGATCAGGGCGCTCTCGCCATCTTCCAGGTGGCCTGCGAACATGGGGTGGTCCGAGGCGATGACGGGCGTGCGGGAGGCGAGGCCTTCGAACAAGGTCAGCGGCAGGCCTTCAGGGAAGCTGTGCCTGCTTGGCACCACCACCGCGTCCGCTGCCTGCATCATGCCGAGAATCAATCCGTTGGGAACCAGGCCGAGGAAACGAACGCGGTCGGCTATACCGAGCCGAGCGGCAAGGGCGGCGAATCTGCGGGTCGCGCCCACTCCGACGACATCGAGCCGAACATCCAGGCCGTCTTTCAACAATGCGCTCGCGCGGATGAGGTCGCCGATGCCCTTCTTGGCGCTGACGGAGCCGACATAGAGGAGCTTGAGGGGCGACTGCCCGGCCTGCGCCTTGGTCGGTTGCGCTTCCGGCGTGCGGTGATGGGGGAAGTCCCAGGCCAGAACCTTTTCCGGTCGCACGCCGATGCCAACAAGCGCACGGGCGGCGTTCGCGCCATGATTGGCCACCAGCGTGATTCGTGGATCGTTGAGCAGCCGCGGGAGGGTGCGAAAACGGACCCAGCGATAATAGGGATTGGCGAAGGAGTCGGCCATGATCACGCCGAGCCTCACCGAGTTGGCCAAGCCCCATCGTATCAACGGCAACATCGGACCAAAGACGATGAGGTGAGTCGGGGCGAAGCGCTGGATCTGAGCGATGACGGATGCCGGGTCCCGATCGGGGTTGGCATTGGCGCCGATCACGGTCACCCCGTTTTCAAGCTTCTCGAAATAGGCGGGTGCAAGCGAACAGAGGAAGCCGACCTCGGCATATTGCGCCTTCAACGCCTCGAGCTGGTCGAGGATGTAGCCGTGCCCGTAATAGACTTCTTCACCGGACTCGCGCCGCAGCCGGTCGGCCTCGCGGAAATCGCCCGCGTAATGAACGATCAGCAATCGAGTCACGCGCCACCCCCCAGTGGACTGCCCAGATCAAGCTGCCAGCGCATCGCGAGGACGAGGACAACCACGGCGGCGGCGGTGCCGATCGCCCTGACATCCTGCAGCCAGAAGTTCATGCGCACGCGCTGCAGCCCGACAGCAATGTAGCAATATTGCAGCAGTTCGGTCGCAGCAACTGCCACGACCGCGCCGGGGAAGCCAGCAAGAGCATAGCCTGCGGGCATGAGGATCCCGAGCGTAATCAGTCGCAGCACATTGGCGATACTGCCGTAAACGGGGCGCCCGGCGCTCAACAGCAGCGCTTCGTTGAGGTTGGAGAGCACCGCGAACACCGCGCCACCCAAGAGTATCGAAAGCATCCAGCTCGCCTGCTGGTAGCGTTCATCGTAGATCAGCGCGATCAACAGGTCCGCAATGGAAGCCGCCATTCCGAGCCCGGCGCATACCACGAGCGTGAAGACCGCACGCGATCGCGCGATCGCGACCATCTGGCCGGCGCGATCGTCGGTGGCGACGCTCGCCAGTGCAGGGAAAATGATCTGGTAGCTCATCCGGCGCGCGAGCGTGGTCGGCAGTTCGGCAATCGCGCGCGCAATGCCATAGATCCCGACCAGCGCGAGCGGCGCAACCTTGCCCAGATACAACCGGTCGAGATTGGTCGCGGCGTACATGACGAGCGAGGTGACCGCGATCCACTTGCCGAAATGCAGGATGCGGCGGACCACGTCCGTATCGAAGCGCAACCGCTGGCCGGGCTCGGGGAGCAGGTAACTGAGCGCCGAGCGGATCGCGACCGCCAGGACGAGCCCGATCACCGGCGCCCAGACGGAGCGGAGCCACGCCGCCAGCGCCACCTGGACCGCAAAAGCCAGAATCTCGCAGGTCAGCTCGAACAGGTTGCGCCGGCGGACTTCCATCCGCTTCACCAGCGCGAAGATCGCGGTCGAATGCGCACCGCCGATCACCGGGGACAGGGCGGCGACCAAGAAGATGCGGACGTCGATGTCGTAGGCCTGCGCGAGACTGGGAGCGGCGACCACGAAGGCGAGGGTCAGCAATGCGCCACGGATGAATTGCAGCGTCCAGGCAGTGTCGCGGAAATCTCGGTCGAGGCCATCGGGGTGGTGAATGATGTTCTGTTCGATGCCGACGTCGGTCAGCAGTTCGACCCCCAGCCGAATCGCGTTCACGACCACCATCACGCCCAGGATCTGAGGCGCGAGGAGGTAGGCCAGGACGATGTTGAGGCCGAACTTCAGTCCCGCCGAAAGGACGAACGTCCCTGCGGTCCAGACGAATTTTGCGAGGTAACCGCCGGTCACGCCTTGGAAACGTCCCTTGCGGGAACGACGGCGCTGGTGGGACGCCGCGGCCGGCATAGCCCCTGGAGCATGCCGATCGCGATCACGTTCCATGTCGCCAGGGAATAGAGGCCGACACGGAGGCTTCGGCGCCGGATCGTGAGGAAAACCAGAGGAAGCAGAAGGAACAGCAGGGCTGCGATCGGCGCTCCGGCGAGCATCGCCAAGAGCAGCGCCAGCCACCAGCCATACACGACCACGCTATAGCGAAGCTGCGAGAAGTTGCGGGCGATCTGCCCCCAGTGCGGCTGACCCCAGGCGGCGCGCACCACCTCGCCCGGCCCGCCGGCATAGCCGCTGCGAAGCCGGCGCCACATCAGCCGATAGCCACCTACGGTGTGGCCGTGATGCTCCACTGCGGGAACGTCGATCCTCGCGAGTTTCCAGCCGGCGGCGCGCAGCCTGGCGCCGAGCTCAAACTCCTCGAACGCGTGAAGATTGCGATCTGCGAAATGGCCGACGGCGCGGACCGCGGCGACGCGGTACAGCCCGCCGCAGTCGAGCCGATCGACGTCACCTGCCAGCGAACTTCCCTTCACACGGTCGTTATGCGCCCGCAGTTCGAACTCGATGCTATCGGTGTTGGCCTCCCGCACCCGGCCGCCGACCGCGGCATGGTGCGGATTGGCCTCAAGAAAGGCAATTCCCGCTTTGAGGAAGCCTGGGTCGAGGACCATGTCGCCGTCCAGGAGGTAGAAATAATCCGCGTCCGACACCGACTGGAACGCGAGCTGAGCGCCGGCGCCGCACGACCGCTGCGTCGGGTCCGCGAGTTGCAGGATCCGGACGCCGTGGCGGCGAGCGAGTTCGACCGTGCCGTCGCCCGATCCGCTGTCCGCGAGCACGATCAGCCCGCCGCCGACGCTGTCGAGCGCCGCACGCGCGCTGGCGATCGCCGCGTCGATATGCGCGGCTTCGTTCAGCGCCTTTATCCCGACCGCGACCTTCAATCCGCCCCACCCTTTTCCCGCCCGAGCGCGCGATAGCGCGCCAGATAGGCCGACGCCATGACTTCGGAGCTGAATCTCTCGGCAAGAACATCCCCGTAGCGGACCGCGGTTTTCTGCGCTTCTACCGGATCGTTGATCACGGCTGCCAGATGTGTGCCGAGTGCCGCGACGTTGTCGACCGCCGCCTTGAAGGGGTATTCAGGGGGAATAACCTCATCAAGGCCCGGTGCATCGGTTGTCACGACGGGGAGGCCGGCAAGTAGCACTTCGGCCGGAAGCAACCCGAAACCCTCGAAGCGTGAAGGCACGAGCACCACATCATGCTCAGCAAGCCGTTCGGGCAGCCGCTCGATCGGCTCTGTCATCCGCACGTTCCAGCCGGGCAGTTCTCCGGCCACCCCCTGCTTGACTGCATCATGCAGAATGCCCGAGCCGGCGATGACGACTTCCACGTCACGACGGGCGGTACTTGCGTGCGCGACGGAGAGAATGGCGGGCAGCAGGTCTGCGCCCTTCTGGTGGACAAGACGGCCCGCGAACAACACGCGCACCGGGGTGGGCGCCCCTCCGATCGGAACGCGTGGCGGCCGCGTGATGCCATTATACACCACGGTTGCGGGAGGGCGCCGGGTTGACGTCGCGATGGCGGCATCGGCGGCCGCGGCATAGTTCGAGACTGCAACTGCCTGCCCGTGCGCGAGACGCTGCGTCACCCAAGCGCCGAGACGATCCCAGGCGATCCACAACTCGCCGTTGTGAACCGTCCGCAGCAAAGGCGTGCGGCGTACCCGGCGCGACATCAGGCACGCGACCGCGAGGGTCATTTCGGGAATCTCGGTGTGGACATGGACCACATCGGGTCGCTGCTGCGCGATGGTGCGGGCCAGCGCACGAGCCGCCAGGATCACCCCGCCGGATTTGAAGAAGCCGCCGACGCCGAAGCGAAAAGGCACCCGCCGTCGTTCGAGCCGCTCGACCATGTCCCGGCCGACGGCCCCTTGGGAAGACTGGCGTAGGACGGCGAATAACGAGAAATCGACTTGCGTGTGCAGAGCATCGATCAGCGCGAGCGCAATCATCTCTGCCCCGCCCATGTCCAGGTGCGTGATAACGTGCAGTACACGGGGTCGGCGCTCGGCCTTGGAAGGGATGGGCGTAGTCACGGTGCTCCCCCTAGCAGGCTGCGACTGTTCGCTATAGACCGCGGATCAACTGTCGCGCGGGTTGGGGGAATTAAAAATTGCGGGTAGCTGCGCCCAATTCAGGGGAGGTTGTTGCCCTGCGCTACCGGCCTGATATCGACGGATTGCGCGCGCTGGCGATCCTGCCGATCCTGCTGCTGCATTGTGGCGTCACACGGCTGCGCGGCGGGTTTGTCGGCGTCGACATCTTCTTCGTGATCTCGGGGTTCCTGATCACCGCGATCATGGTGCGTGATATTGCCGAGGATCGCTTCTCGATCACGCGATTCTATCGTCACCGGATCGTCCGGATCCTGCCCGCTTTACTTGTGATGATGGCCGTTACGCTTGTACTCGGCTGCATCATCCTGCTGCCCAACCAGTTGCGAGATCTCGGGCGCAGCGCGGCTGCGACGAGCGCCTTTGCCTCGAACATCTATTTCTATTTGACGTCGGACTATTTTGCGGCGGCGTCGGACGCAAAGCCACTGGTCCACACATGGTCGCTCGCGGTGGAGGAGCAATTCTACTTGCTCTATCCGCTCCTCTTGTGGGCTCTTCGCGGTATGGCGCGGCAGCTGCTCGCCTGGGTGATCGGCGGGATGGCGCTCGTCTCGTTCGTGGCAGGCGGGTGGCTCGCGATCTATCAGCCTTCTGCCGGCTTCTTCCTGCTGCCGGCCCGCATCTGGGAGTTGTCGCTCGGCGCGCTTGTTGCGCTTGGTGCGGTGCCGGCCGTGAGGCGGGGATGGCAGCGTGCCGTCCTGTGCATCTCCGCGATCCTGGTGATCGCCGCCAGTTGCGTTGTCGTCAGCAGCGCGTGGCCGTTCCCGGTCCCCTTTGCCCTGCCGGCGGCGGTCGCTGCAGCGGTGCTCATCGCCTATGGCCGCGACGGGCCCTCGGCGCGGCTGCTCGGTTGGACGCCGCTACGCGCGATCGGCCTGATTTCGTATCCCGCCTATCTCTGGCATCGTCCGATCATTGCCTTCTATCAGGCGCGGCACGGTTCGACGCTGGCGCCCCAGGAGACGGTGCTGTTGCTCGCCGCGACGCTGACGGTAGCCTGGGCGAGCTATGCGCTGATCGAACGCCCGGCGACGCGGCGCTGGCGTAGCGGAACCGGGCTGATGCCGCACGGTGTCGCGATCGCGTCCCTGGCCGCAATGGGGGCGGCGGGGCTGACGATCGCGGCGAACGCAGACGCCATTCGCCCGTTGCCGCCGAAGCTGGCTCGAGCGGCCAGCTATATGGGATGGGACGCAACCCCCGAGGGCAAACGGCAATTCGCGGCGGACCGCTGCTTTGCGCTGCCGACGGGTCCTGCCTTCTCGCCCGACTGTCTTCGCCTGTCCGCGACGCAGCCCAATATCGCGCTGTTCGGGGACAGCCATGGCGCGCACTTCTCGCAAGCGCTGCACGAGCTGATGCCGCATGCCAACATCGTGCAGGCGACCGCGGCTGGGTGCCGGCCGCTGCTGCGCGGGAAGGGCTTGGCTCCATGTCGGGTAACGATGGACATGGCATTTTCCACGTTGGACTTTGCGCGCATCGATACCGTCATCCTGTCGGCACGGTGGCTCGACTTCGAACAGCCGGCGCTGCTCGCCACGATCCGTTGGCTTCGCGCACATGGTACGCACGTGCTCGTGATCGGGCCGTCTGTGGAATATGACGCGGATCTGCCGGTGCTGATGGTTCGAGCCGCGCGCGAACACGACCCCGCGCTTCCCGAGCGCTACCGGTTAAACGACCGGATGGAGCTTGATCGCGCGATGGCAGCGCCGGTGCGGGCGGCGGGCGCAACCTATGCCTCTGCCATCGAGACGGAGTGCGGGGCGGAGGGATGCCGTCTTGCCACTGCCGATGGCACGCCGCTCCATTTCGACCATTCCCATTTCACACCGGCGGGCGCGCGCGCTGCGCTTGCCGGGATCCTGGCGCGCTATCCGGTCAGTCGGCCCCGCCCGGCGTCATGACCGGCCGGTGGCGGCGACGCTTGCGCATTTCCCGCATCAGATCGTCCCCCTCCTGCTTGGTCGGGGCGACCCGCTTTTCTCCGAGCGTTGCGTAGTGCGCAAAGGCGGCCGCGAAGAAGAACATCGTGCTGACGATGCCATCCCGTTCGAACAGCCCGCTTTCGGTGATGTTGTGGCCGATGCAGAACATCAGCATTGCCGCGATCAGCGCGCCTTGGCCGTTGGAGATCCGCTCGCTGACCAGCAACCGCGTTAGCGGCCAGACGGCCATCGCGAAGACCATCATCGCGAGGCCCGGAATGCCGACCGCCACGAGTTGGTCGAAATAGCCGGAATGGCCGATGTAGATCATCGTCACATAACCCTGGCCATATTCGAACACCGGGCTCAACTTCTGGATGTTCCAGAACGAGCCGAACCCCGCCCCGAAAATCGGATGATCGGCGGAGTAACGCAGCAGTGTCGACCAGATTAGTCCGCGCCCGGTGAACGCCTTGGGGTTGAGAAAGTTGGAGGTGACCATGTCGGCATAGGCGCTGGTCAGAAACCAGACCAGCGACCCGCCGATGGTCAGGATCGGGATCAGATAGCGCCTCATCTTCAGGCTCACGAACTCAAAGATCAGGCCCCCCAAGGACGCGAGCACCAGCATCCCGCCGGAGGTCTTCGACTGCGACCTAAACAGGAAATAGCCCGCCACCACGATCGCCAGGATCCGGACAGCGGCGGGGATTCGCTTTGCGTCGAATATGAACATGATGATGCAGAGTGCGCAGACCGCGCCGGCGAAGTTCTTATGGCCCAGGAATCCGCGCCAGTTCCCGATCAACGCCGTGGGTATTTCTGAATCGCGCATCAAGTGGATGCCGATCACCGGGTTGGTCGCGACAAAGATATAGGAGAGCAGCACCGAGATCAGCAGCGCATATCGCAGAATGTCGGAACTCAGCTGGTAGCCTGCGTGGCGTACGAGGCTGAATACCGTCCACGCGACAAGCGTCGTCGCGAACACGCGGCGAACCGCCACGCCGGGGTCGATCGCCCAGGTCAGGCTGAGCCAGCACCACGCAAATGCGAGCAGTAGCGGCCAGGGCATGGCGATCAGAGACGTCGGCGTCGCGGTCGGCCGGATTGCATAGAGCGTCAGCCCGAAGATCAGGATGTAGCCCAGCTGACGCTCGACGCTGCCTTCGCCTGCCGCGGTGCCCTCGACGATCGTCATCAGGGGGCCGAGCATCACAAGCGCGATCAGCGCCATCAGTGCGATCTTGAGAGGTGTACGACGATCCGGAACGATCACGCCCGCGCGCGATCCGTCGGATTTCAGGTTCGGCGCGAGGTTGTTGAGCCATGCGCCAGACGAAAGGCCCGCGCCCTTCGGTTTGTTCGCGCTGCCGGGGCCTGAAGTCATGGAAGAACTCATGTAGGAAGGATGCGTTCGGCGCGTGAACGGAGGATGCGCTGCGCCGATGTTCTACGGATTGCTTCGACAAGCGTCCAGCGGCCGCTCGTGCTGTACGTCGCGGACCAGAACATCTGCGGCTTAAGTTGTGCCGTGCTGATCAGCAGGCCAATCCCGGCACGCTGCCTCACTGGCCCTGGGCACATCAAAAGGATCGCGGCGGTCCAGCCTCGCTCGGTTAGAAAGGGGTCAGTCTTGAGGGGCGCGCGAAGGTCTGGCGGTCGACGCTATCGCGCTGGCGGATCGCAATCCGGTGCCTGGAGCCGATATAAAGGTGGCGTGCGTTGAAGTCCCGGATTACCCGCACAAAAGCGGAAGAGTATCCCTCGGATGCTCGCTCGCGCGGGTGCGCTGCGCTCTGATGAAAACCGCTGTTGAGGCCCATGGAAACACCCAGCTCGACCCTTCTCCAACTCGGCTGGAAGCCGTTCTTTAGCCGGCAGCTGTCGGGCGAGGACTGGCAACAGTGCCAGCCGGTCCGGGTGATGTCGGTGCATCGGGGCATGGTGAGCGTCGCGGGCGAAGCGTTCGACGATTCGATCCCTTCCAGCCTGTCAGAGAGCAAGGGGCCGGAGGACCGGCCGACCGTCGGCGACTGGGTGCTGATGGATCGCGAGAGCCGGCGGATCGTGCGCATTCTCGACCGGACGAGCCTGTTCAAGCGGCCCGCCCCCAGCGACGACCGGCGGCTTCAGCTGATCGCCGCGAACGTCGACACGCTGTTCATCGTCACGTCGTGCAACCAGGACTTCAACGTCGCACGGATCGAACGCTATCTGGTGCTGGCGCGCGAGGTGCGCGTGCGGCCGGTCGTCGTGCTGACCAAGGCGGATCTGGCGCCGGAACCCGAGCAGTTCGTCGAAGCGGCACGGGCGCTTCAGGCGGAACTGCAGGTGGAAATGATCAACGGGCGCGATCCGGCGAGCGTCGCGCCGCTGGCGGCCTGGTGCGGGGTGGGGGAGACGGTCGCGCTGGTCGGATCGTCCGGCGTCGGCAAGTCCACGCTCGTCAATTCCCTGACCGGCTCCGATCGCATCGCGACGCAGGCGGTGCGCGAAAGCGACGGCAAGGGGCTGCACACCACGACGGTGCGCGAGATGCACCGGCTGGGCTCGGGTGCCGAGGGCGGTGGCTGGCTGGTCGACACGCCCGGTATCCGCGAGCTTTCGATGTCCGAAGTGCCGGTAGGCGTCGCCGAGGTGTTCGAGGACGTGACGGCCCGCGCGCTGGAATGCCGGTTCACCAATTGCGGACATGCGGATGAGCCCGGATGTGCCATCCGCGCCGCCATCGCAGAGGGCGTGCTCACGCCCGCCCGCGTCGAACGTTGGCGCAAGCTTGCCAGCGAGGATGTGGTCAATACAGGGTTCGCCGCGGTCCGCCGCGCCCGCATGGCCGGGACCCGCAAAAGGAGATGACACGTGGCTGATCTATACCTCAGGGCATTGGAGTCCGAGCGCCGCAAGCTGTGGGCCGAATGCCGCCTGAAGGGGCTGGCGAAGGGTACGCCGGAGCGGCTTCGCATCGACGAACTCGACCGGCTGCTGGCCGAGCACAAGGCGAAGTCCGCTAACTGAGCGGAAGCGGCCGGGGCTTCACGGAGGCCCCCGCTCGGGCGCGATGCCCGACAGCGGAGGGGGCGACGGCTGGTGGCAAAGCTCCGGACGTCGCGGTAAGCGCGAGGCGTGCAGTCCGTTCCAGATCCGGCTCCCGGTCGACACCCCCCTATTCACGCCCATGGCATAGCGTGGACGCCCGCCGGGTGCCCAACCAGGGCTTTCTCTTGAGTTCGGCCGCCGCCCAACTTGCCGAGACGGCGCTGTATCCGCCGGTGAAGGCGTTCCTTGAGCAGCAGGGCTTTGACGTCAAAGGCGAGGTCTGCGGCTGCGACGTGGTGGCGGTGCGCGGCGGGGACGCGCCGATCCTCGTGATTGCCGAGCTCAAGCTTTCCTTCACGCTGGAACTCGTGCTGCAGGCGGTCGACCGGCTGCGCTGCGCCGACCGCATCTACCTCGCCGTCGTGGCGAGCCGGAGCGGCCGCGACCAGGATCGACGGGTGCATCGCCTGTGCCGGCTGCTGGGCCTGGGGCTGCTGGCGGTAGACCTGAAGCTGCGCGCGGTATCGGTGGTGACGGAGCCCTCCGCCTATCGGCCGCGCGCCGACCTGGCGCGGCGATCGCGCATCCTGAAGGAGCATGGCAGGCGCAAGGGCGACCCGACCGAAGGCGGATCGTCGCGCCAGCCGATCATGACCGCCTATCGCCAGCGCGCGATCGCCTGTGCGCGGGCGATCGGCGGCGGCACTGCCCGGCCACGCGACCTGAAGCATCTTGCCGACGACGCCGGCGCCATCCTGCTTCGCAACGTCTATGGCTGGTTCAGCCGGGACAAGCCGGGCGTGTACCGCCTCTCCGACGCGGGCAGGACGGCGCTGGCGAAGCTGGAAAGCTGAGGGGCCGGCGAGGGCCCCAGGGTGATTACTTCAACAGTGCGGCATCGGCCCAGACGGCGGGCTGGGAGAGGCCGTTCGCAGGGGCGCCGGCACGGGCGACCAGTTCGACGATCTTGGCGCCGGCGACCTTCGCCTCCAGCGTGGTCGGTGCCTCCCCGAACTTCATCGGCCGCGACTTGGCGAGCAGCCGGCCATCGGCCCAGACCTCGAAGGTGATCGTGCCGGACTGCGGATTGCCGGAATCGTTCACGCCGACCTTGGACGAGAATCGCGAGAAACCCTGGTTGCGGACTTCGAAGCGGGAGTTGGCGAGCACGCCGAGCCCGGTGTCGAATTCCTTGCCGGCGACGCGCAGCAGCTTGCCGCGCGGCGCGCGATCCGCCTCTGCACCGCCCCAGCCGCCATATTGCGGATGCTCGCCGGCACCGCGGGTGCCGGTCCAGGGGGTGATCGAATGATAGATGGTCGGGTCCGGCTCCGGCGTCTGGACGCCGTCGGCGGCCGGATTGACCATGCCGGTCATCTCAGAGAGATAGCGCCCGTCGGGAAGGCGGCGGGTGCCGGTGGCGCGGAACACCAGCGTTTCGTGCGGGGCGAGCGTGACCGGCAACTGGCCACGGAATTGCTGCTCCTGCTTGCTCCACAGGTCGCGCAGGCGCACATCGGCGGTCCCGAGCATCTTGAGATGGCCGGCGGTGAGCGTCGCCTTTGCTGGCTGTGCGGTGCGGTTGAACACGGCGACGCCCTTGCTGCCATCGGCCAGCGTCTTGACGAAAATCTGGACCTCGTCCGAGTCATAGGCGAGCACTGCCTGGTTACCGGCCGGATCCTGGTTAAGCGCGACGAGGTCGGCATTGCCGAAGATCGAGAGCAGTTCCGGCGTCAGCTTGCGCAGGTCGTAGCCGATGATCAGCGGCGCGTTGAGCATCGCCCATAATGCAAAGTGCGAGCGCGCCTCCACCAAGTGGGCCGCATCGAAATCGCCGGTGCCGACGTAGAGCATGTCGGGGTCGTTCCACGAACCCGGATGGGCATAGAGCGCGCGGTGAGTGACGGTGTCGAGGTTGGTGAGCATTCGCGCCCACACCGGCTGGATGTCGTCGCTGGTCCGCGAGGAATTGCCGACGTCCTTGCCCCAGGCGCGCACGTCGCCCGCACCCCACAGGCACAGCGAATAGACATAGGGGCGACCGCCCGCATGGGTACGGATGGCGGTGCCGACCTGTTCGTACAGGCGGCGGACGGCGGCCACGTCGGATCCGCCGAGCGACTGCATGTCGACCAGCGGCGTGAGCGCACGATAGAGGCCTGAGCGGACCCGCGGCGCATTGGCCGGCAAGCCGCGGATGCCGCAGGCGTCGACCTTGATGAAGTCGAAGCCCCATTCGGCGAAGAACAGGCGGATATCCTGGTCGACATGGCCGTAGAGGCCGACCTCGCGCTCGGCGACGCTGCCCTCTGGCTGGTTCTTGAAATCGGGCGTGTAGATCTGGCCGCAGCTGTTGCGGCCGATGTCGGAATAGATGCCCGCCTTCAGCCCCATGGCATGGAGCTTGTCGGTGAGCGGCCGGAAGCTGGGGTTCTTGCCGGTCGCTGCCGAGGGGAAGTGGCTGGTGCGGATCATCAGCCGGCCGTCGGGCTGGCGACGCTTCAGCCACCAGCCGTCATCGATGTTGACGTAGCGATAGCCGAGTGCCGCCAGCCTGGTGTCGAGAAGCGCCTGGGCCGAGGCGAGCACCTTTTCCTCGTCCACGTCGCTGTTGAACGCGTTCCACGAGTTCCAGCCCATCGGGGGCACGGGCGCGTGCCCGTCGGTGTTGGCACTCCAGCGCCCGGTGGGAGCGAGCGGGTCTGCCGAAGCAGCGGTGCCGCTGAGTGCGAGCAGGGCCGCGCCCGCCAGTGCCAGGCGGTGCAAACGTGCCGGCCGAACCATCTTGTGTCCTTTCATTATTTCGGAAGCACCGGCGACTGGCGCGCGGTGAAGGTCGCGGTCTCCCCGGGCGCGCCGGTTCCCGGCTGGCCCCCGCCGACCGTCACGCGATAGCTGCCCGGGGCGACCGAGCGGGTGCCGTCGACCGCGACCGAGCTGAGGTCGCGCGGCGACAGGTCGAAGGTGACGGTGCGGCTTTCGCCCGGGCGCAGGGCCACGCGCTGGAACCCGCGCAGCGCGACGCGCGGGGCGCCGGGGCGGTGGGGGAAGTTGAGGTAGAGCTGGGCCACTTCCTCGCCCGGGCGATCTCCGGTGTTGGTGAGCCGGGTTGTCACGCGCAGGCCGTTCTCGGCACCTCCGCGCGCCGGTGCGACCGTCAGCGGACCATAGCCGAACCGCGTGTAGCTGAGGCCATGGCCGAACGGATAGACCGGGGTCCCCGTGAAGTAGCGATAGGTGCGCCCTTCCATGGCATAGTCGCCGAACGGCGGCAGGTCCGCGACACTGCGATAGAAGGTGAGCGGCAGGCGGCCCGAGGGGTTGGTGCGGCCGGTCAGGATGTTGGCCGCGGCAAGGCCGCCGACTTCGCCGGGGTACCACGCCTCCAGGATGGCGCCGGTGTTCTCCTTGGCCCAGGCGAGGTTGATCGGGCTGCCGTTCATCGCGACGAGGACGATCGGCTTGCCGGTCGCGCGCGCCTGATCGAGCATGGCGAGCTGATCGGCGGGAAGGTCGAGCGTGGTCTTGTCGCCGCCCGAGAAGCCGGGGACGGTCACGCCGGTCTCCTCCGCCTCAAGATCGGAAGTGAGGCCGACCACGGCGACCAGCACGTCGGCGGCGGCCGCGGCGCGCTTCAGCTCGGCGGCCGGGGCGTCCGACACCCGTTTCCAGACGAGATCGACGCCCTTGCCCTCGATGCGGAAGGGATAGCGCTTGCCGCCGGTCAGCTTGACGGTCGTCATGCCGGGCAGGTCGTTCCAGCGCGCCTTGCGCCGGTCGGAAATCCGGGTGCCATCGAGGTCCAGCGTGGCGCCCGTCCCGGCAAGGCCGACGCGATAGGTGCCGGTTTCGGGCGGCACGAGGAAGCCGGTCCAGACGGTGCGATGCACGTCGGCGACCTTGGCAAGTTCCAGGTTGCGGTCGCCCACATCCGGCTCGATCCGGGTGACGACCGGTTCCGACTGGTATTGGACAGTCGCCAGCACCTTGTCGCGGGTGCCCGGCGCGAACTTGGCGGGGACCGGGGAAGCCGGATTATAATAGCGCGCCAGCACGCCCGGCTTGCCGTCCGGCGTCTGCAAGGCGGAGGTGGGAACCCGGTCGCCGTCGGTCATCGATTCGCCGAACGGCACCAGCGTCACCTGGCTCGCGCCAAGCGTCGAGCGCAGGCCGTCGACGACCGAAATCGGTGGCCCCGACAGGGTGGCGGAGTAATTGCCGCGCAGCACGCGGGTCGCATCGCCCAGCGGGCCGATCACGGCTACCTTCACGCCGGTGCGCAGCGGAAGGATGCCGTCGTTCTTCAGCAACACCATCGAGCGCTCCGCCGAGGCGAGTGCGAGGCGACGATGCTCCGGCGCGCCGACGGCACTGGTCGGGATCTTGCCCGGCGCGCCTGCCAGGCCCGGCAGGTCGCCGGTGCGATAGCGCGCGGCAAAGAGGCGGATCAGGCTGCGGTCGACATCCGCCTCGGTGATGAGGTTGCGCTGCAACGCCTCCCGGTAGCGATTTTCCAGGCCGGCGGTGTCGTTCATGGTCGAGTTGTTGCACTCGCTGTCGACCCCGGCGCGCATTGCCGCGGCAACCGCCGCCGCGCTGTCGGGTGCGTATTTGTGGTGGTCGGCGATGTCCTTCACCGCGTCGCAATCCGACACGACATAGCCGTTGAACTGCCATGCGCCGCGCAGATGTTCCTTCAGCAGCAGGTCGCTGGCGCAGGCGGGCTGCCCGTCGATCCGGTTGTACGCGCACATTACCGATCCTGCGCGACCCTCCACGATCGCGGCGCGGAAGGCGGGGAGGTAGGTGTCCTCCAGGTCATGCGCCGATACGAACACGTTCGCTTCATGGCGAGTGCCCTCCGGACCGCTGTGCACCGCGAAATGCTTGGGCGTGGCGATGACATAGGGGCGATCGGGGTTGGGGCCCTGCATGCCGCGCACGAACGCCACGCCCATCGACGCGGCGAGGAACGGGTCCTCGCCATAGGTTTCCTGGCCGCGGCCCCAGCGCGGATCGCGGAAGATGTTGATGTTGGGCGACCATGTGTCGAGCCCCGTGCCCATGCGCCCGTTGCGGCCGGTCTCCCGGCCCAGCGTGTGCAGCGCGCGCACTTCGGTGCTGATCGCGCCGGCGACATCCTGGATCATCGGCGCGTCGAAGGTCGCGGCGAGGCCGATCGGCTCCGGAAAGTTGGTCTGGGAAAGCGGGCCGAGGGCGCCGTGCAGCGACTCCGTCCACCAGTTATAGGCGGGGATGCCCAGGCGCTGAATGGCGGGCGCGACGTTCAGCAGCTGTGGAAGCTTCTCCTCGATCGTCATGCGGGCGACCAGATCGCGCGCCATGACGATGGCCGGGTCCGCCTGTGCCTGCTGGCTCGCCGTCGCGGTCGCGGGCTTGCGCGCCAGTGCCGGTGCGAAGGCCAGCGCGATGCCGGCAGTCGCGAGTGCTGCCGCCTTGATGTGCATCCCCATCATCCTCTCCTTGCTTGCAGGGTGCGCCGCTGCGCCCGTGCCTGGTGTCGTTGCATTTTGGGACGGCTGATCCGGTATCGGGAACGGCCGACCGCACGGTCCGGCGAGAAGCGCAAGAGCGCGGAAGGTAGCGCTCACAATATTCGCCATGTTCTTCAATGCAAGGACTCAGAGCGTTGCAGCCGATTTATGGGCGCCCTGCGTAGTCGAGGGGCGTCGCCAAGAGTCCGGAAACACGAGATCTTTTGCAGTGATGCACGGCGCCTAACGACTTGGGTCCGGGGCAGCAGCTCTCCTTGCAGGGGCTGCCGGACAGGGCGGGCGGGAAGTAGCCGGGACTTGAATAGGCGAAGGATCGGCAGGTTCTTTCAAGCTGATGTCGGACTATTGACAACATCCAGTCGCCGTTTAAGGGGACATGGTAACGTTACCTAAGATGATCGCCAAGATCGCGGGGGTTTCGACGTGGTGCCGCGGAGCGGTGCGCACGACGCGCAGGAGAGGATAGCCAAGGTGGAAAATCGGCCTGAACGAACGCTTCGCATGCCGCGCCACCGGGTGATGGGCTGAAACCGATAGCGGCCGATCGCCGCGCGGGGGCCAAGGCCTCCAGCTAGCCAAAATCAATCAACGCTCCGAGCGATCCATGCCGCGGCAGATGCCGGAGCCAAGCAAACAACAAAAAAGGGAAAACGGATGCACGCGAAGAGGTTTCTGAACGATAGCGCTCACATCCGGCCGGGCGTCGCCCGGCTGGCAATCGCTGTCGCGTGCCTGATGCCGGCCACTGCCTGGGCGCAGGATGCAGATCAGGCTCCGCCGGCCGCGGAAGTCGTGGCCGTACCCGGAGCAGAGCCGGAAACCGCCGCGAGCGCCCCTGAGGATATCGTTGTCACCGGTTCGCGCATCACCTCGAGCGGCTTCAACGCGCCGACGCCGACGACGGTGATCGATTCGAGTGCAATCGCCGCCAATGCGCAGCCCAACGTCTTCACCACCATCGCGCAGCTGCCGTCGCTTCAGGGCTCGACCGGCACCAGCACCGGCACGTTCAGCACCTCGAGCGGCCAGCAGGGGCTGAGCTCCTTCTCGCTGCGCGGCGTGGGCGCGATCCGCACGCTGACCCTGCTCGACGGCCAGCGCGTCGTCGGCGCGAACGTGACCGGCGTGCCGGACATCAGCCTGTTCCCGCAGCTGCTGATCAAGCGCGTCGACGTGGTCAACGGCGGTGCATCGGCATCCTATGGCTCCGACGCGGTCGGCGGTGTCGTCAACTTCATCACCGACACGCGCTTCGAAGGCTTCAAGGGTAACGTCCAGGGCGGCATCACCACCTATGGTGACAACGAGCAGGGCCTCATCCAGCTCGCTGCGGGCAAGAGCTTCCTGGGTGACCGTCTGCACGTCGTCGCCAGCGGCGAATTCGCGAAGGAAGCGGGCGTCAGCGGCGACGGCTTCGGCATCGACCTGGCCGGCGGCCGCGACTGGTTCCGCCAGTCGACGCTCATCAACCGCAACGTCTTCAACGACGGCTCGCCGCAGTATCTCTACCTAGATAATGCACAGCCCTATAACTACACCAAGTACGGCCTGATCACCGCCGGCCCGCTGCAGGGCACCGCGTTCGACCAGTCCGGCAACCCGTTCCAGTTCCAGTACGGCTCCAACGGCGTGCCGCGGCGCGACGCGGCCGGCACCGTCGCCGGCTGCTATCCGGGCTTCTGCATCGGCGGCGACCTTTCGGGGAACGTCGACGCGGGCCGCTCGCTCCAGTCGGGCATCCAGCGCCTGAACGGCTATACCCGCATCGGCTATGACTTCGCGCCGAACAACGAGATCTACGTCTCGGCGAACATCGCGCAGGTAAAGACGAACAACGTGCCGGTCGCCGGCGCGAACCGCCCGAACCTGACGATCCAGTGCGCCAATCCGTTCGTGCCGGCGCTGGTTCGCTCGGCATGCGCGACGGCGGGGATTACCAACTTCCAGTTCGGCACCAGCAACGCAGCCGTCGGTGACGCCAAGGTGCACACCGATCGTCGCCAGTATCGCTTCGTCGTCGGTGCCAAGGGTCGCCAGTCGGTGTTCGGCTCCGACTGGAGCTACGACGCCTATTATCAGCGCGGCCTCAACTACTCCGACATTGACGTCAGCAACGTGCTGATCTCGCGCCGGTTCAACCAGGCGATCAACGCGACCACGCTGAATGGCGCGATCGTCTGCGCCGATCCGGTCGCACGGGCAAATGGCTGCCAGCCGTTCAACGTCTTCGGCGGCAATCCGTCGCAGGCGGCGCTGGATTACGTCCTTCCCGCCAACGGCCCGTTCCAGCGTACGCGCCAGACCCAGGATGTCGTCAGCCTCAACTTCTCGGGTTCGCCGTTCAGCCTGTGGGCTGGGCCGGTGTCGTTCGCGTTCGGCGGCGAATATCGCCACGAATATTACAAGGTGCGTGCCGACGCCTATGGCGCGGGCATCGCGAACACGCCGTTCGACGACGCCTATCCGGCCGACCCGGTCCTGCTGCCGGACGGCAACAACTGGTATGCCGGCAACTACAAGAACGGCAACGGCGCCTACAGCGTGAAGGAAGCCTTTGTTGAGGTCGACGTGCCGATCCTCGACTCCGACACGCTCGGCCGTGCGAACATCAACGGCGCCGGCCGTGTCACCGACTACAGCACCTCCGGCACCGTCTGGGCGTGGAAGGTCGGCGGTACCTGGGATCTGCCGGTCGACGGTTTCCGCCTGCGCGGCGTGACCTCGCGCGACGTGCGCGCGCCGAACCTGTCGGAACTGTTCGCAGCCCCCGTCACGACGACGCTGCCGAACTTCTTCGACCCGTTCAACAACCAGAACGTGCTGGTCATCCAGAACACCATCGGCAACACCAACCTGACGCCGGAGATCGCGCGCAACACGACGGCGGGCATCGCGTTCGCGAACTCGTCGTGGCTGCCGGGCCTGAGCGTGTCGGTCGATTACTACCACATCAAGATCACCGACGTGATCTCGAGCCTGGGCGCGCAGGAAATCGTCAACCTGTGCTACTTGGGAATTCGTCCGGAAACCTGCGGCGTGTTCAACCTGAACAACCAGTCGGGCCCGAACTTCGTGAACGTGCAGGCGTTCAACCTCGCCTCCATCGTCACCGAGGGTGTCGACATCGAGGCGAGCTATCGGTGGCAGCAGCCGCTGGGCCTGCCGGGCACCTTCACCGCGCGCGTCCTGGCGACCAACATCCGCAAGTTCGTGACCGACACCGGCCTGCCCAACCAGATCCCGGTCGACAGCGCGGGCGTGAACATCGGCAGCACGCCGGACTGGAAGTGGCTGGCGCAGCAGACCTATGCGACCGACCGCTTCTCGATCCTGCTTCAGGAGCGTTGGTTCAGCGACGGTGTGCTCGGCAACCAGTATATCCAGTGCACGCCCGGCAGCTGCCCGACCTCGACCAACAACCGGCCGACCATCGACAACAACTTCATCCCGGGGTCCTTCTACATGGACGTGGGCGGTACCTATAACGTGACGGACGCGGTGACGGCCTATTTCAAGGTCGACAACCTGTTCGACAAGGAGCCGGAGCCCTCGCCCTACTTCGTGAACCCGGCTTTGTACGATGTGCTTGGCCGAACCTTCCGTGCTGGCGTACGCTTCCAGTTCTGACGCATCGGTCCGGGGGCGCGAGCTCCCGGACCATTTGCCGCCAGGCGGTGCCGGTGCGGCGAAGGAGATTTGACGTGAAGCTTTTCCGACTGGCCATTCCGCTGTTGCTGGCGACGTCCCCGATGCATGCGGCTGTTGCTGCCGGGCCCGAGCGGCCGGTCGGCGCCAACCCGATCATCCGCGACAAGTTCACTGCCGATCCCGCACCGATGGTCGATGGCGACCGGCTGTACCTCTACGTCGGGCACGACCAGGCGCAGCGGGACGAGATGTTCAACATGAAGGAATGGCTCGTCTATTCCACGACCGACATGAAGAACTGGCAGGACCATGGTCCGATCATGAATGTCAGCGACTTCAAATGGGCGAAGAAGGACGCCTGGGCGGCCCAGACCATCAAGAAGAACGGCAAATACTGGTTCTATGCCGCGGTGGAGCATGACAACACCCACCCGGGCAAGGCGATCGCGGTCGCCGTGTCGGACAGCCCGACCGGTCCGTTCGTCGATGCGAAGGGATCGGCGCTCATCACCAACCAGATGACGCCCAAGGGCACGCACAGCTGGGAAGATATCGATCCCACCGTCTTCACCGACGATGACGGCACGACCTGGATCGCCTGGGGCAACCGGCAGGCCTATATCGCCAAGCTGAAGCCCAACATGATCGAGATCGATGGCGAGATCACCGAGATCACGCCGCCGCATTTCGAGGAGGGCCCGTGGCTGCACAAGCGCGGCAACCTCTATTACCTGACCTATGCCTCGCTCGACCGCAGCACGCATCGTGACGAGCGCGTCTCCTATTCGACCGCGCCGTCGATCAAGGGCCCCTGGACCTATCGCGGCGAGCTTACCGGGTCGGGCAAGTACAGCTTCACGATCCACCCGGGCATCACCGAGTTCAAGGGCAAGTGGTACCTCTTTCTGCACAATGCCGCGCTGGAGATCGGGGACCTGAACGGGTCGATCGGCCGTCGCGCCGTCACCGTCGAGCACCTCCAGTACAATCCGGACGGGACGATGGTGCCGGTGGTCCAGACCGACGCTGGCGTCACCGCACCGCCGCCGCCGCGCAAGAAATAACTCGTCGCCGGCCGGGGCCCCACGGGGACCCCGGCCGCATGGCGGTCAGTCGAAGTTCTTGCGCTCCAGGGTGAGCCGGCCGTCCTTGCAGAAGCCGCAGTTGCGCCCCTGGAAGCGCCGCGCCGCCGTCGGATCATTCCTCAGCCGCCAGTCGAGCCAGGCGGTAACGACGCTGGCGCCGACGCCGCCGTGCGGCTCCATATAGGTGCCGCCGTGGCCCACGGGGATGTTGACCAGCGCCGCCGGGATATGGCGAATGCGCTTATAGTCGTCGGTACCGTTCGCCACCGCGATGTCGGTGGGGCCGCCCAGCACGTAAAGCACCGAGCCGCGTAGCGTCTTCAGCAGTTCCTTGTCCGAAACCACGCCCTGGATCGGGTTGGTGCCCGGGCTGAAGAAGCCGCTGTTCATGATGACCGCGGTCTTCACGCGCCGGTCCTGCGCCGCCGAAAGCGCCTGGAGCCCGCCGCAGCTGAAGCCGGAAGCGGCCACCTGATCGGTGGCGATGCGCCCCTTGAAGGGGCTGTCGGCGCGGTCGTTCTCTCGCTGTGCCCAGTCGATCGCGTCCGTCAGCGCGCGCGTGGGCGTCGCCGCCTCGAGCCGGCCGACCGGGCCGGGAGCGGGTTCCGGGCGATCTGCGCGCGGGATGACGCCGGATGCGATCACGAGATAGCCGTGCGACGCGATTTCGAGCAGGTGGTTGCGCGAGCTGGTGCCGTCGGCGCTGCATCCGCCGTTGCCGAACACATAGACCGGCAGTGCGCGCTGCCCGAGCGCATCGAGGTTCGCCGGGCGATAGACGACATGGTCGGGCAGGTCCGGCCGTTCCTCGTACAGCGCCGGGAAGGGGCCGCTGCCCACTTCGGGAGCAGGATCGGCCGCGTGGGCCGAGGCACAGAATCCAGACAGAATCGCCACACCGGCAAGCGCGCGCAGTCGCATCCATGATCTCCTGACGTCGTTATGTCAGGAGCGAACCTGTCACGGGTGCCCCGGCGCGGCAATGGCCCCCGCCGGGCGTGCCCGATCAGTCCGGGCGGGAAGGCCGCTCCGTCGATTCCCGCTCGATCAGCTCGTGTTTCAAGACCCGCGGGCGGCGCGCGACTTTCGCCGGGCTGGAGCCTTCGCGCATCTCGCGGATCAGGAGCTGCAACGCTTCGGAGGCGAGTTCCTGCACCGGCTGGCGGATGGTCGTGAGCGGCGGCCAGAGGGTCACTGCCGCGGTGCTGTCGTCAAAGCCGGTGACGGTGAGGTCGCCGGGCACGTCGAGGTGGCGGCGGTGCGCAACCGAGACGACCGCGGCGGCCATGTCGTCGTTGCTCGCAAAGACGGCGGTCGGCGGGTTCGTGGCGTCCAGCAGCTGCTCGCCCGCGACCAGCCCGGACGCATAGCTGAAGTCCCCCTGCACGACCTGGGTCGTGACGTCGCCGGCCTCGTCCACCGCTTCCTCAAAGCCCTGCAGCCGCTCTGCGCTGGCGGACTGGTCGGGATTGCCGAGGATGAAGCCCAGCCGCCGGTGGCCGAGTTCGATGAGGTAACGGGTCATGTCATAGGCCGCCGCCCGGTTGTCGATGCCGACCGAAATCGCCCCGCGGGCGGTGGCGCCGACGACGGCGACGGGCAGGTTCGCATCCTGCACCACCTGGCGCACCGCGGCGACTTCGCCCAGCGGCGGCGCCAGGATGATGCCGCCCACGCCCGAAGCGATGAGGCCCTCGACCGCTTCCTTGGTCGGCGGCTTGCCATCCTTGCCCTTGAGCAGGATGAGCTGGGCGGCACGCGACGAAGCTTCCTCGAACACACCCGCCAGAAAGTCGCTCATGAACGCGGCGCTGGGATTGGAATAGACGACGCCGATCCGGATCTCACGCGACGTCACCAGGCTGCGCGCCATCATGTTGGGCTTGTAGTTGAGTTCGCGGATCGCCTCCGTCACCAGCGCGCGCGTCTGATCGCGCACGCCCGGGTCTGCATTGATGACGCGCGACACCGTCATGGGTGAGACACCCGCGTGTTTGGCGACATCGATGATGGTGACCCCGCGGGGACGTCGGGTAGGCTGTACCAAGCTTTTCTCTGAACCTCGCGAGCAGGATATAGGGGACGTGCATCGCCAGTTGCGACCTCGTCAATGCCCTTCGACATTCGACTTTGGTCGCAATCTTTCATCACGCTGCGTGCATCGGTCGCAATAACAGGTCTATTCTCGGCGCAGTGCCTTGCGCTAGGCGCTCCCGAACGCCTACGAGCGACGTGGTAACGTTACCGGGAGGGGTGCGGCAGGGTGAAGCGTTTTCCCTATATTCGCTGGACGATCATCGGCCTGTTCGTCGGTGCGATGGTCATTAACTATTTGACCCGCAGCATCCTGGGCGTGGCGGCTCCGGCCATCATGACCGAGCAGAATATCTCCTCGGAACAATATTCCTGGATCACCGGTGCCTTCCAGATCGGCATCATGTTCCAGCCGGTCGCGGGCTATCTGCTTGACCTGATCGGGCTGAAGACCGGCTTCTCGCTGTTCGTCATCGTCTGGTCGCTGATCACCATGGCGCATGGCCTGGTGACGGGCTGGATGGGCTTTGCCGCGCTGCGCGGGGCGCTGGGCGTGGTCGAGGGGTCGGGCCAGCCGGCGGGCATGAAGGTGGTGGCCGAATGGTTTCCCGCACGCGAGCGCGGGGTGGCCGGCGGCATCTATCAGATCGGAGCCTCGTTCGGCGCAGTGCTGGCGCCGCCGCTGGTCGCCTGGGCGGTGCTCAACCACAGCTGGCGCGCGGCCTTCTTCGTCGCGGGCGGGCTGGGGCTGATCTGGGTGATCGCCTGGCTGTTCTGGTACGCGCCGCCGGGGCGTCACCGCGCGCTTTCCAAGGGCGAGCACGACCTGATCGTCAGCGGGCAGGAGGCGTCACTTGCCAAGCAGCGCAAGCGGCCGCCGATCGGCGAGCTGCTGCGCCGCCGCAACCTGTGGGCGATCGCGGGCGCGCGGTTCCTGGCGGACCCGGTGTGGGGCATGCTGTCGCTGTGGATGCCGCTCTACCTGGTGCAGGTCCGCAACTTCGACCTCGCCCAGATCGCGATGTTCGCATGGCTGCCGTTCCTGGCGGCGGATCTCGGATGCCTGTTCGGCCCGGCGGTGGTGGCGTGGCTCCAGCGGCGCGGCGTGAACCTGATCGACGCTCGGCGCGGCGCTTTCACGCTGGGCGCCGTACTGATGATGGGCATGATGTTCGTCGGCACCGTCGACAGCCCCGTGGCCGCGGTCGCGCTGCTGTCGCTTGGCGGCTTTGCCCACCAGACGCTGTCGGTGACGGTGATCACCATGTCGTCCGACCTGTTCCCGCAGGATCAGGTCGCAACCGCCACCGGCGTCTCCGGTACTGCCGCCAATCTCGGCGTGCTGATCTTCACCCTGGTGCTCGGCTCTCTCGTCGACGAAGTCGGCTACCAGCCCTTTTTCATCCTGCTCGGCCTGCTCGACCTGCTCGGCGCCGCGCTGCTCTGGACCTTGGTGCGAAAACCCGCATGACCATCCGCAACCCGATCCTTCGCGGCTTCAATCCCGACCCGTCGATCGTCCGCGTCGGCGACGATTATTATGTCGCCACCTCCACCTTCGACTGGTTCCCGGGGGTGCAGATCCATCATTCCCGGGACCTCGCCAACTGGCGGCTGGTCGCGCGTCCATTGTGCCGCCCGGGCCAGCTCGACATGCGCGGAAACCCGGACTCCTGCGGCGTCTGGGCGCCGGACCTGACCTATGCGGACGGGCGCTTCCACCTGATCTACAGCGACGTGAAGCGCTATGGCCGCACGACCGTGGACGGCGCCAAGGGCGCGTCGCTGCGCGACTTCCACAATTACTGGAGCTGGTGCGACCGGATCGATGGCGACTGGTCCGACGCCGTCCACCTCAACAGCAGCGGCTTCGACCCGGCGCTGTTCCACGACGACGACGGGCGCAGCTGGATCCTCAACATGCTGTGGGACCATCGGCCGGGCCGCCGCCGCTTCGCGGGCATCGTCGCGCAGGAGATGGACCTCACCAGCGGACGGATGCTCGGCGAGCGCCACGTGATCTTCGAGGGCACGTCGCTCGGCTTCACCGAGGGGCCGCACGTCTACAAGCGCGACGGCTGGTACCATCTGCTGGTCGCGGAAGGCGGCACGGAGCGGAACCATGCGGCGGTGATGGCACGGTCGCGCTCGCTGCTGGGGCCGTATGAGGTGCATCCCGATTGCGCGGTGCTGACCGCGCGCGACAAGCCCGACGCGCCGCTGCAGCGCGCCGGCCATGCCGACTTGGTGGAGACGCCGACCGGCGAGACGTGGATGGTCTATCTGTGCGGCCGCCCGCTGCCGTCGAGCGACCGCTGCGTGCTGGGGCGCGAAACCGCGATCCAGCCGATGCGCTGGTGCGAGGACGGCTGGCTGCGGACGCTGGACGGCAGCGCCACGCCGGTGCTGGAAGTGCCGGTGGACGGCGCGGACAGCGTGGAAGCGCTGACCGAGGATCGCCATGCGTTCGACACCGGCACGCTGCCGGAGCCGTTCCAGTGGCTGCGGACGCCGTACCCCGAGGAAATCTTCAGCCTGGATGCGCGGCCCGGGCATTTGCGGCTCTATGGTCGCGAGACCATCGGCAGCTACTTCACCCAGGCGTTGGTCGCGCGCCGGCAGCAGGCATTCCGCTATCACGCGCAGACGCTGGTGGACTTCGAGCCCGAGCATTTCCAGCAGGCGGCCGGGCTCACCTGCTATTACAACAGCACCAAGCTCCATTACCTGCACGTGACCGCCGGCGATGCGGGCGAGCGGCAGATCCAGGTGCTGTCGGTACTGCCGGAAGGTGAGGGGCGCAGCCTCCTGACCGATCCGATCCCGGTCGGTCCCGGCCCGGTCGAGCTACGCGTCGAGGTGGACCATGAAGCGCTGCGCTTCGGCTATCGCATGGCCGGTGCGGACACGTGGCAGTGGCTTCCCGAGACGTTCGACGCCAGCATCCTGTCCGACGAGGCGACGCTGCAGGGCCTGCCGAACTTCACCGGCACCTTTGTCGGGATGGCGTGCCAGGACATGTCGGGCGCGGGCCGTCACGCGGACTTCGCCTATTTCCACTATGTCGAGCATGCCGACGACGGCACGCCGTTTCCGCACGGCGAGGGCTGAGGCCGGAAGCACAGCCGGATCAGAACCGGAGCGTCTGCACCTCTGCGCCCGGAGGGAGCGGCGGCGCCCCGGGGGCCCGCCGCACGAGGACGTCAGCGAGGGCGAGCGTAGCCTGTCCCGAGGCCGACTGGCGATCCAGGACCTCGACCCCGGCGGAACCCCGCGTGCCGCACAGGAACGACTCCCGTGGGCCGACGCCATCGGCCGGGGCCGCGAGGCGCGCGGACTGCCAGTCGAGACCGGCGGCAAAGCCGCGCCCGCCAAGCGCCGTGAGCAGGGGGACCAGGAACAGCCGGGCGATCGTCATCGCCGCCGTCGGATTGCCGGGAAGCCCGAGCACGTGCCGGCCCTCGATCATGCCGTGCCACGCTGGTTTGCCCGGCTTCATCGCGACACCGGCGAAACTCGTGACGAGTCCCAGCGGCGCGAGGCTCGATCGCGCGAGGTCGCGTTCGCCGCGCGAGGCGCCGCCCGCCATCACCAGCACGTCGCATTCGAGCAGCGCCGCTTGCGCCGCGGCGGTGATGGCGGCGGCATTGTCGGGCACGCGGGTCGTACCCGCGGGCTGCCCGCCCCATTGGCGGACGAGCAGCAGTGTCGCCTCGGAAAGGCTGTCCGGCACCAACGGTTCGGCGGCGGACGCATCGCCCGGAGCAACCAGCTCGTCGCCGCTCGCGATTACGTGCACACGCGGCCGCTGCCAGACCGTCAGCTGCGCTGCGTCGGCTGCGGCGGCGACCACCAGCGCGCGCGGGTCGAGCATCCGGCCGGCGGGGAGGACAGGGGTGCCCGCGGCGAAATCGGAGGCCTGGGCGCGGACGTGCCGCCTTTCCGAAAGCGTCTGCGGAAGCAAGACCCAGCCGTCCTCCTGCGTCAGCAGCTCGACCGGGACCACGCGGTCGGCACCCTGCGGCAGTGCGGCTCCGGTAGTGACGCGCACCGCGGCTTCCCTGACGTCGCCGACGAAGGGGCTGCCGGGATAGGCCGCGCCGACGATCGGGAACCGGCGCTGGCCGGCGTCGAGGTCGCACGTGCGCACGGCAACGCCGTCCATCGCGACCGCGTCCCGCCGCGGTGAGTCAAAGGCGGCGCGTACCGGCTCGGCCAGAACCCGCCGGCCCGCCTTGCCGAGGCGTACGCGCTCGGTGCCGAGCGGCGCGGCGCGCTCCATGAGGATGGCGTGTGCGGCGTCGAGGTCGACCTCGGCCCAACAGACGGTCTGCTCGCCCGATGTCACTGTGACCTGTCCTTTCACGCGCGCACGCTTTTTCCAAATCCCGGGAACTCCATCCGGTTGCATCGCGACCGGTTACGGCGACGATTGCGTGTCCACGGCCCGTGCTTGAAAGCCGGGGCGCCGGGGTCCAACGGGTTGGCACCAGCGGCGGAACGCGCAGGCGGCATAGGGAGCGGGCCTGAATGAAGAAAGACGATCTGTACGCGAGCGGGCAGGTGGTACGCGAATCGCTGGTCTGGATCGGCGTGAATGGGGAGCGGTCGGCAGTCGAACGGCCGATCGCGGTAGAGCGGCCGATCGCGATCGAATTCAACGGCCTAGGCTATGCGGTGGTCATGGCGACGCCGGCCGACCTTGCCGACTTTGCGACCGGCTTTGCGCTTTCCGAGCGGCTGATCGAGCGCGCCGAGGAGGTCGTCGACGTGGACGTGCATTCGACGCCGGACGGCGACCTGCTTCGCGTGACCCTTGCGCAGAACCGTGTTGCCGGGATTGTCGAACGGGTCCGCCATCGCGTGACGGAATCCTCCTGCGGCCTGTGCGGGATCGAGAATCTGGAGCAGGCGATCCGCCCCCTCCACCGCGTGCCCGAGGCGCCGGAGCCGGCCGAGGCCGCGATCTTCGCGGCGGTGGAGCGGCTGCGCGCGCACCAGCCGTTGAACCGCGCAACCGGCGCGGTCCATGCCGCCGCGCTTGCTGCGGCCGACGGTACGCTGCGGCTGGTTCGCGAGGACGTGGGCCGCCACACTGCCTTCGACAAGCTGATCGGCGCGATGCTGCGCTCCGGACTGACCTGGGATGGCGGCTTTGCCCTGCTCTCGTCGCGCTGCTCCTATGAACTGGTCGAGAAGGCGGCGCTGTCGGACTGCCCGATGCTGGTGACGATTTCGGCGCCCACCAGCCTGGCAATCGCGCGCGCGCAGGACGCGGGCGTCCGGCTGGTCGTGCTCGCGCGATCGGATGCGGTGCTGGCGGTGCCGGAACGGCAATGAGGATCCTTGGCGCGATCCTGGCCGGAGGACGGGCGAGCCGGTTCGGCTCGAACAAGGCGCTGGCGCTCTATCGCGGCGAGCCGCTGATCGCGCATGCCGCGCGGACGCTGGGGCGGCAGGTCGAGACGGTGGTGGTGTGCGGCGGCGGGCGCCTATTGCCGGGGGTGGTGCATCTTTCGGACCGGCCCAAGTCTGGACTGGGCCCGCTCGGGGGCCTCGCTGCCGCGCTGTTTCACGCCGAGCACGATGGATTCGATGCCGTGGTGAGCGTCGGCTGCGACACCCCGGTCCTGCCGGACAGCCTGGTCGCGCAGATGAACGGGGGGGAGGCGGCGCGGTTTATGGAGGCGATGCCGCTGATCGGGTGGTGGCCGAGTCATCTGAGCAGCGCGCTCGACGCGTTCCTGGTGCACGACCCGCGCCGCTCGCTGCGGGGCTGGGCAGCGGCGGCGGGCGCGACCGCGACGACGATCCAAGAGGTCGTGCCCAACATCAACACGCCGCAGGATTTGAGAGCGCTTCCGCCCGGGGACGATTGAGGGCGGAGCCTCTCAACCCGGGACATGATTTCGCAAGACCGCGGCGCCGAATTTCGACGATCTGACTCAGGAACCTTCGATCCGGAAGCGCGCTTTCAGCCGGACCATCTGGAGGACGAAGTCATGGCTCAAAAGACCCTCGACACCCTGTTCTACGATACGCTCAAGGACATCTATTATGCCGAGCGCAAGATCCTGCGCTCCCTGCCGAAAATGGCACGGGCCGCGCAGTCGGAGACGCTGAAGGCGGCGTTCGAAAAGCACAAGGAGCAGACCGAAGGACAGATCGAGCGGCTGCAGCAGGTGTTCGAGATCATCGGCAAGGCGCCTCGCGGCAAGACCTGTGAAGCGATCGACGGCATCATCGGCGAGGGCGAGGAGATCATCGAGGAGTATAAGGATACTCCGGCACTCGACGCAGGGCTGCT
Source organism: Sphingomonas sp. 3-13AW (assembly GCF_049311085.1). Lineage (NCBI taxonomy): Bacteria > Pseudomonadati > Pseudomonadota > Alphaproteobacteria > Sphingomonadales > Sphingomonadaceae > Sphingomonas > Sphingomonas sp. 3-13AW. The sequence continues at coordinate 100,339 of NZ_JASNVZ010000004.1, read as the reverse complement.
CGCGGCGGCACAGGCCGTCGAGCATTACGAGATCACCCGCTACGGTACGCTCAAGCGCTGGGCGGGCGTGCTGGGCCTGGACGAGGCCGTGAAGCTGCTCGACGAGACGCTTCAGGAGGAGTCGCGGACCGACGAGGACCTGACCGCCATCGCGGATGCGGAGATCAACGAAGAGGCGCTGCAGGAAGCCTGAAAAGGAATGGCCAGCGCTTCCGTAGAGCAGGCGCTGGCCAAAGGCTCGGTCGGGCAGAAGACGTTAGCGCGCCGGCAGGCTGCGCAATTGGTCGATGTGACCCTGGACGACCGGCACTGCGGTAGCTGCTACCTGGCGCAGCTGTGCGGTGTCGCCGCTGGACGCATAATTCTGGTGCAGGCCGAGCGCCATTTGGTGGGCGGTGTGCTGCTGCTGCAGGTAGGTGCGCTGGAATGCCGCGTCGTTGAGCGGCTGAAGCTTGTCGAGCAGTGCCTGATGCGGGGGCAGGAGAGCGGGCGGGGGCGGCGTCATTCCGGCGGCCTGGGCAGCCTGGGCCACCTGCTGCGTCGTCATGGTGTGATGGTCGATCATCATCTGCGCGAACTGCTTCACCGCCGGGCTGGGCGCGCGCTGAAGGGCCAGGCGCGAGGATTCGAGTTCGTAGAGGTCGCTCGAGCCGGCCGTCGCGACATAGGGCATCGCTGCAGTGGGCGTTGCGTCCGCGGACATGCCGGCGCCGACGCCGGTCGCGGTATCGCCACCCATCGGCGTGCAGGCGGCCGCGAGCGTGAGCAGGCTCGCGCAAAGAACCAATCGTTTCATCTTAAATCCTCCCTGTTGTCCCATCGCTAACAGGGGGGTGAAATCAATGGTTCCTGATACTTGCACAGGTTAAGACGTTTCCGGGATCTTGCCTGGAAAGTACTTTGCAATATTCTGCCGGTCCGTCCTTCGGCAGGAACCTGGCGAAGGTTTTAGACGATGTGGTCGGGATCGTCTTCCGGAGCTTCGGGTGGAAGGTTGCGGTGATCGGTCTCCGGCGCGGCGGGGGCGCGCTGGTGCGTCCCCTTTGCTTCGGCAAAGCTGGTGCCGGATGTTTCTTCCACCACGATCGTACGATCCTCGGCCGTGACGGTGCGGCGCTGGTCCGGGTGGTCCGCGGAGGGGTCGTCCGTCCGCTCGCCACGCATTCCGGTGACGCCCTGGCCCTGTTTGTCGGAGCTGCCCTGGTGATCCAGGGGAATCCCGGTTCTCTTGTCGGTCACGATGTGCGCTCCATGTAGCGGTTCCCTGAACCAACCCCGGGCTCGGCGCGCTGTTCCCCCGTCAGCCGCGCCAATCATGGATGGCGCGGTCGTAGCGGTCGCGGGCGCTTTCCAGCTGGCGCGCGAGCTTCGCCTGTTTGGCCGCCTGCTGTTTCTCCAGGGACTTGCGTTCCCGTGCCAGCGCCGCCTCCCGCCGGGCGAGTTCGGCCAGGGCATCGGCGTGCCGCGCCTCCGCCTCGGCAAGTGCGTGCTCGGCCTCTCGAACGGGTGCGCGATCGGGTCTCGGCTTTGGCTTGGGTGCGGTCTTGGCGGGCCGGGAGGGGGCTTGGGCCTCGGGCGGATCCCGGCGGGCGCGCGGCTTGTCCTTGGGAAGGGCGGCAATCTGTTCGGCGGTGGTGCCGCGCAGCCGCCGGATGACGGTGCCGGGGTGTTCGAGGGGTTCGCGGGTGAGTTCCGGGTCCTCCACCCGTTCGGCGATGCCGCGCGCAAACAGGTCATGGTCGGAGCCCCAGGCCGCCAAAGCCGCCTTCTGGCTGGGCGCCGCGACATAGGCATCGTGGAAGCCGGTGGGCGTCCGGAACACCTTGAGCTTCGGCGCCTTGGCCATCACCGACGTCCGCGGGCGAACGGCAGGGGTGCTCTGGCGCGGTCGGTCATGGCAGGGGAAACGGACGAGCGAATGAAAGGCTGCCTGGCGGTTAGCGGCGGCCGATCTGGAGGAGCGCATAGCCCATGATGCCGCTTATCCCGACAGCGATGGCGAGGCCGGTGAGGGCGCCCCAGATGGCGCCATCGGGTCCGGCAAGCAGCGCGCCTAGCACCAGCCCGATCAAGGGAAGGACGACAAGCGCCAGGCATCCGACGGCGATCATGGCTGGAAGGTCGGTGCGGTGGAGAAAGGGGCCAAGTGCCGGTGCCCGCATATCTGGAGGTGGTGGGCGCTGACGGGCTCGAACCGCCGACCCTCTCGGTGTAAACGAGATGCTCTACCAACTGAGCTAAGCGCCCCCTCTCGGGAGACGCGGAATAGCGGCATTTGCGGCGGCCGCAAGAGGGCATCGCGCTGATCCGGAAAGCGCGGTGACAGGCCGTGGTGTCTCGGCGTGCCCTGCGCGCGCCAAGACGTGCATGCCCCTTCTGCTACAGCTGAAGCCATTTTGCCGCTTTGCGTCGTCACGCTGAAATCCCGCGCGGTCCAAGGGTGCGCGCCTCTCTGCTCGAAGCCGGCGCACGGGAGGCGACCGGCACGGTCCGAACGCCGGCCAAGGCTGCAGAAGGGAGTGGCGCGTGCAGAGCAACGGGACTGATGCTCGCCGGATCGGCGGATTAGGGGCCGCCGAGCTATGGATCACACCAGGTCCTGCGCGGCCTGAGGACCGGCTCGTGTCGCTGGACGTGCTGCGCGGATTCGCGCTGCTCGGCATCCTGGTGCTGAACGTCGAGACCTTTGCCGGGCCTTCGAGCCTGCATGACATCCCGATGGGGACAGGCCACGTGGCCTTCGTCGGATGGCACGCGCCGCTCGACTATCTGATCCTGTCGATCAAGTGGATGTTCTTCGAGGGCAAGATGCGCACCCTGTTCGCGATGCTCTTTGGGGCGGGCGCGGTGTTGCTGACCCAGCGGCTTGAGCAAGGCGCTCAGCCTGAACGGGCCGCCGACATCTTCTGCAGGCGCAATTTGTGGCTGCTGCTGTTCGGCCTGATCCACGGCACGCTGATCTGGATGGGCGACATCCTGTTCAACTATGCGCTGCTTGCCCTTCTGTTCCTGTTTCCGCTGCGTCGGGTCGCCACCCGCAAACTGATCCTGCTGGGACTGATCGTCGGCATTGTGGGCGGGGGTATCGGACTCGTCCGCCGGATCGATGTGCCGACGATCTTGAGGCAGGAGACGCTGGTGGGCGAAGCCAGGGCAGCCATCGCCGCGCATCGCACGCCCACGCCGGCCCAGCGTCAGGCGCTCGCCGCCCAGGCGAAGGAAGACGCCGGCGCGGCCAAGAGCATCGCCGAGGAGGTCCAGGCGGGCCGCTCGCCGTTCCTTGAGAGTATCGCGCCGCGTGCGGACATGTTCCTGAAGGTTCAGTTCGCCCTGTTCACCAGCGGCATGGTGCTGGAGGTGGTCGGCAGCATGATGCTGGGCATGGGCCTCTACAAGAGCGGCTTCTTCACCTGCGCGCTGCCGCGGCGGCGCTACGTCGAGATCGCGGCGCTGGGCTATGCGGTGACGATTCCGATCGTGGTGACCGGATTGGTCCAGGCCGCGGCCGGCGGATTTTCACAGGCGGCGGCGGTGCGCTGGCTCTTTCTGCCCTACACGTTCGAGATCATCCCGGGGGCGGTGGCCAACGCGGCGGTGCTGTTGCTGGTGATCCGGCAAGGATGGTTGCGGCCGGTCACCGGCGCGCTTGCGAACGTCGGGCGGACGGCGCTCTCCAACTACGTCCTGACCAGCATCCTGTGCCAGTTCCTGTTCGCCTGGGGTCCGTGGAAGCTGTTCGGCGTGCTGGAATATTACCAACAGCTCTATGCCGTGGCAGGCGTCTGGGCGATCAACCTGATCGCGAGCGCGCTCTGGCTGCGGGCGTTCCGCTATGGCCCGCTGGAATGGGTGTGGCGCTCGCTCGTCTATTGGAAGCGGCAGCCGATGCTGCGCCGGCGGCTGGCGACGGAGCCGGGGTGGAGCCTCGCCTGAGCCACGCCCGCGGCCGTGAAAGCCGCAGGCGCAACGGGTCAGCCGCGTGCGTTGAGGCGCTGCATCGCTTCTGCGGCGATCCGGGTGCTGCGGAGCCGGTCCGCGGGATCGTACATAGCGCCGGTGATCATGACCTCATCGACCTTGGTGCGTTCCAGGAACGCGGCGAGGCCGCGCTCTACCGTCTCGGGCCCGCCGATTGCCGAGCATTCGAGCACCTGATCGAGGATCGCCGCGCCCTGCGCGCCGATCGATGCGCGATAGTCCTGCACCGGCGGCGGCATCTGGATCGCGTTGCCGGTGCGGATCGCGACGAACGACTGTTCGGTCGAGCTGGCGAGGAAGCGCGCTTCCTCGTCGGTATCGGCGGCGAGCACGTTGAACGCGGCCATCGCATAGGGCTTGTCGAGCTGCGCCGAGGGTTGGAAGTCGCGACGGTAGATCGCGAGCGCCTGGTCGAGCGCGGCCGGCGCGAAGTGCGAGGCAAAGGCATAGGGCAGGCCGAGCGCGGCGGCGAGCTGGGCACCGAACAGGCTGGAGCCGAGGATCCACAGCGGCACGTTGGCGCCGCCGCCCGGCACCGCTTCGATGCCGGTGCGGCCGTCGCCCGCGAACAACGACTGGAGCTCCATCACGTCCTGCGGAAAGGCGTTGGGGTCGGTTTCCAGCGTCCGGCGCAGCGCACGCGCGACGCGCTGGTCGGAGCCCGGCGCGCGGCCGAGGCCCAGGTCGATACGCCCCGGGAACAGCGCGTCGAGGGTGCCGAACTGCTCGGCAATGGTAAGCGGGGCATGGTTGGGAAGCATGATGCCGCCCGCGCCGACGCGGATGGTGCGCGTGGCGGCGGCGACATGGCCGATCACGACCGCGGTGGCGGCGCTGGCGATGCCGGGCATGCCGTGATGTTCGGCAACCCAGTAGCGCTTGTAGCCCAGCCCCTCGGCATGGGCGGCGAGATCGGCGGCATTGGCAAGGGCGGTGCCGGCGTTGCCCCCGGCGACGATGGGCACGAGATCGAGCAGCGAATAATCGGTCATGGACAGGAAGATGGGGACGGACCTCGCCCGCGCCAACCAGGCACGGGCAGGGGGGCGTCTCGGGCCGGACGCTAGGAGGCGAGTTCGCGCTTCACCCGCTCTGCCGCCTCCATCACCCGCAGGACGTTGCCGCCCGCGAGCTTGGCGATGTCGGCATCGCTCCAGCCGCGGCGCATGAGTTCGGCGAGAAGCGCGGGGTAGGTCGTCACGTCCTCTAGCCCGTCCGGCAGGGTGTCGCCGACCCCGTCATAGTCGGAACCGAGCCCGACATGATCCACCCCGGCGACCCGCGCGACATGCTCGATATGATCTGCGACCTGGGCGAGCGTGACGCGGGGCGCGGGGTTGGCGGCGAGCCAGGCGGCATATTCCGCCGCGGCCCGTTCGGGCTGGCCGATCGCGAGGCCGCCATAGGGAGGCGCGTTCAGCCGCGTCTTCTGCGCTGCCGAATCGGCCGACCAGCGGCGGTAGGCGTCCGAGACATAGGGGGGCGCATAGTCGACCATGACGACGCCGCCGTTGGTGCGGACCAGCGCGAGCACCGCATCGGAGACGTTGCGCGGATGATCGTTGAGCGCGCGCGCACCCGAATGGGAGAAGATCACCGGCGCCCGGGTGACCGAGAGGGCGTCGCGCATCGTCGCCTCGTTCACATGGCTGAGGTCGACCAGCATGCCCAGCCGGTTGAGTTCGGTCACGATGCGGCGACCGAAGTCGGTGAGGCCGTCGTGCCGGGGATTGTCGGTGGCGGAATCCGCCCAGTCGATGGTCCGCGAATGGGTGAGGGTGAGATAGCCTGCCCCCAGCTCTGCATAGCTGCGCAGGACCGACAGGCTGCCGTCGATCTGGCCGCCGCCTTCGACCCCGATCAGGCAGCCGATCCGGCCCGCACGATGCGCGCGGCGGACCTCCTCGGCGGTGCGGGCCATGGTGAAGGTGCGGGGATATCGGGTGCAGATCGACTTCACGAGATCGATCTGTTCCAGCGTCTGGATGACCTGTTCCTTGCCGGGCAGGTCGGGCGAGACCCACACCGACCAGAATTGCGCCCCCACCATGCCGCGCCGCAGCCGGTTGATGTCGGTGTTGTAGCGTTCGGGGCGCCCCGAAAGGTCGTTGAGGTCCAGGGTCCAGCGCGCCTCGCCCTCGCGCTCGCGCAGCGCCTCGGGCCAGTCATTGTGGCCGTCGATCAGCGGCGTTGTCTTCAGGATGCGAGCAACGCGGGCGTCATAGGCCTGGGCATGGGCAGCGACGGGTGCGGTGGCGAGGAGAGCCGCCAGCAGGGTAAGGGCGCCCTTCACTTGCGCGCCTTGCCGCGGCGGGGCGTGACGGTCGCGGGGCCGTTCTCGTTCACCGCGCCGGCACCCAGGCGCTGTTCCTCGTGGATGGTCAGCAACGATTGCATCAATTCTTCCTCCGCACTGGACATCACCGCCAGGACCTCGGCCTTCTCGCAATCCTCGGCGGCGAGGTAAGCGTGGCCCATGCTGGAATCGATGTAGAGCGCCTGACCCGGCTCCAGCGTGACCGGATCGTAGAATTCGGTATGCACCACGACCTTGCCGCTCAGCACGTAGAGGAACTCCTCTCCGCTGTGCCGAACCAGGTCGCCGAACTGCTCCGAGGAATGCGCGCGGATGGTGGTGAGGACGGGCACCATCCGCTTCCGGCGAAGCTCCGTGCAGAGATAATGATAGTCGTAGTTCGGCGTCTCCACGCGCACCGACCGGGTGATGTCGCCGAGGCTGCGGCGCGCGGTGACGGGGTGGGCCGTGTCCTCCTCGCCTTCCGCGAACAGCTCCGACATGCGCATGCCAAGCCTTTGGCCGAGCTGCTGGAGCTTGTCGTAGCTGAGCGTCAGCCGGTCATGCTCGATCTTGGAAAGCGTCGAAACCGGGATGCCGGTCCGGGCGCTCATCTCCTTCAACGTCCACCCCTCTCGGCCCCGTAACCCGCGCAGCAGGGCGCCAAGGGTGGGCGGGGGTGTGGCAGACGGTACGGACACGCGCTTCTCCTGGGTGCAAACCCATTGACAAATTCTCTGATCAGGACATCACTATCCTGAACGGACATGCCGGCAACCTTATCGGCACACGCCCGGCACGGCAACGGGGGAGGCGGTTATGCGCATCAAGGGACTGGTGGCGACGCTGGCGGCAATGGCCGCCCTGATCGGGGGCGTCTCACTCGCCCAGGCGCCGGATACGCCGCCGCTGACGCCGGATCCGGCGATCACCGCGCCCGCCACGCCGGTGACGGCGCTCGCCGAGGGCCCGCACGCGCTCACCGCCGCCGACATTGACAGCTGGCTCGACGGCTATCTGCCCTATGCGCTGCACAGCGGCGACATCGCCGGGGCGGTGGTGACGGTCGTCAAGGACGGCCAGGTGATCGCGGCGCGTGGCTATGGCTATGGCGACATCGCCAAGCGCCAGCCGGTCGACCCTGCGCGCACCCTGTTCCGCCCGGGCTCGGTGTCGAAGCTGGTGACCTGGACGGCGGTGATGCAGCAGGTGGAGGCCGGCAAGCTCGACCTCGACCGCGACGTCAACGCCTATCTCGATTTCCGCATCCCGCCCCGCAACGGCCAGCCGGTCACGCTGCGCCAGATCATGACGCACACGGCCGGGTTCGAAGAGGCGATGAAGGACCTCATCCTCGACGATCCCAAGGACGTGCAGTCGCTGCGCGGATATCTCAAGCGCTGGACCCCGCGCCGCATCTACGATGCCGGGACGACCCCGGCCTATTCCAACTGGGCCACGGCGCTGGCGGGCTATATCGTCGAGCGGGTGTCGGGCGTGCCGTTCGACACCTATGTCGAACAGCGCATCTTTGCGCCGCTGGACATGCAGACCGCGAGCTTTCGCCAGCCGCTGCCGGCGAAGCTCGCGCCGTTGATGGCGGTGGGCTATCCGCGCGCATCGGAGCCGGCGCAGCCGTTCGAGATCGTGGTTCCGGGCCCGGCGGGAGCGCTGTCGGCTTCCGGCCTCGACATGGCGAAGTTCATGATCGCCCACCTGGAGAACGGGCGCGGCATCCTGAGCCCGGCGACCGCGGCGATGATGCAGGACAGCCCGCTCGACCGGGTGAACCCGGCCTCGCTGATCCCGCCGCTCAACCGCATGGAGCTCGGCTTTTTCGAGACCAACATCAACGGGCGCGACGTGATCGCGCACCTGGGCGACACCAACAACTTTCACACCTCGCTGCACCTGTTCCCGGCGGAGCATGTCGGCTTCTACGTGTCGTTCAACAGTGCGGGGCGCGAAGGTGCCGCGCATGTCGTCCGTGGGCAGCTGTTCCAGGATTTTGCCGACCGCTATTTCCCCGCGACCGGCCGGGACGGCCGCGTGGATCCCGAGACCTCGGCCGAGCATGCGCGGATGATGGTGGGGCATTGGGCGAACAGCCGCCGCTCCGAAACTGCCTTTCCCGCGATCCTGAACCTGTTCGGGCAGACCGTCGTGACTGTGGATGGCGAGGGGCGGCTGGTGGTGCCTTCCCTGACCGGCCCGGGCGGTGCGGTGCAGCGCTGGGAGGAGATCGCCCCGTTCGTGTGGCGCGACGTCAACGGGCATGACCGGCTCGCCGCCAAGGTGGTGGATGGCAAGGTCGTTCGCTGGAGCTTCGACCTGATCGCCCCCTTCATGGTGTTCGACCGCGTGCCCGCTTCGCTGTCGGCCGCCTGGCTGACGCCGGCGCTCTGCGCGAGCCTGGTCGTGCTGCTGCTGACCGCGCTCTACTGGCCGGCGAGCTGGTTGCTGCGCCGGCGCTCCAAAACGCCGATCGGGGTCAGCGGGGCGGCGCTCAAGGCCTATCGCGCGACGCGGATCATGGCGCTGGCCAGCCTGGTGGTGGTGGCCGGCTGGGCGATCTTCATCACCCGGGCATTCTCCAGCATCTCGCTGCTCTCCGACGGGAGCGACGGCATATTGTGGCTGCTGCAGATTGCCGGCGCCATCGTCTTCGTGGGCGCCGTCGGCATTGCCGGCTGGAACGCCTGGCTCAGCTGGCGGGACGGACGGCGCTGGACACGCAAGCTGTGGAGCCTGCTGGTGCTGCTCGCCACGCTGGTCGTGCTCTATGTCGCCTGGGCGTTCGGGCTGATCGCGATGACGGTGAACTACTGATGGGTGCGCTGCATCTTGCGGTGACAACCGATACGTTGCGGCTCGCCCAGCCGTTCCGGATCGCCGGCTATGTGTTCGACACGGCCGACGTGCTGGTCGTGACGCTGGACGACGGCAGCTACCGCGGGCGCGGCGAGGCGGCGGGGGTCTATTATCTCGGCGATGACCTCGCCCATATGCGTGCCGCGGTCGAAGGCGCGCGCGCGGCGCTCGAGGCGGGGCCGACGCGTGAGGAACTGCGCGCCATCCTGCCGCCGGGCGGCGCGCGCAATGCGGTGGATGCCGCGCTGTGGGAGCTGGAGGCGCAGCGAACCGGCCGTCCGGTCTGGGCGCTTGCCGGGCTTGCGGCGGAGCCTGCGCCGATCGTCACGACCTTTACCGTCAGCGCCGACACGCCCGAGGCGATGGCGGCGGTGGCCAAAGGCTATGCCGATGCGAAGTCGATCAAGGTCAAGCTGACCGGCGACCTCCAGCTCGATCTTTCCCGCGTGGCCGCGATCCGGGCGGCGCGACCCGACGTGTGGCTGGGCGTCGACGGCAACCAGGGCTTCGGTGCGGCCGATCTTGGGGCGCTGGTCGCGGGGCTGGGCGCCTATGGCGTCTCGCTGCTCGAACAGCCGCTGGCGCGCGGGCAGGAGGCGGAGCTGGAGGGATTCCGCTCGGCCATCCCGATCGCGGGCGACGAGAGCCTGTTGTCGCTGGAGGACGTGGGGCCGGCCAAGGGCAGGTTCGATGTCGTCAATATCAAGCTCGACAAGTGCGGCGGCCTGACCGAGGGCCTGCTGATGGTGGCCGAGGCGCGCCGGCTGGGTCTGGGCGTGATGGTGGGCACGATGATCGGGACCAGCCTGGCCACCGCGCCGGGGTTCGTGCTGGGTCAACTGGCCGACCTGGTCGACCTGGATGGTCCCACCTTCCTGGCGACGGATCGCACGCCTTCGGTCCGCTATCGCGACGGCATGCTCTACGCCGGACCGGAGGTATGGGGCGCCGGCGGGACCGGCCCTGCATGAGCGAGCCCCGTCCCTGGTTCGGACAGCCGCGCGGGCTGACGATCCTGTTCCTGACGAACATGTGGGAGCAATTCTCCTACTACGGCATGCGCGCGCTGCTCGTCTATTACATGACCAAGCAGCTGATGATGGCGCAGGGCACCGCGTCGATCGTCTACGGCACCTACACCGCCTGCGCCTACTTTACCCCCATCGTGGGCGGGGTGATCGCCGACCGGCTGCTGGGCAAGCGGCGCGCGATCATCCTGGGCGGATCGATCATGGCGGCGGGTCATTTCATGATGACGTTCGAGCCGCTGTTCTACCCGGCGCTCGCGACGATCGCGCTGGGCAACGGGCTGTTCCTGCCCAGCCTGCCGAGCCAGATCGACGACCTGTACGAGCCCGGCGATCCGCGGGTCGGCTGGGCGTACAACGTCTATTATGTCGGCGTGAACATCGGCGGTTTCCTCGCGCCGCTGGTGTGCGGGACGCTGGGCGAGCTTTATGGCTGGCACTGGGGGTTCGGCGCGGCCGGGATCGGGATGGTCGGCGGCCTCTCCATCTATCTGTGGGGGCAGCGGTACCTGCCGCCCCAGGCGCGTCGCCCCGTGGTCGAGCGTGGCGCCGCGCCGCGTGCGCGCTTTCCGCGCGACACGGTGGTGCTGCTGCTCGCGATCGGCCTGGCCGTGACGGTGTTCCGGAGCGCCTATGAACAGGTCGGCAACACGGTGGCGCTGTGGGCGGATGCAGGGGTCGATCGCCGCACGGGCGGCGGCGTGATCCCGATGACCTGGTTCCAGGCGCTCAACCCGCTGCTCGTCATGGTGATGACCCCGCCGCTTCTGGTCTTCTGGCGCCAGCGCGCCGAGCGCGGCAAGATCACGCGGCCGGCGCGCAAGATGGCGACCGGGGCGCTGGTGGTGGGCGGCGCCTATCTGCTGCTGGCGGCGCTGGAGACGATCGGCGGCCCCACCCATTGGGCGTGGCTGGTGCTGTTCTTTGCCACGCTGACGTTGGGCGAGCTCTACATCCTGCCGACCGGCCTTGGCTTGTTCGCGCGCCTGGCGCCGCGCGGGCTGGGCGCGACCACGGTCGCTGCCTGGTATCTCGCGACCTTCGCCGGGAGCCTGACCGCCGGCTTGGTGGGGACCCTGTGGAGTCGCACCAGCCACGCCGTCTTCTTCCTGCTGCTCGCGATCCTGTGCGGCGTGGCGGCGATGATGTTGCGTGCGCTCGATCCGATGGAGCGCTGGCTCGAGCGGCAAGACGAGCGCGTATAATCAGGTTGACTATTTTCCGATTAGGACAATAGTTTCGTAATCGGCATTTGATGCTCGCGGGGGGTAGCGATGAAGAAGACGGTCCTGGCCTGTTCGATCTCCAGCGCACTGGCCGCGCTATTCCTCGCGAGCGGTGCATCGGCGCAATCGCAAGCGGTAGCATCTGCCGAAGATGCCGCCGGGCAGTCCGGCGCCCAGCGCACTCGGGACGAGGTTTCCACCGAGGAGGTCATCGTCACCGCGCAAAAGCGTAAGCAGGTGCTGATCGACGTGCCGCAATCCGTGTCGGTGGTCGGCGGCGAGACGCTGGAGCGGCAGCAGGCGTTCAATTTCCAGGACTATGCCAAGCTGGTTCCGGGCCTCCAGCTCGAGCAAAGCACGCCCGGCGAGGCGCGGATCGTGCTGCGCGGCATCAACACCGGCGGCGTTGCGGCGACGGTCGCGACCTATGTTGACGAGACGCCGTTCGGATCGTCGAGCGGCCAGGTCAACGCCGCGATCCTGGCAGGCGAGTTCGACACCTTCGACGTGGAGCGCGTGGAGGTGCTGCGCGGGCCGCAGGGGACGCTCTACGGCGCGAGCTCGCTGGGCGGCGTACTGAAGTTCGTGACCACGCCGCCGAACCTGAACGAGGTGGAGGCACGAGGCCGTGCCTCGCTGGAAACGGTGGACGGGGGCGATCTCTCCTACATGGGCTCTGCGGTGGTGAACGTGCCGCTTTCGGGGACGATGGCGGTCCGCGCGTCCGGGTTCTACCGCAACTATGGCGGCTGGATTGATTCGATCGGGACCGGCGGCTCCGACATCCAGAAGAACATCAACGATACGAAGAGCTATGGCGGGCGCGTGTCCGCGCTGTTCAAGCCGAGCGAGGCGTTCCAGATCCGCCTGACCGCGATCCTGCAGAACCTCGACACCAACGCGCCGAGCCTGGTCGAAAGCGATCCTGTGACGATGCGCACGCTCTATGGGCGGGAAACGCAGTCGCAGTTCGTGCCGCGATATACCGACGTCGCCTATCGCCTCTACAATGGCGCGTTCGATGTCGACCTCGGCTTTGCGACGCTGACTTCCTCGACCAGCTACAGCACGCTCGAACAGTCGCTGCGCGACGACCTGACGGTTGCCTATGGCCTGCAGCTGGGGCTGTACGACGACGCCACCGGCCCGCTCGCCGACATCGGCCTGATCCAGCAGACCAATACCAAGCGCTTTACGCAGGAGGTGCGGCTGTCCTCCCCCGCCAGCGAGACGTTCGAATGGCTGGTCGGCGGCTATTACAACCACGAGAAGGGCGAGATCCTGCAGCGGATCGACGTGTACGAGCCCGGGACCTTCACGATCTTTGACGGGATTCCCCAGCTTTTCGACGGGGGCACGCGGTCGCGCTACGAGGAGTTCGCCGGCTTTGCCAACGGGACCATCCACTTCGGGCCGCGCTTCGACCTGACGCTGGGGGGGCGCTACAGCCACAATGATCAGGACGCCGACCAGGGCGGCACCGGCCTGCTGGCGCCGCCTGAGCTCAGTTCGGCGTCCAAGGAGGACGTGTTCACCTGGTCCGTGGCGCCCAAGTTCAAGATCAGCCAGACCGCCGCCCTCTATGCGCGGGTGGCAAAGGGCTTCCGACCGGGCGGGCCCAACATCGTGCCCCCCAACGCGCCGGCGGGGATCGCGACCTATGACTCGGATTCGCTCATCAGTTACGAGGTCGGGGTAAAGGCGGAGACGGCGGACCGCAGTTTCAGCATCGACATCGCCGCGTTCCACATCGACTGGAAGGACATCCAGCTGTTCGCCCAGGTGGAGGATTTCGGCATCAACGCCAATGGCGGCAAGGCGAAGAGCGACGGCGTCGAGTTCACCGCAATCCTGCGCCCCACCCGTGGCTTCGCCATCTCGCTCAACGGCGCCTATACCGACGCCAAGCTGAAGGATGACACCGACCTCAACATCGTGGGCGGGCGCAAGGGCGACCAGTTGCCCTACACGCCCAAGGTCGCAGTGTCCGCGAACGCCGACTATGACTGGCACATGGCGAACGGTGCGAAGCCCTATGTGGGTGCGTCGCTACGCTTCCTGGGCGACCAGTCCGGCCCCTACAGCCCGACCTTTGTCGCGGCGACCGGGCGGCAGTTCCGCATCCCCTCCTACGCCGTGGTCGACCTGCGCGCCGGCGTGACGTTCGACCGCTTCTCCGTCGAGGCCTATGCAAAGAACCTCACCAATTCGGAGGGCAAGACCAGCGTTGCCGGGGAGGGGAATTATCCGTTCGGCGCGGTAGGCACCGGCGTGATCCGGCCCCGCAGTGTTGGCGTGACGCTGGGCGCGGGTTTTTAAGGTCGTGACCGACCTTACCCCGATCGACCGGCCGGTCGTAGCGGTACACGCGCTGCCAAGCCCGTACCTGCTGTTCCTGGGGGACGTGACCGAACCCGGGTTCGCCAAGACGGCTTTTGGCTTGCGCGACTGGGCCGGCGATCGCTGCATCGGCGAACATGCGCTGCCGAGTGCCACCGTCACGACCGGGCTGGAACGGCTGACGCCGGCGGAGGCGGCGGCGAGGGGAGCGCGGGCGATGGTGATCGGCATCGCCAACCAGGGCGGGGTGATCCCGTCGAGCTGGATGCCGGAGCTGCTGGCCGCGATCGAGGCCGGGCTCGACCTGGTCGCGGGCATGCATCGCCGGCTGGGCGAGATCGCGCCGCTCCGGGAAGCCGCGGCGCGGCGCGGCGTGCGCCTGCACGACCTGCGCGTACCCCCGGCCGATCTGCCGGTCGCGACCGGGCGCAAGCGGTTGGGGCGGCGGTTGCTGACGGTGGGCACCGATTGTGCGCTGGGAAAGAAATATACGGCGCTGGCGATCGCACGCGGGCTGGCGGCGCGGGGCGTCGACGCGACCTTTCGGGCGAGCGGCCAGACCGGAATCATGATCGTGGGGCGCGGGATCGCGATCGATGCGGTGATCGCCGATTTCGCCGCGGGCGCTGCCGAACTGCTGAGCCCCGACGCACCGCCCGATCACCTCGACGTCATCGAGGGGCAGGGGTCGCTGTTCCACCCTGCCTATGCACCCGTGTCGCTGGCGCTGCTGCACGGCAGCCAGCCCGACACGTTCGTCGTCTGCCACCAGCCGGGGCGGAAGGGCATCCTGGGGACGCCGGGCTACCCGGTGCCCTCGATCGAGGCGGTGATCGAGCAGACGGTGCTGGCAGGGCGGCTGACCAACCCCGCGATCCGCTGCGTCGGGATCAGTCTCAACACGGGAGGGATGACGGACGAGGCGGCGGCGGACGTGCTCGCCGAAACGGCGGCGCGGCTGGGCCTTCCGGCTGCGGACCCGATCCGGGGTGGGGACGCCTTCGAACGGCTGCTCGACGCATGCCAAGGTTGAGCCCGGTCGCGGCCGACCGGTTTCGCCGGTTCGTGCTGCCGGGGCTCGCGTTCAAGGCGGTGGTGATCGGCGGCGGCTATGCCACCGGGCGCGAGATCGCGGAGTTCTTCCTGCCCGCGGGGCCGTGGGGCGGGCTGGCGGCGATGCTGCTGGCGACGCTGATCTGGGCGGTCGTGGCGGCCACCACCTTTCACCTCGCCCACAAGATCGGCGCCCGCGACTATCGGACCTTCTTCAAGGCGCTGCTCGGCCGCGGATGGGTGGCGTTCGAGGCGGCGTATCTGGTGTTCATCGTCCTGATCCTGGCGGTATTCGGGGCGGCCGCCGGCGCGATCGGGCAGGCGACGCTGGGCTTGCCGGCAGCCGTGGGCACGGTCGCGCTGATGGTGGGGATCGTCGGCTGTGTGGCCTGGGGCAATGCGGGGGTCGAGCGGGTGTTCGTCTGGGTCTCCGTGCTGCTCTATGCGACCTATGCGACGTTCCTGCTGCTGGCGCTGACCGGGATCGGCGAGCGGATCGCGGCCGCCTTTGAAAGCGCGCCGCCGCCGTCGGGCGACTGGGCGCTCGGGGGCATCACCTATGCGGGCTATAACGTCGTCGGCGCGGTGATCGTGCTGCCGGTGACGCGGCATTTCCGGTCGGGGCGGGACGCCGTCGTCGCGGGGGTGATCGCGGCGCCGCTGGCGATGCTTCCCGCGCTGCTGTTCTTCGTCAGCATGACCGCGTTCCTGCCGGAGATCGCAAGTGCGGTCCTGCCTTCGGATTATATCCTCGTCCGGCTGGGCCACCCCGGCTTTCACCTGCTGTTCCAGGTGATGATCTTCGCGGCGCTGCTGGAAAGCGGCAGCGGCGCGGTGCACGCCGTCAACGAACGGATCGCCCATGCAAGCGCGGGGCGGATCGTGCTGCGGCCCCTCGCCCGCGCGCTCGCGGCCCTGGCGTTGCTGGTGCCGTGCATGCTGATCGCCGAGCGCATCGGGCTGGTGGCGCTGATCGCCTCTGGCTATCGCGCGCTCGCCTGGATGCTGATCCTCCTCTACGTCCTGCCGCTGCTCGTGATGGTGGCGCTGCGCCGCGTCGCAGGCCCGGCGATCCAGCCGGAGACACCATGATGAAGCGCTGCCTTCTCGCCCTGCCGCTGCTGCTGGCCGGGGCACCGGCGCTGGCCGACCCGCCCGCCGGCTTCGACGCGCGCGTGGAGTCCATCCGCACCGCCACCGAGACGCCCGGCATCTCGATCGCGATCGTCGAGGACGGCAAGGTCGTACTCGCCAAGGGCTATGGCGTGCGTCGGCAGGGAGCCGCGCCGAAGGTCGACGCCGACACGCTGTTCATGATCGGGTCGACCGGCAAGGCGTTCACGGTCGCGGCGCTTGCGACCCTGGTCGATGCCGGCAAGATCGGCTGGGACGACAAGGTCATCGACCATCTGCCCGGCTTCCAGATGTACGATCCCTGGGTCACGCGCGAGATGACGGTGCGCGACCTGCTGGTGCATCGCAGCGGCTTAGGGTTGGGTGCGGGCGACCTGCTGCTGGTGCCGCGCGGCAAGCTGTCGCGCGCCGAAGTCGTGGGACGGCTGCGATATCTGAAGCCGGCGACCAGTTTTCGCTCGGGCTATGCCTATGACAACATCCTCTACATCGTCGCGGGCGCGCTGATCGAGGCGGTCAGCGGGCAGGGCTGGGAAGAGTACATGCGCGACCATGTGTTCCGGCCCGGCGGCTTTCCCAACGCCACCGCCGAGATGGCACGGCAATTGTCCGTGCCCGACCGGGCCCAGCCACATGCGCGCTATGGCGGGCCCGTGCGCGGCATCGGCCCTGTTCGGGTGCTCGACGAGCGCGACCGGCTGGGACAGGCAGGCGCGCCTGCCGGGCTGATCGCGGCGAGCGCCAGCGACATGGCGCGCTGGTTGCAGATCCAGCTGGCGGGCGGCGCGCTTCCCGGTGGCAAGGGGCGGCTCTTCAGCGAAGCGGCGGCCAGGGAGATGTGGACACCGGTCACGCCGATGCCGATCGAGCCCTATCCGGAGCCGGTCGCCGGCATCACCCCCAGCTACCAATCCTATGCGCTGGGATGGGACGTGCGCGATTATCATGGCGCCAAGGTGATCTGGCATGCCGGCGGGCTCTTCGGGTTCACGACCGTGGTGGTGCTGATCCCGGAGAAGAAGGTCGGCTTTGCGATCGCCATCAACAGCGAGGAGATCGAGCCTCGCTATGGCCTGATGTACGAGCTGCTCGACCATTATCTGGGGCTGCCGAAGCAGGATTGGCCCGCCCGGTTCGCGGCGTTCAAGCGCAACCGGATCGCTGGGGCCGAGGCGGCGGTGCGCCAGCAGGCGGCAACGCCCGCCCAGGTCGGCCCGTCGCTGCCGGTGGCGCGCTATGCCGGGCGCTATGTCGATCCCTGGTATGGGGCGCTGGCGGTGGGTTCGGACGCAAAGGGGCTGACGGTCGACTTCACGACCACGCCCGGAATGGCGGGCCGGCTGGAGCACTACCAGTATGACAGCTTCGTCGCGCGCTTCGACGATCCGGCGATCGAGCCGGCCTATCTGACCTTTGCGCTGGACGCGGACGGCAAGGTCGCGCGGGTGACCGCCAAGCCCGTGTCGCCGATCGCCGACTTCAGCTTCGACTACAAGGACCTGGACTTCGTGCCCGAGGGAGAGCGGCCATGATGCGACGTTGGTTGGCGGGCCTCGCCTGCGTGATTGCCGCAACCGCGGCGGTTGCCCAGAACGAACTGGCCGTCACGCCGCAGCCGGCGGCGCCCGTGGCCCCGGCCGCCGCATCCGCCCCGGCCCAGCCGGACGCCGCCGCTGCCGCGCCGGCGCTTACCGCGGGCGACGTTGGCACCTGGCTGGACGGCTTCATGCCCACCACGCTGGAGGGGGGCGAGATCGCCGGCGCGCAAGTGGTAGTGGTCAAGGACGGGCAGGTGCTCTTCAAGAAGGGCTATGGCTATGCCGATGTGGCGGCGAGGAAGCCGATGGACGTCGACCGCACGCTGATGCGGATCGGCTCCACCTCCAAGCTGTTCACCTGGACCGCGGTGATGCAGCTGGTCCAGGCGGGCAAGCTCGACCTCAACGCCGACGTCAACCGCTACCTGGATTTCCGGATCGAGCCCAAGGGCGGCCGGGCCATCACCCTCAACGACCTGATGCGCCACCGCGGCGGGTTCGAGGAGGGGCTGAAGGACCTGATGGCGACGGACCCCGCCAAGTGGAAGGATACCGAGCGCTACCTGAAGGAGAATCTGCGCCCGCAGCTGTTCGTCGCGGACCAGGCACCCGCCTATTCGAACTATGGCACCGCGCTGGCCGGCTACATCGTCCAGCGCGTGTCCGGGCAACCGTATGACGTCTACATCGAGCAGCACATCCTGGCGCCGCTCCGCATGGAACGCACCACCTTCCGCCAGCCGCTGCCGCCGGCGTTCGCCCCGCTGATGTCCAAGGGCTATGCCCAGAGCGACATGCCGCCGGTGCCGTTCGAGCTGGTGGGAACGCCGCCCGCGGGTGCCGCCAGCACCACAGGTGCCGACATGGCCAACTTCATGATCGCGCATCTGCAGGACGGACGCTTCGGTGACACCCAGATCCTGCGGCCGGAGACGGCGCGCCTGATGCAGACGCCGGCGGTGCCGCCGCAGCCCGGCTTTGATACGCTCGCGCATGGCTTCTTCTGGGGGCATCGCAACGGGCGGCTGGTGATCGGGCACGGCGGCGACACCATCGTGTTCCACACCGATTTCAACCTGCTGCCACAGGAAGGCGTCGGGTTTTACGCCAGCTTCAACAGCCGGGGAGAAAATGACGCGACCTATGGCGCGCGCGAGCGCCTGTTCCAGCTGTTCCTGGACCGCTATTTCCCGGCGCCGCCGACCCAGACGCCGCCGGCCATCGCCAGCGCTGCCGCCGATGCGGCGGCGCTCGCGGGCTATTACGAGGGTTCCCGACGGGTGGAATCCGGCTTCATCGGCATCTTCTACCTGCTCCAGCAGACCCAGCTGATCCCCAACGAGGACGGCACGATCAGCCTGACGACCCTGCCGGGCAAGCAGTTCCGCGAGATCGCGAAGGGACTTTGGCGGGACGTCGACGGCACCCGGATGCTCCAGGTGTCGGAGGTGAACGGGCGCCGCGCGATCCTCGACAGCCGCAACCCGGTGGAGGTCCTGCAGGCGACGCCGCTTTCGCGCAATCCGACGTTCAACATGGTGATCGCGGCGTTCTCGGTGCTGGTGCTGCTGGCGACGGTGATCGCCTGGCCGGCAACGGCCTGGATCCGTCGCCGCTACGGCGCCCCAAACCCGCTGACGGGCCGGGCGAAGCTTGCCCACCGGCTGGTGCAACTCGCGGCACTGGCCGACCTCGTCTATCTCTTCGGCTGGTACAGGGTGCTTGCGCCGATCCTGAAGCTGCAGGTCGAGGTCTATAACAACGACATGGACGCGACCATTCGCGCGCTCCAGATCGCCGGAATCGTTCCGGTGGTTGCGGCCGCGCTTGGCGTCTGGAACGCGGTGCTGACCTGGCGGCCGGGACGGAGCTGGGGGGAGCGGCTGCGCGCGATCCTGATCGCCGCCGCACTGATCGGCGTGCTGTGGCTCGCCTGGGTGGGCAAGCTGATGAGCTACAACCTGAACTATTGAGCCATCACACGGGCAGGACGGTCGTCGACTTGATCTCCGACAGGGCAACGGTGGAGACGACCTCCTGCACGCCGGGCACGCGCGACAGCTTGTCGAAGAAGAAGCGCTCATAGGCTTCGATATCCTCGGCGACGACGCGCATCAGGAAATCGACCGGGCCCATCAGGACGTAGCATTCCAGCACTTCGGGAAAGGCACGGATCGCCTCTGCGAAATCGTCCAGATGCGCGCGGCCGTGGGCGTTCAGCCTCACCTGCGCAAAGACGTGCGCGTTGAGCCCGATGGCGCGCCGGTCGAGCAGTGCCACGCGCTTTCGGATGATGCCGTCGCGCTCCATCCGGTCGATCCGCCGCCAGCAGGGCGAGGGGGAAAGGCCGACGCGGTCGGCGACCGCGGCAGTCGGCAGACTCGCATCCTCCTGAAGGACGCGGAGGATGCGGCGTTCGGCATCGTCGAGCGGCTGGGTCATTCCATCCTCCATTCCCGCAGCAGGCGGTCAGACTCTTCTCATATCCGAGTTCAAACGGGCGACAAAGGCAAGAACGCCCCGGCTGCCCCGGCTATTTGTTCTGCATGAACTCAGCACAGGGAATGGGTAGATGGACGAACTGATGCCGCCGGAAGCCGTGGTCCGGCTCGACGATCCGCAGACCGGCCTGCGCGGGTTCATCGTACTCCACTCGACCGCGCTCGGGCCGGCCGCCGGCGGGTGCCGGCTGTGGCGCTATGCCGATGAGGCGAGTGCCAGCGAGGACGCGGTTCGGCTCGCGGCCGGCATGACGATGAAGAACGCGCTGGCCGGGCTGCCGCTGGGCGGGGGCAAGGCGGTTCTGATGCTGCCGGATGCGCCGTTCAGCCGTACGCAGCTGTTCGAGGCATTCGGCCGGGCGGTGAACGCACTCGACGGTCGCTATGTCACGGCCGAGGATGTCGGAACGGCGGTCGAGGACATGGCGCTCGTGGCCCAGCACACCCCGCATGTCGCTGGACTGCCGCAGCAGGGCGGGAAGCCCGGCGGCGATCCGTCGCCCTGGACGGCGCTTGGCGTAATCCGGGCGATGGAAGTGGCGGTTCGGCGGCGGCTCGGCCGGTCGCTGTCCGAGGTGACGGTCGCGGTCCAGGGCGTCGGCCATGTCGGGATGGCGCTGTGCGAGTTGCTCCACGCCGCCGGGGCACGGCTGGTGATCGCCGAAGCAAGGTCGGAGGTCGCGGCACGGGCGGCCACCCGCTTCGGCGCGGACCTGGTGTCCTCACGCGCGATCACGACCGTGCCCGCGGATGTGTTCGCGCCCTGTGCGCTGGGCGGCGTGTTGAACATGGCGACGGTGCCCACCCTGACGGCAAAGGTCGTGTGCGGGGCGGCCAACAACCAGCTGGCGATGCCGGAGGCCGCTGCCCTGCTCGCCCGCCGCAAGGTGCTCTATGCCCCCGATTATGTCGTGAACGCGGGCGGGATCATCAATGTCGCGGCGGAGTATCTCGGCTGGTCGCAACAGTCGGTGTCGGTGCGGGTCGACGGGATTGCCGACCGGCTGAGCCAGGTGCTCGACGTGGCGGAGGGACGCGGCATCTCACCGGAACGGGCGGCCGCGCTGCTCGCCCGCCAGGAGGTGGTCGGCGGGCGGCCCGGATGCGACAAGACCGCGTTGGCGGCATGACCACGGCCGCCGTACCGAGCCTGAGCGTCACCGGAGCAGCATCGCCGGCGTTGCTGATGCGGGTCGTCAACCTGATGGCCCAGCACGCGCTGGCGTTCACGCGGCTGGAGGCGGAGCTGGACGACGAGGCGATGGTGATCCGCCTGGACTTCGGCGAATGCGAGCCGCCGCCCGCCAGCCTGGAAAAGCTGCGCTCGTTCGTCGAGGTCTCGGCCGTCCAGCTGGTCCGACGGTAGCAGGGACGACGGGGACGGCGCTTACTTGCCTCCGGAAATGGTGAATTCGGCCATCGCCGACCAGTCCTTTTCGCCAAGTCCCGCTTCCACCGTCTCGGTCATGCGGGCGTGGACGGCGCGCAGCATCGGCAGCGAGCGGTTGGCCGCCTCCGCCGCCTCGGTCGCCAGGCGCAGGTCCTTCAGGCCCAGCACCGCCTTGAACCCGGGCTCATAGTCCCCCTTGGCGATGTTGGCCGAATAGACCTGGTAGGAGCGGCTGCCGAACAAGGTGCCCAGGATCAGCTCCAGGAACTGGTCGCGACCGACACCATTGGCTTCGGTCAGCGCCAGCGCCTCTCCCATCGCCTCGATCGCCATCGCGATCATCATGTTGCAGGCGACCTTGGCGGCGTTGGCCGCCGGCGGCTCGGTGCCGAGATCCCAGATGCGCGCGCCGATCACCTCCAGCAACGGGCGCACGGCGTCGATGTCGGAAGGGGCACCCGCGGCAAGGATGTTCAACTCGCCCCGGGCGGCGACATCCGGCCGGCCGAGTACGGGGGCCGAAACATAGCGGACACCGGCCGCAGCATGCGCTTCGACCAGTTCGCGCGCGAACGCGACGGAGATGGTGGACGCGCCGACATGGATGAGGCCCGGCTTCGCCTGCCCCAGCACCCCGCTGTCGAGCAGTACCGAGCGGATCGCCGCGTCGTCGGCCAGCATGGTCAGCACGGCGTCGCCCTGCAGCGCCTCGGCTGGGGTTTCCACCAGGGTCACGCCCTCGACCCTGCCGCCGGAGCGGTTCCAGGCCTTTACCGTGTGGCCGGCCGCCGCAAGGTTGCGCGCCATCGCGCTTCCCATTGCGCCCAGGCCGATGATGCCAATGTCCATGACTGCGTCTCCTGCTGTGCGTGGGACGGAACGGCTCAACGCTCCTCGCTATCCGTCAGAAGCGTGATCGGGGCACCGGTGCTGCCGCTGCTGAGGCTGTCGGGGGTGACGACGACGGTGGTGCCCGCCACCAGCAGCGGCTGCAGCCGCGCGCGAAACGTCGGGTCCACGGTGATGCTGTCCTTGCCGACCGCTAGCGTCGCCGCGTCTGCGGTCTTGCTGTCCCAGGGGAGGGCAACCCGGGTCCAGCGGGGCCCCGTCGCATCGATGCCGCCGACGACATAGGCGGCGGGGCGGGGGATCGCACCCTTCAGGCTGATGGGCGCGGCGCCGATCTCGATGCCGTTCCGAAGAACCAGCACCCGGCGGTCGGCGGCGCTGACGATGATCGATACCGGCCCGGAAGGCGCACGCTCCGGCTGCCAGAAGCCGGGCTGTGCGGGGGGCGTGCGCGAGGTCTTCCCCGCCTTCAGCAGTTCCGGCGTGGGCGCGACCCGCGGCACCGGCGCGTCGTCGGTAATGACGACCGTCATCCCCCTGCTGGTGACGCCGTAGAGCAGCCGCGCAAAGGCGAGCGGCAGCCGGACGCAGCCGTGGGAGGCGGGATAGCCGGGCAGATTGCCCGCGTGCATCGCGATCCCGTCCCACGTCAGCCGCTGCATGAACGGCATGGGCGCGTTGTTGTAGAGGTTCGACTTATGGTCGACCGCCTTTTGCAGGATCGTGAAGACGCCGGTCGGCGTCTCGTGCCCCTTGGTCCCGGTCGAGACGGTGGAAACGCCGATCATCACCCCGTTGCGATAGACATAGGCGCGCTGGAGGCGAAGGCTGACGACCACCAGCATGGGCCCGGCGGGTGCGACCTGGGGCGCCCAGAAAAAGCCGCCGGGCTTCAGCTTGTGCACCGCCTCGACGACGCTGAGGGCGGAGGGTTCCGACTGTCGCGCCGCAGCGCCCGGCGCGGCCAGGAGCGTAGCGGCGAACATCAGGCGAGCGAGCGAACAAGACCGGAGAAGCATGGCAACCGCTATCGCGTATTTGCGGGCATCGGACCAGCCGGTGCCGCGTCCCGCCCACCAGTGTTACCTGCTATTGCGAATGAGACGCATTTCGCATAGCCACATGCGCGTCGGGCTTCGGAGTCGAAGGCCGGGAGTGTGGGGAAAGTCATGAAGTCGAAGATCGCGTTCTTGCTTGGCGGTGCATCCGTCCTCGTTGCCGTGCCGGCCACGGCGCAAGTTGCCGAGGAAGAGGGTTCGGGCGAGGAGATCGTGGTGGTCGGGTCCTACACGCTGCCGGACGCGATCGACACGGCGACGGGCCTCGGCCTGACGGTGCAGGAGACGCCGCAGTCGGTCAGCATCGTGACCGCGCAGCGCATTCTCGACCAGAATTTGATCAGCGTGAAGAATGTTATCGAGAACGCCGTGGGCGTTACGGCCAACGAGACCGATGACGTGCGCAATTCCTTCTACGCACGCGGATTCCAGATCACCAACACCCAGCTCGACGGCGTGCCGACCGCCTGGGCGCTGGGCGGCGACTCCGGCGAGACCCTGGCCGACGTCTCGATCTATGATCGCGTCGAAATCGTGCGGGGCGCGACCGGCCTGTTGAGCGGGGCTGGCGACCCGTCCGCTTCGGTCAACCTGGTGCGCAAGCATGCGGTCAGCACCGACCTGACCGGCTATGTCAGCGGCAGCTATGGCAGCTGGGATACGTGGCGGCTGTCGGGTGATATCGGCGGCGCCGTGACCCCGGACGGCAGCCTGCGCTTCCGAGCGGTGGGTCGGTACGAGGAAGGCGGCAGCCAGATCGACGGCTATCACAACGACAAGCTGGTACTCTACGGCACGATCGACGCGGACATCACCAAGGACACGTTGCTGCGTGTCGGCTTCAGCCACCAGGAGGGCAATCCTAATGGTGCGGCCTGGGGCGCGTTGCCGTCCTTCTACAGCGACGGCAGCTTCGCCCGCTGGAAGCGGTCGAAATCGACGGCTGCGAAGTGGACGCACTGGGACAGCAGCAACCAGAACTTCTTTGTGAGCCTGCGTCACGACTTTGGTGGCGGCTGGAGCGCGCAGGCGAACTATAATCGCATCCGCAACACGCAGAATACCAAGCTTCTGTATCTCTACGGCCTGGTGGACCGGGATACCGGCCTGGGCCTCGCCAGCAATCCCTATCATGCCGAGGGCGAGAGCATCCAGAACAGCTATGACGGCCAGATCAAGGGCAAGGTCTCGCTGTTCGGCCGCGACCATGAAGTCGTAGTGGGGGCGCTGCGCAGCAATCTAAAGCGTCACGCCGATACCTTCGCCGCGCTCAACATTCTCGATCCTTCCGATCCGTTCTCGTGGCCGCCCGCCGGTGATTTTAACAATTGGACGGGCGAGTCATACGCCTATCCCGGCTTTTCCGATGTGGCGGAGCGCGCCTCGCAGGAGAAGATCACCCAGACCGGCTTCTACGGCGTGGTGCGGGCCAATATTTCCGATCGGCTGAAAGTAATCGGTGGCGGGCGTCTCGCCAGCTGGAAGCAACGCGGCTTCGCCTATGGCGTAACCAGCAACTACGGGAATGACAATGTCTTCATCCCCTATGTCGGCGC
Source organism: Sphingomonas sp. 3-13AW (assembly GCF_049311085.1). Taxonomy (NCBI): domain Bacteria; kingdom Pseudomonadati; phylum Pseudomonadota; class Alphaproteobacteria; order Sphingomonadales; family Sphingomonadaceae; genus Sphingomonas; species Sphingomonas sp. 3-13AW. The sequence continues at coordinate 75,521 of NZ_JASNVZ010000004.1, read as the reverse complement.
GCTCTATGACCTGACGCCCAACCACCATCTCTACGCAAGCTATACCAAGATCTTTCAGCCGCAGAACAACCTCGACCGGAACCTGCGCCAGCTCGATCCGCTCGACGGCAAGGCGTATGAGATCGGGTTGAAGAGTTCGTTCTTCGGGGACGCGCTGCAGACGTCGCTCGCGCTGTTCCGGATCGAGCAGGACAACCTCGCCGTGCTCGATGGGCCGCCGATCCTGGTTCCCGGCAATGCGCTGCCGGTGCAGCCGTACATCGCCGCCGACGGCGTGGTCAGCAAGGGATTCGAGGTCGAAGTCACGGGCCGGCCGCTGGAGGGCTGGAACGTCAACTTCGGCTACAGCCAGTTCAAGATGGACGCCAACTATGACCAGCCGCGACGCCTGCTGAAGCTGTTCACGACCTATACGGTCGGCGACCTGACGTTCGGCGGCGGCGTGAACTATCGGAGCAAGGCCTATACCGACGGCCTCAACCCGGTCACCGGCGGGAACTTCCGCTTCCAGCAGGACGGCTATGCCCTGGTCAACCTGATGGCGCGCTACGCCGTGACCGATAACCTGCAGGTCCAGGCGAATGTCGAGAACCTACTCGACAAGACCTATTTCAGCCAGATCGGCTTCTTCAGCCAATATCGCTACGGCCTGCCCCGCACCGCCACGCTCACGGCGACCTATCGCTTCTGAGGACGCGCGCGCCTGACAGCGATCAGGCGCGCGCTGCGGCCGCGGCGGCGAGCGCGCGTTCGCGTCCCTCCCGGTGGCCGATGCGGGGGCGGGGGTAGCCGGCCGGGGCGACGCCGGCGGCGTGCGGATCGTGGATCGCCGCGTCGTCGAGCCTGGCGAGTTCGGGCACCCATTCGCAGATATAGCCGGAGGCGTCGAACTTGGGCGACTGGACGAGCGGGGCCATGATGCGGCCGAAGGGGCTTGAGTCCACGCCGGTGCCTGCCACCCATTGCCAGTTGACGCTGTTGTTGCCGTAGTCGGCGTCGACCAGGCAGTCCCAGAACCAGCGCTCGCCCCGGCGCCAGTCGATCAGCAGGTGCTTTACCAGGAAGCTCGCCGTGATCATTCGCACGCGATTGTGCATCCAGCCGATGTGCCACAGCTGTCGCATGCCGGCGTCGACGATCGGATAGCCGGTGCGCCCGCGCGTCCAGGCGCGGAAGTCGGCGTCCGCCGCTTCGCCGGTTCGCCAGCGCAGGGCATCCATCGCCGGCCGACCATTGGCCGTGGCATAATCGGGCAACTGCAGGATCAGGTTGGCCGCGAAGTCCCGCCAGCCGAGCTCGCGCAGATATGGCTCTGCGCCGGTGCGCCGGGCGAGGGCATGCCACACGGTCGCGGGTGAAATCTCGCCGAAGTGGAGATGGGGGGAGAGGCTGGAGGTGCCGTCGATGGACGGCAGGTTGTGGTTCTGGTCATATCCTCCGACCTCCTCCGCAAAGGTTTCGAGCCGTTCGGCGGCGCCGGCCGCACCGGGGGTCCAGTGCGCGAAACCTCCTGCCCAGTCGGGAGCGCGCGGGAGCAGGTCCCAGTCCTCCAGGCGCTCTCCACGGGGCGGGCTTGCCATGCCGCGCAACGATTCCGGCACAGGCTGGGGGGCAGGGGGCGGCATCTGCTGCTGGAGCGCGCGCCAGAAGGGGGTGAAGATGCGAAAGCGACCGCCGGTGCCGGTGCGCACGAGCCCGCTCTCCGCCAGCAGCCGGCCGGGGTGACGGACGAGTTCGACCACCTCCGCGAGCGCCGCTTCGGCGGCGCACCACCAAGGCTCCTGGTGGGCGAGGCAGTGGACCCGGGCCGCACCCACTTCTCGCGCCAGCCGCGCCACTTCTTCGGCAGCGCGACCGCGCCGCAGCACCAGGGGAACGCCGCGCGCCGCCAGCGCATCGGCAAGCGCCTTCAGCGCGTGGTGCAGCCACCAGCGTTGCGCGGCGCCGATCCGCCAGTCGCCGGGTGTCTCGTCATCGAGGACATAGACCGCGAGCACGGGCCCTTCGGCCGCGGCCGCAGCAAGGGCCGGCTGGTCGGCAAGTCGCAGGTCCTGTCGAAACCAGACGATGCTGGGGGTATCGGATTTGGCCATCGCGGCTGAATGCGCGAGGCGGGTCGCCGGATGCACGCCGCGCCGCTTTATATGGGCATTCGCTATGGGGCTCAGGTGGCGCGGCCGTCCTGGGGAGGCGCAAAGGCGCGCAGGAAGATGTCGGCGGCGTTCTGCGCCTCCCGCTCGATCTCCTGCTCAGACGGGGCGGGCGCGCCCCACAGTATCCGCTGCTGAACGCCGAGACACAGCGAGGTCAGCGCATAGGCGGCGACATGGGGATCCGCCTGGCGCAGCTGGCCCGCCTTCATCGCGGCCTCAAAGAAATCGGCGAGCAGCTGACGGGTGCGTTGCGGCACCCGCGAGAAAATCTTGCCAACTTCGGGCGATCGCGCGGCTTCGGCCGCGACCAGGCGATGGAGCTGGACAGCCTCGATCGAGGTAGTTTTTGCGAGGAATCCGCGTGTGAAGGCGAGAACCGTTGCTGCCACGTCTGGCGTGGGCCGCAATAAATCGGTGAGTTTCTGGCGATAATCGGCGGTCGCATCGTCGAGGACGGCCGAAAAAAGCTCTTCCTTGGAAGGAAAATAATTCCAGAGAGTCGCCTTGGATCCCCCGACCTCGGCAGCGATGGCGGACATCGAGGTTGCCGCATAGCCGTTATCGAGGAACATCCTCCTCGCGGTGGCAAGCATGCCAAGACGACGGTCGTGCTTGCGCGCTTCGCGCTTGCCGGAGACCTTGGGTTCGGCGGGTTCCATTGCTGTACTATAGAGTACAGTTTCATGTTGACAAGACAAACGACCGGGCCCATCTCCCTGACCGTACCAACCAGTACGGTATTATTTTCACATGAACCAAAGCATGTTTCGGCCGCTGTTGCTCGCTGCAGCGGCCGGTGTCGTCCCGCTGGCTGCGTGTGCGCCAGTACCGCAGCTCGGGGCCCGGCCAGAGGTGCGCGCTGCGCAGAGCTATGCCGCTGAGCAGAGCCTTGCCGCGCGCGGCACCGCCGCCGCATGGCCGGCAGCCGACTGGTGGAGCAGCTTCGGCGATCCGCAGCTCAGCGCCCTGATTGAGGAGGGACTGGCCGACTCGCCGGACGTGGTTGCGGCCGCGGCGCGGCTGCGCTCCGCGCGTGCCTTTGTCGAGCGGACAGAAGCCTCCCGGCTGCCGTCCGTGGGCGTCGAGGCGAGGGCCAGCGAGAACAAGCAGAGCTACAACAACGGCATCCCGGCCGAGTTCGTGCCCAAGGGCTGGAACGATACCGGCTCGGTCGCGCTCAACCTGGGCTTCGACCTTGACCTGTGGGGCCGCAACCGCGCCTCGCTCGCCGCGGCGACGTCCGAGGCGGAGGCATCGCGGATCGACGTCGAGCAGGCGCGGCTGGTGCTCTCCACCAACATTGCTGCCGCCTATGCGGACCTGGCGCAGCTTGCCGCCGAGCGTGACGTGCAGCTGCGCGCGCTCGAAGTGCGCGGCCGGACGCAGCAGCTGGTCGCCCAGCGCGTCGCCAACGGTCTCGATACCCGCGCCGAGGTCAAGCAGGCCGAGGCGGCGATCCCGGCCGTGCGCGCGCAGATCGCCGCGATCGACGAGAACATCGGCCTCACCCGCAACCGGCTCGCCGCGTTGCTCGGCAAGGGGCCGGACCGGGGCCTCAGCATCGCGCTGCCGCCCCTTCCCGCGGCACGCCGGACCCTGCCCGCCGGCGTCACGACCGACCTGATCGGCCGCCGTCCCGATATCGCCGCCAGCCGCGCACGGGTCGAGGCGCGTGCGAGCGAGATCAAGGTGGCGCGCGCAGACTTCTATCCCGCGATCAACCTCAATGCGCTGATCGGCTTCCAGTCGCTGGGCCTTGGCAACCTCTTCAAGAGCGGGTCGACCTATGGTCAGGCCGGGCCTGCGCTCAGCCTGCCGATCTTCCGCGGCGGACAGCTCTCCGGCCAATACCGGGGTGCGCGCGCCAGTTATGACGAAGCCGTCGCCAGCTATGACAGCACCGTCACCGCGGCCTATCGCGAAGTCGCCGATGCGGTGACCAGCCAGCGCGCACTGGTCGACCGGCTGGCGCAGACGCGCGAGGCACTGGCCGCATCCGAGCAGGCCTGGTCGCTCGCGCGCCAGCGCTACGAGGGCGGACTTTCAACCTTCCTCGACGTCCTTACCGCGGAAGACCGCGTGCTCCAGAACCGCACTGCGGTGGCAGAGCTGGAGGCGCGGGCGTTCACGCTCGACGTCCAGCTGGTCCGCGCGCTTGGCGGCGGCTTTTCCCTCAACACCGCGGCCGAGACCGCACGCAAGGACCCGACCCATGGCTGACGCCGCCCTCCCCAACCAGGCCGCAGTCGATGCGGCCAAGCCCAACGGGCGCCGCAAGAAGCTGCTCGGGATCATCGCGCTGGTCGTGGTGATCGCGGCGCTGGCCTATGGCACCTATTACCTGCTGGTCGCGCGCCATTATGTCAGCACCGACAACGCCTATGTCGGCGCCGACACCGCCAGCGTCACCCCCATGCTCGCGGCCCAGGTGGCGAGCGTCGAGGTCGCCGATACCCAGACGGTACGCCGTGGCACCGTGCTCGTCCGGCTCGACGACGCCGACGCCCGCATCGCCGTGGCACAGGCCGAGGCGGAGCTCGCCCGGGCTCGCCGCCAATATGGCCAGACCTCGGCCACCAGCACGGCGCTTGCCGCGCAGGTGCAGGCGCGCGATGCCGATATCACCCGCGCGCGCGCCCAGCTGGTCGCGGCCCAGGCCGATTATGATCGCGCCCGGATCGACCTGGAGCGCCGCCAGCGGCTGGCGCCCAATGGCGCGGTCTCCGGCGAGGAACTGAGCAGCGCGACCAATGCCTTTGCGACGGCGCGCGCCAATCTGGAGCTGGCACGCGCCGGCGTTTCCCAGGCGAGCTCCACGCGCGGGGCGGCGACCGGGCAGCTGGCGGCGAACAACGCGCTGATCAGCGGCACCACCTCGTCGACCGCGCCCGAGGTGCTGGCGGCACAGGCCAAGCTCGCCCAGGCGAAGCTCGACCTGGAGCGGACCGTGATCCGCGCGCCGGTCGATGGCGTCATCACCCGTCGCAACGTGCAGGTCGGCCAGCGTGTCGCACCGGGCACGGCGCTGATGCTGATCGTGCCGCTCAACCAGCTCTACGTCGATGCGAACTTCAAGGAAGGCCAGCTGAACCGCGTCAAGGTCGGACAGCCCGTGACCCTCACCTCCGACCTTTATGGCGGGGACGTGGAATATCACGGTCGCGTCGTCGGCTTTTCCGGCGGCACCGGATCGTCGTTCGCGCTGATCCCGGCGCAGAACGCGACCGGCAACTGGATCAAGGTGGTCCAGCGGCTGCCGGTGCGGGTCGCGCTCGATCCCAAGGAGCTCCAGGCCCACCCCCTGCGGGTCGGCCTTTCGATGGACGCCGAGATCGACCTGCGGTCGCACTGAGGACAAGCGCATGAACGGCAAGCCCGAAGCCGCCACGTCCCTGTCGGGCGTGCGGCTGTTGCTCGCGGGTGCGGTGCTCGCGCTCACGAACTTCATGGTGGTGCTCGACACCACCATCGCCAACGTCTCGGTTCCGCACATCTCGGGCAGCCTCGCCATTTCGAGCAGCCAGGGGACGTGGATCATCACCTCCTATGCGGTGGCGGAGGCGGTGTGCGTGCCGCTCACCGGCTGGCTTGCCGGGCGGTTCGGGACGGTGCGGGTCTTTACCTTCGGGATGATCGGCTTCGGCGTCTTTTCCGTGCTGTGCGGGCTTTCGACCACGCTCGGCATGCTGATCGCGTGCCGGATCGGGCAGGGGCTGTGCGGTGGCCCGCTGATGCCGCTGTCGCAGGCACTGTTGGTCCGCATCTTTCGTCCCGACCAGCGCGCCCAGGCGATGGGGGTGTGGTCGATGACCACCGTGGTCGCGCCGATCATGGGGCCGATTTTGGGCGGCACGATCAGCGACAGCTGGTCGTGGCACTGGATCTTCTTCATCAACATTCCGGTAGCCGCAGTCTGTGCCTTTGGTGCGATGCGCCTGTTGCGGGAGGTGGAGACGCCGACCCAGCCCGTGCGGGTCGACCGGGTCGGCCTGATGCTGATGCTGCTGTGGATCGGCGCGCTCCAGATCATGCTCGACCTGGGTCGCGAGCACGACTGGTTCAACGACCGCACCATCGTCATGCTGGCGGTGATCGCAGTCGTCGGCTTCCTGGTGTTCCTTGCCTGGGAAGCGACGGAGAGCCAGCCGATCGTGGACCTGCGCGTGTTCCGGCATCGCGGCTTCAGCGTGGCGGTGGCCTCGCTTGCCTTTGCGTTCGGCACCTTCTTCGCGTCGGCGGTGATCATCCCGCAATGGCTGCAGATGAGCATGGGCTATACGGCGACCTATGCCGGCTATGCCACGGCCTTCACCGGGGTGGCGGCGGTGATCATGTCACCGATCGTGGCTAAGATGTCGAACAAGATGGATCCGCGACCGCTGATCTGTTTCGGGATCGTCTGGCTGGGCCTCGCGTCGCTGCTGCGGGTGCATTGGAACAGCGAGGCGGATTTCTGGTCGCTGGCGCTGCCGCAGATGCTCCAGGGCTTCGGCATGCCGTTCTTCTTCATCCCGCTCACCACCCTCGCGCTCAGTTCGGTGGAGCCGCAGGAGACGGCGTCGGCGGCCGGCGTGATGGCGTTCCTGCGCACCATGGCCGGCGCGATCGGGACTTCCGTGGTGGCGACAATGTGGGACGACAGCGCGCGCGTCGCGCGCAACGAGATCGTGAGCAACCTCAACGACGGCCGCACGGTGGAAGCGCTGACCGCACAGGGCATGCCGCTGGACCAGATCCGCGCGGTGATCGCCCAACTGGTCGAGCGCGAGAGCATGGCGCTGGCGACGACGCACGTGTTCCTGATCTCGGCGATCGCCTTTTTCGCGGCGGCGACGATCATCTGGCTGGCGCCACGTCCCCGCCGTGCCGCGGACCGGAGCGCGGCACACTAGAGTGTCCGGGCGGCGTGGTTCTGCTGCGCCGCCCGCACTTGCCGCATGGTTGCAGGCAGAAGGACGGCGCACAGCCGCGCCCAGCACGTCCGCGCGGGTCCCCGAGGGGAGTATCTGATTTTCTAGGAGAAAATGGTGCTGCCGGTGAGGATTGAACTCACGACCTCAGCCTTACCAAGGATGCGCTCTACCACTGAGCTACGGCAGCACACGCGGGCAGTTGCCAGCGGAGGGGCGCCTATGTGCGGGGCGCGAAAGATTGTCAACCCGCTGTCCGGCGGTTTATCCCGGGCAGAGATGAACGATACCGAGAAACAGGCGCGACTGGCGCGGGCGCTGCGGGAGAATCTTCGGCGACGCAAGGCACAGGCGCGGGCCGCCGACGCGGAACCAGCGGCTGCTGAGGCGGACCCGAAGGAAGGGCCGCCACAGCAGCGCTGATCGCGCGCGCCCTCAGTCGAGCGGCGCGCACTTCCCGGCAAGCCATGCCCGGGTGTCCCCATCGAGCAGCGGCCCGGCGCGGCGCAGCGTTTCGGCATGGTAGGCGTCGACCCAGGCGCGCTCCTGTGGTGTCAGCAGCGCGGGATCGATGAGGCGGCGTTCGATGGGCACGAAGCTGGTCGTCTCGAACGCGAGCATCGGCACCTCTCCGCCGGCGATCGGGCGATCCACCACCAGCATCAGGTTCTCGATGCGGATGCCGTATTCGCCGGCCTTGTAATAGCCGGGCTCGTTGGAGAGCAGCATGCCCGCGCGCAGCGGCTCGAGCGGGCCGCCGCCGGGATAGGTCGGCTGGGCGATCCGCTGCGGCCCCTCGTGAACCGACAGATAGGCGCCGATGCCGTGGCCGGTGCCATGCGCGAAATCGAGGCCGACTTCCCACAGCGGGCGGCGGGCGAAGCCGTCGATCTGTGCCCCGGTGGTGCCGTGGGGGAAGACTGCGGTGGCAACCGCGATGTGCCCCTTGAGCACGCGGGTGAAGCGGTCGCGCATCTCGGCAGTCGGCTCCCCCACCGGCATCACGCGCGTGATATCGGTGGTGCCGTCCGCATATTGGCCGCCGGAGTCGATCAGGAACAGCTGGCCCGGCAGGATCGGCGCGTTGGATTCGGGTGTCACCTTGTAGTGCGGGCTGGCGCCATGCGCGCCGGTGGCGGAGATCGTCTCGAACGACAGGTCCTTGAGCACCCCGGTTTCGGCGCGAAAGGCGTGCAGCTGCTCGGCGGCGTCGATCTCGGTCAGACCGCCTTCGGGTGCGGTCTGTTCGAACCATTTGAGGAACCGCACCAGCGCGGCGGCGTCACGGGCCTGGGCAGCGGCATGGCCGGCGATCTCGACGGGGTTCTTGATCGCCTTTGCGAGCACGACGGGGTCGCGCACCGGCAGCAGCGTGGCGCCGGCAGCATCGAGCGCATCGAAGATCGCCGCGACGGCGCGCTCGGGATCGACGGCGACGCGCTTGCCGGCGAGGGCGCGCAGGGCCGGGGCGAACTCGGCCTTGTCGCGGACGCGCACGGCGTTGCCGAGGTGACGGTGAACGGCGTCGCCGACCTTGTCCGGCGCGACGAACAGCTCGGCCGTGCCGTCGGCGGCGACCAGCGCATAGGAAAGGGCGACCGGGGTGTGGGTGACGTCGGTGCCGCGCACGTTGAATGCCCAGGCGATCGAATCGAGCGCGGAGAGCACCAGCGCGTCCGCGCCCTGGCCGCGCAGCCAGTCGGCGAGCTCGGCACGCTTGTTCGCGGCGCTGCGGCCGGCGAGATCGTCCGGCTGCACGGCAAGCGGCGCATCGGACGGCTGCGGCCGGTCCGCCCAGAGCGCATCGATCGGGTTGGCCGCGACGGCCACCAGCATGCCGCCGCGCGGGGCGAGGGCGGCGGCCGTCTGCTCTACCCAGCCGCGCGTGTGCAGCCACGGGTCATAGCCGATCCGTCCGTCCTTTGGCGCATGGCCCGCGAGCCAGCCGGCGACGCTCTCCTGCGGCACCTGGCAGAAGCTCCAGTCAGCACTGTCGACCTGCTCGCGCACCTGCAGCGTGTAGCGCCCGTCGGTGAACATCGCCGCGTCGCCCGCGAGCACGACTGCGGTGCCGGCCGATCCCTGGAAGCCGGTGAGCCATGCCAGCCGCTGGGCATAGCCACCGACATATTCGCTCATGTGTTCGTCGGTCAGTGGGACGACGAAGCCGTCTAGCCCTTCCTGCGCAAGGCGGGTGCGAAGGGCGGCGAGGCGGTCGGAAAAGGGGGGCATGATGCAATCCATCTGGTTTCGGTGCCGCAGCCGATCAGCAGCATGCGGCGCAATCCGGGTCGATTTGCCAGATTTGTCCGTGCCGCGACAGGGCTGCGCGGCGAGTCGCCCTGCCGCATGGGGGTTCATTCCCGGACGGGGCTGGGCTACCCCATCGAGCATGCTCGATGCGATCCGTACGCCATCCGCCGCCCCGTCGATCCGCGGAGGGTTGTGGCTGGCGCTGTTGGTGACGCCCTTGCTCGCGGCCTGCGGCACGACCCGATACCGGCCCGTCAGCGACACGCCGGTCAAGATCGGCAAGCCCTATACGGTGCGCGGCATCCGCTACACGCCGGCCGAGAACCCGCAGTATGACGCGGTCGGATTTGCCAGCTGGTACGGGAATGAATCCGGCAACCAGACCGCCAATGGGGAGCGTTTCCGGCCCAAGGCGGTCACCGGCGCGCATACGACCTTGCCGCTGCCCAGCTATGTCGAGGTGACCGCACTCGACACCGGGCGGACGATCCTGCTGCGGGTCAACGACCGCGGTCCGTTCTCGCGCGGGCGTATCCTGGACCTGAGCCGGGGTGCGGCCGAGCAGCTGGGCATCCGCACGCAAGGCTATGCCGCCGTGCGAGTGCGCCGCGTCGATCCGCCGGAGAAGGATCGCGCCCGGCTGCGCAAGGGCAAGCCCGCACCGGAGCGCCGGCGTGCTTCCGAAACCGAGCTGGCGAACCTGCGCGAGCGGCTGGCGCTGGAGAGCGGGCAGCCGCTCCGCACCCCGCCAGGCACCCGGGGCGGCCAGTAGGGTCGCACGGGACCGCGGGGTAGGCCAGCACAGCAGCGCCTCCGCCTGGTCCAGCGTCTCCTTGAAGCTCTGGGCCGGCTGCCGGGACGGGGCCGGTGCCGAGCACCGTCAGTTCCGCGGCCGAAAGGGAGGGGCAAAAGAAAAGGGCCGGAGGTTTCCCCCCGGCCCCTTCCTTTGGGACGGCACCGGCATTGCCGATGCGGCCGATCCGTTTCGGGTACCGGGCCAGCCTGCGCTTGCCCGGTACCCCGCCGGATCAGAAGTCCATGCCGCCCATGCCGCCGCCGGGCATGCCGGCCGGCATCGAGGGCTTGTCGTCGGGCAGCTCGGCCACGGTTGCTTCCGTGGTGATGAGCAGGCCCGCGACCGACGCGGCGTTCTGGAGAGCGGTGCGGACGACCTTGGTCGGGTCGATCACGCCGGCTGCAACCAGGTTCTCATAGGTGTCGGTCGACGCGTTGAAGCCGAACGAGGTGTCGTCCTGGTCGAGCAGCTTGCCCGACACGACGGCGCCGTCGTGGCCGGCGTTCTGCGCGATCTGGCGAACCAGCGAGGTCAGCGACTTGCGAACGATGTCGATGCCGCGGGTCTGGTCCTCGTTGGCGCCCTTCAGGCCGTCCAGGGCCTTGGTGGCGTACAGGAGAGCCGTGCCGCCGCCCGGGACGATGCCTTCTTCGACTGCTGCGCGGGTTGCGTGCAGCGCGTCGTCGACGCGGTCCTTGCGCTCCTTCACCTCGACCTCGGTTGCGCCGCCGACCTTGATGACGGCAACGCCGCCGGCCAGCTTTGCAAGACGCTCCTGAAGCTTCTCGCGGTCATAGTCCGAGGTCGTCACCTCGATCTGCTGACGGATGGCATCGGTGCGGCCCTTGATCGCGTCGGCTTCACCCGCACCATCGACGATGGTGGTGTTGTCCTTGTCGATCGTGACGCGCTTGGCGGTGCCGAGCATGCTGAGCGTGACGGACTCGAGCTTGATGCCCAGGTCCTCGGAGACGACTTCACCCTTGGTGAGGATCGCGATGTCCTCGAGCATCGCCTTGCGACGATCGCCGAAGCCCGGAGCCTTGACCGCTGCGACCTTCAGGCCGCCGCGCAGCTTGTTCACCACGAGCGTGGCCAGAGCCTCGCCCTCGATGTCCTCTGCGATGATCAGGAGCGGACGACCCGACTGAACGACGGCTTCCAGGATCGGGAGCATCGCCTGCAGGTTCGAGAGCTTCTTCTCGTGGATCAGGATGTACGGGTCGTTGAGCTCGACCGTCATCTTTTCCGGGTTGGTGATGAAGTAGGGCGACAGGTAGCCGCGGTCGAACTGCATGCCCTCGACGACGTCGAGCTCGAATTCGAGACCCTTCGCCTCTTCGACGGTGATCACGCCTTCCTTGCCGACCTTCTCCATGGCTTCGGCGATCTTTTCGCCGACTTCCATGTCACCGTTCGCCGAGATGATGCCGACCTGGGCAACTTCCGACGAGCCCGAGACGGGCTTGGAGCGCGACTTCACGTCCTCGACCACCTTGGTCACGGCGATGTCGATGCCGCGCTTCAGGTCCATCGGGTTCATGCCGGCCGCAACCGACTTCATGCCCTCGCGGACGATCGCCTGGGCGAGAACGGTCGCGGTGGTGGTGCCGTCACCGGCAACGTCGTTGGTCTTCGAGGCCACTTCGCGCACCATCTGGGCGCCCATGTTCTCGAACTTGTCCTTGAGCTCGATTTCCTTGGCGACCGAGACACCGTCCTTGGTGATGCGCGGTGCGCCGAAGGACTTGTCGATCACGACGTTCCGACCCTTGGGGCCGAGGGTGACCTTGACCGCGTCGGCGAGGATGTCGACGCCCTTCATGATGCGCTCACGCGCGTCGCGCGAAAATTTGACTTCCTTGGCTGCCATTTGGCTACCTTTCTCTGATTGCTGTCCCGGCCGCGGCCGGGGCGAGTTGCGAGATCATTCGTTCCGGACCCCGGCCTTGGCCGGGGAAGGTCAGCGCTGGATCAGCCGACAATCCCCAGGATGTCGCTTTCCTTCATGATCAGCAGGTCTTCGCCATTCACCTTGACCTCGGTGCCCGACCACTTGCCGAACAGGATGCGGTCGCCAGCCTTGACGTCGAGCGGCGTAACCTTGCCATCCTCAGCCTTGGTGCCGTTGCCGGCGGCGACAACTTCGCCTTCCTGCGGCTTTTCCTTGGCAGTCTCCGGGATGATGATCCCGCCAGCCGTCTTTTCCTCGGCTTCGACGCGGCGAACGAGCACGCGGTCATGCAACGGACGGAAGTTCATGCGCGCTTTCCTTTCTAAAAACAGGTTTTTGGCACTCACCCCCAGCGAGTGCCAGCGCCCCGCATATGCGATCGCCCCCATGCATCGTCAACGGGTCGCCCCATCGAAAAATTGCACGCCGCGCCAGCGCGTGTCGGAAACGGGTGAGACCGTCCGGCCAAGAGGAATCGTCCCGGGCGCTAACCCCTTGGCGGACGCGCGGTTTACTCGCTTCTGGCGCTGCTCTAGCACCGGGAATCTGCAGAGGGGATTGTGCGCGTGAGACTCGTTCGGGGTACGTGGAAGTTGTTGGTCGCGGTCAAGGACGGGCTCGTCCTGCTGGCGATGCTCCTGTTCTTCGGGGCGCTGTTCGCGGCGCTGGTGGCGAAGCCCAACCCCTCGATCAAGCCCGGCGCACTGCTGGTCGCGCTCGACGGCACCGTCGTCGAACAGCCGAGTGCGGTCGATCCGTTCGCCGCGCTCAGCGGCACGCGGGTCGCGCGCGAGCATCGGCTGCGCGACGTGGTGCACGCGCTGGACAAGGCGCGCGACGACAAGCGGGTAAAGCTTGTGGTGCTCGATCTTGATCGCTTCGTCGGCGGCTATCCGGCGGTGGTGGCCGAGGTCGGCGCGGCGGTCGGCCGGGTGCGCGCAAGCGGCAAGCCGGTGCTGGCCTATGCGACCGCGTACACCGACAGCGGCTATCTGGTCGCAGCGAACGCGAGCGAGATCTGGGTCAACCCGATGGGCGGGGCGATGTTCAGCGGCCCGGGCGGCTCGCAGCTCTACTACAAGGGCCTGATCGACAAGCTGGGCATCAACGCGCACGTCTATCGTGTCGGCGAGTTCAAGTCGGCGGTGGAGCCCTTTACGCGCACCGACCAGTCGGAAGCCGCGCGTGCGGCGAACCAGGCACTCTATGGGTCGCTCTTTTCCCAGTGGCGGGAGGCGGTGGCCAAGGCGCGGCCCAAGGCGAAGATCGACGATTTCGTCACCCAGCCCGACAAGCTGGTCCTGGCCGCCGGGGGCGACATTGCGAAGGCGAACCTGGCCAGCGGCCTTGTCGACCAGGTCGGCGACCGCATCGCGTTCGGCAATCGCATCGCCGCGATCGATGGCGTCGGCCCGGCCGACAGCAAGGCGGCCGGCAGCTTCAAGGCGATTTCGTTGAAGAACTGGATCGCCGCCAACCCGCAGCCCAAGTCGGGCGCCGCGATCGGTGTCCTGACCATCGCGGGGGAGATCGTTGACGGCAAATCCGGCAGCGGCACTGCGGGCGGCGACACGATATCGAAGCTGATGCTGCAGGGCCTGGCGAAAAAGGACCTCAAGGCGCTGGTGGTGCGGGTCGATTCACCCGGCGGATCGGCGCTCGCGTCCGAACAGATGCGCCTGGCGATCCTGCAGGCAAAGGAAAAGGGGCTGCCGGTCGTCGTCTCGATGGGCGGCCTGGCAGCGAGCGGCGGCTATTGGGTGTCGACCCCGGGCGAGGTGATCTTCGCCGAGCCCAACACGATCACCGGGTCCATCGGCATCTTTGGCCTGATCCCGACCTTTGAGCGTACGCTCGCCAAGATCGGCGTGACCACCGATGGCGTGCAGACGACCCCGCTGACGGGGCAGCCGAACATTTATGCCGGCACCAACGCGGCCTTCGACACGCTGGTGCAGGCGACGATCGAGAACGGCTACAGCCGCTTCATCGGGCTGGTGGCGCAGTCGCGCCGGATGACGCCGGAGCGGGTCAACCAGATCGGCCAGGGCCGCGTTTGGGATGGCGGCACCGCACGCCAGCTGGGGCTGGTCGACCGGTTCGGAACCTTGTCCGACGCGGTCGCAGAGGCGGCGCGGCGCGCGAAGCTCGATCCGGACAAGGTGCATGCCGCCTATCTGGAAAAGGAGCCGGGCGCCTTCGAGCAGTTCGTGGACGCCATGACATCGAGCGACAATGACCGCGTGGGATCGGAGCCCGGCGACCTTGTCTCCCGTCTCGCCGGCGAGCGGCGCGCGCTGCTGGCGCAGGCTGTGGGCGATGCGCGACGGCTGGTGAAGGGCAACGCGGCGATGCAGGCTCGGTGCCTGGAGTGCGCAGGGCTGGGGCCGGCGGTGCCGGCGGCCGAGGACGTGCGGCTGCTCGACCTGATGCTGGCGCGGGTCGGCCTATGATCTCGATCCGGGCCGCGACTCCGGACGATGCCGAGGCGATCGCCGCGATCTATGCGGCCTATGTGACGGGCAGCACGATCAGCTTCGAGGAACAGCCGCCCGACGCGGCTGCCATGGCCGAGCGGATGTCGGCGCACGACGGCTTCTACCCCTGGCTGGTCGCAACCGGTACCGACCCGCTGGGGGAGACCGGGCCCGGCACGATCCTGGGCTACGCCTATGCCGGCCCGTTCCGGTCGCGCGCGGCCTATCGTTTCTCGGTCGAGACGACGATCTACCTTGCCGGTGCCGCCCATGGGCAGGGGGCGGGGCGGCTGCTGTACGAGGCGCTGATCGTCACGTTGCGTGCCCAGGGCTTCGCCCAGGCCATGGGGGTGATCGCGCTGCCCAACGGCCCCTCGATCTCGCTGCACGAGGCGGTCGGGTTCCGGCGCGCCGGGGTGATCCGCTCGATCGGCTACAAGCAGGGCCAGTGGATCGACATCGGCTTGTGGCAGTGCGCGCTGGCGCACACCCCGATGCCGCCGGCGGAACCGCAATCCTTCCGCGATGTCGGGGTCGTGCGCGCCTGAGCCGGTCAGGGCCGGGGCGGCTCAGTGCGTCCTCGGTAGGTGGGCAGACCCAGCTTCCAGTGGATGGCCGCGGCGCGGAGCAGGAAGCCCGCGGCAGAGGCCGCCAGTGCCGAGGCGAAGCTGGGAAGGCCCAGCGACACCAGCACGATATAAAGGCCGGAGGCGAGCGCCGCGGCTGTGACGTAGAGCTCCGGCCGCATCAGGATCGACGGTTCGCCCGCGAGCATGTCGCGCAGGATGCCGCCCACACAGGCGGTCACCACGCCCATGATCGCCGCCGGGACCGGGGGCACGCCGAACCCGAGCGCCTTGGCGGCGCCATAGACGGCGAACGGGGCGAGACCCGCTGCGTCGAGCCATTCGAACGCCTGCTGACGCCACCAGCGCTCCGGCGTGATCCAGATCAGCACGGCAACGGACAGGCAGAGCGCGGCCGTCTGCGCATCCCGCACCCAGAACACCGGCGCCCCGATCAGCAGATCGCGCACGGTGCCGCCGCCGACGCCTGTGATGAGCGCGAAGAACGCACCGGTCACCAGCGTCTGCGCACGCTGTGCTGCCGAGAGTGCGCCGGTGGCTGCGAAGACCGCGATGCCGACAAAATTGAGAACCTGCAAAACAGGCCCGAGCGAGAAGGTTTCTATAGGCACGACTTGGTCTCGCTAGCGTTTCAGTACAGATTGCGAAACCCCGCCCGCCGTGCGCGGGTGTGAAGGCAGGAAGGCAACCGTGTGCAACCCTTGTCCGCCCCGATGCTGCTCATCGCCATGCTCCTCGCAGCGTTCGCTGGATTCGTCGACGCCATCGCCTTTTCGGGCTTTGCCGGCTTCTTTGCGGCGTCGATGACCGGGAACACGACCCGGCTGGGTGTCGACTTCGCCGCCGGGTTCCAGGAAGCCTGGACCGCCGGCGCGGTCCTGTGCGGGTTCCTTTCAGGCGTGATGGGCGGCGCCATTGCCGATCGCGCCGGCGGCCTGCGCGGGCGGGAAGCGGTGATGCTGCTGGTGACCGTCCTGCTCGCGATCGCCGCGCTGTGCCTGAGCCTTGGTCCGCTACCCGTCGCGCTGGTGCTGCTGGCCGGTGCGATGGGCGCGCAGAACGCCGTCTTTATCGGCAGCAGCGATGGACGCGTGGGGCTGACCTACCTGACGGGCATGCTGGTGCGGCTGGGCCAGGGGCTGGCCGATGCGCTGATGGGGGTGGGGCCGCGGTTCGCCTGGGTGTGCGACCTCCTGTTCTGGTGCGCCTTTCTGGGCGGTGCGTTCGGCGGGGCTTCGATCTTCCGCGCGATCGACGACACGGCGGTATGGATCGCGGCCCTCCTCGCCGGGCTGTTGACGGTGCTGGTGGCGGTGGTTTCGAGACCCGCCCGGCGCGCCGCACCGGGCGCACACGCGCCAAGGCCCCGCGGGATGCGCGATCCAAGGATCTGATACGGAAAACGGCGCCGGTGGAGGTCCACCGACGCCGCTTTTCCTGGACCAGAAGGTCAGCCGATCACATGTGGATCGGCTTGCCCTGCACGGCCATGGCCGCTTCCTTGATCGCTTCCGAATGGGTCGGATGGGCGTGGCAGGTGTAGGCGATGTCCTCGCTGGTGGCGCCGAACTCCATCGCCTGGGCAGCCTGGGCGATCATGGTGCCCGCTACCGAGGTGATGATCCACACGCCGAGCACGCGGTCGCTCTTGGCGTCCGCAATCACCTTCACGAAGCCGGCGGTGTCGTCGATCGCCTTGGCGCGGCTGTTCGCCATCATCGGGAACTTGCCGACCTTGATCTCGCCGCGCTCCTTGGCCTGCTCTTCGGTCAGGCCGACGCCGGCGATTTCCGGGTGGGTGTAGACGACACTGGGGATGATATCGTGGTTCACGATGCCGGTGAGGCCGGCGATGTTCTCGGCCACCGCAATCCCCTCGTCCTCGGCCTTGTGCGCGAGCATCGGGCCGGGGATCACGTCGCCGATGGCCCACACGCCGTCGACGGCGGTGCGGAAGTCGTGGTCGGTCTCGATCTGCCCGCGCTGGTTGAGCTGAAGGCCGATCTTGTCGAGGCCGAGCCCGTCGGTGTTCGCGCGCCGGCCGATCGCGACGAGCACGGCGTCGGCCACGATCGTCTCGGCAGCGCCGCCGGCTGCCGGCTCGACCGTCACGGTCGCGCGGCCGCCGTCAACGGCAACGCCGGTGACCTTGGTGGAGAGCTTGAGCTCCAGACCCTGCTTCTTGAAGATCTTGGCGGCTTCCTTGCGGACTTCGCCGTCCATGCCGGGCAGGAGCTGGTCGAGATATTCGACCACGGTCACCTTGGCTCCAAGGCGCTTCCAGACCGAGCCGAGCTCCAGGCCGATCACGCCGCCGCCGATGACGACCAGATGCTCCGGCACCTTCTCCAGCGCCAGCGCGCCGGTCGAATCGACGACGACCTTCTGGTCGATCGCGACGCCCGGCAGCGGGGTCACCGAGGAACCGGTGGCGATGACGATGTTCTTGGCCGTGACGGTGCGGCCCGCAACCTGAACGGTGTGGGCGTCCTGGAAGGTGGCGAGGCCCTTCAGCCACTCGACCTTGTTCTTCTTGAACAGGAACTCGATGCCGCCGGTCAGGCCGCTCACGGCCTTGTCCTTGTCAGCCATCATGCCGGCGAGGTCGAGCTCGACGCCCGAGACCTTCACGCCGTGCTTGGCGAGGACGCCGGAGGCCACCTCGTCGAACTTCTCGGAGGCGTTCAGCAGCGTCTTGGAAGGGATGCAGCCGACATTGAGGCAGGTGCCGCCCAGCGTCTCGCGCGTTTCGGCACAGGCGGTCTTGAGGCCCAGCTGCGCGGCGCGGATCGCGGCGACATAGCCACCCGGGCCCGCACCGATCACGAGAACGTCGAAGTCGTATTCAGCCATTTTCTTCTCTTTCTTGTGCCCCGGTGAGGCCGGGGCCCAGTACCGAGACGGAAGCTGGTGCGCGTCTCGCTTCGTTACAAACCGGCAGCAACCGGACCCCGGCATGCGCCGGGGACCGGTTGCGTGTTCTTACAGGTCGATCAGCAGGCGCGTCGGATCCTCGATGGCGTTCTTGAGCGCGACCAGGAAGGTCACCGCCTCGCGGCCGTCGATGATGCGATGGTCGTAGCTGAGGGCGAGGTACATCATCGGGCGGACGACAACCTGGCCGTTGCGGACCACGGGGCGTTCCTCGATGCGATGGAGGCCCAGCACCGCCGACTGCGGCGGGTTGATGATCGGGGTCGACATCAGCGAGCCGAACACGCCGCCGTTGGAGATGGTGAAGGTGCCGCCCTTCATCTCGTCCATCTTGAGCGCGCCTTCCTTGGCACGCTTGCCGAAGTCGCCGATCGTCTTCTCGACCTGCGCGACGGACATCTGGTCGGCCGAACGGATGACCGGCACGACGAGGCCCTGCGGCGCGGAAACCGCGACCGAGATGTCGGCATAGTCGTGATAGACGATCTCATCGCCCTCGATATAGGCGTTGACCGAGGGGATGTCCTTCAGGGCCATGCACGCGGCCTTCACGAAGAAGCCCATGAAGCCCAGGCGGACGCCGTGCTTCTTTTCGAACAGGTCCTTGTACTTGGTACGCGCCTCGATGACCGCGGTCATGTCGACGTCGTTGAAGGTGGTGAGCAGGGCTGCGGTGTCCTGCGCCTCCTTCAGGCGGCGGGCGATGGTCTGGCGCAGGCGCGTCATCTTGACGCGCTCCTCGCGACGCTCACCGGCGGCGGGCGCTGCCGCAGGCGCGGCGGCGGGTGCTGCCGCAGGGGCGGCTGCCGGCTTGCTGGAGGCGGCGGCGACGATATCTTCCTTGGTCAGGCGACCGTCCTTGCCGCTGCCCTTCACGGTCGCCGGGTCGACGCCATGTTCCAGGATCGCGCGACGCACCGACGGCGAGAGCGCCGCAGCGTCGACGTTGCCGCCGGCTTCCTGCGGCGCGGCCGCCGGAGCGGCGGCCGTGGTGCCAGCCTCGGGCGCGGTGGTCTTAGCCGGGGCGCCGTCGCCCGCGTCGATGGTTGCGATCAGCGCGCCGACCGAGACGGTATCGCCCGGCTGGACCGCGTGTGCGCCCATGACGCCCGCGACGGGCGAGGGGACTTCGACCGACACCTTGTCGGTTTCAAGGCTGGCGATCGGCTCGTCGACCTGCACGGGGTCGCCGGGCTGCTTGAGCCATTCGCCAAGCGTGGCTTCAGTGATCGATTCGCCCAGTACGGGGACAAGGACTTCGGTTGCCATGGGTCTTCCTCTTGGTGCCCCGCCAGGGGCCGCAGACTGTGTTCGGATCAGGCGGTCGGCTTGCCAACGACAGCGTCGTCGGACTTGCGCGTGCGGCGGATTTCCTCGCGGACATTATGCCCGAGCGCCTCTGCGACGAGTGCGCCCTGCTCCGCGGTGTGGCGCTTCATCAGGCCAGTCGCGGGGGAGGCGGCGGCAGCGCGGCCGGCGTAGCGAGCCCGCGTGATGCGGGTGCCGGCCTTGGCGAGCGCTTCCTCGATCAGCGGATCGACGAAGGTCCAGTAGCCGTTGTTCTTCGGCTCTTCCTGCGCCCACACCACGTCCTCGAGGTTCGGCATCCGCTTCAGGCGCTCGACCAGCGGCTCGCCCGGGAACGGATAGAGCTGCTCGACGCGCACGATCGCGGTGTTGCGGTCGCCGGCGGCATCGCGTGCCTCGATCAGATCGTAGGCGACCTTGCCCGAGCACAGCACCAGGCGCTTCACCTCGGTGTCGGCCGGTGCCGACGGGTCCGAAATCAGGCGACGGAACTGGCTGTTGCCCAGGAAGTCTTCTGCCTTCGACACGGCCATCTTGTGCCGGAGCAGCGACTTGGGCGTCATCAGCACCAGCGGCTTGCGGAAGGCGCGATGCATCTGGCGACGCAGCAGGTGGAAGTAGTTCGCCGGCGACGTGACGTTGGCGACCTGCATGTTGTCCTGTCCGCACAGCTGCAAAAAGCGCTCCGGACGCGCGGAACTGTGCTCCGGGCCCTGACCCTCATAGCCGTGCGGCAGCAGCATCACGAGGCCGTTGGCGCGCAGCCACTTGGACTCGCCCGACGCGATGAACTGGTCGATCATGATCTGGGCGCCGTTCACGAAGTCGCCGAACTGCGCCTCCCACAGCACCAGCACCTTCGGATCGGTCAGCGCATAGCCATATTCGAAGCCGAGCACGCCATATTCAGAGAGCGGCGAGTCGAGCACCTCGAACCGGCCGTGTTCGACCTGCTGAAGCGGCACATACTTGTGCTCGTCCTTCTGGTCGACCCAGACGGCGTGGCGCTGCGAGAAGGTGCCGCGACCCGAATCCTGGCCCGACAGGCGGACGCCGAAGCCTTCGGAAAGCAGCGAACCGAACGCCAGCGCTTCCGCGGTCGCCCAGTCGAAGCCTTCGCCCGACTTGAACATCTGGCGCTTGGCCTCGATCACGCGGCCGAGCGTCTTGTGGATCTCCAGGTCGGCCGGAACCTCGGTGAGCGTGCGGCCAAGCGAGTCGAACAGCTTGCTCTCGATGCCGGTGTCGGCGGTGCGACGCGCGCTCTCGGGATCGGCCGGCATGTGCAGGCCGGACCAGCGACCCGCGAACCAGTCCGCCCGGTTGGGCTTGTAGCTCTTGGCGCTTTCGAACTCGCCTTCCAGCAGGGTCGTGAATTCGTGCGTCTTGCTGTCGACGAACGCCTGGTCGACCACGCCCTCGGCCAGAAGCCGCTTGGCATAGACTTCCGAAACCGGCGGGTGGTTCTTGATCTTGGCGTACATCAGCGGCTGGGTGAACGAGGGCTCGTCACCCTCGTTGTGGCCGAAGCGGCGATAGCACCACATGTCGATCACGACATCGCGCTTGAAGGTCTGGCGGAACTCGATCGCGACCTTGCAGGCGAAGGTGACGGCTTCGGGATCGTCGCCGTTGACGTGCAGGATCGGCGCCTGGACGCCCTTGGCGACGTCTGACGGATAGGGCGAGGAGCGCGCGAACTGCGGGCTCGTCGTGAAGCCGACCTGGTTGTTGATGACGAAGTGGACGCAGCCGCCGGTGTTGTAGCCGCGGATGCCGGAGAAGCCGAGGCACTCCCAGACGATGCCCTGGCCCGCGAAGGCCGCGTCGCCGTGGATGAGGACCGGCAGCACCTGCTCGTGCTTTTCGAGGTCGTTGCGCACCGTCTGGATCGCGCGCGACTTGCCGAGCACGACCGGGTTCACCGCCTCGAGATGCGAGGGGTTGGCGACCAGCGACATGTGGACGGTGATGTCGTCGAAGCTGCGATCGGTGGAGGTGCCGAGGTGATACTTCACGTCGCCCGAGCCGCCGACATCCTCGGGGTTGGCCGAGCCGCCCGAGAATTCGTGGAAGATCACGCGGAACGGCTTTGCCATGACGTTGGCGAGCACGTTCAGGCGGCCGCGGTGGGCCATGCCGTACACGATCTCGCGCACGCCCATCTGGCCGCCGTACTTGATCACCGACTCCAGCGCCGGGATCATCGATTCACCGCCGTCGAGGCCGAAGCGCTTGGTGCCGACATATTTGCGGCCCAGGAACTTCTCCCACTGCTCGGCCTCGATGACCTTGGAGAGGATCGCCTTCTTGCCGTCGACCGTGAACTGGATGGCCTTGTCCTTGCCCTCCATGCGGTCCTGGAGGAAGCGGCGCTCCTCCACATCGGCGATATGCATGTATTCGAGGCCGACGTTGCCGCAATAGTTGGCGCGCAGGATCGTCACCAGCTCGCGGATGGTCGCGGTCTCGAGGCCGAGGGCACCGCCCAGGTACACCGGACGGTCGATCTCGCTGTCGGAGAAGCCGTGGTACTCGGTCGTGAGATCGGCGGGCAGCTCACGATGGGGCGAGAGGCCGAGCGGATCGAGATTGGCTGCCAGGTGGCCGCGCACGCGATAGGTGCGGATCAGCAGCTGGGCGCGGATCGCGTCGCCGGCCGCCTTCGCGATCTCTGCGTGGGTGGCGGCAGCCGGGGCCGCGGCGGGAGCAGGCGCAGGCTTGCCGCCCTTGGCGGGCTTGGGAGCGGGCTCCATCTGGGTCGGGTCGAGCGCTGCGGTGAGCGCATCGGTCTCGGTCAGCGGCCAGCGCTTGCTCTGCCAGCTGGGACCGGAGACGGCGCCCTCGAGCCCGTCGAACCACTGGCGCCAGCTGGCGTCGACGCTGCCGGGGTCCGCCTTGTAGCGGGTGTAGAGCGTCTCCACGAACGCCGGGCTCACGCCGGCTGCGATATCGGAGAAATCCTGGCCTTCGTAGCCCATGGTGCGTCCTGTCCGTCCGTTCGTCCCGACCTAGCGTCGAGGGACGTGCCGCGCGTTTCGGCGTGTCCTTGTGACACGCACAAGATGGGAACGCGCGGCTGTGTCTTTAACCCTTCAGTACTTCGAGCAGCGTCGAGCCGAGCTCGCTCGGGGAAGCCGCAACCTTGATGCCTGCTGCTTCCATCGCCGCGATCTTGTCCTCGGCGCCGCCCTGGCCGCCCGACACGATCGCGCCGGCGTGGCCCATGCGGCGGCCCGGAGGCGCCGTGCGGCCGGCGATGAAGCCAGCCATCGGCTTCTTGCGGCCGCGCTTCGCTTCGTCGCGCAGGAACTGTGCTGCTTCTTCCTCGGCCGAGCCGCCGATCTCGCCGATCATGATGATCGACTCGGTGGCATCGTCCGCCAGGAACAGCTCGAGCACGTCGATGAAGTTGGTGCCGTTGACCGGATCGCCGCCGATGCCGACGGCAGTGGTCTGGCCCAGGCCTGCGTTGGTGGTCTGGAACACCGCCTCATAGGTGAGGGTGCCCGAGCGCGAGACCACGCCGACCGAACCCTTGGAGAAGATCGAGCCCGGCATGATGCCGATCTTGCACTCACCGGGCGTCAGCACGCCCGGGCAGTTCGGGCCGATCAGGCGCGACTTGGAACCCGACAGCGCGCGCTTCACGCGAACCATGTCGAGCACCGGGATGCCTTCGGTGATGCAGACGATCAGCGGGATTTCCGCGTCGATCGCTTCCAGGATCGAGTCGGCTGCGAAGGGCGGCGGCACGTAGATGACCGAGGCGTCTGCGCCGGTCTTCGACTTGGCTTCCGCAACGGTGTTGAAGACCGGCAGGCCGAGGTGCTCGGTGCCGCCCTTGCCCGGCGTCACGCCGCCGACCATTTGCGTGCCATATTCCAGCGCCGCCTTGGTGTGGAAGCTGCCGGTCTCGCCGGTCATCCCCTGGGTAATCACCTTGGTGTTCTTGTTGACGAGGATGCTCATCTAGTCTCTCGCTCCACTTGCACCCCGGCGGAGGCCGGGGCCCAGTTGGGAAAGGTCAGGGGCGGGCAATATGCTCGAAAAGGTCTTCCCGTCCGGGCTGAACCCCTCGATCTCCCGCAACTTCCAGTCCCGTTGCCATTCCTTCATCTGCCGCTCGCGATGCCGCGCAGCTTCGATGTCGTCGCACGCTTCGTACCAGACCAAGCGCTTGCACCGAAACCGCCGCGTAAAACCTGCGGCGGCGCCGGTGCGATGTTCCCGGGAGCACTTCGCGAGATCGCTCGCACGCCCGATGGATCGCCCCGTGGCACCGGTTGGCCTGGTATCAGGCGTATCCGGCACACACCGTATCGACCGCTTCCAACTGTCCCGGCCTTCGCCGGGGTGCGGCGCGGCCGGGGGCTGGTAGCGGTTGCGCTTAGTTCAGGCTGGAGTCGATGCCCTTGCAGGCGACCAGCAGTTCCTTGACCGCGTCAACCGAGACGGTGAGGTTGGCCTTGGCCTCCTCGGTCAGGTTGATCTCGATGATCTTCTCGACGCCGTCCTTGCCGATGATGATCGGCACGCCGACGTAGAGATCGTCGACGCCGTACTGGCCCGTCAGATGGGCAGCGGCCGGCAGGACGCGCTTCTTGTCGTAGAGGTAGCTCTCGGCCATCGCAATCGCCGAGGTGGCGGGCGCGTAGAAGGCGGAGCCGGTCTTGAGCAGGCCGACGATCTCGCCGCCACCCGAACGGGTGCGCTGGACGATCGCGTCGATGCGCTCCTGGGTCGAGAAGCCCATCGCGATCAGGTCGCTGACGGGAATGCCCGAGACGGTCGAATATTCGAGCACGGGCACCATGGTGTCGCCGTGGCCGCCCAGCACGAAGCTGTTCACGTCCTTCACCGACACCTTGAACTCGTCGGCGAGGAAGTGGCTGAATCGCGCGGAGTCGAGCACGCCGGCCATGCCGACGACCTTCTGGTGGGGAAGGCCGGAGAATTCGCGCAGCGCCCAGACCATCGCGTCGAGCGGGTTGGTGATGCAGATCACGAATGCGTCGGGTGCGTTGGCAGCGATGCCCTCGCCGACGGCCTTCATGACCTTGAGGTTGATGCCCAGGAGGTCGTCGCGGCTCATGCCCGGCTTGCGAGCGACGCCGGCGGTGACGATGATCACGTCGGCGCCTGCGATGTCGGCATAGTCGTTGGTGCCGGTGATCGTGGCGTCAAAGCCTTCGACCGGACCGCACTGGCTAAGGTCGAGCGCCTTGCCCTGGGGAACACCCTCGACCACGTCGAACAGGACGATGTCGCCAAGGTTCTTGAGGGCGGCGAGGTGCGCGAGCGTGCCGCCGATGTTGCCTGCGCCGATGAGCGCGATCTTCTTGCGGGCCATGAATCCTCCCGGTGGATGCGACGGTTCGGACCGAACCGCAGTCCCGGGGGCATTACTCGCTTTGGGAGAGGCGAACAACCCGGCAAACCGACTATCTTTGCGACTGCGAACGAGTTGCAATAAGCCGCCTAGGCCCCGGAAAACCGGTGCTTGCTGGGACAGTATGAACGCGCCTAGGCCGCGTTTGTTGCCGCCGTCACCGCGCTTCTGCCCGCCCGTGGCTTCGCTGCGGCAGAGCGCTGCGCGGCGTCGTTCAGGCGATCTCGTCCTCGCCGTGACCAGCCGACAGATATTCCTCGGAGCGCATCTCGTTGAGGCGGGAGACCGTCCGTTCGAACTCAAACGCGCCGTCGCCCTTTTCGTAGAGATGTTCGGGCGGTGCGTCCGCGGCCGCGAGCAGCTTGACCTTATGCTCGTAGAGCGCGTCGACGAGGGTTACGAAGCGGGCGGCCTCGTTGCGGTTCTCCGGCCCCAAGCGTGGGATGCCGACGACGATAACCGTGTGATAGTGGCGCGCGATCGCGAGATAGTCGGGGGCGCCGCGTGCCTCCCGGCAGAGCCGCTTGAAGCTGAACACGGCCACGCCCTTCAGCGACTTGGGCACGTGCAGCGTGCGGCCGCCGTGCACGGTCAGTTCCTCGCTGGGCACGTGCTCGCGATCCTCGACCGGATAGTCGGTGAGGCGGAAGAATGCGGCCGACAGCTTCTCGGTAGCCTCCGGCCCGTTGGGGACTAGCCAGGTGTCCATCACCCCCAGGCGATCGCGGCGATAGTCGACCGGGCCGTTGAGCGGCATCACGTCGAGCCGCTCCTTGAGCAGCGCGATGAAGGGCAGGAAGCTCTCCCGCTGCAGGCCGTTCTTGTAGAGATCGTCCGGCGGGCGGTTGGAGGTGGCAACCACCGTCAGCCCATGCGTCATCATCTCGCTGAACAGGCGCGAGAGCACCATCGCATCGGCGGTGTTGTTGATGACCATTTCGTCAAAGGCGAGCAGGCGGAGGCCCTGCGCCATGGCCGCGGCAACGGGGGGCACCGGATTGCCCGCCTCGCGCTTGCGCTCGACGTTGAGGCGGTCGTGGACCTCCAGCATGAACTCGTGGAAGTGGACCCGGCGCTTTTCGGGGATGTCGACGCAATGGAACAGCAGGTCCATCAGCATCGACTTGCCGCGGCCCACCCCGCCCCAGAGGTAGACGCCGCGGGGCGGCACGGCGGCCCGGCCGGTGAGCCGCGCCAGCAGGCCGCGACTGGGAGGAGATTCGAGTTCGGTGGCAAGCCGGGCGAGCCGCTCGGCGGCGGCGCGCTGGTCGGGATCGGGGCGAAGTTCGCCGGCGGCGATCAGCGACTCGTAGCGGCCGAGAACCTTGGTCACGTGGTGCACTCCCGCACCGCCGGTTCGCGCAGTCGGGAACGGTGCGTCATATGCCGCAGGAGGCGGCAGGTGTCGCGACTGCGACCGACAGGGGGATGCCGGGGCGCCGCGTGCGGCAGCCCCGGCGCAGGATCAGATGACGCGCTCGATCTCGAGCTTCTTGATCTCGGCGATCGCCTTGGCGGGGTTGAGGCCTTTGGGGCACACATTCGCGCAGTTCATGATCGTGTGGCAGCGATAGAGGCGGAACGGATCCTCGAGCTCATCGAGTCGCTCGCCCGTCATCTCGTCGCGGCTGTCGGCGAGCCAGCGATAGGCCTGGAGCAGGATCGCCGGGCCCAGGAACTTGTCGCTGTTCCACCAGTAGCTCGGGCACGAGGTCGAGCAGCAGGCGCACAGGATGCACTCGTAGAGGCCGTCGAGCTTGGCGCGATCCTCCGGCGACTGCAGGCGCTCCTTGCCCGACGGAGTCGGGGTGACGGTCTGCAGCCACGGCTTGATCGAGCTGTACTGCGCGTAGAAGTGCGTGAAATCGGGGACCAGGTCCTTGATCACGTCCATGTGCGGCAGCGGCGTGATCCGCACCTCGCCCTTCACGTCCTCGATCGCGGTGGTGCAGGCGAGGCCGTTGCGGCCGTCGATGTTCATCGCGCACGAGCCGCAGATGCCTTCGCGGCACGAACGGCGGAAGGTGAGCGAGGGGTCCTGCTCGCTCTTCATCTTGATCAGCGCGTCGAGCACCATCGGGCCGCACTCGTCGAGGTCGATCTCGAACTTGTCGTAGCGCGGGTTTTCGCCGGTGTCCGGATCGTAGCGGTAGACCTTGAACTTCTTGACGCGCTTGGCGCCTTCAGCGGCCTTGTGCTCACGGGACGGGCCAGTGATCTTGCTGTTCTTTGGCAGGGAAAATTCGGCCATTGCGCGGATTCCGTCAGCTCTGGATGCGGTGGGGCGACGCGGACGCGCCCCGGGGCGAGTTGAGGTTCCGATACATGACCCCTGCCGCTGTCGCAAACGGCAAGCGCGCTTTTCTGCGGAGCGCGCGTGCCAAGGGCGGCCCGATCAGATCACGTCCAGCACCAGCCGGCGGCGTTTGGCCTCTTCCGCCTCGATATACCAGTTGGATGGCGCCTTTTCGACCAGCTCCTCGAACGGCACGTCCGAGCCGGCGACGAGGTCGCGGAACCCCTCTTCCTCGATCTGGATCGAGTGCTCGATCTCGTGCAGCTTGGCTTTCAGCGTGTAGCTGAGCGTCTTGAGGGGGCCGGAGAGCTCCACCGAGCTCGACATCAGCCGCTCGTGAATCATCAGCCGGGTGCCCTTGGTCAGGAAGCGCTTGTCGACGGGGAAGGCGGCCATGAAGGTCGCACCGGCCGAATAGACGGCGACCTTTCCCAGAAAGAGCAGTTCGCGGCCGCTGTACTCGCGCATGAGCCGGACGTCGTCGCCCATGGCGCGCGCAACCTCCGGATCGCCGCCAAGCGTGGAGATGGAGATCACCAGCGAGCCTTCGGCGGGGGCGTCGGCCATCTGCTGGCGGAAGGCCGCGTACATGGAATGGTCGACCGTCCCCGCGAGGTGGACGTGCGGGGCGGCGAGGAGGGGATAGCGGTTGGCATCAGTCATGCCGCGCAAACCGTGCCGGCAAGCGATGGTTCCGCTGAAGAATGGCACCTGTCCAAAGAAAAGGGGCGGACGTTGCCGTCCACCCCCAAAGCTTTCCAGTAGCGGCGTGATCAGTACACGCGCTTCTTCGGCTTGATATAGTCGATGTCGTCGGTGAGCGTGTACTCGTGCACCGGGCGATAATCGATCGCGGTGCTGCCGCCCTTGCCGCCCCAGCCATCGAATGTCGCAATCGTGTGCTTCATCCAATTGGCGTCGTCGCGCTCGGGGAAATCCTCGTGCATATGGGCGCCGCGGCTTTCCTTGCGGTTGATCGCGCCACGGATCGTCACAAGCGCCTGGCCGGCCAGGTTGTCGAGCTCCAGCGTCTCGACCAGGTCGGTGTTCCAGATCAGCGAACGATCGGTGATGCCGATGTCCTGCATGCCGGCATAGACACCTTCCATCTTGGTGATGCCCTCGGCCATCAGCTCCTCGGTGCGGAACACGGCGCAGTGGCGCTGCATCGTCTTCTGCATGTCGAGGCGCAGCTGCGCGGTCGGGGTTCCGCCCTTGGCATTGCGGAAGTGGTCGAGACGGCCGAGCGCCATCTCTTCCGAACCCTTGGGCAGCGGGTTGTGGTTGGTGCCCGGCTTCACCGTTTCCTTGATGCGCAGGCCGGTTGCACGGCCGAATACCACCAGGTCGATCAGCGAGTTGGAGCCGAGGCGGTTCGCGCCGTGGACCGACACGCAGGCTGCCTCACCGACGGCGAACAGGCCCGGGACGACCGCGTCGGGGTTCCCGTCGCGGACGTGGACGACCTCGCCGTGGAAGTTCGTCGGAATGCCGCCCATGTTGTAGTGGACGGTCGGAACGACGGGCAGCGGTTGGCGAGTCAGGTCGACGCCGGCAAAGATCTTGCCGGTCTCGGTGATGCCGGGAAGCCGCTCTGCCAGCACCTTGGGATCGATGTGATCGAGGTGCAGGTAGATGTGGTCGCCTTCCTTGCCGACGCCACGACCCTCGCGGATCTCCATCGCCATCGAACGGGACACGACGTCGCGCGACGCCAGATCCTTGGCCGACGGGGCATAGCGCTCCATGAAGCGCTCCCCTGCCGAGTTGGTGAGGTAGCCGCCTTCGCCGCGCGCACCCTCGGTGATGAGGACGCCGGCACCGTAGATGCCGGTCGGGTGGAACTGGACGAACTCCATGTCCTGCAGCGGGAGGCCCGCGCGCAGCACCATGGCGTTGCCGTCACCCGTGCAGGTGTGGGCCGAGGTCGCCGAGAAATAGCAGCGACCATAGCCGCCCGTCGCCAGCACGGTGGCATGGCTGCGGAAACGGTGGATGGAGCCGTCCTCCATGCACAGCGCGATCACGCCGCGGCACTGGCCGTTCTCCATGATCAGATCGAGCGCAAAATACTCGATGAAGAAGTCGGCGTCGTACTTCAGGCTCTGCTGGTAGAGCGTGTGCAGCATGGCATGGCCGGTACGGTCCGCCGCCGCGCAGGTGCGCTGTGCGGGCGGGCCTTCGCCCATGTTCTGCATCATGCCGCCGAACGGGCGCTGGTAGATCTTGCCTTCCTGCGTACGGCTGAACGGCACGCCGGCGTGCTCCAGCTCGTACACGGCGGCCGGAGCCTCGCGGCACAGATACTCGATCGCGTCCTGGTCGCCGAGCCAGTCGGAACCCTTGACGGTGTCGTACATGTGCCAGGTCCAGTGGTCCGGGCCCATGTTGCCGAGGCTGGCGGCGATGCCGCCCTGCGCCGCGACCGTGTGGCTGCGAGTCGGGAAAACCTTGGTGATGCAGGCGGTGCGAAGCCCCGACTCGGCGATTCCCATGGTCGCACGGAGGCCGGAGCCGCCGGCGCCGACCACCACCGCGTCATAGGTGTGGTCGATGATCTTGTAGGCTTGAGACATCAGGCGGGCGTCCCCGTGAGAGCGATGCGCACGATCGAGAAGAGCGCGAGGCCGGCCCCGAGTGCTACGAGCAGGTTGAGCACGACCAGAAGGACCACGCGGGTCTCGTCATGCTGGTAATCCTCGATCACGACCTGGAGGCCCAGGCGTGCGTGATAGAGGGTGCTGCCGATCAGCAGCAGCATCGGCACTGCCGCCCAGGCCGAGCTCAGCCAGGTGGTCACGCTGGCGAAGTCATAGGCCGGCAGCTGTGCCAGCGAGAAGAAGAGCCACAGCAGCAGCAGCAGGTTCGATCCTGCGGTCAGGCGCTGGTGCCACCAGTGATGCGCACCGTGCTTCGCGGATCCAAGGCCGCGGACGCGGCCGACGCTCGTACCGTTACCCATCAGTGCTTCCCCACCAGCAGCCAGGCCCAGAAGGCCACCGTCGCAAGCGACGAAACAACGAAGGTCAGCATCGCGCTCATCTTGGCCTTGCGCAGCTCGTAGCCGGCGCCGACGTCGAGGACGAGGTGGCGTACGCCGCTCGCCATGTGCTGGAACACGGTGAAGGTGAGGCCGATGCCGAACACATAGCCGACCACGTTGAGAGCGCCGCTGTCGACCGTGAACACGTCAACGAAGCGAGCATAGCTCTTCTCGCCCCCTGCGATCGAGGCGAGGAACCAGATCAGCAGGCCAAGGCCTACCGAATTGGCGACGCCGGTCGCGCGGTGGACAATCGAGACCAGCATGTGCGGGCCCCAGCGCCAGATGCCGAGGTGCGGCGACAATGGGCGCGCATAGGGTTTGGAAGCCAAGTCAGTTCCTTTCGCGAACCGCGCCTATCTACCCCCGGGGCGGTGTGATGCAAGACGCAAGAGCCCGGGGATGCCGACGTAAACGATCCGACAGCGAATATCGTGGTGCGCCAGTTGTGTACGGCAACTTGCGTCCGCGCCAAAGCGCCGATGTGGATCCGGCCCCGTGCGCGGGTGCTGGCGCGGCCGCGGAGGAGGCTCTATCGCCGTGCCATGACGCATATCCTCCTTACCGGCAGCTCGCGCGGGATCGGCGCCGCGATCGCCACTGCGCTCGACGCACCGGGGCTCCGCGTGGCCGGCCACGGTACGCAGAGCGGCATTCGGGCCGACTTCTCCGATCCTGCGGCACCCGCGCGGCTTTGGGAACAGGCGCTCGACGCCCTCGACGGGCAGGTCGATGTGCTGGTCAACAACGCCGGCGTGTTCGAGGCGACGCCGCTCGACCTTCCCCATGACGAATGGGTTGGCGGGTGGGAGCGCACTATGCGCATCAACCTGACGGCCGCGGCGGAACTATGCCGCCTGGCGGTGCGCCACTGGCAGGCGCGCGGCACCGGCGGGCGGATCATCAACATCGCCAGCCGCGCCGCCTATCGCGGCGACAGCCCGGCGCACTGGCATTATGCCGCCGCCAAGGCGGGCATGGTGGCAATGACCAAGACGATCGCGCGCGGTTATGCCGCCGAGGGGATCCTTGCCTTTGCGATCTGTCCCGGCTTCACCATGACGGGGATGGCCGACGACTATCTGGAGAGCCGGGGCGGCGACAAGCTGCTGGCCGACATCCCGCTGGGCCGAGTCGCGATGCCCGAGGAAGTGGCGACCGCGGCGCGGTTCCTGGCGCTGGAGGCGCCCGCCTCGATGACCGGTGCCGTGCTCGACATCAACGGCGCGAGCTACGTGCGCTGACCTGTGTTCGGCACCTGCCCGCGGGGCGGGTGCCCGTGATTATCAAGGACTCCCGATGCCTAGCTGGAAGCTGACCCTGCCGTGCACCCGCGCCGAGGCGGAGGCGATCGACGCCTCCGAGGACCTCGGACTCGAGACCGCGCCGGTGCTGATGACGACCGAAGATGTCGAGGACGATGCCGAGCGCTGGCACCTCGACGCCTATTTCGAGGAAGAGCCGAGCGATGCGGCGATTGCCGCGGTGCAGGCACTGGTGCCCAGCGCACGCGGCCGCGCGCCGGCGATCGAGCAGCTCGACGACGAAGACTGGGTCACGATGAGCCAGGCCGGGCTGGCGCCGCTGCATGTCGGGCGCTTCTACGTTCACACCTCTGCGCAGGATGCGCCGCCGCCCGAGGGCGCGCGGGTGTTCCGCATCGAGGCGGGGCGCGCGTTCGGAACCGGGCATCACGAGACCACCAGCGGTTGCCTCGCGATGCTCGACGGGCTGGCGGGGCGCCGGTTCGAGGACGTGATCGATATCGGCACCGGCACCGGCCTGCTCGCCTTTGCGGCGCGCGAGCTCTGGCCCGAGGCGCGCGTGCTGGCGACGGACATCGACCCGGTCGCGATCGACGTGACGCGCGAGAATGCCGAGGTGAATGATGTTCCGGGCGTCGACCTGGTGGTTGCCGATGGCGCGCTTGCCGATGCGATCACCGATCGCGCGCCTTATGATTTGCTGATCGCCAACATCCTGGCCGGGCCGCTGGTGTCGATGGCGCCCGAAGTGGCGGCGATCGCCGCGCCGGAGGCGACGGTGGTGCTGGCGGGGCTGCTCGGGCGACAGGCGGCGGAAGTCATCGGCGCCTATGCCGCGTGCGGCTGCACGCTGGAGGCGCGCGACGATCGCGGCGACTGGACGATCCTGCGGCTGCGTGCCGGGGCGGAACGCTATGTCCCGACCGCGCCGATCGACCCCGCCGGCCGCAACGGCTGGGCGCTGGACATCTGACCGCGGTCGGTCCCGCCTTGCGGCAGTCCGGCCGCTGGTTGCTGCTCTTGCTGGCGGCGCTGGGGGCGTTGGTCTTCGCCTATGGCGCGGCGGGCCTGGTCGGGGGTGCCTTTGCGCTCAACCGCGGCTGGACGCCTCCGTCAGAAGGGGTGCGGATCTATGTAGAGGACAATGGCATCCACACCAGCATCGTCGTGCCGGTGGCGGCGGAGGGCGTGGACTGGCGCGACCTTGTGCGGCCGGAGGACCTGCGCGATCCGCGCTTTGCGGCGCACAGCCACCTGTCGATCGGCTGGGGCGACCGCGGCTTCTATGTCGGTACGCCGACCTGGGCTGAGCTGAAGCCAGGGACGGTGCTGCGCGCGGCGGTCGGGAGCGACGACACCGTGCTCCACATCGGCCATCTCGGCGAACCGGCGGTCCAGGCGGGCGTACGGGCCATCCTGCTGCGGCCGGCAGAATATCAGCGGCTGGCCGACTTCATCCGGTCCAGCTTCGCGATCGGTGCGGATGGCCGGGCCGGCAGCGTGCCGGGATACGGTCGGTCGGACGCATTCTACGCCGCCCGGGGCCGCTATACCGCGCTTCGAACCTGCAACAGCTGGACGGGCGAAGCACTCCGCCACGCAGGCGTGCGAATGGGCGCCTGGACGCCGTTTTCCGCAACCGTGATGGAGTGGCTGAAGTGAGCGACCTGCCGGGACCGATCGCACCGGCGCGCGATCAATAGGGCTGGTCGCGCTGGATGAGTTCGGCGTCCTTGCGCGCCCGCTTCTCCTCTTCGCGTGCGCGCTTTTCTTCCTTGCGGCGCTGGCGTTCTTCCTCGGCCTGCTGCTTGCGCAGCTTGCGGCCGGCGTTGCGGTCGGCCTCGTCCTGGCTGGTCGTGGTCCAGTCGACGACCTGGGACCCGACCCGCACCGGCGCGGTCGCGACGTCCCACGCAGTCTTGGCAACGCAGCCACCCGCGAGCAGCGGCACCAGGGCAAGCAACAGGAAGCGCGGGGACGAACGCATGCAACAGCTCCTCATGGCGCCGCGGCGCGGCCAGGGAGGTATAGGGGAAGAACGCGCGGGCCGCACGCGCGAAGCTCAGCCGGCGGCGCGGGCCTTTGCGACGGCGGCGGACAGCCCCTCATAGCCCACGGCGCCGCTCAACATCTGGTTGCCGACCACCCAGGTAGGCGTGCCGGTGACGCCGAGCTGCCCGGCCTGGCCGATGTTGCGGGCGAGTTCCTGTGCGACCGCATCCGACGCGGCGACCGTGCGGGCGCGCCCGACGTCGAGCCCGGCCTTGGCCGCGGCCCGCGCGATCGCGGCCTCGTCCAGGCCGCTCTCCTCGTAGAGGGCGGCGTGGAACGGGCGGAACTTGCCCTGTTCGGCGGCGGCCAGCGCCCATTCGGCGGCCGTGCGGCTATCGGGGCTCAGGATCGGCAGTTCCCGATAGACGATGCGGACGTTCGGGTCGTCGGCGAGCAGCTTGTCGATCGCAGGGAGGCTCGCGCGGCAATAGCCGCACGCATAGTCCATATAGGCGACCAGCGTGACGTCCCCCTTCGGGTTGCCGGCCCAGGCCCCGGCAAAGGGCTTCTCGATGCCGCTGCGGTTGGCAGCGACGACCTTGCCGACCTCTCGCTCCTGCAGTTTCTGCATGGCCTCCGGCAGGATTTCCGGATGAGAAAGCACATAATCGCGCACGATCGCTTCCGTGCGGGCACGGTCGTTGCCCGGCAGGTACGGCTGGAGCAGGGCGAAGGCGGCAGCACCGAGCAAGGCAGCGAGCAACAGCGCGCCAAAGGCGAGCAGGGAATTACGGGGCATGGAGGTCCTTAGCGTTCGGTCAGGCGGCGACGGCGGTTGCCCTTGCGCTCGTCGAGCAGGTTCTGGGAGATCATCTGGATATCCTGCGCGCGCAGCCGCTCGGTGCTCCCCTCGGGCAGGCCCGCAACCGCGGCGCGGGCGCTGGCGAGGGCCATCTGGGGCTCCCCGATCAGGCTGGCGCGCTCGGCCATGGCCAGCGCCACATGGGGCTGGTCGCCCTTGCGCTCGTAGATGGTGGCAAGCTGGGTCCAGGCGAACGGATTCTGGCGATCCCGCGCGACCGCCTGGCGCAGCACCTTTTCCGCCTCGGCCAGGTTGTTCGGATCCTCGGTGGCGATCAGCGCATGACCGAAGGTCGCGGCGATCAACGGCTGGTAATCGGTGCGCTCGGTCGCTTCGCGCAGCGGCGCCAGCGCTTCCGCGGGCTTTCCGGATTCGAGCAGGATCTGCCCTTGCAGTTCCAGGAAATAGGGATCGTGCGGCGCTGCTTTCACCAGAGCCGCCGTTTCCTGCTGCGCCTGATCGGGATAGCCGGTCAGGTGATAGGCATAGGCCCGAGCGTAGTGGGCGGGCACGCTGTTGTCGCTGGGCGGATAGCGGCGCAGCGTTTCCTTGGGATCGTTGACATAGCCGCGCAGCTTGGCCTGCACCCGCAGGAAGCGCTCCTGCAGCCTGGGATCGAGCGGCTTGCCCCAGGCGGGCTGCGCCTGGAGATCGGCGGTCAGCGCGCTGATGCGCTCGCCGCTAAGCGGGTGGGTGCGGTTGTAGCTGTTCTCCTGCGGGATCGCGAGGCGGTACTCCATGTTCTGGAGCTTCTTGAAGAACGACAGCATGCCCGCGCCACTGACCCCGGCGGTGCCGAGGTAGCGCGCGCCGGCGGCGTCTGCAGAGGTTTCCTGCGAGCGGCTGAAGGCGAGATAGTTGCCGAGTGCGGCCTGCTGGCCGGCGGCGAGGATGCCGGCGCCGGCTTCGCCCGCGCCTGCGGCGACCGCGGCGATGCCGAGCACGAGGCTGAGGATCGAAATGCTGGTGGCAGGGCCCGCGCCGCGGCCCGCGAGCGCGACATGGCCGCCGATGATGTGGCCAACCTCGTGCGCGATGACGCCCTGCACTTCGTTGGCGGTGTCGGCCTCGTCGATCAGGCCGGAGTGGAGATAGACGGTCTGACCACCGGCAACGAACGCGTTGACGCTGGGATCGTTGAGCAGGACGACGCTGAAATTCTTGGGATCAAGACCGGCGGCGACCGCGATCGGGCGCGCCATGTCCGCGAGCAGCGACTCGGTTTCCGCGTCGCGCAGCATCGATTGGGCGGCGGCCGGCTGCGCGCAGAGGAGGAGCGCGGTGGCGAGGCCTGCGAGAATGCGCTTCATGCCGGTCCTTATCGGCGATGCCGGCGCGAGGTTCAACGCGGGCGTGTCGCTGCTGCCGGTGTACGGCTGAACCGATGGTGAAGCGAGCCCCTCCCGCCATGGACGGGAGGGGCTGCATCGGTCAGGCGCCGAAGGTGCGCTGCCACCAGCCGCGACGCGGCGTGGTGCCTTCGTTCGCCGCGGACGAAGCGTCGCCCTCGGCAGATTCGGCGCCAGTGTCGGCGTCGGTCGCCGTTTCCGGCTGGGCGGCAGGCTCAGGCGCTGCCTCGGCCGCAGGCGCTGCTGCCTCCGGGGCGGTCTCGGCCGCAGGCTCCGCGGCCTTGCGACGGCGGGGGCGCTTGGGCTTGGGCGCTGCTTCCTCGGCCGGAGCCGGGGCCGCTGCCTCGACGGCTGCGGGGGCTTCTGCCTCCGCGGCCGGCTCGGCTGCCTTGCGGCGGCGCGTGCGCTTGGGCTTGGGCGCTTCCTCGGCGGCGGGAGCCTCAGCCTCGGGGGCTGGGGCCTCGATCACCGGAGCGGGAGCTGCCTCCACCGCTGCTGCCTCGGCAGCGCGTGCCGACGGGCGGCGACGCGTGCGCTTGGGCTTGGCGGGTGCCTCGTCCGCAACCGCTGCTTCCGCTGCGGGCGCTTCGGCGACAGGCTCGACCGGGGCTTCGACCGGAGCCGGTGCCGGCGCGGCCTCTACCGGTGCTGCCTCGGCGGGGGCGCTGGCCTCGACCGGAGCCTCGTCCTGCGCATCCGCCTCGACATCGCTCACTGCTGCCGGTGCGTCGCTGCGGCGACCGCCACGACGGCCGCGGCGACGACGGCGACGGCCTTCGCTCGGCGCTTCGCTGTCGGCTGCAGGAACGGCGTCGGCCTCGTCGAGTGCCTCGACGTCGACGCTGTCCGCATCCTCGTCGATGTCATCGGCGTGGACGCCCTCGTCCTCGGCCCCTTCGGCTTCCGGATTGCCCGACGCATCCTCGCGATTGCGGCCGCGGCGGCCACGGCGGCGGCGGCGACGCTTGCGGCCTTCGCCCTCGTCCTCGTCGCGGCGACGCTGCGGCTGCTCCTCGCGGGCCTCCGCTGCCTCCTCGACTTCCTCGAGCTCCTCTTCTTCCTCGATGTCGTCGTAGAACTCGTCTTCGGGAAGCTCGAGCAACGGCGCGATCTTGGGCGGGTAGGCAGGCGGAGGACCGGCGGCCTCGACCATCATGCGCGCACCCTCGAGCGTGCCGTCGGCCGCAACCTCGACAGTCACGCCATACCGGTCCTCGATCTCTGCGATGTCGGCACGCTTCTTGTTGAGGACGTAGAAGGCCGCTTCCTGGCTGCAGCGCAGCAGCAGTTCGGAGCCGCGGCCGCGGGCGGCCTCGTCCTCGATCATGCGCAGCGCCGACAGGCCTGCCGACGACGCGGTGCGGACCAGGCCCGAACCTTCGCAATGCGGGCAGGTGCGGGTCGATGCCTCAAGCACCCCGGTGCGCAGGCGCTGGCGGCTCATCTCCATCAGGCCAAAGGCGGAGATGCGGCCGACCTGGATGCGGGCGCGATCGTTCTTGAGCGCCTCCTTCATCGCCTTCTCGACCTTCCGGACGTTCGATCCGTGGTCCATGTCGATGAAGTCGATGACGACCAGCCCGGCCATGTCGCGCAGGCGCAGTTGGCGGGCGATTTCCTGGGCGGCTTCGAGGTTGGTCGCGGTCGCCGTCTGCTCGATATTATGCTCGCGCGTCGAACGGCCGGAGTTGATGTCGATCGACACCAGCGCCTCGGTCGGGTTGATGACCAGATAGCCGCCCGACTTCAGCTGGACGACCGGGTTGTACATCGCGGCAAGCTGATCCTCGACGCCGGCACGCTGGAACAGCGGCACGGCATCGGCATATTGCTTCACCTTGCGCGCATGGCTCGGCATCAGGAGCTTCATGAACTCGCGGGCCTGACGATAGCCGTCCTCGCCCTCGACGATCACTTCCTCGATGTCGCGGTTGTAGATGTCGCGGATCGCACGCTTCAGAAGATCGCTGTCGCCATAGACCAGCGCGGGTGCGGTGGAGTGCAGCGTCTGCTCACGAATGCCGTCCCAGACGCGGGCGAGATAGTCGAAGTCGCGCTTGATCTCTGTCTTGGTACGCTGGAGCCCGGCGGTGCGCACGATGCAACCCATCGAGGGCGGCAGCTGCAGCTCGGCCATGATCGACTTCAGGCGCTTGCGATCGGCGGACGAGCTGATCTTGCGGCTGATGCCACCACCGTGAGCGGTGTTGGGCATGAGCACGCAATAGCGGCCGGCGAGCGACAGATAGGTTGTCAGCGCCGCACCCTTGTTGCCGCGCTCTTCCTTGACGACCTGAACCAGCAGCACCTGACGGCGGCGGATCACGTCCTGGATCTTGTAGCGGCGGCGCAGGTTCATGCGACGCTGGCGCAGGGCATCTACGGCCGCATCGTCACCACCGCCGCGCTTGCGCTTGCGGTTCGATGGCGCGCGTGCGGCCTGGTCGTCGCCGGCCTCTTCGTCATGGTCGTGATCGTGATCGTGGTCGTGCTCGTCTTCGTCCTGCTCCAGCACGTCGACGTCATCGTCCGCGTTCAGCGCGATCGCGTCGTCGTCGTAACCGTCGTCGTCCTCGTCCTCGTCATCCTCCTGCGCGCGCAGGGCTGCTTCCTCGGCGGCGTGTTCCGCCTCTTCGCGCAGCAGCGCCTCGCGATCCTCCTTGGGGATCTGGTAATAGTCCGGGTGGATTTCGGAGAAGGCCAGGAAGCCGTGGCGATTGCCGCCATATTCGACAAACGCGGCCTGCAGCGACGGCTCAACGCGCGTCACCTTGGCGAGATAGATATTACCCTTGAGCTGCTTGCGCTCAGCGGATTCGAAGTCGAACTCCTCGATCCGGTTTCCCTTGACGACGGCGACCCGGGTTTCCTCCCGGTGGCGTGCGTCGATCAGCATACGCGTGGTCATTGTAAAGTCTCCGGGCGCGGCGGGCGGCCTTTAGCCGGTGCGGCGCGCCATGGGCCGCACCGCCGGGCGGATCGGGATCCGCGGCGGTGCTGCATGTGTCGGTGAATGCTTCTGCTGCACGGGCACGGCCGGACCGGTGGTCCGGGCCAAGCGTCGCCAACCAGCGTCCGCCAATCGCGGCGGTGCTGCTGAGTCGGGACGGAACATGCCTCATGCGAGCGTCAACCTGGTTTCCCGCTAGTCGGCGCAGATGCGGCGACCGGGTGAGAGAGCGCCGGTCGTCGGGGACGACTATCGGCGTATTTTGGTGCGTAGCATTGCCGCTGGCACGCGGCAACAGCGCGCTGGTGCTACCATTCATCGCGCCGTGACTTGTCCTGTGCGACAGGCTTAGGAAGACTTTAACCTGATGGTTTCACGATCAAGGGCAGCGGGATAACCCCCGAACGACAACTGACTGCACCAGATGACGAGTGGGTTTATGATTTCACGCCGGGTTCCTAGCCGACCCCTGTTCGGCACCGCCGCGCTAGCCGCCGCGGCGCTCACGCTGGTGGCGCAGCCGATTGCAGCCACCGCGGCCGCGCCGGCCGAAGGGGGAGGCGACGCCTCGTACCGGAACCGCATGGCGGTGCCGCCCGCACGCCGGGCCGGACGCCTGCCGCGGATCGACGGCGTGGCCGGGCGGCCGCTGGTGGTGATCGATGCCGGTCACGGCGGGCATGATCCGGGCGCGCTGGCGTCCTGGGACGGCGGCCTGCGCGAGAAGGACCTGACCCTGAGGCTCGCGCGCGAGATCCGCGACAAGCTGCTCGAATCGGGGCGCGTGCGGGTGGCAATGACGCGGGATCGCGACGAGTTCCTGATCCTGCAGGAGCGATATGGCATCGCCCGTCGGCTCGGCGCCGACCTGTTC
This sequence comes from Sphingomonas sp. 3-13AW, assembly GCF_049311085.1. Lineage (NCBI taxonomy): Bacteria > Pseudomonadati > Pseudomonadota > Alphaproteobacteria > Sphingomonadales > Sphingomonadaceae > Sphingomonas > Sphingomonas sp. 3-13AW. Next base: position 36,126 of record NZ_JASNVZ010000004.1, on the reverse strand, counting down.
ATCTCGGTGCATTGCGACAGTGCCGAGAACCAGGGCGCATCGGGCGCGTCGATCTACACGCTTTCCGAAGTCGCGTCGGACCGGGAAGCGGCTCGGCTGGCGGCGCGCGAGAACAAGGCGGACATCCTGGCCGGCGTCGACCTGGCGGATGCGTCGGCCGATATCTCGTCGATCCTGATCGACCTCACCCAGCGCGAGACGATGAACGCGTCGGCCGGGTTCGCGCGGCTGCTCGGCCGCGAGGCCAAGCCGCTGGTGCCGCTCAAGCCCAATTACCACCGGATGGCGTCGCTGATGGTGCTGAAGGCGCCGGACATGCCGTCAATCCTGTTCGAGACCGGCTATATCTCGAACGAAGAGGACGCCAAGCGGCTCAATTCGGACAGCGGCAGGCGTGCCATTGCAGAGAGTGTACGGCGCGCGGTGGAGGTGCATTTCGCCCGTCAGCTCGCCTCGCGCTGACGGCCGGGACGGTCGACTCGGCTGGTGGGCCGCAGCCAAGCTGCTGGCACCACGGTTCAAACCTGCTACATCGCGCGGCCGATGAGTGCCGCTTTCGACCCCGTGACCGCCCGCGACCCCAGCCCAGAGGGTTGGCGCGACCGTTTCCGCCGGATTCGGCGCCGCTGGTGGTTCCGCCTGCTTGCGTGGGCGGCACTGCTCGCGGGGCTGGGCATGGTGGTGATCTGGTTCCTCCTGATCCGGACCCTGCCGTCGGTCGAGGCGCTGCGCACCTATGAGCCGCCGCTGCCGACCAACGTCCGCGGCATCGATGGCACCCCGATCCACAGCTATGCGCGCGAGCGCCGCGTGGAACTGTCCTATGCGGAATATCCGCCGCTGCTGGTCCGCGCCTTCCTGGCCGCCGAAGACCGCACCTTCTTCGAGCACCACGGCGTCGATTATCCCGGTGTCGCGAACGCGGTCCTGACCAACCTGCGCAACGACGGGCGGCCGATCGGCGCCTCGACCATCACCCAGCAGGTCGCCAAGAACCTGCTGCTGAGCAACGAGGTGAGCTACGTCCGCAAGGCGAAGGAAGCCTTTCTCGCCTATCGTATCGAGGGGGTGCTGACCAAGGAGCAGATCCTCGAGCTCTACCTCAACCAGATCGCGCTCGGCCGGAATGCCTTTGGTGTCGAGGCGGCGAGCCATGCCTATTTCGACAAGAACCTGGATGAGTTGTCGCTGGCGCAGATGGCCTATCTGGCGATCCTGCCCAAGGGCCCGTCCAACTATACGCCCGAGCGCGGCTATGACCGCGCGATCGCGCGCCGCAACTGGGTGCTGGGGGAGATGCTGCGCAACCGCTTCATCACCCAGGCGCAGTACGACGGCGCGGTGGCGCAGCCGCTCGGCACCACGCCCCGGCAGACTCCGCGGTTCGAGCGGGTGGGCGGCTATTTCATCGAGGAAGTGCGCCGCCAGTTGCTCGGCCGCCTGGGCGAGAACGAGAAGGACGGGCCGCACAGCGTCTATGCCGGCGGCCTCTGGGTGCGCACGTCGCTCGATCCGCGGCTGCAGGAATATGCGCAGGATGCGCTTCGCCGCGGGTTGATCCGGTACGATTCGGGGCGCGGCTGGTCGGGCCCGATCCGCCAGGTCGAGATCGACGGCGACCGCTGGCGCCAGGCGCTGCTGAACACCAACATCGGACTGGACTATAGCGACTGGCGCGCAGGCATCGTGGTGTCGCGCGACGGCAGTTCCGCGCAGATCGGCTTTGCCGACGGCAGCACCGGGACCTTGCCGCGGTCTGCCGCGCAGATGCCGGTGCGCGGGACTGGCGGCGCAGCGTTCAACGCGCTGAAGGCCGGCGATATCATCGCGGTCGCACCGGAGGGCGGCAATTTCGGGCTACGCTCCATCCCGCGCGTGTCGGGCGGCATGGTCGTCCAGGAACCCCGCACCGGGCGTATCCTGGCGATGCAGGGCGGCTTCGACTCGCGGCTGCAGGCGTTCAATCGCGCCACCCAGGCGAAGCGCCAGCCGGGATCGACGATCAAGCCGCTCGTCTATGCGGCGGCTCTCGAGAAGGGGATGACCCCGGCCACCATCATCGCCGATGCGCCCTATTGCGTCGATCAGGGCGGGCGGCTGGGCACCAAGTGCTTCCGCAACTTCTCCGGCTCCTATGCGGGGCCGCACACCATGCGCTGGGGCATCGAGCAGTCGCGTAACCTGATGACGGTGCGTGCGGCCGCGGCGACGGGCATGAAGAACGTCAACGACCTCATCCAGCGGCTGGGCGTGAGCGAGGGGCTCTACCCGCCCTATCTTTCCTATGCCCTGGGCGCCGGCGAGACGACGGTCGCGCGGATGGTCAACGCCTATTCGATCCTGGTGAACCACGGCCGCGCGCTGTCGCCGAGCGTGATCGATTTCGTGCAGGATCGCCATGGCAAGGTGATCTGGCCGCAGAACTGGCGGGCGTGCGACGGCTGCAATGCGCGCGACTGGGACGGCAAGGCGATGCCGCGGCCGGTGGTGCGGACGCGCCAGCTGATCGATCCGTTGTCGGCATATCAGATGGTCCACATCGCCGAAGGCGTGGTTCAGCGCGGCACGGCGGTCACGCTGCGCGACCTCGACCGGCCGATGATGGGCAAGACCGGCACCAACAACGGCCCGACTGACGTGTGGTTCGTGGGCGGCACGCCGCAGATGATCGGCGGGCTCTACATCGGCTATGACACGCCCCGGAACCTGGGAGGCTATGCCCAGGGCGGGACGCTGGCGGCGCCGATCTTCAAGGCGTTCGCGGTCAAGGCGTTCGAGGGGATGGACAAGCTGCCGTTCACGGCACCGGCCGGCATCCGCATGGTGCGGGTCGATCGGGCGAGCGGCAAGCCGGTGTACGGCGCCTGGCCGACGAGCGATCCCAAGGCGTCGGTGATCTGGGAGGCGTTCAAGCCGGAGAGCGAACCGCGTCGCCGTGCGCGCCGGTCCCGTGAAGAGGAAGCGGCTGCGCCCGTGCAGAAGGCGGCGCCGCAGGCGACCTCCGCACCGCGCGACAGCGATTTCTTGCAAAGAGAGGGCGGCATTTACTAGGGCAGGGGATGACCATCCTGCCCGAACCGGCAGTCGCTTTCTGACGATGTATTGAGCGCCGCCGTTGCGGCCCGAGATTTCCGGGGTTTTCCGGGATCTCGAAAGTGGAGAGATTTCGATGCGCGCTGAAGCGCAAGCCCTAGTGGACAAGATCAACGACGCACTGGCGCTGCTGCGCCGCTTCCTCGACTGGGACCGCGCCTTGCGCCGCCTGGACGAGCTGAACGCGCGCGTCGAGGATCAGAGCCTGTGGAACGACCCCAAGGCCGCGCAGGAAGTGATGCGCGAGCGGCGGCGGCTGGACGAGGCGATCTCCGCCACCCGCGCGATCGAGAGCGAACTGTCCGACACGGTCGAGCTGATCGAGATGGCCGATGCCGAGGGCGACGCCGAGATGGCGGACGAGGGCACGCAGAGCCTGGCCCAGCTGGCCGAGCGGGCCGAGGTCGACAAGGTGAAGGCGCTGCTGTCCGGCGAAGCCGACGCCAACGACACCTATATCGAGATCAACTCGGGTGCGGGCGGCACGGAGAGCCAGGACTGGGCGGGCATGCTGCTGCGCATGTACACCCGCTGGGCCGAGCGTCGCGGCATGAAGGTGGAACTGGTCGACTATCACGCCGGCGAGCAGGCGGGCATCAAGTCGGCCACGCTGCTGGTGAAGGGCGAAAACGCCTATGGCTATGCCAAGACCGAAAGCGGCGTGCACCGGCTGGTGCGGATCAGCCCCTATGACAGCGCGGCACGGCGCCATACGAGCTTTTCGAGCGTGTGGGTCTATCCGGTGATCGACGACAACATCGACATCGAGATCAACGAGAGCGAGCTGCGCATCGATACCTATCGCGCATCGGGCGCGGGCGGCCAGCACATCAACACGACCGACTCGGCCGTGCGTATCACCCACTTGCCGACCGGCATCGTGGTGCAGTGCCAGAACCAGCGTTCGCAGCACAAGAACAAGGCAGAGGCCTTCAACCAGCTGCGCGCGCGCCTGTACGAGCGGGAACTCGCCGAGCGCGAGGCGGTGGCGAACGCGCAGAACGCGACCAAGACCGACATCGGCTGGGGCCACCAGATCCGCTCCTATGTCCTCCAGCCCTATCAGCTGGTGAAGGATCTGCGGACCGGCGTCACCTCCACCGCGCCGGGCGACGTGCTCGATGGTGCGCTCGACCCGTTCATGGCGGCGGCGCTGTCGCAGCGGGTGACCGGTGAGACGGTCGAGGTGGAGGACGTCGACTGATCGTGCGGCGGCTCTTGCCTGAACTGCGCATGCGGCGTCTGGCGGGAGCCACCGCGGCAACGGCGGGGCTCGTCCTGCTGCTGGGCGCATGTGATGCCACCGAACCCAAGCTGCCCGAGCGCACGTCCGAGGCGAAGCCGTCGGATTTCCCCGCCGCCGACCGCCCGGTCGCGACCATCGTGTCCTCACGCTGGTCGACCGAGGAAGCGCGCGACCGGCTGAACGAGGCCGAGGAAGTCATGGACGGCGCCGGCATCGCCAAGGGCATGACGGTCGCCGACATCGGTGCGGGCGAGGGCTATTACACGATCCGCCTGACCCAGCGCGTCGGCCCCGAGGGTCGCGTGCTCGCCGAGGATATCGTGCCCGAGGTGCGCGACGCCCTGGCGCAGCGTGTCGCGCGCGAGCGGCTCGACAATGTCAGCGTGCGGCTGGGCAAGGCCGATGACCCGCGCCTGCCGGAGGCGAGCTTCGACCGGGTGCTGATGGTGCACATGTACCATGAGATCGCCGCGCCCTATGCCTTCCTGTGGCACCTGCGGCCGTCGCTGCGCCCCGGCGGGCTGGTGGTGGTGGTGGATGCGAACCGCGCGACCCAGAACCATGGGACGCCGCCAGCCCTGTTGCGCTGCGAGTTCGAGGCGGTGGGCTATCAGCAGGTGTCGATGCTGCCGATGCCGTCGGCAGGCGGGTACCTCGCGACGTTCCAGGCGGTCGGACCGCGGCCGGAACCGAGCGCAATCCGGCCGTGCCGGTTGAACACGTCCGGCCCCAAGGCGCCTGCCACTCCGGCTCCTGCGCGGGCAACCGCCGACTAGCGCTTTCGTTGGGCGTCCGCAGCGGCTACCTCCGCTGCATGCAGCAATATCTCGACCTGATGCAGCGCGCGCTCGACCACGGCGCGGAGACGATGGACCGGACCGGCGTCGGCACGCGCAGCGTGTTCGGCCACCAGATGCGCTTCGACCTGGCCGCCGGCTTTCCGGTGCTCACCACCAAGAAGCTGCACCTGCGCTCGATCATCGTGGAGCTGCTGTGGTTCTTGCGGGGCGACACCAACGTGCGCTGGCTCCAGGACCGCAAGGTCAGCATCTGGAACGAATGGGCGGATGAGGCGGGCGAACTGGGCCCCGTCTATGGCAAGCAGTGGCGGGACTGGGAGACGGCGGACGGCCGCCACATCGACCAGATCGCAGAGCTGATCGCGACGCTGAAGGCCAATCCCGCGTCACGGCGCATGGTGGTTTCCGCCTGGAACCCCGGCGACCTGCCCGCGATGGCGCTGGCGCCGTGCCATTGCCTGTTCCAGTGCCATGTCGCGAACGGCAAGCTGTCGCTACAGCTCTACCAGCGCTCAGCCGACATCTTCCTGGGGGTGCCGTTCAACATCGCGAGCTATGCGCTGCTGACCCACATCCTGGCCGACCAGTGCGGCCTGGAAGTCGGCGAGTTCGTGTGGACGGGGGGCGACTGCCACCTGTACCTCAACCACCTGGACCAGGCGCGCGAACAGCTGTCGCGCACGCCCACGGCGCTGCCGCGGCTGGAGATCCTGCGTCGTCCCGACAGCATCGACGGCTATGCGCTGGAGGATTTCGTGCTGCACGACTATGTCGCCCAGCCGCACATCAAGGCGGCGGTGGCGGTTTGATCGTCTTTCACCTGGCGCGCGCCGACAACGGCGTCATCGGGCGCGACGGCAAACTGCCCTGGCACCTGCCGGCCGACCTCCGCCGCTTCAAGGCGGGCACCATGGGCAAGCCGATGGTGATGGGGCGCAAGACCTTTGAAAGCTTTCCGAGTCCGCTCCCCGGTCGGCGGCACATCGTGCTGACGCGCGACCGCAGCTGGAGTGCGCCCGGTGCGGAGGTCGTGCACGATCCCGAGGCCGCACTGGCGCTTGCCGGCAGCGGCGAAGTGGCGGTGATCGGCGGGGCCGAGGTGTTCACGCTGTTCCTGCCGCGGGCCGAGCGCATCGAACTCACCGAGGTCCACGCCGCACCCGAAGGGGACGCGGTGGTGCCGGTGTTCGCGGGCTGGCGGGAAGCAGCACGGGAGCACTTTCCCGCGGAGGGCGAGCGGCCGGCCTACAGCTTCGTCACGCTGGTGCGGGACTAGGCGCTCGGCCGGGCGGCGTGTGCATGGTTTGCGCGGGGCCCAGCTTTCCCTATAGCGCGGCTCATGGAACGGCTGGACGGCAGCTCGGCGGTCCCCGCGGGGTTGCGTGGCGGGATCGTCGCGCTCGGTAACTTCGATGGCTTTCACCTTGGACACCAGGAAGTGGTGCGCCGCGCGGTAACGCGCGCCCATGCGGAGGGGCGGCCCGCGATCATCGCGACGTTCGACCCGCACCCGATCCGCCATTTCCGTCCCGATGCGGCGCCGTTCCGGCTGACCACCCTCGACCAGCGCGAGCGGCTGTTCGCCGAAGCGGGTGCGGACGCGATGCTGGTGTTCCGCTTTGACGGCGATCTCGCCAGCCTGTCGGCTGCAGCCTTTGTGGAAGAGCGGCTGCGCGGCCTTTCCGGGATCGGCGGAGTCGTGACGGGTGCCGACTTTACCTTTGGCAAGGGCCGCGACGGCAATGTCGCGGTGCTGGCGGCGCTGGGCGCAACGCACGGCTTTTCGGTGGATACCGTGGCGCCTGTGGAGGACGCAGGCGGGCCGGTCTCCTCCAGCCGCATCCGTACGCTGTTGCAAGGGGGGCGCCCGGCGGAAGCGGCGGCGCTGCTGACGCGGCCATTCGCGATTGAGGGCGTGGTGGAGCCGGGCGCCCGGCTGGGGCGGGAGCTTGGCTATCCGACGGCCAACCTGAACCTCGGCACGTACCTGCGGCCCGCCTATGGCATCTATGCGGTGCGGGGGCGGCTGGAAGACGGGCGGGTCCTGGACGGCGTTGCCAACCTGGGCATCCGGCCGATGATTGAGCCGCCGCTGGAACTGCTTGAGCCCTATTTCTTCGACTTTTCCGGCGACCTGTATGGCCGCCGGATCGAAGTCGCGCTCATCGACTATCTGCGGCCGGAATGGCGGTTTGACGATCTGGACGCGCTGAAGGCGCAGATCGCGCGCGACTGCGAGGATGCGCGGGCCGCCCTGGCGAAGAAGTAGCGGTCAGTTCCCGGCGGTGCCGCCGGGCGAGCCGCCGCTGTCCTGTCCTCAGGCGGCGCGGCGCATTTCCAGGCGGCCCCAGATCTCGACCAGCGCATCGGTCAGTTCGCGCATCATCGCCTCGTCATGGGCGGGGCCGGGGGTGAAGCGCAGCCGCTCGGTGCCGCGCGGCACCGTCGGGAAATTGATCGGCTGCACATAGACGCCGTATTCGGCGAGCAGCACGTCGCTGACCCGCTTGGCCTTTACGGGGTCGCCGACCATCAGCGGCACGATGTGGGTGCTGGATTCCAGCACCGGCAGCCCGGCCTCCTTGAACATCGCCTTGAGCTTGGCGGCGGCGGCCTGCTGCCCCTCGCGCTCGATGGACGACGCCTTCAGGTGGCGCACGCTCGCGAGCGCGCCGGCGACCAGCACCGGGGAGAGCGAGGTGGTGAAGATGAAGCCAGGGGCGTAGCTGCGGATCACGTCGATGATCGTACGATCGGCTGCGATATAGCCGCCCATCACGCCGAACGCCTTGCCGAGCGTGCCCTCGATGATGTTGAGGCGGTCGGCGACGCCGTCCCGCTCCGAAATGCCGCCGCCGCGCGCGCCGTACATGCCGACGGCATGGACTTCGTCGAGATAGGTGAGGGCGTTATACTTTTCGGCGAGGTCGCAGATCTCCGCAATCGGCGCGATGTCGGCGTCCATCGAATAGACGCTTTCGAACGCGATCAGCTTTGGCGCCTGCGGATCGGCCTCGGCGAGCAGTTCCTCGAGATGGGCGAGGTCGTTGTGGCGGAAGACGCGCTTCTCGCACCCCGAGTTGCGGATGCCGGCAATCATCGAGGCGTGGTTGAGCTCATCGGAAAAGATGATGCAGCCCGGCAGAACCTTGGCGAGGGTCGCAAGCGTCGCCTCATTGGAGACGTAGCCGCTGGTGAACAGCAGTGCGCCTTCCTTGCCGTGGAGGTCGGCGAGTTCGCTCTCGAGGTCGACGTGGTAATGGGTGTTGCCGCCGATGTTGCGGGTGCCGCCGGAGCCGGCGCCGACGTCGTGCAGCGCCTCTTCCATCGCGGCGATCACCTTGGGGTGCTGCCCCATCGCCAGATAATCGTTGGAGCACCAGACCGTGATCGGCTTGGGCCCGTTATGCCCGGCAAAGCAGCGCGCGTTCGGGAACATGCCCTTGTTGCGCAGGATGTCGATGAACACCCGGTAGCGCCCCTCGGCATGAAGCCTGTCGATGGCCTGGTTGAAAACGCGGCTATAATCGACCGCGCGAACAGTTGCGTCGCTGGACATGGCGGGTGACATACCGTGCACACCCCTGCTTTTCCACAAGGAAAGGTCCGTAAGGTTCCCGACCGCGCCGGGAATCACAGAGTTTTGATCTGGATCAGACCGTAGCCGACGAGTGCGGGGCTGAGCGACTCGGTGTCGACGCCGGGGCCGGTGAACACCGCTTCCCCCGGCACCGGCGAATCGGGCCACTCGGCGCCGTCCAGGAGATAGGCGACGCGGCGGGCGATCCCCTCCCCACCATCGACGAAGCGGATCGGACGGCCGGCGGCTTCGGCAAGGCGATCCGAAACCAGTGGAAAGTGGGTGCAGGCGTTGACGATCACGTCGATGCGGTCGCCGTCCGGCTGGTCGAGCAGGCCGGAAAGCACCGCGCGGTAGGCCTCGCTCGGGGCTTCCTCCCCGCGCAGTCGCGCTTCGGCCAGCGCGACGAGCGCCGCCGAACCGTGCCGCAGCACCCGGCAATCGGCCGCAAACCGCTCCGCGAGATCGTCGACATAGGGCTGGCGCACGGTGGCGTCCGTACCGAGCACGCCGATCACGCGCGTCCGGCTGCGCTCGGCAGCGGGCTTGATGGCAGGAACGGTGCCCACCACCGGCAGGTCGAGCGCGGCACGAACCGCGGGCAGGGCGATGGTGGAGGCGGTATTGCAGGCGATCACGATCAGCCGCGGGCGGTAGCGTTCTGCCAGGCGACCGAGGAGCGCAGGCACGCGCGCGGCGATCTCCGCCTCGCTGCGTGTGCCATAGGGATAGCCAGCCGAATCGGCCGCGTAGACGATCGGCGCATTCGGCAGCAGACGCCGGGTCGGCGCGAGCACGGAGAGGCCGCCTACACCGGAATCGAAGAACAGGATCGGACGGCTGTCAGGCATCGGCTTCCTTGTGGCGGGGAGGCGGCGTTCCCGCTTTGATCGTCGTTGTTGCGCCTCGATACCGAAAGGCTTAGCCTGTGGGCAATCGGGGATTGAGAGCTATTTTGCCAAGTGACTTCACATTGGGGCCGGCCGTCGGCGCATTGCTGCTAGGCTACGCCCTTGGCTCGATCCCGTTCGGGCTGCTGCTCGCGCGCTGGTTCGGCGCGGGCGATCTGCGCGCGATCGGATCGGGAAATATCGGCGCGACCAACGTGCTGCGTACCGGCCGCAAGGGGCTGGCCGCGGCGACGCTGCTGCTCGACGCGGCCAAGGGCTGCCTTGCCGTGCTCCTCGCCGAATGGCTGTTCCCGGGCTACGGGTTGCTGGCGGCGGCCACCGCGTTCCTGGGCCACTGCTTTCCCGTCTGGCTGGGCTTTCGCGGCGGCAAGGGCGTGGCGACGATGATGGGGGTCGTGCTGGCCCTCCACTGGCCCAGCGCACTGGTGTTCGCGGTGGTGTGGCTGGGTCTGCTGGCGCTCCTGCGCATATCCTCGGTGGCGGGAATGACCGCCTGCATCTCCGCGCCGGTGAGTGCCGCCTTCTTCGGGCGTTTCGACCTGGTGCTGCTCTTGCTGGGGCTGGCGGCGGTGGCGCTGTGGAACCACCGCGAGAATCTGGGCCGCTTGCTCGAGGGTACCGAGCCGCGCATCGGCAGCCGCACGGGTGGCTGACGCCGACCCGCGGGTCGATCGGCTGCGGCTGATTCGCTCCGCGAACGTCGGTCCCGTCAGCTATCGTCAGCTGGTCGCGCGGTTCGGCAGCGCTGCCGCCGCACTTGAAGCGCTACCGCAGCTGGCAGCGCGCGGCGGCGGACGGGCGCCGGTGATCGCGGCGGAAGAGGGCGTGCGACGCGAGATCGCGCGAACGGAGCGGCTGGGCGCCCGTTACCTGTTCCTAGAGGATTCCGAGTATCCGCCGCTCCTTGCCCAGATCGAGAACGCACCGCCCGCGCTGATCCTGCGTGGCGAGTCGGCGTTGATGTTGCGGCCGTGCGTAGCGATGGTCGGCGCGCGCAACGCGTCCGCCGCGGCCTGTCGTTTCGCCCGCCAATTGGCGGAAGCGCTGGCGGCGGAGGGGATTACCGTCGTCTCCGGCCTGGCGCGCGGGATCGACACGGCGGCGCACATCGGTGCCCTGGCAGGTGGTACCGTCGGGGTGATCGCGAGCGGGATCGACATCGCCTTCCCGCCCGAGAACGCCGAATTGCAGGAGGCGGTTGCGACTCGCGGGCTCCTGGTGGCCGAGCAGCCGCCGGGGACCGAGCCGCGCGCCCGACATTTTCCCTATCGCAATCGCATCATCGCCGGACTGTCGCAGGGGACGGTGGTGGTGGAGGCGGCGCCCAAGTCCGGCTCGCTGATCACGGCGCGCTTGGCCGCCGAGGCCGGGCGGGAGGTGATGGCGGTGCCGGGCAGCCCGCTCGATCCGCGCGCCCAGGGCTGCAACCTGCTGATCCGCGAGGGCGCGACGCTCATCCAGTCGGCTGCCGATGTGGCAGAGATGCTGCGCCCCATCGATCCACGGAACCTGCGATCGCCGGGCAGCCGCTATGACGCGCAACCGGCCCTGGAGGACGCGGGCGAGGCGGAGCGGCGGGTGGTTTCCGACCTGCTGAGCCCTGCGCCGGTTCCGGTCGATGAAGTGATCCGCCAGTCGGGCTTGCCGGCCGCCGTCGTGCAGACCGTGCTGCTGGAGCTGGAACTCGCCGGGCGCCTGGAGCGGCATGCGGGGGCGCGCGTCAGCGTCGGCGAGGCGGCTGCCGGCTAGCCCTCCACCACAAGATGCAGTGGCTGCAACCATCTTGTGCACAATATGATGTTGTAGATGAGCGGGCGAAGGCTTAGCTTCTGTGTCCCCACGGAGACGCTAGATGACGCTTGCCCCCGCACCCGAGTTCCGCCCCCTGCACCCGGGAATGGGGGTGGCAGTGGCGGAGCGTACCTATCTGCGGCGCGTGCTGACGGACGAGGCGCTGGCGCTGCTCGATCGGGAGATTGCGCTCAATCCGGCCGACCCTGATCTGAAGCCCTGGCTGGTCGCGCTCAACAACAGCGGCGGCTTTACGGTTCGCCTGGACTCGAAGGCGGCGATGCGGGGCTTTGCGCCGCCGACCAGGTGGGAAAGCTGGGGCGAACTTGCTGCGCGCGTTGCTGAGGGCAATGCATCGCTACTCGCGCTGCCGGGACCCGATGGCCAGCCGCGCGAGCCGGATGCCGACGTGCGCGAGGCGGAGGCGAGCGGCTTGCGCGACCTGATCGCCAAGGGTGCGGTGCTGATGTCGGGACGGCATCTGCAGCAGGGCGACGCTGCCCAGATCACGCGCCCGCAGGAGGTGTTCACCAATTGCAGCACGGCCGCGACCTCCTTCGCGCTGTTCTACCTGCTGCTCAACGGGTCCGGCGTGGGGCGTTGCTACGACGATGACCTGATGCTGACGAATTGGGACAACATGCCCACCATCCGGGTCGTGCTCGACGATGCGCACCCGGACTTCGATCATTCGCAGCACAGTTCGGTGCGGGATGCGCGGCACCTGTATGGCAAGGGCGGAAACGTCACCTGGTTCACCGTGCCGGACAGCCGCGAAGGCTGGGCCGAGGCGGTCGAGATGCTGGAGATCATGACCTATCAAAAGGTCTTCAGCGACCGGCTGCTCGTGATCGACTTCTCGCAGGTGCGCGGGCGCGGCGAGCCGATCATGGGCATGCAGGGGCGGCCTTCGTCGGGCCCGGTCCCGCTGATGAACGCGTTCGAGAAGATCGCGAAGATCAAGGGTGCCGGCCTCGCCCCGTGGCGGCAGACGCTCTACATCGACCATTATCTCGCCGAGCCGGTCCTGGTGGGCGGGGCGCGCCGTGCGGCGCGCATGTCGACCAAGCACTGGTCGGACCTTGACGCCGTCGAGTTCATCGAGGTCAAGCGGCCGATCGAATATGACGGGCTGTCGATGGAAGAGGTCGTGGCGCTGCGCCAGCAGAGCGCGTTCCCGCCGATGGCATTCCTGTGGTCGAGCAACAACAGCGTGACGGTGGATGCCGACTTCTGGCGGCGCGTTGCGCTGGAACCGGGGCATCCCGAGTATAATGCGCAGCTCAGCCGGCATGCGCGGGCGGTGTTCCGGCGGGGGGCCGAATGCGCCTATGGCGACGGCACGGGCGAGCCGGGCTTCATCAACGAGGACCTGCTGGTCAAGAACGATGCCGGGCTCGACGCGCCCGCGTTCCGTCGAGGCGACTTCGTCGGATCCGAGCGGTATCAGGTCCAGGACGATACGCGCATGTACCTGGCGCGGCTGGCGCGGATCGTCGCGTCCAAGAGCAACGGCTATATCGTCAATCCCTGCGGCGAGATCGTGTTGAGCGTGCTCGGCGCGTTCTGCGTGATCGCGGATGTGGCGCCGTTCCACTGCGACACGCTGGAGGAGGCGGATGCCTCGGTCCGGGCGGCAGTGCGGGCGCTGATGCGCGTCAACCTGATGGACAGCCTCTATTCTGCAGAGGTGCAGCGGACGAACCGCATCGGCGTGGGGCTGACGGGCGTCCATGAGTTCGCGTGGAAGTTCTTCCGGGTGGCGTTTCGCGATCTCGTGGCGCCGGACTTTGCCGGCTATCATCGCGCCAAGGCAGAAGACGCGGAGCATGTCGAGGAGGCGATCCTGGAGTACCCGCCGGCGATCCGGGCGGCGGCGTTCTGGGACACGCTGGGTGCGCTTTCCCGGGCCGTGCACGACGAGGCGACCGGCTATGCCGGGAAGCTGGGTGTCGGCGTGCCGCACACGATGACGACGATCAAGCCGTCAGGGTCGGTTTCCAAATTGTTTGGCCTGACGGAGGGCTGGCACCTGCCGTCGATGCTCCATTACCTGCGCTGGGTTCAGTATCGCCACGACGACCCGCTCGTCGCCGAATATGCGGCGCTTGGGTATCCCGTGCGCACGCTGGAGACGTACAAGGGCCACACCATCGTCGGCTTTCCGACGTCCCCGACGATCGCCGAGCTCGACGGCATCGAGAGCGAACTGGTGACGGCAGGTGAGGCCAGCATGGAAGACCAGTTCGCATGGCTGCGGCTGGGCGAGCGGTTCTGGCTGGAAGGGTTTGACACGGTCGAGCATCTCGCCGGCGCCAAGGCGCTGCCGGCCTATGGCAACCAGATCAGCTACACGCTGAAGTACCGCCCTGCGGAAACGGATTTTGCGACGTTCGAGGCGATGCTGCGCGCGCATCAGCCGGGTGTGCGGGCCTGTTCGGTAATGCCCCAGTCCGAAGACCTGACCGCGTACGAGTATCTGCCGGAGCAGCCGGTCTCAAAGGCGGAGTTCGAAGGGATCGCGCGCGCCATCCAGCGGTCGACGATGTCCGAGGACATCGGGCGCGAGCATCTAGATTGCGCGGGCGGTGCTTGCCCGATCGAGTTCCGGGACGAGGGCAAGCAGGCAGCCTGAGGCCGCGCTCCCGACCGAACGGCGCCCGCCGCTGACTCTCGCGCCGCCTCCCGCCGCGCCTTGGCGCGTGCGGGAGGCGGGTACCGTCAGGCGGCGGGCTCGACCGCTACGTTGTCGATCAGGCGGGTGTTGCCGATGCGGGCGGCGGCGAGGAGGCGCATCGGGCGGTCGGCTGCGGGCTCTCCGAGCGTCTCTGCATCGACGAGTGCGACATAGTCGATCTCGAACCCGGCCTGGATGAGCATGTCGCGGGCCTGGGCGAGCGCCTCATCCGCGGAGCCACCCTTTTCCAGCGAGCGTGCCGCGATGCCGAGGGCGCGTGGGAGCGCGACGGCGCGCTGGCGCTCGTCGGGATCGAGGTAGAGGTTGCGGGACGACAGGGCGAGGCCGTCGTCGTCGCGCTGCGTCGGCACGCCCAGCACTTCGACGCCCAGATCGAGATCGCGCACGAGGCGGCGGATGACCGCCAGCTGCTGGAAATCCTTTTCCCCGAACAGGGCGATGTCCGGGCGGACCTGGCCGAGCAGCTTGGCGACTACGGTCGCGACGCCGTCGAAATGCCCCGCGCGGTGGGCGCCCTCCAGGATATCGCTGACGCCGGAGACCGAGACGGCAGTGGCGAAGCCGCCGGGGTACATTTCCTCGACCGGCGGCATCCACAGCACATCGGCGCCCGCGTCTGTCAGCATGCGCGCATCCTGCATCTCGCGGCGCGGATAGCGGGCCAGATCCTCGTTCGGGCCGAACTGGATCGGGTTTACGAAGATCGACACCACGACGCGCTGCGCGCGCAGGCGGGCGGTTTCGACGAGCGCGATGTGCCCGGCGTGAAGCGCCCCCATGGTCGGGACGAGCGCAATGCTCTCCCCTGCGGCGCGGAATGAAGCCAGCGCGTCGCGAAGCGCGTCGAGCTGACGGATGGTTTGCACGGCCCCAATGCCTCCGGTAAGAATGAGAAGGCGGCCTTCTATGGGGGTGCCGCCACGGGATCAACACCATGGCACCAGCACCAGGGCACCAACAGGGGATAGAAGGCACCTTGAGCACGGCCTCAAACGGATTGCACGTGATCGTGTTCGCCAACGAAAAGGGCGGCACGGGCAAGTCGACGACCGCGGTTCATGTCGCGATCGCGCTGGCCGCGCGGGGCGCGCGCGTGGCGGCGTTCGACCTGGACCATCGCCAGCGTACGCTGGGGCGCTATCTCGACAATCGCGCGGAGACTGCGCGGCGGCTGGGCAACAGCCTGCCGATGCCGATCCATGCGACGCATGACGGTGAGAGCATGGACTTCTTTACCGACACGCTGGAGCGTTTGTCGGAAGAAGCCGATTATGTGGTGATCGACACGCCGGGTCGCGACGATCCGTTCGCGCGGATCGCAGTCACCAATGCCGACACGCTGGTGACGCCGATGAACGACAGCTTCGTCGACTTCGACCTGATCGGCCAGGTGGATCCGGAGACGTTCAAGGTCACCCGGCCGAGCTTCTATTCCGAGCTCATCTGGGAATCGCGCAAGCACCGGGCGCGCGCCGACGGATCGACGATCGACTGGGTCGTGCTGCGCAACCGGCTGCAGCACATCGAGGCGCGCAACATGCGCCGCGTGTCGGAGGCGATCGAGCAGCTGTCCAAGCGCGTCGGCTTCCGAGTGATCCCGGGGCTTTCGGAGCGGGTGATCTATCGCGAGCTGTTCCCCAAGGGGCTGACCATGCTGGACAGCCGGGAGTTCGGGGCGATGGGCCTGAGCCACGTCGCCGCGCGGCAGGAACTTCGCGAGATGATGGCCGGGCTGGCGCTGCCGGACCCGGCGCTTCCCTCCGCCGCGGCGTGATGCTGAAGTTCATTCTTATCATCGCGGCGCTGGTGGGGCTGTGGCTCTACCTGCGGCCGCGCAAGCCGAAGCTGTCGGGCGAAGCCGAGGCGCGGCAGGTGCTGGGCGTCGGCCCGGATGCCGACGAGGCGACCATCCGCGCCGCGCACCGGCGGCTCGTCGGTGCCGTGCATCCCGACAGGGGCGGCTCGGCCGACCTTACCCGACGGGTGAACGCTGCGCGCGACACGCTGCTCGGGCGGCTGCGGAATTGAACTTTCGGTCGCGCCGGGCGATCTGAGACTAGCGTTTCCCAGGAGATTTTCATGAGCCACGTCTTCGACCCTACCTCGCTGCGCGAATATGACATTCGAGGGGTGGTCGGCAAAACCCTGGGAACGGCAGACGCCAACGCGATCGGGCGCGGCTTTGCGACGCTGGTGCGCCGTGCCGGCGGCACCCGCGTTGCGGTGGGCCGCGACGGCCGCGTGTCCTCGCCCGAGCTGGAGGCGGCGCTGGTCGCTGGCCTCACGCAGAGCGGCGTCGATGTGGTGCGCGTCGGTCTGGGGCCGACGCCGATGCTCTATTATGCCGAGGCGACGCTTGAGGTCGACGGGGGCATCATGATCACCGGCAGCCACAATCCGGCCGACTACAACGGCTTCAAGATGGTGCTGCAGCACAAGCCCTTCTTTGGCGAGGACATCCAGAAGCTCGGCCAGATGGCTGCAGAGGCGGATTGGGACGAGGGCGAAGGCGCCGTCAGCGACTATGATATCGTCGACAATTATGTCGGCCGGCTGATGGCAGGCTATGCCGGCGGGGCGTACCGGATCGGCTGGGACGCGGGCAACGGATCGGCCGGCCCCGTGATCGAGAAGCTTACCAAGCTGCTCCCAGGCGAGCACCACCTGCTGTTCACCGATGTCGACGGCCGCTTTCCGAACCACCACCCGGATCCAACCGAAGAAAAGAACCTGGCGGCGTTGAAGCAGCTGGTGGCCGACAAGAACCTCGACTTCGGGCTCGCGTTTGATGGCGACGGCGACCGGATCGGTGCTGTCGACGGCACCGGGCGGGTGATCTGGGGCGACCAGTTGCTGGCGATCCTTGCAGAGCCGGTGCTGAAGGAATTGCCGGGCGCGACCATCATCGCCGACGTGAAGGCGAGCCAGGCGCTGTTCGACCGCATCGAGGAACTGGGCGGCAAGCCGCTGATGTGGAAGACCGGCCACAGCCTCATCAAGACCAAGATGCGGGAAACCGACGCGCCGCTCGCCGGCGAAATGTCGGGCCATATCTTCTTCGCGCACGACTATTACGGGTTCGACGACGCGCCCTATGCAGCGGTGCGGCTGATCCGCGCGGTGCACATGATCGGCAAGTCGATGACCGAGATCCGCGGCGCGATGCCGAACATGATCAACACCCCGGAAATGCGCTTTCAGGTCGACGAAAGCCGCAAGTTCGCGGTGGTCGACGAGATCCTGGAGCGGCTGGAAGCGGCGGGTGCCGACGTCAACCGCACCGACGGCGCGCGGGTGAACACGCCCGACGGCTGGTGGCTGCTGCGCGCGTCCAACACGCAGGACGTGCTGGTCGCGCGGGCGGAGGCCAAGACCGAGGAAGGCCTCGCCCGCCTGATGGCGCAGATTGACGAGCAGTTGGCGCTGAGCGGGCTGCAGCGTGGGGCGCAGGCGGCCCACTGACCGTGTGAAGCCGGGGCGCGACGTCGCCCCGGCCCCGCCATCGCGGGACATCCGCGCGGCAGTTTAGCGGCCGCATGGGGTGGCAATTCGCGGCCGGCTGCCCCATTTCGGCGCAATGGCTTCCCCCCAGATCGTTCGCGTCATCGACCTCGAGACCACCGGCAACGCGCCGCCGCTGCATGGCGTGTGCGAGATCGGCTGGCAGGACGTCGCGCTGGGCCCCGACGGGCGCTGGGAACTGCTGGGCGAGGGTGGCTCGCAGCTCGTCAATCCCGGGCGCATGATCCCGCCCGTCACCCAGGCGGTGCACCACATCCTGGACGAGCAGGTCGCCGATGCCCCCTATTGGCACGACGTTGCCCGGCGGGTGCTGGATCCCTATCCCCGGCGGGTCGCGCTGGCGGCGCATCGTTCCGACTTCGAGCAGAAGTTCTGCACCGCGCCGCTGACGCATGGCGCCGACTGGATCTGCACTTGGAAATGCGCGCTTCGGCTGTGGCCGGAATCGCCCGGCTTCTCCAACCAGATGCTGCGCTATTGGCGGCGGCCGCAGGGCATGGAGCATGAGCGGGGCCTGCCCGCGCATCGGGCGTTCCCCGACGCCTATGTCACCGCATTCCACCTGCGCGACATGCTGAACGAGGCGAGCATCGCCCAGCTGATCGAATGGTCGAACCTGCCGGGCCTGCTGCCGCGGGTGCGCTATGGTCCCGATCGCGGGCGGGAGTGGACAGAAATCGACGACGATTCGCTCGACGGGTTCCTGTCGGACCGGGACGAGGACGTGCGCTACACCGCGGAACAGGAACTGGCGCGGCGCCAGAGCGGCGGGGCCGTCGGCCGCACGCGCGAGGACTGGCTGCTGCTCTAGCGGCGGCCGCCGAGGAGCGCGCGGGTCCCCTCGAGCGCGACGCCGTAGACCATGTGCGAGGCCAGGCCGTAGCCCTGGCTGGCGAGGGATGCTTGCCACGGCGCCGCGCCGAGCCCGGCGGCCGGAACCGCGGTTTCGTCGAACAGAATGGAGGTGACCAGGCCATAGGCGCCGCCAAAGCCGCGCCGCGTCGTCGGCCGGTATTCGGCAAGCACGCCATAGATGCCGCCAAGGGCTGCCCCGACGACATAATGAACCGTCCGGCCGGCAGCAGCCCGGTGGCGATCAGGTACGGGATGCCCGGTCGCGGCCTTGCTGACACGGTCGGCGGCCTTCACCGTCGCCGGTTCCGCATCGTCGTCCGAGGGAACGAACCGTGCGGCTGCGGCCTGAAAGGCTGCCATCGCGGCCGAGGCGACGACGCCGGCAGCGATGCCGGCGAACAGGCCCAGGAGCGGCCGGGGTGCGGTGTTCGCCATGCGCTGTCCTTCTCTTTCAGCCCCGCACCCAACGAGCGGCGAGGCGAACTGCTCCGCGGACTTAATAGTGAATGCGCTCTGCCTTCAGATTGTGCGCGGCGAGCTTGGTCTGGACGCTGTCCTTGCCGGCGAGATGCCCGGCGCCGACGGCGACGAAGACCGTGCCCGGCTTTGCCATCCGGTCCGCGATCCAGTTGGCCCAGCGAACGTTGCGATCGACCAGCAGGATCCTGGCGATTTCCGGCGTGGCCTTGAGGCCCTCGTTCATCGTCTCGGCAAGCGCGTCCGTGTCGCCCTCGGACCATTGGGTCACCATCTTGCCGATTTCTTTCTCGGCCTCGGGGAGCTGCTTCACAGTGTCGGCGAGGAAGGCGATCTGCGACTTCTCGGACAGGCCGTCGAAATAGCCGAACTGTTGTTCGAGGGTCTCAAGCCCGGTCACGGGCTTGCCCGCCTGCTTGGCGGCGGCGGTGAGCGCCTGTTCGGTGCCGCTGTTGGGATCATAGCCAGCCTTCACCAGCTTGAGCACCGACAGGTTCGTCGCCGCGAACCAGGGATCGAACCGGTCAAAAGCCGCGGCCGGGACTCCAAGGTCGGCGAGCGCCGCAAGATAGGCCTTGCGGGTATCGGCGGGCAGCTTCTGCTCGAGCCCCGGGCCGGTCGGGTTGATCGCGGTGGCGACCAGCGCCTTTTGCACCGTCTCCGGATCGGGAAGGACGATCTCCTGTACCAGCTCGTCGCTCGCGTCGAAGGCGGTCTTCACAGCCTCGTCGAACCAGCTGAGGCCGGGCTTGAGCAGGTGGATGGTGCCGAAGAGATAGATGGTCGTGTCGTCGTCCTTGACCACCCACAGCGCCGGATCGGCGTCTACGGTCGCGGCCGCCGCCGCCGCCGCCGGGGCGGGTGCCGGGGCCTGTTGCGCGGCAAGCGGCATCGTCCAGGCGGCGAAGGCGAACAGGCCGGCGGTACGCAGCAGGATCTTGATCATCGGTTTCTTATCCTTGGAGCAGGCATGCGTTGCGCCCGAGCGGGCCGCGGCTGTCAAGCGTTCGGAGCGGTTTCCGCCGCCTGTGCGTAGCGGCGAGCGATGACCGCGCAGGCGAGCAGCTGAAGCTGGTGGAAGATCATCAACGGGAGGATGAGCGCGCCTACCTGGGCCGCCGGGAACAGGACGCCGGCCATCGGCACACCCGAGGCGAGGCTCTTTTTCGAGCCACAGAAGAGGATCACGATCTCCTCTGCGCGCGCAAAGCCCAGCCGGCGGCTGATCGTCCGGGTCGCCAGCAGCACCACGGCGAGCAGGAGGCAGCAGACCGCGATCACCAGCGCCAGCTGCCACGCCGGAACGCGGTGCCAAAGCCCCTCGATCACCGCTGCGCTGAAGGCCGTGTAGACTACCAGCAGGATCGAACCCCGATCCAAGCTGGTGACCAGTGGCTTGTGGCGTTCGATGAAGCCGCCGACCAGCGGACGGGCGAAATGGCCGAGGATGAAGGGGAGGAGCAGTTCCAGCGCGATCTGTTCCATCGCGGCAAGGGAATCGCCATTGCCGCCCGAGACACCCATGAGCAGCGCGACCAGGAGCGGGGTCACGAAGATACCCGCGATGTTGGAAAGCGAGGCGCTGCACACCGCCGCCGGGACATTGCCGCCGGCAATGGCCGTGAAGGCGATCGACGACTGCACCGTCGAGGGGAGCAGCGTCAGGAACAGCAGGCCCTGCACCAGGGCCGGCGACAGGAACCAGGACGAGCCCCCCGCCACCACCAGGCCCAAGGCGGGGAAGAGGAGGAAGGTGGCGGCGAGCACCACCAGGTGCAGGCGCCAGGCCGTGATCCCCGCGACGATGGCCGCGCGCGACAGCTTGGCGCCGTGGA
Source organism: Sphingomonas sp. 3-13AW (assembly GCF_049311085.1). NCBI lineage: Bacteria > Pseudomonadati > Pseudomonadota > Alphaproteobacteria > Sphingomonadales > Sphingomonadaceae > Sphingomonas > Sphingomonas sp. 3-13AW. Next base: position 15,318 of record NZ_JASNVZ010000004.1, on the reverse strand, counting down.
GGAAGAACAGCAGCGCGATCGCAATCTGTGTGAGGATACCGAAGGCGTCGGCCGCTCGACCGCGGCAGGGAAGCAGGCTCGCCAGCACCACGGTGCCGATGAGCAGCATGCTGAAGGTGTCGATCGCCGACGTGAGGCGGCGCAGAAGCGGCGGAGGAGACGTCATCGCCAGCCTCGTACCGGAAGACAGGACGCCCGCCGAGAGATTGTTGCCGAACGAAGATATACGAACCAAACAGGTACAAAGTACTTGACATCGTCACGCTCATATGGCACATAGCAGGAACGCTGAGGAATTGCGGGCGGGGCTGGTGCCGGGGGCGCCGGCCCCGCTCGCGTTCAGGGGGATGTGCGATGAGCAATCGGATCGTGGCTGGATCGGGCAGCACGGCTTCCTCGACCAAGCGGCTGAGCAGCAAGGAGGAAAGCGGCTTCCTTAACCATCTGGCGGCCACCGGCAGCGTCGAACTGGCGGCCCAGGCCGTCGCGATTGCGCCGCTCGACGCCTATGCCGCGTGCCGCACCAATGCCGGCTTTGCGCAAGGGTGGCGGGCGGCTCTGCGGGTTGGATATGATCGGCTGGAAGCGATGCTGATCGAGCGAACCGCCGCGGTGCTGGCCGGGGATGCGAACGGGCCGTTGGAAACACCCGACGTGCTGTTCGCGCTGCGGTTGGTCGACCGTCACCGGGACATGGACCGGCCAGAGGGCAAGGCGCTCAAGCCGTCTGCCGTGGCCGACAAGACGGATGCTGCGATCCTCAAGCGGCTGGCGATGCTCGGCAAGCGACAGGCGGCAGAGGAAGCGCGCGCCCGGCAGGCGCAAGGGGGAGGCGATGCGTGACCCCGGCGGAAAAAAGGGACTTTGCGATGCGGGCGCTCGCCCGTGCCGATCCGGAAACGCAGGCGGCGACGCTGGCGGCATTGTCGCCGGAGCAGCGGCGCGAACTGCTGGAACGGTGGGAACGGTGGGCGCACGCCGGACAGCTGCCGGGCGTGGAGGACTGGCGGATCTGGATGATCCTGGCCGGGCGCGGTTTTGGTAAAACACGGGCCGCGGCCGAATGGGTGTCGGCATTTGCGCGTTGCCATCCGGGCGCGCGGATCGCGCTGGTGGGGGCAACACTGGACGACGTGCACCGGGTGATGATCGGCGGCGAGGGCGGCCTGCAGGCGAGTGCGCGTGAAAGCGAACCGACGTTGCTGAAGTGCGGCGTGCTGCACTTTGCATCGGGAGCGATGGCCTTTCCCTATTCGGCCGCCGCGCCCGGGAAGCTGCGCGGCCCGGAGCATCATGCCGGCTGGTGTGACGAAATCGCCAAATGGCGCGACGGAGACGCGGCCTGGGACAATCTGATGATGGGTTTGCGGCTGGGGGAGCAGCCGCAGCTGGTGGTGACCACGACGCCCAAGCCGGGCACCCTGCTGCGGCGGGTGCGCACTTTGCCGGGGGTGCATGAGACGCATGGGCGCACCGCCGACAATCCGCACCTGCCAGCGAGCTTCGTCGAGGCGATGACGGCGCACTATGCCGGAACCAGGCTGGGGCGGCAGGAACTCGACGGCGAACTGCTGGAAGACGTGGCCGGTGCGCTGTGGACGCGCGCGCTGATCGAGCGGTGCCGGGCGGCGGTAGCACCGGAGCTGGTGCGGATCGTGGTCGGCGTCGATCCGCCGGCCAGTGCGGAAGGCGACGCGTGCGGCATCGTCGCCGCGGGCGTGGCCAGCGACGGGCGCGGCTATGTGCTGGAGGATGCAAGCGCCGCCGGGCTGACGCCGGACGGGTGGGCGCGGGCAGTGGCAGCCTGTGCGGCGCGGCACGACGCGGATCGCGTGGTTGCGGAGGCGAACCAGGGCGGCGCGATGGTGGAGACGGTGCTGCGCACTGCCGAGGCGGCGTTGCCGGTGCGGCTGGTGCATGCGTCGCGCGGCAAGTCCGCACGGGCCGAACCGATCGCGGCGCTCTATGAGCGCGGGCGCGTGGCACATGTCGGCGCCTTCCCCGAGCTGGAGGACGAGTTATGCGGCCTGGTGGCGGGAGGCGGCTATGAAGGGCCGGGCCGGTCGCCGGACCGCGCCGACGCGCTGGTCTGGGCGATGGACGAGCTGATGCTGGGCCGGCGGGGGCCAGCCTCCGTGCGGGGGTTGTGAGCCCCGGCTCAGGTAAACAGCGACAGGAACAACAGTACGAAAGCGGCGGCACACACGCTGCCGCCGACGGTGAGGTGGCGGGCAGCGGAGCGGGCGAAGGGCTCTCCACCGGCGGGGCGGACTTGCTCGCGGCGGATGCGCCAGCCTGCCCAGACGAACATGCCGCCCAGCCAGAACAGCATCAGCGATGCAGGGAACAGGGCGAAGTGTGCGCTTTGCGGCATCTGACTCTCCTAGACGGAGGAAGCTAGCATGAAATGGTTCGGCAGGAAGAGCCTGGAGACGGGCGTCGACGGGCGCAGGCCGGCGCTGTCGGCATCGGGCGCGATGTCGGCACTCGGCAGCTGGCCGACCAGCTACGAAGCGCAGGTGCGCGCGGGCTATCTGGAGAATGCGATTGCACAGCGGGCGGTGCGGATGGTCGCCGAGGGCGCGGCGGCGGCGCCGATCACGGGAGCGGACCCGGAACTCGTGCGGCTGGTGACGCGACGATCGGCGGGGCAGGTGCTGATCGAGACGATTGCGGCACAGCTGCTGCTGCACGGCAACGCCTTCGTCCAGTTGCTCGAGAACGGCCGCGGGGGCGTCGGCGAACTCTATGCGCTTCGCCCCGAGCGGGTGACGGTGGAGCCCGATGCCAACGGTTGGCCGGTGGCGTTCCGCTATCGGGTGGGAGGGCAGGTGCAGCGGCTGGCCGCGGAGGATGCCGCCGGACGGGCGGCGGTGGTCCATATCAAGGCGTTCCATCCGCTTGACGACCATTATGGCCTCGGCTGCCTGGGCGCGGCGGCGGGCGCGATCGCGGTCCACAATGCGGCAGCGCGATGGAACAAGGCGCTGCTGGACAATGCGGCCCGCCCTTCGGGTGCCCTGGTGTACGATCCGGGGGACGGCGGCGTGCTTTCGCGCGACCAGTTCGATCGATTGCGGGCCGAGATGGAGGCGGCCTTTGCGGGTGCCGCCAACGCGGGGCGGCCGATGCTGCTGGAGGGCGGGCTCAAGTGGCAGGCGATGAGCCTGACGCCGGCGGACATGGACTTCAACGGGCTGAAGGCACAGGCGGCACGGGAAATCGCGCTCGCGTTCGGGGTGCCACCGATGCTGCTGGGGCTGCCTGGCGACAACACCTACGCCAATTACCGTGTGGCGAACCGGGCGTTGTGGCGGTTGGCGATCCTGCCGCTTGCGGAGCGGATCCTGGCGGAACTTGGGCAGGGGCTGGCCGGCCACTTCGCCGATGCGGGGTTGGCGGTGGATCTCGACCGGGTGCCGGCACTGGCGGAGGACCGGGAGCGGCTGTGGTCGCAGGTCAGCAGCGCGGAGTTCCTGACGCGCGAGGAGAAGCGGGCCATGGTCGGCGTCGGGCCGATGGTGGGCGCCGGGCTTTAGATCGGTGCGCCCCGAGGGCGCGCGGGTCGGGAGGGCTAGGGCGTCTGCGGCGGGCTGCACACCATCGTGGTGCGGTCGAACCGGCCGCCCTGCTCCGCGCATTGCTTGCCGCGCACGAAGGGCAGCACGAACGCGATCGATAGCAGGGCCGCGAGCGCGGCGAACAGGACGATGCGAAGGCGGCGGGGCATCTCCGGCGACTATCAGGTGGAGGCGGCAATGGACAATGCACAGGTGCTGGCGCAGCTGATGGGCCAGGCGCGGCAGGACGGCGCCGACCTCGCGACGCTGCGCGCGATCGTGGAGGAAGCGGGCGAAGACGGCGCGATGCGGGCGCTCACCCGGCTGGGGCTGGAGGATGCCGCGGCCGGCGCGGACATGAAGGAGCTGCGCGAACTGCTCGCCGCATGGCGCGATGCGAAGCGATCGGCCGCGCGCGCCGCGATCGGCTGGGTGGTGCGGATGTTGCTGGCGCTGGTGCTGGTGGGCGTGGCGGTGAAGACCGGCTTTGGCGCGTGGGTGCGATGAGCGTGCGCTTTGCCGGCTATGCCGCGATCTTTGGCGTGCCGGATCGGGGCGGCGACGTGGTGCGGCCGGGCGCGTTTGCCGGGGCCGGGCCGGTCCCTCTGCTGTGGCAGCACGGTGGCGCGCCGATCGGGCAGATCGAAATGCTGGCCGAGGACCGCCGCGGACTGCGCGTGATCGGCCGGGTCGAACTGCCAGAGCTGGCGCTGCAGGTGCAGCAGGGCGCGATCGGCGGACTGTCGTTTGGATACCGGGTGCAGGGGGCGCAGCACGGGCGCTGGCGCGAACTGACGCGGCTGGATCTGGTGGAGGTGAGCCTGGTGCCGGTTCCGATGCAACCGCTGGCGTGGGTGCATGCGGTGGCGCCGGGCTGAGCGCTCAAGACCCTGGTGGAGTGGTGAGGACGTCCCGGTCGGCGCGTCCTTTTTCTTTTGTGGGAGACGGTAATGATCGAGACAAAGGCAGACGCGCTGGAAGCGAGCTTCGCAGGCGTGGAGGGCGCGGGAACGCCGGCGGTCCGTCCGATGCTGGCGGGGGCTGCGCTCCGTCCGAGCGGTGCGGCGTTCGAGGGCTTTGTGCGCAGTGGCGCCACCCTGGAGATGAAGGCGTTCACCGGCATGACGGGCGAGGCGGGCGGCTATGCGGTGCCGACCGAAATCGACCGGCAGATCGACACGCTGCTGAAGTCGGCGAGCCCGATCCGTGCGATCGCCAACGTCGTGAAGGTCGGAAGCGCCGGCTATCGTAAGCTGGTGACGAGCGGGGGCACGCCTTCGGGGTGGGCATCGGAGACGGCGGCGCGGCCGGAGACGGCGACGCCGAGCTTCCATGAGGTATCGCCGCCGATGGGCGACCTCTACGCCAATCCGGCAGCGAGCCAGGCGATGCTCGACGACGCCGCGTTCGATGTCGAGGATTGGCTGGCCGGTGAGATCGCGGCGGAATTCGCGGCCGCCGAAGGGCAGGCGTTCGTTAACGGCACGGGCATCAACCAGCCCAAGGGGTTTCTGCGCCAGCCGGTATCGACCGCAGGCGATGCCATGCGCGGGTTCGGCACGCTGCAATATCTGCCAAGCGGCGCGGCGGGTGATTTCGGAACCGAGCCGCAGGACCGCCTCATCGACCTGGTGCAGAGCCTGCGCGCGCCATACCGGCAGGGTGCGGTGTTCGTGATGAATGCGGCGACCTCTACCCGGATCCGCAAGCTCAAGACCTCGGACGGTGCATTCCTGTGGCAGCCGGGGCTGGTGGCGGGGCAGCCGGACACGCTCCTGGGCTACCCCGTGGTGGAGGCGGAGGACATGCCGGACATCGCCGCGAACAGTGCGTCGATCGCGTTCGGCAACTTTCGGCTGGGGTACCTCATCGCCGAGCGGCAGGAGACGCAGATCCTGCGCGATCCCTATTCGAACAAGCCGTTCGTCCACTTCTACGCGACGAAGCGCGTGGGCGGCCAGGTCAGCAATTCGGAGGCGATCAAGCTGATGAAGTTCGCAGCGGCCTGAGCGGCCCTTCTCCGGCGCGGGGAGCCCCGCGCCGGACCTGTCTTCCTGCCCAACCACCACGGAGCTTCCCCATGGAGACGCCACCCATTCCGCAGGCGGCGATCGCTGCCGCCTGCGCTGCAGCCGCCGCCCATTTGCGCATCGGGGTGGTTCAGGAAGGGGCGGTCCTGGAGCAGGCGGCGGCCACCGCCTTTGCCGTGTGCGAGGCCTTCACCGGCCATGCGCTGATTGCGCGCGATTGGCAGGCGGTGGTGCCGGCGGCGGCGAGCTGGTCGCCGCTGCCCGTGCAGCCGGTGTTCGCGATCCATCGCATCGAAGGATTGCCGGCCGATGGCGCGGCCTTCCCCCTGCCGTCCGACAGCTATGCGATCGACCTAACTGCTGATGGTGTCGGCTGGGTGAAGGTGATGTTGCCCGGAAGCGCGGGCCGGCTGCGTGTGGGCTTCCGCGCCGGGCTGGCGGACGGATGGGCCAGCCTGCCGCCGCCGCTGTCGCAGGGCATCGTGCTGCTGATGGTGCATCTGTTTGCGAACGGCAGCGCGGGCGGGGAGCCGCCGGCGGCGGTGGCGGCCCTGTGGCGGCCGTGGCGGCGGATGCGGCTGGCACCGGAAGTGCGGCGATGAGGGTGCGGTTGCTGGAGCGGGGCGAGGCTGCGGGCGAGCGCGCAGTCGCCGCAGCGGTGCGGCGGATCGGCGAGGCCGCACGCGAGGGCGCGACGGGGCTGCCGGGCATTCACGTCGAAAGCGACGACGCGGCGGTCACGATTTCCGGGCGCGGGTTGTGGCGGCGGCGGATCGAGGATGCGCGGGTGCGCTGGCTGGGAGCGGAGCGGTGAGCGCGCAGACAGTTCTGGGCGAGGCGCTGGTCGCCGCCCTCCAGGCGCATGCCGGTGTTACGCGGCTGGTTACCGCAGTGTTCGATGCGCCGCCGGTGCGGGGTGCGAGGCCCTTTGCGGAGGTGGCGGAGTCGCTGCTGACCGACTGGAGCACCAAGGACATGGTCGGGCGCGAGGGCCGCATCGCGATCGTGCTCCGCGACGCTGGCGAGCGGCCGGTTCGCCTGCGCGAACTGGCAGGCGAGGTGGATGCAGCGGTCGAAGCCCTGCCGCGTGACCTGCCCGAGGGATGGCGGATCGCGAGCCTCGTGCCCGTGCGCAGCCGCATCGTGCGCGAGGGCGAGGGGCTGTGGGCCGGGACCAACGAATATCGGGTCCGCATGCTGCGGATGCAGTGACGAGGGAGGCAGAAACATGGCGGCGGAGAAGGGAAGCGCATTCCTGCTGAAGGTGGGCGACGGCCAGGTGCCGCCGGGCTTCACCACGGTGGCGGGACTGCGCACGACGGAATTGTCGATCAACGGCGAGGCGGTGGCGATCACCTCCAAGGATTCGGGCGGGTGGCGCGAGCTGCTGTCCGGGGCAGGGGTACGGTCGGTCAGCGTATCGGGGGCCGGCGTGTTCACCGGATCGTCGGCGGAGGCGCGGCTGAAGGCGAATGCGCTGGCCGGCACGATCGACGATTATCGGCTGAGCTTTGAAAGCGGGGAGACGATGACCGGGCGGTTCCTGCTGACCCGGCTTGAATATGCCGGCGATTACAATGGCGAGCGCAGCTACACGCTGGCGCTGGAAAGCTCCGGCGCGGTGGTGTCGGCATGAGTGGGGAAGGGGCAAACCCGGCGCGGGGCGAGGCGGAGCTTCGGGTGGCGGGCGAGCGGCTGGTGCTGCGGCCGAGCTTTGCCGCGCTGGTGGCGGCGGAGGACGAGCTGGGGCCGCTGTTCGCGCTGGTCGAGCGGGCCGCGGCGGGGAAGCTGGCGCTTAGCGAACTGGTCGCGCTGTTCTGGCACTGCCTGCGCGAGCGGCCGGAGGCGCTCACACGTGAAGCGCTGGGCGAGGCGGTGGTGGCGGGCGGCCTGGCGGCGGCGACGCCTCCGCTGCGGCAGCTGCTGGCACAAATTCTGGCCGGACGGTGAGCGAGCGCTTCGCTGATGTCGCGGTGCGGCTGGCGGGGTTTGCGGGGCTGTGGTTCGGCTGGAGCCCCGACACCTTTTGGCAGGCGACCCCGGCGGAGCTTGCGGGGCTGGCCAACGCAGCGGGCGGTGATGCGGGCACGGCGCCACCCGATGCGGGGACGCTGGCCCGGCTGATGGAGGCATTCCCCGATGGATGAGGAAATCGAGCGGCTGGTCGTTTCGGTGCGCGCGGACACCGCGGCGTTCGCGCGAGACGTGGCGGCGATGCAGAACAGCCTAGACGGCCCATTCGCGAGTGGCGTGGATCGTGCCGGGCGCGCGCTGGAGACAACGCTGGTGCGGGCAGTGCGGAGCGGCTCGCTGGGGTTCGAGGATCTGGGGCGGATTGCCAACCAGGTGCTCGGCGAGATTGCGGCGAACGCGGTTCGCAGCGGGCTCGACACGCTGCTGGGCGGTGCCGTCAACGGCGGCGGATTGCTGGGGTCGCTGGTAGGGCTGGTCTCCGGGGCGCCGGGACGGGCGACCGGAGGGCCGGTCAGCCCCCAGCGTCCCTATTGGGTCGGCGAGCGCGGGCCCGAACTGTTCGTACCGACCAGCAGCGGCAGTGTGACCGTGCCGCAGGCGGGCGGCGGGCGCGATGTGCGCATCGCGATTTCGATCAACGCAGGGTCGGGCGAGGCGCCGCGCGCGCTGGCGCAGTCGAGCCGGCAGGTCGCACGCGCGGTAAAGGCCGCGTTGATGGACATCGAGTGAGCGCGGGAGGACCTGATGGGATATTGGCTGGCGCGCGAGCGGACGGTTCAGACGGAGGACGTCCTCACGCGGTTCGATCCGCGGTTCTGGACGGTGAATTTCCCGCGGCCGATGATGGCTTCGGTCGTCTCCACTGCGGCGGACGCACTGCGGGTCGACGCCCTCTTCTACCGGGCGGACGATCTTGCCGGGCTGATCTGGGAATCCGAGGATCGGCATGACCACCCGCTGCTCGGCTATGCCACCCGGCGCGACTATCGCGAGTGCCGGCTGCGGTTCCGGTGGCGCTCCGGCGGGGTAGTGCCGCTCGACGCAGTGCATGGCCCGGTGCTGACGATCGAGGGACGCGACGCCAGCGGAGAACCCCGGTCGTGGTATGTGCGGCTGTGGAACCACGCCGTCGGATCCGCAGAGGATGCCGTGGTCGAGATCGACTTCGCCACCGTGACCGGCGGGTTCGAACTGCCTGCGGAGGCGGATCCGGTGTGGGCGGGCGATGTGGACCGGATGTTCGTCTCGCTGGTGGCGCCCGGCTACTCCGGCGCGGACGCACTGCTGCCCGCGCCGGCGGAAGGCTGGGTGGAGCTTTCAGAGATCGCCTGCGAAGGGCCGGATCCGGTGCTGGCGATCGGGTCCGTGATCGTTCCGGAGCATGGGCTGTCGATCGCGAGCGGGTATGACGACAGCTACCACCTCACGCCTGCCCGGTTGCTGCGCAACGCGCTCCACCTGGGGTACCGCGGCAACATTGTCCATTATGTCGGAATGAGCCATTATTTCCGGCTCGAGGCTGACGGCGGGGGGCTGTACGCCAGCCGCGCCGGCGGGGCGCTCAACCCGCCTTGTCGCGCCTGGCACCGCCACTTTGCCGCCGAGGCGAAGGCGCTTGGCTATGGCGTGATCTGGTCGCTTTCCTACGAACTGCTCGACCAGCATTGCTGGAGCGACTGGAAGCAGCGGGCGAGTGACGGATCACCGGCGCTGACCGGTTGGGAGCCACCGTCGGCATTGCTTTCGCCCGCGCACGGCGGTGCCATGGCCTATCTGAAGGCGGTGGCGGGTGCTTTCGTGCAGCTGGCAATCGAGGTGGGGTTGCCGGTTCGTTTCCAGGTGGGCGAACCCTGGTGGTGGGTGATGCCGGACGGGCGGCCGTGCCTGTACGATGCTGCGGCGCGTGCGGCACTTGATCCGATTCCCATCGCAACTGTCCGGGCGCCGCTGGATGCCGAACAGACGTTGCTGCTGGACCGGGCGGGCGCGGTGCTGGCGGCATCGACTGCCGCTCTGACGACGGCGGTGCGGGAGTTGGCGCCGGAGGCGGAGACGCTGCTGCTTGCGTATCTGCCGACGGTGCTCGACGTGGCTGCGCCCGAGCTCAAGCGTGCCAACCTGCCGATCGGCTGGGCCTGGCCGGCGTTCGACGTGCTGCAGCTGGAAGATTATGACTGGGCCGCCGCCGGCAATGTCGCGGCTACTGCGCGCGGGATCGCGGCAGCCGAGGCGCGGCTTGGTTACTCCGCGCGCCGCCAGCAGTATTTCGCCGGCTTTGTGCTCCGCCCCGAGGATGCCGGTCAATGGCAGGCGATCGAAAGCGCGGCGGAGGTCGCCCGGAAGCGCGGCGTGGCGGCGACCTTCATCTGGGCCCTTCCGCAAGTGATCCGCGACGGCTTCGTGCATTTCGACGATGGGGAGGATGCGATGCAGGCGTTCGATGACGTGTGCTTTCCGCTGGCATTGGGCCGGGAAGCGGAGGTGGCGCCGGAAATGTCGACTGCCATCGTCACCAGCGCGGGCGGGGTGGAGAAGCGCAACGCCGACTGGGCCGAAGCGCGCACCCGTTATGATGAGGGTCCGGGGGTGCGGTCCGAGGCCGACATTGCGATCCTGCTGGGCTTTTACCGCGCGCGGATGGGCCCCGCGCGGGCGTTTCGCCTGACGGACCCGTTCGACAACGCATCTGGTGAGCCTGTCAGCGCGACGGACCAGCCGGTCGGGATCGGTGACGGTGTTGCAACCCGCTTCCCGCTCATCAAGCGCTATGACGACGTAGCCCGGCGGATCACGCGACCTGTTCCAGGCAGCGTGCGGGTGGCCGTCGACGGGGTGGAAACCCAAGGCTTCTCCCTCGAACCAGGCGGGGTGGTAGCGGTGGACGTCGCGCCGCCGCCGGGCGCCGAGATCTCAACGGGCTTTCGCTTCGACGTCCCGGTCCGCTTTGCGGAGGACCGGCTTGTGGTGAACAGGGCAACATTCCTTGCGGGCGCGGCGCCTTCGGTGCCGCTGGTCGAGGTGCGCGAGGCATGAGTGCCCCGGACTGGCTACAAGGAGCGGTGACGACCATGGCGCTGTGCTGGCGGCTGGAGCGGCCCGATGGCATCACCATCGGGCTGACTGCCCATGATCGCGATCTTGCCATCGATGGTCTGCGCTATCGCGCCGCGCCCGGGATGACGCCGTCCGCGATCCGGCGCACCGACGGGCTTGATGGCGACAGCATGGATGCGAGCGGGCCGCTTTCGGGGGAGGCGATCCGGGAGGCAGACCTGCTCGCCGGCCGCTGGGATGGCGCGCGCATCCAGGTGTTCGCGGTCGACTGGGCGTCGCCGAAGGTGCCGCTGCTGTTGGGCGAGGGGACGCTTGGCGCGGTGGAGACGGGCGACGGCGGCTTCACCGCGGAGCTTCGCGGCGCCGCGGCCGCGTTGGAGCGGCCGGTGGTGGAGGAGACCTCCCCCACGTGCCGCGCGCGGCTGGGAGATCGACGATGCCGGGTCGCCATGGCCGGGCGGCGCCAGTTTGCGCGGGTGCTGGCGGTGGCGGGGCGCGTCGTCACGCTGGACCGCAGCGAGCCGACTGCCGATGCCTATGGTTCCGGGGTTCTTCGCTGGTTCGGCGGCAGCAATGCGGGCCTGGAAACGGCGGTGGCGGCTTCGGCGGGTGCGACCGTGACGCTCGAGCGGATCCCACCGATGCCGGTCGAAGCTGGGACGCTGGTGGAACTGGTGGAAGGTTGCGACGAGCGGCTGGAGACTTGTGCGAACCGCTTCGGCAACGCCGCCAATTTTCGCGGCGAGCCCTATCTGCCGGGGATCGACCTGCTGACCCGGTATCCCGGCGCATGACCGGCAACAGGCGTGTCGTGGCCGCGGCGCGGGCGGTCTTGGGCAGTCGGTTTCGCCTGCACGGCCGGGACCCGGCGCTGGGGCTTGATTGCGTGGGCTTGGTCGCGGTCGCGCTGGCGGCGGACGGCCATCAAGGCGGGATCCCCGCGGACTACGCCTTGCGTTCGGGCGATGCGGCGAAAGCCCAGGCGGCGCTGAAGGACGCGGGGCTGTTGCGGGTGGAGGGTGCTGAACCCGGCGACGTGCTGCTGCTGCGCGCAGGCCCGGAGCAACTGCACCTCGCGATCCTGAGCGAGATCGGACTTCTTCACGCGGATGCGATGCTGCGCCGGGTCGTGGAACGGCCGGGCAAGCCGCCGTTCGCGCTGTTGAGCGCATGGCGGTGGGAAGGGAGAGGCTGATGGCAACGCTGGTTCTCACAGTGGTCGGCGGCGCCGTCGGCGGGCCGATCGGCGCGGCCGTGGGCGCTGCGTTGGGGCGAAGCGTCGATGGCAGCCTGTTGTTCGGGAGCAAACCGCGGCAGGGGCCGCGGCTAACCGAACTGGCGGTTCAGACATCGTCGTACGCGACGCAGATTCCCCGGCTGTTCGGCAGGATGCGGGTGGCGGGATCCGTCATATGGGCAACCGACCTGATCGAGGCCCGCAGCAACGAAGGCGGGGGCAAGGGCCAGCCCGGCGCTACGCGCTACAGCTACGCCGCGAACTTCGCGGTGCTGATTTCGGGGCGGCCAATCCTGGCGGTGCGCCGGATCTGGGCCGACGGGAAGATGCTTCGCGGTGCAGCCGGGGACTGGAAGGCGCAGACGGGCTTCCGGTTGCACCTGGGTGGAGAGGAACAGGAGCCGGACCCGCTGATGGTGGCCGCAGAGGGCGTGGGGCTGGTGCCGGCGCATCGGGGCTGCGCCTATGCCGTGTTCGAGGGCCTACAGCTCGCCGACTTCGGAAATCGCATCCCGTCGCTAACGTTCGAGGTGGAAGCCGATTTTGCGCCGGTACCGCTGGGCGCGGTGGTCGAGGAACTGAGCGGGCGCGCGATCCCGGCGGGCGAGGGGGCGCTGCCGCTGATCGGCTATTCCGCGCAGGGCGATAGCGTGCGCGCTGCCGTGGAGGGGCTGCTGGCGCCGGCGGGATATTGGCTGGGCGCAGACGGCATATGCGCGGGCACTGGCGTCGCCACGGAGATCGCCGATGCAGGCGTCCGTCTCGAGGGTGACGGGGTAGCGCGCGGTGTGCGGGCGGTTGCGGCCAGCGACAGCGCGCCCGGCGAGGTCACGATCGGCTATTATGATGCATCCCGCGACTATCAAACGGGGGTGCAGCGCGCGATCCGTGCCGGCGCAACGGGACGGGCGCGACGGATCGAGTTGCCGGCGGTCCTGGAGCCGGAACGAGCGCGCGGCCTGGCGGCGAGTGCGGTGGAAGCACTGGACCTGGCGCGCGAGACGCGGCGGGTGTCGCTCGACTGGGGAGATGCTGCAATCAGGCCTGGCGATCGGGTGACGATCGCTTCCGAGCCGGGCCAGTGGCGGGTTCGGGGGTGGACGTTCGAGCGCATGGTTTTGAAGCTCGAGCTCAAGCGGATCGTGGACGCGCCCGTCTGCGCCCGCGCTGCGTCGAGCGGCCGCGCGAGCCTTGCGCTGGATGCGGTGCATGGGCCGACGCGTCTGACGGCGTTCGAGTTGCCGCCGCTCGACGGGAGCACCACCAACACCCCGCGTGTGGCGATCCTGGCCTCCGGCGACCTGCCGGGATGGCGCAGGGCCGCCCTTCTCGCGTCCGAAGACGATGGGCAGAGTTGGCAAGCGATCGGCAGCACGGCGGGGCCGGCGGTGCTGGGCAGGCTTGTCGGGGTCCCGGAGGGCGCGCCGGCGACGCTCGAGGATCGGCGCTCCACCATCGAAGTCGAGCTCCCGCACGACGCGGTCGGGCTGGCAGGCGCGACTGCGACGGCGATGGACCTTAGCGCAAACCTGGCGATCGTTGGGGATGAACTGATCCAGTTCGGCGAGGCGGTGCAGGTGGCGCCGCGTCATTGGCAATTGCGGCGACTCTGGCGGGGGCGGCGTGGAACCGAAGCGGCAATCGGCACGCAGCAGGTGGGCGATCGGTTCGCGCTCCTCCAGAAGGACAGGGTCTGCTGGTTCGAACCCAATCGTGTGGGGGAAGGCGTGCAGTTGAGGCTGCGCGCATCGGGCATCGGCGACGGCGAAGAGGGCGCGGCAGCGGCAGTTGCTGTGACAGGTCGGTCGCTGCGTCCACCATCCCCGGTGCACCTGCTTGCCGCTGTCCTGCCGGATGGGGCGCTGCAGCTACGCTGGGTGCGCCGGAGCCGCAGCGGGTGGTGGTGGCGCGACGGGATAGACGTGCCCCTGGCCGAAGATGTCGAAGCCTATGCAGTGGAGGTCGTCCGCGTCGGCGGCCCGAAGGCGAGTTTCACATGCTCGGCCCCGTCCTTTCGGGTTCCTCCCGATGTCGCAGCCGGGGCTGTGCGCATTGAGGTGCGGCAGACCGGCACCTACGGGGCATCGGAACCGGCGCTCGCTCTTCTCTCCTGACCGGAGGTTACTATGACGGATAGAACAGCTCGCTTCGCGCTGCCGATGCTTCACGCGGGACAGGCGCAGAAGGAGATGACGCACAACGAGGCATTGCTTGCGCTCGACATCCTTCTTCACCCTGAAGTGGAGGCAGTGGGACAGAACCACCCGCCTGAGGCGCCGTTGCCCGGACAATGCTGGATCGTTGGCGATGCACCGTCGGGTACGTGGGCAGGGCAGGAGGATCGGATCGCCGCCTGGTCGGAAGGCGGCTGGCGGTTCCTTCGCCCCCGTGACGGGATGTTGATGTGGAGCCGCGCAGAGGGGATGGCGGTGCGGCGGATATTGGGCGCGTGGGCAGTCGGCAGCCTGCACGGCACCGCTCTATTCTTGGGAGGGGCTCAGGTCGTCGGACCGCAGCAGCCGCCAATCGCAATGGCGACCGGTGGCACCCTGATGGATGTTGAGGCTCGGGCTACGATCGCGCATGTTCTGGACGCGCTTCGGGAGCATGGATTGGTCGCGCGCAACGCCTAATAACTGTTGCCGTTCCGCAACAGTGGTGGTTTTTGTTCGCTTGCGCGGAAACGAAGGCCGAAGTAGTGAGTTTGCGCTGTCCGTAGGACAACCATGAAAGGGGAATAGAATGCGGAAGCTTGCCGTCACATTGGCGCTCGCGACCACTGCGCTTTCAACTCCCGCCCTTGCACGCGACAACGCGTGGTATGTGGGCGTGGAAGGCGGCGCGATGATCGTCGAAGATATCGACTATGACCTGTCGACTCCGGCTGGTGGGACTTCCACCGTCGATCACGACTATGGTTATGACGTCGGTGGCTTCGTCGGTTACGATTTCGGCGCGTTCCGCGTCGAAGCAGAGGTCAGCTATCGTAAGGCTTCGCTCGATAGCTATCGTTCCACCACCGCAATTCCGGTCTACACGGCTGGCGGCGCTCTGACCACGGTCGGCGCCGGTGACTATGACGCAGGCGGCAGCACGTCGGCTCTGTCGTTCATGGGTAACGCCATGCTCGACTTCGGCCAGGACGACGGCGTGTCCGGCTTCGTCGGTGCAGGTGCCGGTGTCGCTCGCGTCAAGGCTAGCGATTATCGTCTGAACGAGAACGGCTCGTTCCTCGACGACTCTGACACCGTGTTCGCGTGGCAGGCAATCGCCGGCATTCGCGCGCCGCTGTCCGAGAAGGTCGACGTATCGCTGAAGTATCGCTTCTTCAACGCGGAGAACGTGAAGCTCGTCGACGTCGCAGGTCGTGGCTATGACGGTCGTTTCCGGTCGCACAGCATCATGGGCGGCCTGACCTTCAACTTCGGCGAACCGGCAGCACCGCCGCCGCCGCCCATGATGC